>CAYLYP010000031.1:0-32661 GCA_964387795.1 uncultured Bacteroidales bacterium
GGCTCACGGGTTTTACAAGAAAATCCAAACATCCCAATTCAAAACATTTATTCATCTCTTCGGGGAATTCACTCGTTGAAACCATAACTACGGTTATCCCCTTTAATTTTTCATCTAAGCGGATGATTTCAAGCACATCAATACCAGATAAGCCAGGCATACAAATATCAAGAAAAACAATAAAAGAATTTGGGCTAAATGAAGCTGAGTCAGCTTTCTTCCCATTAAGTAAATCTAAAAGTTCATAAGCATTAAAGCAATGGAAAACGCTATTAACGATTCCAATACGTTTTAGGTTTTTTCTGATAAGCAAAGCATGACCTGCATCATCATCAACAATAATAAATGCTTTTTCGTTGCCAATGTTATCCATAACCATTATTGTTTAACATGAACAACTCTTCTTTTTCTTCTCACGGGCAGTTGAAAATAAAGAGAAAAACAACTTCCTTGGCCCTGCATGCTTTTCACTTTAATCTTTCCCTGGTTCATCTCCATGATTTTTTTCACTACAGACAAACCCAAGCCATCCCCATCAATAATTTCAGGGTGGGTACGATGGAACAATTCAAATATTTTTTCATGAAAACGGGGATCTATCCCAATACCATTGTCTTCGATATGGACAACAGCATATTCTCTTTCAAGGCTTCCCCAGATATGGATTTTCCCTTTCTTTTGTGGATCCCGGTATTTTATTGCATTAGATACAATATTTGAAAATGCCTGGTTAAGCATTGACATATCCCCATAAATATCAGGTAATTTTGATAAGCGCACCTCAATGTTATTACTTTTAACCTGGAATTCAAAATTGGCCAATACTTCCTTTAAGAGTTTATTAAGCTTGACCCTTCCCATTTCAGGAATTTGTTTGCCCAACCTGCTAAACTGAAGCAATCCCATTAAAAGTTTATCCATTTTACGGGTACTACCAAGAATAAAATGAAGTGATTCATGAATATCGGCATTAATATGTAGTATTTCCTGTTTGTTTTGATTAGGGATCTTATCCAATAAATCCTGTAGTTCTTTTAATGAATTATCAAGTTCTTTACTAAATCCCTGAATATTTACCAATGGAGACCTTAAGTCATGGGATGTAACGTAAATAATTTGTTCAAGTTCCTTGTTTTTTTCACTAAGGTTTTGGTTTAATTGCTGAATGACTTCCTGGGTGTTTTTCACAGAAGTAATATCAATGATAACACCAAGAATGGCAATAGGCCTACCAAAAGCATTAAGGACAGGATACACAGTATAATAAGCATCAAAGGGTTCTTCATTACGTTTAAGCAAAGTCATTTCACCAGAAAACTCACGCCCATCTTTCATCATTTTTCGGTATATATTCCTTGCTGCCTCCTTTTTGTCCTCAGGAATAAGAGAAGATACATTTCTGCCAACAATCTCACTTTGCTTATAACCAAAAATACTTGCTGCACCAGGACTGAATTCTATTATTGGATGGGTGTCCTCAACTGAGGTAATGATATAACCCACAGTTCTTGATGCATTAAAGATTGCCCTCAATCGCTCCTCGCTTTCCTTGAGTTCTGTTTCTGCTTGTTTTCTTTGAGTTATCTCCTGAATCTGAGAAATAAAATACAAAGGGCTTCCATTTTCATTTCTAATAAGGGCTACATTAAGGATAGCCCATATTTCATTGCCATCCTTTCTGCAATACCTTTTTTCAATTTCATAATTATCTATCTCTCCAGCTTTTAAGTGCTGAACGAGTTCATCATCAATTTTCTTGTCCTGTTGGTGAAAAAGTGCATTAAATGATAATGACTTTAATTCATTCTCTGTGTATTGAAAGATATTACAGAACTTCGTATTAACATTCATGAAATTCCCTGCCAGGTCAGTAATTGCCATTCCAATCCCTGCATGGGCAAAGATTGCTTTAAAAAACCTCTGGCTTTCCAATAAAGATGCCCTTACTTTGCGCCTGAGGGTAATATCCCTGGATACACCAATAACACCTGCAATTTCGCCATTATCATTTGTATAAAGCGTAGAAGAAATCTCAACCCATTTCCAACTTCCATCTTTACAAGGTTGCCTAACTTCATCCACTGCATGGGTCTGCCCGGTTTTCCCTTTCATAAACTCCTTGATCCGATCAGGCATTTTGCCCATGATTGCCTTAAAGTCATCAGGATGAAGCCCATCGGCAACAGCTTCATTCATGGCCTCATCAACACTAAAGCCCCTAAGCTTTGTTACAGCAGGACTTATATATGAATACTTCATCGTTGATAAATCCAGGGTCCAAATGACATCGGATGTATTTTCAGCCAATAAGCGATAACGGCGTTCACTTTCTTTTAGTGCATATTCAGCTTCTATGCGTTCAGTCTCATCCCTGAACACCAAAACACCTCCCGAATGAACTCCACCAGTTCCATATATTGGTGACATAGATTCAATAAACCAATAACCTTTTCGACTTATCCCTTTAAAACTAACCAAGCCAATATCCTTCAAAGGGCCGCTTGAAATCACCTGTTTCCAAGGCAAGGCACTTGATTCATATTCAGTATTAGTACTGTATTCAATAAACTCGTCAATCAAACGCCCAATAAGCTGCCCTTGATTTATCCCCAAAAAACCTAATGTTGCCTGGTTCACAAAATTAATAATCCCATTTGGATCAAATGCAATTATCCCTTCCCCCATACTCTCAAACAACATTTTAAACTGGTCTTCATTCTTTCTCAGACTCTCAGCCTGCATCAGCGCATTTAGCTTTTCATAAGCCAAATCAATGATAACATGCAATAACTGAAGAAATGAATCTGAAATCTTTCGGACTTGTTGCGTTGAAAATACAGGAATACTTTTCAACTGCTTATTGAACACCTCCAAATCGACACCATGATCCTGCTGAATTCTGCTTCTTAATTGATCCTCTGCCCCTTCAAGCATAAAAGGGCCAACCAAAAGGTGCCCTATTACCTCACCATTTAATAATATTGCACCATTGCACCTGTGAAGGCCGTTTAAGCACTCTCCTATTGAATATAATTCAGTGCCATCCGGAGGAAAATATATCGCACAGCTTTTTTTGCATAAATCAAAAGTATTGTCATGTGCCTTAAAAAAGTTGTCACATATTGATACTTCTCCGACCTTCATTAACAGTTTGCCCTGATTATCGAACAATCCGATAGAAATTCCAGATATTACATGAAATGATTCAAGCAGGTTTAATACAATGGCATTTCCAATCAATGTCCCGATATTAATCGAATTCAATTCACCAGTATCAGTATCGGGGATATCCATTGGATTTTGTATGATTAGAGTTTTTTAAAAAAAGCATTGTTTACAGTCCAGTGATTTTTCACCACTTTTCAAAAAGGCTTTCTTTTTTTATTTATATTAAACATTACTAATCAAACACTTAATCAATCATTCTAAGGACAATAATGTTTACTTCAAATTTATAAAAAATAACTATATTACCAATTGAATGATGTATTCAGATACTTAAAAAAATAATCATAAGAATAACCACTTACCAGTCAATTATGAGTATGCTAATGGAAAACAAGTAACACATTATACAAAACATTATAGTTTTACCCATGCTTCCCTTTACAAAGGAATTAAGTTTAATTCAATTTAGAGTCCCTATTATTCAAGATATTTTAGTGGTTCCTCAAGAATCCTGCCCCCAAAGATTTTTAACCAAAAATAAGGTTTATCAAATGATCTGTTTTAACGCTTTCTCCTTTAATAACACACTTTGCTCTTAAATAATATGGTTCTCTTTTTTCAAGCATTTCGGTAATAAAGGAAAGGAGGTTATCGCCCGAAAGGTTTTTTATCAATGGACGGCTCTCTTTTGAGTTGGCCAATCTGCTGGCAAGGCTTAATGGGCTTAATCGTAAATAAACTGATACACCATTTGCATTGATAATATCCATATTATTAAAAAAACAGGGCAAACCACCTCCTGTTGCAACAACAATATTATCAAGCTTTACCAGATCATCTAACATTGCATGTTCAGCTTGTCTGAAAGCCATCTCTCCCTTCTCTATAAAATAATCACTTATTCTTATTCCTGATTTTTCTTCAAATAAACAATCCGTATCAATAAATGAATAATTCAGCTTTCTGGCCAAACGCTTACCGCTTGTCGTTTTTCCACTGCCCATAAATCCTATCAGAAAAATACGCATATACTTAGTAATTCGTTTCTCCTGAACAAAAATAACCAAATAAATAAAGCATATACCATTTTTAATAATACCTGACAAAATGAAAATCAAACATAGGAACAGACTTAATGACAAATCTTTGGCAATCCTTTTGGGCATTATAAAGGACTCCTTTTTACCCATTTTATGTAATTGCTAAAAAAAGGCTAAGAATGCAAAAACAAAAAAAGAATTATCTGTATTTTTGTGGGTTGAAAAAAAAAGAACACATTAAAAACCAGATAACCTGGGGATATCTAACTTGCAAAGCACTAACGCATGAACAACAATAATGAGAGCAACGAAATTGTACGCCCTTCTTTAAATTTCCTTGAGCAAATCATAGAAAATGATATAAAAAACGGAAAAAATGATTCCAGGGTACACACCCGGTTTCCACCTGAACCCAATGGATACCTACATATCGGTCACGCAAAGTCAATATGCCTGAATTTTGGCCTTGCAAAGAAATATAACGGGAAATGCAACCTACGCTTCGATGACACCAACCCGGTTAAAGAAGATACAGAATATGTTGATTCTATCATGGAAGATGTTCATTGGTTAGGCTTTGATTGGGAAGGAAGGCTTTTCTATGCAAGCGATTATTTTGAAACCATATACCAGTTTGCAATTGAACTAATAAAAAAAGGAAAAGCTTATGTCTGCGATATGACACCTGAAGAAATCAGTGCCGGACGTGGAACCCCATCCCAGCCAGGTAAGCTTAGCCCCTGGAGGGATCGAAGTGTTGAAGAAAACCTTGATCTTTTTGAACGTATGCGCAATGGTGAGTTTCCTGATGGCACAAAAGTCCTTAGGGCTAAAATCGATATGGCTTCACCTAATATGCACATGCGCGATCCTATTATGTACCGTATCCTTCACGCCCACCACCATCGGACAGGCGACAAATGGTGCATATATCCAATGTATGACTGGGCCCATGGCCAGAGCGATTACCTTGAAGGCATCACCCATTCAATTTGCACACTTGAATTTGAAGTTCACAGGCCTTTATACGACTGGTTCCTTGACAACCTTGGGTTTACCGGGAACAGGCCTCAGCAATCGGAGTTTGCACGGCTTAATGTCACCTATACGGTAATGAGCAAACGTAAGCTCCTCGAACTTGTAAAAAACAACTATGTTAGTGGGTGGGATGACCCCCGTATGCCAACAATATGTGGCCTTAGGCGAAGAGGATATACTCCGGAAAGCATCAGGAACTTTGCTGAAAAAGTGGGAGTTGCCAAACGTGAAAACGTTATTGATGTTGCTCTCCTTGAACATTGCATCCGTGAAGACCTCAACAAAAAAGCCCCACGCATCATGAGCGTCTTAAATCCCCTTAAACTTGTAATCGACAACTACCCCGATGGACAGATAGAAGAGATGGATGGCCTCATCAATCCTGAACAACCAGAATTGGGCAACCGTAAGATCCCTTTTTCAAAACACCTGCTTATTGAAAAAGACGATTTCATGGAAGAACCTCCAAAGAAATATCACCGTCTTTATGTGGGCAACGAGGTAAGGCTTAAATATGGATATATTGTAAAATGCGAGAGCTTTGAAAAGGATCCGATAACAGGTGAGATTACTTTAATCCATTGTTCTTACGATCCAACAAGCAGGTCAGGGAATGATCAGACAGGAAAAAAAGTTAAAGGTACCATCCATTGGGTATCGCAGGATAAGCACGTTGAGATTGAAACACGGCTCTATGACAGGTTATTTATGACCGAAAGCCCGGAAGACGTTGAAGAAGGACTAGACTATAAAACAAACCTCAACCCTGAATCATTGAAAGTTGTTAAAGGATATGCAGAACCTTCATTGATGAACTTCAATGCTGGGGAAAATGTTCAGTTTGAACGTCTTGGATATTTCTGTGTGGACAAAGATTCCACTTCAGAAAAACGTGTCCTAAACCGCACTGTTACCTTAAAAGACTCATGGTCAAAAATAGAAAAAAAAGATTAGTTTTTTCTTTGCCTTTGGGAAAATAGTTTCTATATTTGCCCCGCAAAATAAGACTGTCCTGTGGTGTAATTGGTAACACGTCTGACTCTGGATCAGAAAAGTCCAGGTTCGAGCCCTGGCAGGACAACTAAAGGCAAAAACCAAAACGACTTAAAATCAGTCACTAAGCCCGCCAATCATTGATTAGCGGGCTTTTTTATTGCTTTTTCAAAGCCCAAAAAAAACAGAAAAATCCACCAAAATCCGTAAAAAACACTTTTTTTTGTCAGTCCTGTGCCAGTTGATTATATTTGCCAGTCAATTCGACTGGCAAAAAAAGGGAGCATAAAAGCGCATCCATACATCCCTTAGAACAGTAGTAAGTGTTAAATTCCTCCCCTATAATAATATTGTTTCAATCGACATCCATAAATACCTTTCCTTTGTTAATGTTTTATCCTTTCCATTCCCCAATCCGCTCTGAACCTCCATCACATTCTTTCGCTCAATTCAGTTCCAATCCCCAATTTATCCTTATCAATTTGCCCTAACAAAAAATCCCGTGCATGATGAATACCAATGCACAGGATTTTTTAAATGTATTATATTCCGGGAAATTATTCCTCAAACTCATTCAGTTCGTAAGACAGTTTAAGGATCTTCATAATCCTGTCATCATAGTCTTTTACAGGGATGTAAGTCTCAATAAAGCTCAGGGACTGATTGTTTATATTAACAACTGACTTGCGCTTCCTTGAGTTTCCTGCTTTAATTGTGGACCAGAAATTTTTAAGTTCCTGAAGCTGTTCGCCCTCAAGGTCTAAGTTCTGATAATAATAAGTCCCCATTACCTGATCACGCCTGATACCGATCCTGTCGAGGTAGAGGTCGTTTACATTGATTACCCTGCCTTCGAGGTCATATTCCACAAGATAGGAAGCAGCGCTCAGGGAGTTGACAAGGCTTTGTATCTCCATCGATTTTCGTGCTGCATCTTCCTGTGTTGCATGAAGCTCTTCCATGTTTTGGCGCATCTCTTCTTCCTGGGCAGCCATCTCTTCTGCATGAAGCTGTGTTTGCTCAAGCAGGATTCGGGTCTTGGCATTTACCCTTACAGCAAGCAATGTAGAGGCAATACTCTCCGCAGTCTTTTCAAGAAACTCTATTTCATAAGGCTGAAGAACTTTAAAAGATGCAAGTTCAACAACACCAAGGATTTCTTCTTCGTGCATTAATGGAACTAATATGATGCATGTAGGATTTGCCTGGCCTAATCCTGATGTAACTTCAACATAGGAATCAGGAACCTGGGTAAGGAAAATTGTTTTCTGCTCCAATGCACAAGCACCTACCAGGCCTTCACCCCATTCAATACGCTTTTGTAAAAACTTCTTCCTGTCCCAGGCATAAGAAGAAATCAGCTCAAAATGCATATCATTTTCATTGTCTGTATTGGCCAACAGGATGCCACCCTGGTTGGCATCAAGGTATTTTACAAGGTTTTTAACAACCTCATCGCCAAGTTTTTTGATATCATTATTGTTTTTGCGCAGCAAGTCAGCAAACAAAGCAAATCCTTCATTAGCCCAGGTACGCTTCTGGTCTTCAAGTTTTCGTTTTTGTTCTTCCTCTGATGCGTTAAGAAGGCTTTTCTGCATATCTATCAATGACTTGCCCAATACATCCGTGTCGGACAGCATCTCAAGGCTGCTGTCAAGGTTCCCTTTGCCAATAGCCTGGGCAAAACTTGCTTTATTGTTTAGCCCTTCTATTGATACATTCAATGCTTCAGACATCTCTTCTATCTCATCCCCCGAATCAATCTGAAGCTTCATGTTTTGGTCAACCTCCCCTTTTGATAACCTGTTTAGCGTTTTTGTAATCTTCACAATGGGCTTGGTAAGGTTATCAGCTACAAGGATTAAAACCACCACAAGGATAATCAGGCCAATAATACCAACAATTAGGGAAATGAGAAAGTCCCGGTTGGCTTTGGCAGTCATCACATCAACAGGAATTGACAAGACAAGGCTCCAGGGTGTTTTTATCTTTCCCGGGCTGATGGGAACCAACACCACAAAATGGTCTTTGCCATCTTCGTTTTCCCTTACAAAGGAATACTCCTCCCCTTTTTTAACGTGCTGGTTTAAGTTATGTTCTATGCTGTCTTTCTCCCAAACTTCCCCAATGCTTTTATTAATATACTCCGTATTGGCATGTCCTGCAATATACCCATTGTTGGCCAGAATAAATGCATAGCTCCCTTCAACAGGTTTCACACCTTCAATCATTTTCTGGAGGGCAGTCAGCTCAAGGTCGAGCCCGATCATACCCATATATTTACCATTAATATTAACGGGGACACCAATCGTTGTCATCAATACATCCCCAACCTGGTCATCAGTGATACGGTCAAAATAGGGATCCCATAAGTGCTCAACAGCATTTGCTTTAAATGAGGCATACAATGGGGGATCCCCATTCTCGCTCCTCACTGCTGTTTCAACAATTAATGTATCCCCTGAATGCGCTACCTTATTAAAAAACCTTCCATAGGTTTTATCATAATCAGGGACAAAGCCATAAAACTCCCAGCTGTCCCAAATACAATAAATATGAGGGTTGTCTTGTAATACCGGCTTATACATCTCAGGAAAAAGCTTCTGCCATTGCTCTACATCCATAGATTTGTATATTGAAAAAGCCTGGGTTAAGGTGCGGGTAAGGGCAAAATCCCTTTCAAAATCCTTATCCACTGCTGCTGCAACCTCCCTTGCTGTCAATACAGCATTGCGGCGGGCATCTTCAAGGGCGCTTTTCCTGGAACTAAATGAAATATAACCTATTGCGATTATATATAAAAAAGCTGATGCACTTAAGACAAAAAGCAATATCTTTTGTCTGATTTTCATTTTAATTTTCATGAGCAGATAGATTTTTGTCAAAATTAATTTTTTTGATATTCATTCCTATTTTTTTCTATGGGATTTTAACCAATTGTTGTAAAAACTGGTGAAAACCCCTGTTTTTTTCCCTCAGTAAATAGTCAGTTTGACTCATTAATCTGTTTCATTTTCAAACTCATCAGGCTCATTAGAAAGCTTTATGACTCTTGTGACCCTTCCATCAGCATCCTTTACAGGGATATAATTCTCAATGAAGGTATAATGAACCCCATCCCTGATAATTACACTTTTACGTTTCCCTGCATTACCTCTTATCACTTTTGCCCGGAAGCCTTTTATTCTCTCAGGCTGACTTTCATCAAGCCCAACATTGTCAAAGAAATACTCGCCTAATACCTTTTCAACTGAAAATCCTATTGTTTCAATATATAGGTTATTTAAATTGAAAATCAAGCCATACTGAATATGTCTGGGTAAAAGTCAGGACTAATGCAAAATCCTTTGTCATTGAGGCTGCTAACTCCCTGGCTGGTAATATAGCATCCTTTTGGGCATTGTCTGATGCGCTGTTCCATGAACTTATTGACATATATCTAATAACTCCAATGTATAGAATGGTTGAAACACTGAATACAAAAAGCAAAATCTACTGTCTGATCTGTATTTTCAACTTCAAATGGAGATATTTTTTTCAAAATTAGTTTTTTTGAAACATTTTCCAAACCATTGAATCACATTATTTTAATTAAAATATCAACAGTTTTTTAGCTTTATTTTTTTATCACAACAAATCATTCAATCAGCCTTTCATTTTCCAGATTCGTTATTAAAACAAAACATATTTTTTTTTCATATATTTTGAAAGAAAAATCATTTTATTATCAATTCTTCCATCAACATTTCACAAAAGTGTAACTTTACAATGATTTTTGTAAACCTATATTATTATTTATCTGCTCATGGAACAAGCCATTCCAGAACGTAATTTCTATCCTGAATTTGTCTTCCAGGCAAGCCGCAGCAGAGGTGCCGGTGGACAAAATGTCAATAAAGTAAACAGCCGTGTTGAATTGTTTTTCAACATCAACAATTCACTATGCCTTGATGAAGATGAAAAAACAATTATTTTTGAAAAACTCAAAAACAGGATTTCTTCTGAAGGACAACTCATTATCAGTTGCGAAACGGAACGTTCCCAATTCCGTAACAAAGAACTCTGTATTGAAAAGTTCTTTGACCTTATTGTCCAGGCACTTAAAGTGAAGAAAAAACGTATCAATACCAATCCCACCCATGCTTCGCGCCAGAAAAGAATGGATTCCAAACGCCTGCGTTCCGACATTAAACAATCAAGAAAAAAACCAGATTTATAAACAGCACCAAATATTTTTCCCTAAGCCCCAAAGAGGCCTCCTATAAGGTTTTTATGCCTAAACTCAACAAACATTATGGAATTGTTCCAATACCTGTCATGCGGCTTTTATAAATCATAAGATGAAATACAATCAATAAAATAAGGATTCATTTCAAATCCGGCCTTAAGTATCAAAACCCATGAACAGCATTGCAATCCAACAAACAATACTAAAAATCAATTTGGTGAACCAATGAATGCAGCATTAAAAACAGCTTTGGAAAACAAACAATCAAGGGCCAATGCTGACAACATCGTAAAGCTTTTTCAAAATAATGCATTTAGCCTTGAAGAACTCTTTCTGGCAATAGAGATGTGCGAAGAACCTTATTCGCAAAGGGCTGCCTGGCCAATGGGGATTATCCTTGCCGAACAACCTCAATCCGGACTGCCTTTCATATACAGAATGTTTAAGCTACTTGATAAAAAAAACCATCCCTCCGTAAGAAGGCTAATCATGGGGTATTTTGCTATCATCCAGATACCCGAAGACCTTGAAGGTCCCTTGTACGACAAATGCTTTGCATGGGTCACCGACCTCTCTTTGCCTGCTACAATCCCAATTTTTTCTATGCAGATTATGTATAATATTGGCTTAAAATATCCTGAATTACATGACGAATTATATTTGATTATTAAAGATTTAATGCCTTTTGCCAAAGGAGGCGTTTATAGCCGCTCAAAAAAAATAAAACACTGGATTGAAGTAAGTAGAAGACCTTTCTGATAATAACCCAATCAATAATCCAACAGATTGATATACAATTATATACTATATAATATTTTTAAGCATTCCCAACAATTTCCCTGTTATCAACACAGTTTTTGAACACTCCCTGAACACTTTCAGAACGCTACCTGTTCACTCCCTTGTATTACCATGGTCATACTTAAAGCGGACTTAAAGCGGGTTTAAGCCGGGTTGAACCCGGCTCAAACCCGCCTCAAACCCGCCTCAACCCCGGCTCAACCCTTAACATGATTATTGTCGGTTACGTTTTTATTAACACATTTGACTTCTGATAAATGATTTCCGATTTTCATATTGAGGCAAATTATATCTGATATGGATTGCTTATGAAATATTGATAACAATCAAAAAAAAATCCCGGTAACATCCGCCAGGACGGATATACCGGGATGAAATGTGTTAGTTATTATCAGAGTCGGCCAGCCAGGAATTTTCCTGTAAAGGATCTTTCACATTGGACCAGGCCTTCAGGAACGCCTTCATATAAAACCTCTCCTCCTGCTTTGCCACCCTCCGGACCCATATCAATAATCCAGTCAGCCTGGCGGATGATATCAAGGTTATGCTCAATGATAATCACGGTATTGTCATTGTCAACAAGTTTTTTCACGATACGATAGAAGTTATCAATATCAGAAAGGTGCAAACCAGTAGTGGGTTCATCCATCACATAGATGTTCGATTCTTTGTGAAGCTCGGCTGCAATTTTAAGTCTCTGGGCTTCGCCCCCTGAGAGTGAGCTAAGTGATTGTCCTATTTTAAGATATCCAAGGCCCACATCCTGAAGGATGCGGAGTTGTTTTTTAATTTTGGGGGCCTGAAAGAAATCAATAGCTTTATCAACCTGCATATCAAGCACCTGGGCTATATTAACCCCATCAAGTTTATACTGAAGGACTTCGTCGTGGTATCTTAAACCGTTGCAGGCATCACACTGGGTTTTTACAGCATCAAGAAAATGCATTTCAAAACTTAATACACCCTGGCCATTGCATTTTGGACAAGCCCCTTTTGAGTTGAAGCTAAATAATCCGCTATCCTGTCCGCTTGCTTTTGCAAATTCTTTTCGTATCAGGTCAAAAACCCCGGTATAGGTAGCCGGATTGGCCCTCGAAGACCTCCCAATTGGCGATTGATCAATTACGATAGCCTGTGGATATTGTTTAACGAAACACTGATGGATAAGGCTGCTTTTTCCACTCCCTGCAACTCCGGTAACACATGTAAGAAGTCCTTTAGGAATCCTTACTGTGACATTTTTGAGGTTGTTGGCAGTGGCATTTTCAACAAGCAGAAAGTCTTTGGCTGGTTTTCGTTGTTTGCGAACCGTATCATTTCGGAAAAGACATTTTGCGGTAATCCCATCAGCGCTTTTCAAATCCCCGACAGGGCCGTTAAAAATAATCTCACCACCATATTTTCCTGCCTGGGGACCCATATCAATAATCCAGTCAGCAGCTTTAATAATATCAGCGTCATGTTCAACAACAAAGACACTATTTCCATTATCCCTAAGCCTGTAGAGCACTGACATCAGATTGGAGGTATCGCGGGGATGAAGCCCGATGGAAGGTTCATCAAGGACATAAAGCATATCAACAAGGTTGCAATCCAATTGGCGGGCCATTTTCACCCTTTGGGATTCACCACCGGAGAGCGTAGCTACAGTACGATCAAGTGAAAGATAAGCCACACCGATATCAATAAGCTGTTCGAGCAGGAAAGTTGTTTTCCTGATGATAGGAAGTGCAATTTCATCATCAATTTTTTTGACAAAATCCAGAACTTCAGGGAGTTCGAGTGAACAAACTTCATCAATACCAAGTCCATTCACCTTCACCTCCCTGGCACGCTGGTTAAGCCTTGTACCATTGCAATGAGGGCATTCGGAATACTTTAAAAACTTGCGGTATGCATCTTTCTCTTCTTCAGGGGCCTCATCTTCAGCTTTTTCCAAAATAGCCTTTTCCAATCTCTTTGCCAGGCCCACAAAGGTTTTGGAATAAGTTCCGGCACCATGCGCCCTGCTAACAGGCACCGGATCGGTATAAAGTAAGAATTGAAGCTCTTCGGGCGTGAAATCACCAAGTTTCTTATGGACATCAACAATCCCGATAGCCACTATTTCGCGCCAGAACCAACTGCCCGATTGCATACCCGGATATAAGACCCCGCCATCATAGATTGATTTTTCCTTGTCCAGGAACAAATCGATATCAACACTTACTTTCTTGCCCAAACCATGACAATGAGGGCACATCCCTTCAGGGTGGTTAAAAGAAAACAAAAAAGATGGCCCGATAAAAGGCTTCCCAATCCGAGAAAATAAGAGCCTGAGATATGTATTTAGCTCGGTGGCAGTACCAACAGTGCTCCTCAGATTATTTCCCATACGTTTTTGGTCGATGACAATGGCAGTGGAAAGGTTCAGGATGTCATCCACATCAGGACGTGAGAGCTTAGGCATACGTGTACGGGCAAAGGAAGAGAAAGTCTCGATGAGTTGCCTCTGTGCTTCTGTATAAAGGGTATCGAACAATAAGGAAGACTTACCGGAACCTGAGACACCTGTAAATACAACAAGTTTATGTTTGGGTATTTCAACATAAATGTTTTTCAGGTTATTGGTATGGGCATTTTGGACCACAATATGATCATGTAACATGGCAATAAGGATTTAATGATTCAGGAAGATTTTTTTCGGGTGCAAAATTATCCATACAACAACTTCTGAAATTGTATAAAAACGACAATTACTCAACAATCCCTTCCTGAGCCTGATAATTGCATATCTGCCTAAATTCGCCTGGGGTATAACCTGAGAACATTTTAAAATCCCTGATAAAATGGGCCTGGTCAAAATAGCCACATTGATAGGCAAGATCAGTAAGGGCTTGGTCATTAGCCATTGACAGCCTTTTAACGGCCATCTGGAACCTCATCATTTTCAGGTATTGTTTAGGGGTTTTTCCAAGCCTGGCTGCAAATTTTCGTTCAAGTCCTTTGTTGCTTACTGCCAACATATCTGCAAGCTCATGAGCCTGTATGCCAGCCTTACTGGTTTCGATGAGGGAAACGGCCTTTTTGAGGAAAGCAAGGTCATAGGCATCAAGAGGGCAAAACGCTTTTTTTAAAAAATCCTCAACTATAGCAATACGTTCGGTTAAATGGCACGCATTTGATAATTGCTCTTCAATATCCCTTATTTTATCACCAAGCACAGCCCGAAGGTCAACACTCATATTTTCAATCTCGGCAAGAGGAAAATTAAAGAACTGGCAAGCCCCAAAAGGATGGAAAGATACAGCCAGTACACCCGAATCGCCGACAGAGGTTACGTCAGAAAACCCGGAAATCAAACCAGAAAGAACAGTAAGAGGCTGCGATGACAGGGAGTTATTTTCAGCATTGATTACTGCAAAAGGTTTTCGATAATGAAACATCAATTCTATATTTCCGGTAGGGATTACCCTTTCAGCAACATGACCTTCCTGCTCGTCAATCTCAAGCACCCAGTAATGCTTTACAAAATCAGATAAAAAAGCAGAAGGTTTGACATACTGATAGCGCATAAAAACCTGTATTTCTGTTTGATTTATAAACGAAGAAAAATATAATTGCCCTATACCACCCAACAAGAGTACAAATATAAATGTTGTCAGTAAGCTTAAAAAGCTATTGCACAAATATTTTCTTTTAATATTTTTACGTGCAAGCAACTTTTAATAATAAAAAAGCATCAATTAGAATATAAAACCGAAACTTTTCCTTAAAAAAATCTGAATCCATGAAATCCTTAAAAAAGATATTGCTCATCATTTTACTTTTTAATATAAGCAGGTTTATTGTTTCCTGTTGCGATTGCCCTGCCGATATCGTTAAATTTGATTTCACGTTGATTGATACCAAATTAATAAGGAATGACAGTGCCTGGACACAGACATTGGAGTCAGACACAATGTATGCTGAGTCTGTAGCTTTTAAAACTTATGTTTCAGATTCATCAGCCTATTATTTTTATTACAGCAATTATTGCAGGCAGGGATTTTCATTATTTCCATCAGCAATGGCCTTTTCATGTGATTGCTCTGTGCCTTTAAAACCCAATCATTATGTTAATGATATCAGAATAAAGACCTTATATGATATTAATGCCAGTTATAAGGCCCAAAGTGATGTAACCTCATTGTTTTACGTCCCTGATCCCGAAAGCAGCCAACCAAATATTGTTTACACAGAGATTTCAAAGCAGTTAAATGGCCTTGATTCGAAAGTATATTTTGATGACCCAACAGAAGAATTTCAATTATATTTAAAAATAACTGTAGAAAATGATACTGCTTCCTTTGAAGTAAACATCTTCCTTTCAAATGGCACTATCTTTACTGATACAACAAGCATCATCCACATCATACCCAGTCCCCAAAAATAATTATCTCATATATCTATAGACGCAAAAATGCACTAAACATGAAACATATCACCATATCCATTTTTATTTTTTCATTGGGTATGCTCTTATCCTTAGAAGGTAAAGCACAGGAAAACAAAAAATACAAAGATTTCACATTTGGGGTTCAGATAGGGGCATCCAATGTAGATGCAGGTGCTCAGCCAGTAGGACAAAACCCTGATTTCATGAATTACCTTTATGGTAGCGATTCCTGGTTAGACTTTCCAAATATTGGCATTAATACAGGCATTGAGTTCAATAACGGGATTAAAGCATCGATGAGGATATTTACAGGTGATGAACTTTTCCCTGAGAATATCCAATTACAGCTTGGATATCGTCTCATGCCCTTTTTAAGCCTTGATGCTTCATTTCACTGCTATGATTGGCTAATAAATATTGATAATGTAAACCATTATACGGCCATAAACCCTGAAATGATATATATGGGCTATGATTCAGACTACAGGCAGATAAGCATTTACGATCATTCTTTTTTATTTGGCCCTGAATTTTATTACCAAACAGGCGCCTTAAGCCTTTCAGGCGGGCTACAGGGAGGTATTGGGAAGTTCTCCTCCTTTGATGACAAGATTACTGGAAAGAAATCCTATTCAAACTACATAGAGGTCTATGAGTTTGATGTTGAATCAGATTATACATTTATGTGGTCACCATCAGCCAATATAAAGCTTGACTTATTCCGTTTATCTGACTGTAAATTGGGTTTTCAGGCAAATATAATTGGTTTTATGAGTAAAAGAAGTTTTGACTATAAGCTGACACACTATGAGTGGACTATGGACAACAGCTCATCGGCTAGCATTGAAGGATCCAAAAGGGATTTTTCCCGATGGCAGGTTGAGTTTGGATTATATTACAGATGGTAATTTTGAAAGTTCTACTGATAATCCATTAAGCCTATTTGCAATATTGTAAAAAGCCAACAACCCTGACTGTATAATTTCATCAGGAAAGTCATAGTTTTCGTTGTGAAGCTGAGGGAAATCCACACCACAACCAAGGCCAAACATTGCAGAAGGAGCCATTTTAGAGAAATGCCCAAAGTCTTCGCTCCATCGGAAAGGCTGTTTGAGTTTGATCAGGTCAAGACCTGTCCTTTGAGCAGATTCAAAGATTATCTGTGCCGCATCAGGATGGTTTACCGTAGCCGGGAAGGGTTCTTTAAATGAGAAATTAAGCTTAAGATTGTGTAAAGCACCAATATCAATAGCCAGCTTTTTAATTGTTTCGATAGTATCAAAGAGTTTTTCATCCGAAAAAGCCCTGAGGGTAATCATCAGTTCAGCAAAACCGGGACTTGTTCCAAAAGCAGGATTGCCTAGCCGGGCATGGATAATTGTAATCAACGAGAAATCCTTATCAAGAACAGAACCCTTGTTCAGCTTATTGATTTCAATAATTAAGCTAGCCAGGGCTAAATCAGGGTTCAGACCATTCTCGGGATGGGCAGCATGGGAAGTCTTACCTTCAAGTTGGATAACCATCCCTGATGAAGCGGCAGCAAATGTCCCATCTTTAAACAATACAGCAGCTTTTTTAAAAGATGGGAGATTGTGCAATGCAAAACAATAATCAGCTTTAATATTTCTATGGGTAAGGTCTTCGACAGCTAATAAGGCCCCGTCGCCTGTTTCTTCGGCAGCCTGAAAAAAGAGCATTACCTTCCCTTTTGAAGGGGGATAGCGTTTAAGCAAACAAGCCATCCCTGAAAGTATTGCAATATGTCCATCATGGCCGCATAAATGGGCAATTCCTTTATTTGAGGAACGATATGGAATGTCATTTTTTTCTTCAATTGGCAAGGCATCCATATCAGCCCTAAACAAAACAGATGAGCCTGGAATCCCTGAATCAAATATTGCAAGAAGGCTATGCCCGCCAATGTTTTCAATGAGTTCTGACGGGTTAAAGTCTAAGAGGAATGATTTAATAATCCCTGATGTTTTTTCTTCATTCCCCGAAAGTTCAGGATTGGCATGGAGTTCATGCCTCAGTAAATAAAGCTTTTGTAATATAACATCATCAATTTCCATCCGTAAATAATTATTTAGATTGTGGTCGGATAATACGCAAAGTTAAATAAAAAATGCCACCTTCATTTGCATTGAAGGTGGCATTCATTGTTTAAACAATTACGTATTTAGTTATGAAAGATGACCAATCCATAACGGGCTACATCATAACCTTCAACATATTCTTTAACAGTAATGGTTATCTTATACTGTTGACTTTCGTCAGGGGTAAAAGTAACGGTTGCAGAATTTTCAGGGCCGTCATCCTTAAGTACCAGTGTCCATTGTTCAAGCAGATCATCATATTCATATACCGCGATATCAAGGTCTGCAACACCATTATCAGCAAAAGCAAACAGTGCATACTCCCAGGAGCTAGTAAGTGTCCTGTAAGTATCTTTGCTCGTAAAAATGAGGTCATACTCAGCCCTAACTACCTCAAATCCCTCATTATCAATTTGTGCAATGATTTCAGCCCCAATATCATGGATAGGTTTTGCAAGTTTACCATTGATACATTGCCCCTGGGCAAAGAAGCTAAATCCAATTAAAAGCATAAAAAAAGAAATTGTTCTCATATCTCAAGTAGTTTTTATGGTTTATCGAAAACATTTAACTATCAGTCATTAAATTTAAAAAAAATTTAACACATTAAAAAATATTTTTATCAAAAACTTGATTTTTACCACATAAGTAGTAGTATGAACAAAGAGTAAAAACAATCCTATTTTAGACAATCAATGACCACAAAAGGCACATCCAGCATCAATGTTCCTTGAAGTTCAGCTATTTGGTTTAGTTTTCTTTCAATACCATCGAATATGTATTCTTGTTTTTCCGGTTCAATGATTTTCTTCCAGCTTTCGAGGAACGCAAAACGGATAAAAAAATATTCAAACATTGTAGTCCCATCTACGAACTTATAGCTAAAAGTATCCCGGGTTATTGAATTTACGATAAAACCCTGGTCTTCAAGTTTTTTTACTATCAGCTCAAGCGGTTTTCGTTTTTCAAAAATGTGTGACTTCATGAGGCCTATGTGTTGCATCATTCCTTCTTTTAGCAACACCTCCTCCATAGCCTGATATAAAACACTCATTGTGCCTTCAAGATTAAAGGACTGTATAAACTGCCCCCCTGGTTTAAGCACCCTATAACATTCGCTCAAAGCCTTGTCAGGATTTTCTATGTTATTTAGCCCATTATTGCTTGTAATCAGGTCAAAATAAGCACCCTCAAAAGGCATATCCTCGGCACTACCACGAATAATTTCAATGTTTTTGACCTTATAAAGTGAGATTTTTTTTTCAGCACGTTCAATTGCTTCATCCCACAAATCCATTCCAAAAACTTTTGATGATTTTCCAAGGCGCATAGCAATTTCGATAAGAGGGAATCCATTGCCAAACCCAATATCAAGAGAGGCAATATTTTTCTTATACCGGATTCCGTCAAGTAGCTTAAGCCCAAAGGGGGCAGACCACAAAGAAAGCTCATCCAATGTATCCACCAGTTGAGCATCCTTACTACTAAATTCATTTTCCAAATAGCCTTTCATGGTATTTTGTTTTTAAAGATCAATAAATTTCACCAACAAAGCTATGAAAACGAACAAAAATTTCATTATAAAAACAAAATGACTTTAGTTTTAAAAAACAAAAGATACTTAATACGTATTAATATAAACATAGTAGGGCAGAAAGAAAAAAGCGCAGCCCTGTATAATGGGACTACGCTTATAATGTGAACAGAAAAAAAATGATTGTCTTTAGGTTAAGAGACCATTTTTTCGATGATTTGTTTTTCGATTTCTTCTGACATTTCAGGATTGTCCATGATTAACTGTTTAACAGCGTCCCTGCCCTGACCAAGTTTTGTTTCACCATAGCTGAACCAGCTACCGCTTTTCTTAACAATACCATATTCAACAGCCAGGTCAATGATTTCTCCGGCCTTACTAATCCCTTCGCCATATATAATATCAAACTCAGCTTGCCTGAAAGGAGGGGCGAGTTTATTTTTGACAACCTTAACCTTAGTCCGGTTACCAATTGCATTATCACCATCTTTAATCTGGGCCAGCCTGCGGATATCAATTCTTACAGAAGCATAAAACTTCAAGGCATTACCACCTGTAGTTGTTTCAGGGTTTCCAAACATAACCCCGATTTTCTCCCTCAACTGGTTAATAAAGATACAGCAGCAGCCTGTTTTATTAATTGTTCCGGTTAATTTACGCAAGGCCTGGGACATCAGACGGGCTTGAAGACCCATTTTTGAATCACCCATTTCGCCTTCAATTTCGCTTTTTGGAGTAAGAGCAGCAACAGAGTCGATAACAATAATATCAATTGCACCTGAACGGATAAGGTTTTCTGCTATTTCGAGGGCTTGTTCACCATTATCAGGCTGAGATACAAGAAGGTTTTCAATATCTACCCCTAATTTTTTTGCATAAGAACTGTCGAATGCATGTTCAGCATCAATAAATGCTGCTATACCACCAGTTTTTTGTGCATTGGCAATAGCATGGATTGCAAGTGTTGTTTTACCCGAAGATTCAGGCCCAAAGATTTCTATGACCCTGCCCTTTGGCAAACCACCAGTCCCAAGTGCAACATCAAGTGCAAGAGAACCTGTTGAAATTGACTCAACAGGAAGTACTGCATTGTCGCCGAGCTTCATGATAGTTCCTTTACCATAAGACTTTTCAAGCTTATCAAGTGTCAGTTGAAGTGCTTTAAGCTTTTCAGGATTAACAACAGGCTTTTCCGGTGCGGTTTCTTTAACTTTTTCTTTTTCTTTGCTCATATATTTCTCAATATTAAATATTTAATCATTCTTATACCTTCAATCCAAAATTACCATTTATTTTATTATCAAGCTTAAATACGAAAGAAATTGTTAACATTAATGGCAAAAAAAAGGAAGGCCGGTAACATACCAGCCTTCCCTCCAACATAAACCAATTTAAACCAAAACAAAAAAATTATAGTTTTTCAAGAATCTGTTCAGTATGATTTTTAGTATCCACCTTATCAAAAACATGGATGATATTACCCTGTTCATCAATAAGGAATGTAGTCCGATGAATCCCATCGTAAACTTTACCCATAAATTTTTTAGGTCCCCAAACACCATATTGTTGTAATATTGTTTTATCAGTGTCAGCAATTAAAGGGAAGGGCAAATTGTTTTTTTCAATAAATTTCTGATGAGATTTAGCACTATCAGCACTAACGCCAATTATTTTAATGCCTTTATCAAGAAGCAGTTTATAGTTGTCCCTAAGGTTGCAGGCTTGGGCCGTACAACCGGGGGTGCTATCCTTAGGATAAAAATAAAGGACTACTTTATGAGAAATAAAATCTTCAAGGGAAATCATTTTTCCTTCCTGATCCAGACCTTTAAATACAGGTGCCTTTTGGCCTGCTTCCAGTTTATTATTAGCTGTCATTTATGCGATTTTTTGCAAGTAAAACATTAAAAAAATAGATTTGTTCAACAAATAAAAAATAGCCTGATTATTTTTTCAGGCTTATGTTTTTTGAATAATAATCACAAACTGATACAAAAGGGCATTCATTGCATTTTGGTGACCTTGCGAGGCAAGTATATCGGCCATGTAATATCAACCAATGATGTGCTATAGGTATCAAATCCGGGGGGATGCGCTTTACGAGTTGCTTTTCTGTTTCCAAAGGGTTCTTTGCATTTTTGCTTAGGCCTAGCCGGGCAGCAACCCGAAACACATGGGTATCGACAGCAAGGGCTGGTTTATTAAAAACAACAGATGCTATCACATTAGCAGTTTTTCGGCCAACACCAGGTAATCTCATCAATTGTTCTATATCTTCGGGGACAATACCTTTATACTCACCCGCCAGCATCATAGCCATCCCTTTAAGATTTTTGCTTTTGTTGTTTGGATATGAACAGGATTTTATAAAATCAAAAATCTCATCCTGGCTGGCAACCGATAGCGAACCCACATCAGGAAACCTATTAAAAAATGTAGGTGTTATCTGGTTCACACGCTTATCAGTACATTGTGCTGATAGGATTACGGCCACAAGCAATTGATAAGGGTTTTCGTATATAAGTTCAGTTTCGGCCTCGGGTTGATGGGTTTTGAAATATTCAAGGATATATTTAAACCTCTCGTTTATTCTCATAATAGTCTCATTGTTATACAAAGGTAACATATCAGAAGCAAAAAATATATAAATCAGGAATAAAACATGCTTAAATATAAATTATTTATCATATAGAATATATTTATGCAATTGTATCAAATAAATTATCACATAAGAGTTGATTAATGAAAAATAAAATTTATTATTGTATGAAGAAATAAAGTGTATTTTTGTAAAACAATTTATATACTACAATGGTTTATTTTGTAAAAAGAAGTATAAGATGGAACGTTTTTTAAGCGATAAGGATTTATGGGTACTCATTGCCGGGAGCAGTGTGGGGGATCATTACAAGCCATTGAACCTGAGGGGTGCATGTCTTGAAGGCGCACAATTAATGGGAGCAGATTTATCAGGGGCAAATTTTTCGAAAGCCAATTTAAAAAATGCAAACCTTGCAAATGCCAACTTAAGTGGGGCATTTCTTTCCGAAGCTACATTAGATGGAGCAAACCTGAGTGGAGCAAACCTGGAAGGTGCTGTAATTATTCAGGCTTCTGGAATTGCATGTATTGCCAAAGAAACAGATTTTACGGATGTTAACATGTCGGGTTCCAACTTCTCAGAAACAGATTTTTCAGATGCTGACCTCACAAGGGTTGATATGTCGAAAGCGATGCTTAAAGATTGCATTTTTATTCGGACCAATTTGTTTAAATCAAATTTAAGCGAATCCGATTTATCCGGCTCAGAGCTTGATGAAGCTAATTTTGGTAAAGCATACATGAACGAAACCATCCTTTATAATGTAAAAAACCTTGAAAGGACTATAGGGTTTAAATATTGATCAATAATTAGGGTCTGCTGAAAAACACTTAACAAACAGGATATAAATCATTTACAATTTCATTTTTTAGTATTGCAGGCAAGGATTCACTTCATTAGGTGCTAATATGTTTGCATCTTGTTTTAGTTAGTCTTTAAGGCATCATCTGCTTCGTTGCCATCGGCTCATAGTATTATTATACAATTTCGCCTTGTCGCCTCACATCTGACACCTTAAAGACTTTAACAGCAGACCCTAATTACAGATTTTTTTTGTCAGAAAACATTTTAGAGAAAGAATAACAGACAACATCCAGGGTATAAGGATCAATACAACATTTTGAAATATATTTAACTATCAATCAATTTCTGTTTCTTTTGAAGTATTTTCTGTAGTGCAACCTTCTCATTGCAAAAATCATATAAAGCATCAGATAATTGAAATAATCCTGAATCAGGTAGTTTGATTCAAACTCAATTTCATCAATGATAACACAACGGTTTTTTCCCAGCGAAATAACTTTATGTATATGTTGCCAAAAATAAATTCCAAAAGGGACAGACAAACCTCTGTCAACAAATAAAAACTCTCTTGAGCTTTTCCATGAATCTTTTATAACAACAATCCAGTTTTTAATGAATGGCAGGCGGAATCCAAATTCAACCATATTGCCAGGTTCATGGCCTTCGTAGCGAACGATTTTAGTAATGGCACGGCAAGGCAACAGATATCTGAAGAACTGTTCATCAAATGCACCGGCTATTGTAAAAAGATCCTTTTCAACGGTAGTTTTAATCACCAGTCGCATATAATTATTTTTATTAAAACAACCCCAAATCTAATACTTTGTTTGATAGGCAAAGATTATTTTGAAAATTAATTTTTGGTTTTTAATCATTTAAAACTTTGGTTCATGAACGGAATATCAAAAGAGGGATATGAGAATGATGCAAAAGCTTTCGGGTAAGCCCCGGATTGAACAATCTGGAAAAGATACTACGTTTACGACTGCTCAAGGCAATTAAATCAATATGATGGGTATTTATATAAGTGGCAAGAAGCTCAACAGGCTTTTCACCCTGGAGAAAATCCCCTTCTACCTTAATACCTTTACTTACTTTCTTAAAATACGCTTTCATATCGTCCATCTTTGCACGAGACCATCCCTGAGGGGCTTCCTGGGATACATGGACACAGAAAATCTTTACTTTAAAACCCTCCACAATATGCATCAGCCTGCGGATGGCAAGATAATCCCTGTTATCGAAGTCAGTGGCATAGACAATATTTTTAACAGGTGAATCTAAATTAAAGACTGCATCTTCAGGAATTGCCAATAATGGTACTTTTGTTTTATCAATTATCCGCCTAAGGACACTACCTATTAATTCATTCTGGGAATCCCCTTTGTTATGCATCCCTGCAACGATGATACCCGGTTTATAAGTCCTGGCCATGGCAGATACTTCATCTTCAATGATCCCTTCACGAAGCGAATATCCAATATGAACATCGCCAAATCCTTTTTCAACAGCAACATTCTTAATATCATCAACAAAATCTATAAGGTTTTTACGTGCCGACTTTTCCATCTCCCTTAAATTAACATCCATATCAATCTGAATGCTATAGGCATCAGTAATGGGGACTAAATCAATTATTGGGGCATAATAAACATGAAATAGCTTAACATCCGCATTTAGGTTTTGTGCCAGATATAATGCATATAAAGCAGCATTGCGTGAATGGGGAGAGAAATCAACAGGAACAAGGATCCGCCTGATTGCTTTTAAGTCTTTCCATTCCTGCTCTTCCTGGGCAGCTTTTATGGACATCATCAGGTGTGCAGCTTTATCCAGATCAGTTTCCTTAATCCGAACTTTAACACCCTCTGAAACAGCTCCCTGAATGATATTCACATTTGAGAGGAAGCATTGAATTCCCGCTGCTTCCAATCTGGCCTTTAATACCTCTGCTGAAGTATAATGGTCGGTAGCTATGGTAATGAGTCGCTCTTCCATAAAAGTAACTATTTAAAAATTTGTTACTAAATCAATTTATTATTGGCTTTAAATATACAAAAAAAACTACTAATAAACAATTTTACTTTACAGGTGGCTTTCAATATTCAGGATAAACAAATCCATAAGATGTTTGTTATTGATAAAAACAACCCATTATGAAAGGGATCTGCCTTACTATTGCCTTATTGTTTTGTCTGAATGCCCTTCAAGCACAAAACCAAAATAAAGAGAATAAAATGACAAATCACAAAACCATAAAAACCGATGCCCAGTGGCAACAAATCCTTACTCCGGAACAATATAGGATAACACGTTTGAAAGGAACTGAATATCCTTTTACAGGGAAGTATAATAATTTTGATGAAGAAGGCGCATACCATTGTGTTTGCTGTAATAAGCTTTTGTTCAAATCAGATACAAAATACCACAGTGGATGTGGGTGGCCTGCATTTTCGGATGTGGAAGCCAAAGAAAACATTGTAATAAAAGCAGACAATTCGCACAATATGATCCGCGAGGAAGTCTTATGTGCCGGATGTGATGCACATCTTGGACATGTATTTAATGATGGCCCTCCCCCAACATATCGCAGGTATTGTATCAACAGCGAAGCCATTGTATTTGTCCCAAAACACAAAAAATAAGCTGAAAGCATTCACCACCATATCCTTGGTTTATCTTTATCATGCAATTCATTTTTAAGGAGGTTTACAAATGATTGCTCCAATAAAAATGCATGAGGTTCACTTTAAAAAAACAAATTCAATTTGTAATCTTTGAAAGAGAGACCTATTATCATTATGACCCCGGATGATATTACCATAAGAATAAAGAAAACTAATTTTTTCAACAGATAAATTATTCCCAAAGCTTTTTATTATTTTAGCCGGACAAAAAAATGAAGCCGGGTAAAAGCCATTTCTTAAGGGGATAAATACCGGCCTATAAGTTCTTTACAAAACTCCTAAAACAAAACAAAGCAATGGGAAGAATACAATCCGTTTTACTGCTGTCCCTCATATTATTATCATTTACAACAACTGCACAAAACCAGGCACTCACCCATTTTGAGCAAAGCAATGGGACTAAAACCCCCACTTATGAACAGACCATTGCTTATTGTGAAATGCTTGATAAATCATCACCCCTGGTAAGCCTGCAATATATTGGCAAATCACATCAAGGTAAGGATATCCCATTATTAATATTTGATGCAAAAGGGATATTTGACCCAATAAAGATAAAAGAAGCTAATCGGTTGATAGTGCTCATCGAGGCAGGCATTCATGCAGGAGAGCCTGTTGGCAAAGATGCAGGCTTGATTTTATTCAGGGATATAGTCTTTAAGCAAAAACATGCCGAATATCTTACAAACACTACGATATTATTTTTGCCAATACTAAATGTGGACGGGCATGAGCGCTTTGGCCCCTATAACAGGATCAATCAAAATGGGCCTGACGAAATGGGATGGCGCACCAATGCCTTAAACCAGAATTTAAACAGGGACTATCTTAAAGCAGATGCCAAAGAGATTAGGCATTTCATAAGCTTCTTCAACAAATGGCAACCCGACTTTTTTATAGATTGCCATTCAACAAATGGGGGCGATTACCAATATCCCCTTACGTATGCCCTTGAAACACTTGGCACCCAGGACGAAGCACTTACCAATTGGATGAAACAAAATTACCTTGAGCCCATTGAAAAACAAATGGAACAGCAAGGTCATCCCATCTTTCCTTATGTAACCTACAGGCTTTGGCATGACCCCACAAGTGGCCTTATTTGCAGGCCATCTAACCCAATGCTGTCAACAGGCTATGTATCAGAACGAAACAGACCAGCCCTGTTAATTGAAACCCACATGCTTAAGCCTTACGATGTCAGGGTTGCCTCTTGCCTTGCAATGATCGAAAACACCCTTAAGATACTCAATACAGAACAATCAGCCCTGAAGTCAATCATCAAAAATGCAGATCAAGCCACTTCAAGCGAACAGTTCAGGGAAAAACCCTTTGCATTGCGTTATGAAACCACAAAGGATTCAGTAATGGTTGATTTTAAAGGCGTTGAATTTGATATTATAAAAAGCGACCTTACAGGAGGCAATTGGTTTGTTTACCATCCAGACAAACCTAAAGACTATCAGATCCCCTTCTTCAGCAAACAAAAGGTGAGCTATGAAGTCAGATTGCCTGAGGCATATATTATACCTGCTCAATGGGAAGATATTATACAGAGACTTGAGATACATGGCATCAAAACCAAAAGGATCAATAAAGAGGTCACAATAGAAACAGAAACTTATATCTTTTCGGATGTGGTTTTTTCTACATCATCCAATGAAGGAAGACAAACAGTCCGTTTTTCACAAAAAGCAATTGTTAAAAACCAAACATATCCAGCCGGGAGCGCCATCATAGATATGAACCAACCTCTGGCACGTCTGATAGCCCATGCCCTTGAGCCCATGGCTCCCGGTTCTTTTGTTTACTGGGGTTTTTTCAATGCAATTTTTGAAAGAAAGGAATATTTTGAATCCTACACAATGGAAAAGATGGCAAGAGAAATGATTGCCAAAGACCCTGCATTACTTGATGATTTTAATAAGTTCAAGCAGGAAAACCCCCAATTGGAAGGGAACCAATATGCTTTGTTAAACTGGTTTTATGAAAAGACACCTTATGTTGACCAACAGCAAAATGTCTATCCTATTGGAAGAATTATTAATAAATCTATATTGGAAGAGTTGATAAAAAACTAAACCATATTAACTTCGCTCAACACTAAAGAATTAGTAGAACATATTTCTAAAAGCCTTAGGCAGGTAAGAGATAATATCAGAGGCAGTAAGCGCTTCAAAGCCTTTGCGCCTGGAGGCAATATCACCTGCCATTCCATGCAGGTACATTGCCATCAATGTTGCATGCATTGGGCTATATGATTGGGCCAGAAATGAAGTTATAATCCCGGTGAGAGTATCTCCGCTCCCACCACTTGCCATTCCTGGATTACCGGTTGAATTGAAATAACAATTTCCATCAGGGCAAACCAATACAGAAAAGGCATCTTTAAGCAGAACATACACATTGTAGCATTTGGCCATCTCTTTTGCTTTTTCAAGGCGTTCAAAACTATTTGAAGACTTTCCGGCCAGACGGGTAAACTCACCCGGATGTGGAGTTAAGATGCTGCCTGAGGGCAGAAATGAAAGCCATGTAGGATTGTCGGCAAGGATATTAAGCGCATCAGCATCCAATACCAATGGGCGACCGGCATTCTGGATCAATAATTTCAAGGCCTTGCTTGTTTCATTCTCTATGCCTATTCCAGGGCCAATACCTATCACATTATATTTATCAAGTTCAGGCAATCCCTCAATAAACTCATCATTATTGCAGGGAATAACCATTGCTTCAGGCACTGAAACCTGAATGGGATACAGGCAATGCCCAGGTGCATAAACTGTTGTAAGCCCTGCTCCGGAACCCATACAGGCTTTTGCAGCAAGGATAGCAGCCCCTGCTTTACCTTTACTGCCAGCTATCAACAATGCATGCCCATAATGCCCTTTATGGGCAAATCGTTTCCGGGGTTTATATAAAGATTTGATATCTTCCTGCTGGATAAAAAAAGATTTTACATTCATATTACGAATGAAATCAGGATGTAACCCAATATCCATTATTTCCCATAAACCAACATACTGTTCATTCTCCGGGAAGAAAAAAGACTGTTTTGGAAATTGAAAACTAAGCGTAATTGAAGCATTTATAATACTGGCTTTATGTGCATCCACGACAGGTTTATCAGCAAACAAACCGGAAGGAATATCAATTGCTATTACCCTGGCTTTCGAAGCATTGACAAAATCAATTACTTCCGCTAACAAACCTGAAGCCTGTCGTGAAAGGCCACTTCCTATGATTGCATCAATAACCAAATCATCAGGTTTAATAAGCGGGAAATCTGACCTTTCATTGATTGAAGCATAGGTAGCCCTTTTCACTTTTAAAAGCCTCTTTTCATTGATTGAAAAGTCAACCGAAGCTTCTTCGGCATGAACAATTTTATATACGTTTACCTGATATCCTGCAACGGCAAGCATTCGTCCAAGCGCAAGGCCATCTCCACCATTGTTGCCCATCCCGCAAAAAATATTAACAGCATTCTGTTTCTTCCATCTGGCTTTGATATAATCAAAACAAGCCTTTGCAGCCCGCTCCATCAAATCTATTGACGCCAAAGGCTCATTGGCAATTGTATAAGCATCCGCTTCCCTGACAAGCGCTATTTCAGGTATTTTTATCATTTCGTTATTTATTAAGCATAAAAAACAAAGATAGATACAAAAGCCGATGAAAACACAGCCTTCATCACGCATTTTTTTTTAAGTTTGTACTTCATTTAAAACATAATTGCAACATGGAACCTCTGTCAGTTATCCTAGCCGGGAATCCCCATCCAATAGCAGATGTCCTGAAAGAAATGCATGAAAAATCACTCATTCATCTTTTAGATATTGAAACGGCAGATGGAGGGATTGAGGATTTACTCGCATCCCCTGATGTTGCATTACTGGTGTCAAGCCTTGATTATATTAACAATTTATCATCAGGCATCAAGAAAAAAATTCAAAAATCAAAACAAACAACTTTTATTATATGCCTTGAAAAGAGCCTTAAATCAAGCTTTTCAGAGGCAGCCGGTTATAAACCTGATTATATCATAACTCCCGACTTTAAAGATTATCAATTAGCTTTTATACTTGAAAACATATTAAGCAAAAAAGAAGGAAAAACAGAAACTATCAGGACATCAAAAAAACAAAACCCTAATCAAAGCTTGAATCCCGATCATTTTCTTGATGTAATCATTGACAATGCTGATGTCTGGATTAGCTTCATCCGTATCGACCATCGTATTTCGGTCTGGAACAAAGCAGCAGAAAATATTACAGGTTATTCAAAACAGGAAGTGATTGGAGGTAATATAATCATTAACCTTATCTTCCCGGATCAAACATACCGATTGGCTGTTATTGAAGAAATAAAAAATTATCTCTCTAAAGATTCAGACGAAGCACTTATATTTAATATTCTTACCCGAAATGGCACCACAAAAACGCTTTCTGTTAGTATTAAGCCTATTTTTAACGAACAAGGCAACAAGCAAGGTTATATCACTGTTGCCTACGATATTACCAACCGGACTTTAAAAGATAAAGAAGCCAAAGCAAGATTACAGGAAAAAGAAATTTTCATTAAAGAAATCCACCACAGGGTTAAAAACAACCTTCAGGTAATGACCAGCCTGATTAACTTGCAGGTTAATTTCATTGATAATGAGTTTACTACTCAGGTCCTTAGGGAAACTCAAAACCGACTGAGGACGATGGCACTGATACAGGAGACCCTATACCATTCGCAGGACTTTACCCGTTTGGATTTTAAAACCTTTCTGAAAAACTATTTTAATGAATCCAAACGTTCTTACCCGGAAATAGAACTTGATGTCCAAATAAACTTTGAAGATGTTTATCTTGATATTGATTCAGCAATGACGATGGGGTTATTGGTGAATGAAATGGCTACCAACGCTTTCAAATATGCATTCCAGGATATCAATGACCCAAAAATCATCATCGACCTATACCAAACCCTCCAAAACAGGCTTCTGTTTGTTTTTGCTGATAATGGAGCAGGCATGAACAAAAGCATTGATTTTAAAAATCCTGAAACTCTTGGCCTTCAACTGATCCAGATTCTTGCATCTCAACTTGAAGGAGAAATTGACCTGGAAAGAAAAAATGGCACTAAGTATGTCCTAAGAATCGATTCTGATAAGATTTTAGTTCCTGCCTCCTGACAAAAAACATACAATACCTGTTATCTTCATGCCTGTTAACAAAAAAAAGAAGAAGAAAAGCAAATATAAGCATCTGTTTAAAGAATGGGCTATTGCAATATCAATAAGCCTTGGCTTGCTCCTATGCATCCACATTTTTCTGTTTGAAATGATGATTGTTCAATCCACCTCAATGGAAAAGACAATCAGAAAAGGAGACATTATTGTTATAAGCAAATTTAGATATGGCACCCGGCTACCCCAAAGGATATTACCGGAAATATTTTGTCGTGCAAGTGGCAACAGAGAATTTCCTGATTTTACTCAATTGCCATACAAACGATTACCCGGATCAGATTTTATATCGCACAATGATTTTGTGGTTTTTAATTACCCGGGCGATTTCAATCGTCCAATTGATAAAAGGCAGCATTATCTTAAAAGACTTATTGCATTACCAGGCGATACTTTGTCATGCAAAAAAGGTTTCTTCATTGTGAATGGACAAACGCTCAGTAAATTCCCAAACAGCCAGTCAAGTTATAAAGTCTATGATCCCAAAGATATTATTAATGATTCCGTGTTAAAATCACTTGATATTGTTGAAGGAGGTACAATAACTGGTTCATCAATGCTTATATTGCACCTCACCCAAAACCAGGCTGATTCAATAAAAAAAATAATTTCATCAGGCTATATAAAACCAAATAAGGATTTCTCAAATCAGGCTGTTGAAATGTCTTTTCTTCAAAAAGGTGGAATAAGGTGGACACTTGAAGACTTTGGACCAATAATTATCCCTGCAAAAAAAATGAACGTACACCTTGATACCCATAATATAGCTTTGTATGAAGACATCATCGTTCATCACGAAAACAACAATCTGGAAGTTAAAAACGATTCCATTTTCATCAACAATACCTTTGTGGATTCTTATACATTTAAAATGAATTATTATTTTGTAGCAGGCGATAATTTTCACAATTCCTCCGACTCCAGGATATGGGGCTTCCTCCCTGAAAACCATATCATCGGAAAGACATCTTTCATCCTTGCTTCTTTTAGGGGAAACACACCCTGGTGGAAAAGAATACGTTTCGACCGCTGTTTTAAATCACTTTCCAATCAATGAATTCCATAGACAACTTAATCTTTAGTACTGCATACTTCCCTCCCATTGAATACATGGCCTTGATGGCCTGTTGCCAGAATGCAACCATCGAACAACATGAAACCTGGCTCCGCCAAACCTATCGCAACAGGTGCCGCATCATTACTGCCAACGGATTATTAGACCTGAGCATCCCTGTTAATAAGCCAGACGGGAACCACACCCTCTCCTCACATATTGGCATAAGCTACCAGACACAATGGCAAAAACAACACCTTAGATCCCTAATGTCAGCTTATCAAAATGCACCCTATTTCATTTATTATTTTCCGGAATTAGAGTTTGTATTCAACAAAGAGCATAAAAACCTTTTTGATCTTAACAACGCAATTTTAAAAAAGCTGTTTTCATTATTAAAACTAAAGACAAATTTAAACTTTACACAATCATTTGAAAAGCAGCACCAGACAGAGATAGATTTCAGATACCTTATTTCCCCAAAAAACAAATGTTCCTGGCCACCAGAAACATATCAACCAATACCGTATTATCAAACCTTCTCCGACAGGCATGGCTTTGTCCCAGGCTTAAGTATCCTCGACCTTCTGTTTAACGAAGGCCCACAGACTATAGGATATCTTACCGATGCAGGTAAACGTCTAATCATACTTCATCAGGACTTATAAAGGCAAATAACTATTTAAAGCTAGTAAGCATTGTAAAATCAATATGTACCGCGATTTTCTCGTTTTATGTACCGCTTGGGTCATTTTCATGTACCGGAAAAAAGTTCGGTACAAAAATGGTACATAAAATTGATATTTCATCCGTAAATAATTAGTTGGTTAAGGTCGGATGGAACTCCATGTTTGCTATTTTCATTGTTGTTTGTGATTGTGTTTGATTCGCAAACATGTTCGTTTCATAGCATTTTTTGGCGTTTTTGCCAAAAATTCAAAAAATGAAAAACCCCGC
>CAYLYP010000032.1:0-32325 GCA_964387795.1 uncultured Bacteroidales bacterium
GAGCTGACGCTAACGACCGGCACTAATGCTGAACGCATCTTTAAAAAGGCATAGGCTTGTGCGTGTTGAACGGCATGCCCACATTCATGGGCAGCAACTGCTGCTGCTGATATACTTCGGCCATTAAAGACTTCAGGGCTAAGGTTTACGGTCTTATCTACAGGATTATAATGATCTGTCAACCTACCGGGAGTTGATACTACTTTTACGTCCCGGATACCGTTGTCATATAACATTTTCTCAGCAATCTCCTTACCACTCATTCCATTCGAAAGGCCTACTTTTGAATACTTTTCAAACTTGCTTTTTAACTTATGGCTTACCAACCAGCTTAAAAGCATGAACACTCCGAAAATTAAATAAATGCCCATTTTTAATGTATTTAATTGTTTGTTCAAAATTACTCAAAAAACCTGCCGCTTTTACATTTCAGCCATTATGTCAGCCGGTTAAAAAAAGTTAAGCCCCTAAGTTATAGGTCATCCGTAAATAATTTGTTGTTTAAGGTCGGATGGAACTCCATGTTTGCTATTTTCATTGGTGTTTATGATAATAATTTATTCGCAAACATGTTCGTTTCATCCATTATGGATAATTTTGCAATTCGTTTTTGCAAATCCAAACATTATTGGCAATGAAATTGTTAAGCATCTGAAACCAGCACATTCTCTTATGTTGCAATCACCTCAGTTTTTAAACAATATGGTTTTTTGATGACTTCCAACAAAATCATTACCCCTTTCCGGGAGTTGCCAAGCACTAAAACTGCTACATTTTCTTTACTGTCAATACCCTAACCTCTTTAAAACAAATGAAACAAATACTTAACAAAACTCTTTCTGCTTTTTTGCAAGGCCTGATTTATCTGGCACCCATTTCAATAACAATATTCATTATTTACAAAGGCTTCGTTTTCATTGACAGTCTGCTGCCTTTTAACATTCCAGGGCTGGGGATAATTGTAATCTTCACAGGGATTACGATTGTCGGATTTTTAGGCTCGTTTATGATTTCACGCCCAATCAGGTTTTTTCTAAAAAAACTTCTTGAAAAGGTTCCTATTTTTAAAATCGTATTCACTTCAATTTCAGATTTATTGAATGCTTTTGTAGGCCAGAAAAGGAAGTTCACGGAGCCTGTAATGGTTAAAATGAATGAACAAGCTGATGTTTATAAGTTGGGGTTCATTACCGAAACAGATCTCACAAAGATTTGCATAGACAATGACAAGGTGGCAGTATATCTGCCTCATTCCTATAATTTCTCAGGTAATTTATTCATTGTCCCCCGCAGAAACATCACACCCATTGATGCACCTCCTGCCGAGGTAATGAAATTTATTGTTTCTGGAGGGGTGACAAAGGTTTAGATTTATTCTTTCAATCATCAACCGGCGTTCTGCAAGTCCAAATGATTGTTAATATTTAAGGTTTTTGTTTTCCAAAAGCTTATTCTTCATAGTTTTGCCAATAAAAATAAAGTTGAAATGAACAGACCAGTTATTCTGATTACCAATGACGATGGGGTAATGGCACCTGGGATCAGGCATTTAATATTTCTGATGCGCCAGATTGGTGAAATTGTTGTTGTCGCTCCCGATAAACCTCAAAGTGCTATGGGGCATGCCGTAACCCTGACCTCGCCATTAAGGCTTGAAAGGATACAATCAGATGAGAGCCATCAGGAGTTTTCCTGCTCGGGGACGCCTGTTGACTGTGTTAAGATTGCTGTCAACAAAGTGCTTCACCGAAAGCCCGATTTGCTTGTATCAGGAATCAACCATGGGTCTAATGCTTCAATAAATGTCATCTATTCAGGAACCATGTCTGCTGCTATCGAAGGAGCTATGGAAGGAATCCCTGCTATCGGATATTCTCTATGCGACCATCACCTTGATGCAGTATTTTCACATGCGGACAATCACATCCTCAACATTGCACGTAATGTACTTAATCATGGGCTCCCAACAGGCTATTGCCTGAATGTAAACATCCCTCAAAAACAAGAACATCCTATTAAAGGGATTAAGGTATGCCGTCAGGCCAATGCAAACTGGGAAGAGGAATTTGACCATCGTAAGGATCCACACAACCACGATTACTATTGGCTCACTGGTAAATTTGCAAATAAAGACCTGAAAGAAGATACTGACATCTTTGCCATTGATAACAATTACATCTCACTGGTACCTATCCAATACGACTTTACAGCTCACCACCTGATTTCTTCACTTAATAACTGGGACTTCAATGCTTAAAAAAGACAACTGGATCCTCGGGATTGCCCTTGGTATCCTTGCTCCTGCAATCACTTATGGGATAATAACCCTCATCCTTAAACTCATCGGCGAGCCGGTTGCAAATATCCGGTATCTCAGGGAATCAACAGTACAACTCCTTGCCATCGCATCCAATCTCCCCATTTTCAGATATTACCTTGTAAAGCTGAAATATGACAAAACAGGAAGAGGTGTGCTAATGGTAACTTTTGTCCTAACCATAGTGTTCTTTATTCTTAATATGTAAGCCTTTTTCACAAACAGTGCTTAATATAGCTTGTTTAACATCAGCATAGAAAATGGCTTCAAAGGCCAATACTATAAAAAAACTTCTCACAAAGAGTTTTTTTGTGTTTTTCCTTCTGGTTTCATAAATAAACCAATAAGCCTGGAGCCGATTATGTTTGCGAACGATTTGAATAATAATAACAGCAAGCAAGGAGTTCCATCCGACCTTAAACAAAAAATTATTAACGGATGAAGTACTATATCATTTCCGGTGAAGCATCCGGCGACCTTCATGGAGCAAACCTGATTGCTCAGTTAAAAATCAAAGACCCTGATTCAGTTTTCAGATGTTGGGGTGGAGATCGTATGGCTGCACAAGGCGCATATCTTGTTAAACATATCCGTGACCTGGCATTCATGGGTTTTGTTGAAGTTGCCCTGAATTTAAAGACTGTTCTTGGTAATATCAAGCTTTGTAAGAACGATATCCTGCAATGGAAACCCGATGTATTGATCCTTATTGATTATCCCGGCTTTAATTTAAGAATTGCCAAGTTTGCCAAACAGAACAATATAAAGGTTGTTTACTATATTTCTCCCCAGATTTGGGCCTGGAAACAATCAAGGGTACACCAGATAAAAAAGAACGTTGACAAAATGTTAACGATACTTCCCTTTGAAAACGATTTTTACAAACGCTTTAATTATTCTGCTCATTTTGTTGGACATCCTTTACTTGATGCAATCTATAATGAATCGCTTATCCGACAGGAAAATTCTTCCTTGCCCGGCATTTTAAATAACAAACCTTTAATTGCCTTACTTCCAGGGAGCCGTAAGCAGGAAGTAAAAAGGATGCTGCCCCAGATGCTTAAGGCCACAAAAAAAATCAAAGGCGCACAATTTGTGATTGCAGGGGCACCTTCGCTTCATGAGTCTTTCTATCAGAAATTCCTTAAGGACTATAATATTCCCCTTATATTTAACCAAACCTATCAGATTATAAAGCTGTCAAAAGCAGCCATGGTAACCAGTGGAACGGCAACACTTGAAACAGCACTCTTAAAAACCCCGGAAGTGGTATGTTATAAAGCTGCCCCGCTATCTTATCTGATTGCAAGAAGGCTTGTAAAAGTGCCTTTTATCTCATTGGTAAACCTAATTATGGACAATGAAATCGTTAAAGAACTTATCCAAAAGGATTGCAACCCGGATGATATTTCCAATGAGATAAATAAAATGCTTTATGACAAGGATTATCATAAAAAAATCATGGATGGATATGCCCAACTGGAAATAAAGCTTGGTGGAAGGGGCGCCTCTGAAAAGGCTGCATCAATAATTATCAATGACTTACAAAAAGGATAAAGCATAGTATGAGAGTCATCCTTTCCCTTATCCTGTTTTTTGCTTCTTTTCATGCAGGTGCAATCATTGTTGATATAAGAATTTTTAGTGGGGACAAGATCTCGTCCTTCATTTTTTATCCTGTAGAAGGCAGGTATCAAATCAATGACTTGTCAGGTGAAGCAATCACAGAAGTAAGGGCAGAGCATAAACTTCAGCTTGTATTGCAAAACAATTCAATCCTGTTATCAAAAGATGGGATCCTGCTTGGCAGCTATCCGGCCATCGAAATCCAGGGCAAAGCATTCTGGAATTCCTTTTGTATTGCGCCTTTAGATAAAGGAATCAAACCAAGGACTTATGATGCAGACCTGATTTGTATCCCTAATAATGGTCAGTTGAAAATCATTAACAGGGTTCCAATAGAAGCGTATATTGCAGGCGTTGTTCGTTCTGAATCCGGCGAATATGCCACTACAGAATTCTATAAAGTCCAGGCAACCATAAGCAGGACTTATGCCTTAAATAGCCTTAACCGCCATAGCAGCGAAGGCTTTCATCTTTGCGACCAGGTACATTGCCAGGCTTATTATGGCAATTCCCGCTTCCCCAAAATCATTCAGGCTGTTGATGCATCAAGGGGCGATGCCATAGTTGATTCTTCGGGAAGATATATTACTGCAGCGTTCCATGCCAGTTGTGGTGGACAAACGGTTAACAGCGAAGACGTCTGGACTGCGGCTATGCCTTATCTGCGCGCCCGTCCAGACACCTTTTGCTCCCATCACCCTGCATCATCCTGGGAAAAAGCATTCCCAAAGAAGTATTTCCTTGACTACCTTGCACAAAAATTTAAATTCTTCCCCGATTCAGCCACTTTAGTCTCCCTTTCTCAATCAAACCGCCGTATTTTCCTCGATTCCTTAAACCGTATTCCTCTAAAGACAGTAAGAAATGACCTTGGTTTAAGATCTACCTTCTTCTCGATAAGCCTTTCCAATGACAGCATATTCCTTAAAGGTAAAGGTTATGGTCATGGCGTAGGCCTTTGCCAGATTGGTGCCATGCGGATGGCTGAGTTAGGGTTTACTTATGCTGAGATAATCGCTTTTTATTACTTCCACACTTTCATCAAACCTTCAGATGAATGAGTTCCTTAAAAACTGTATTTGGTCTGGAAAATAATGTGGTTGTTTGAAACAGGATCCAGGTCTGAAGTCACTTTTCGTTTGCTGTCGAATTCCCTGCCATAAACAGCAGTAACATAAGACCATTCAAGCCCAAAGCTCAGGTTGCTTACTTTATACACCAATCGGGGTGATAGGCGGTAAACATAATGCAAGTCATCGTTTCTGTTATAAGTTGGAATAACAATGTAATCATCCTTTGAGCCCAAGTTAGAGGTATAACCGGCAAAAAGACCAAGCTGTAACTTAGTGCTTGTCTCAAAATCAGCCCATGCAGACATTGTTCTCATATTTGCATACGAATAATCTCCATTCTCATCAACTTCACCTGCAACTCCTTTAATCCCATATCCACCTATCATCACAAAGTTTGTAAGGTTTTCACCATACATTCCTTCAAGTTTAACAGAAAGGAAGGGAAGCTTATATTTCAAATATGCCTGAACATTATAACTTCCAATGGTTTCTGATGTTTCAAGACCAGAGTTGGTAACATCACGGGGAGTTAACCATTTATACCCTGCAACAAGGCCTATAGCAACATTTTTTCCGTCACCAAACTGAACGTTTAGCTGAGAATCAGGCTTCCCGGAGTTCTTCTGTGCTTCTGTCGGCCCGCTTGATCTGTGGTAACCATGAATCAGAAAAGATGCCGAAACCTTAAAGTTTGGAACCGGCCTGAATGTGTATCTTAACTGAGGTGAACGGTTTAAAGGATGAAAGGGCACTCCTGCTGCAAAACTAACAGTACTCGGGAAACAATCCTGAACAAATGCCGGATGAAAAGTGCTCCCGGCCAACAGTTCATGCTTGCCCCAATTCAGGTTCACATAAGCATGACGCACCCTGAGCATCCTCACATAACTCTGATTGGTGCCATAAAAATCGGCTTCCAATAATCCTGTTGCTTTGGCTCCCAACACATCCGGCCCTTTAACCTGCATCCCAAACCTACTCTGCACCTCTATCATATTCAGCTTTGACTTCTTATTAATATCTACCCCATTGTCATCAAAAACAGCTTTTAATGGATAATAATACAATTCGCCATCTCTTGAATCCAATGAACGATAAGTATCAAAGATTACTTCATGGGCTACATAACCATGAAATTTAAGTTGGATGTTTTCTCCTACATTAACCTGTGCCTGAGCACCAAAAGACACTAAAAGGATTAAAAAAACAAGGTGTTTTATTCTTTTCATGTTATTGTTGTTATTGTTTAACTTTTCACTTTTAAATACTCCGGCTTTGGGGTATTTCTTTTACAAATATGCAAACTTTTTAGCTTACTTATAACTTAAAATATGCAATGGTATCTTTCAACCGTTCGGCCTGTTCTGTTAACACCTCTGAACTTGAAGCCATTTGTTCGGCTGAGGAAGCATTCGACTGGGTGACATTATTAAGTTGTAATATGGCACTGTTCACTTGTTGTGAACCTGTATTCTGTTCAATACTTGCCGCAGCAATTTCCTGTACCAATGAAGCTGTTCGTTCTACTTCTGGAACCAGGTCACGAAGCTTTTGCCCGGCTAAATCTGATACACTTACCCCCTTAGCTGATAAACTTTCTATCTCCTTTGCTGCTGCCTGGCTTCCCTCTGCCAGTTTCCTTACTTCTGCTGCCACAACAGCAAAGCCTTTGCCATGTTCCCCGGCACGGGCAGCCTCAACTGCTGCATTCAAAGCCAGGATGTTTGTCTTATTAGCAATTTCATTTATAATCGTAATCTTATCTGCAATCATTCTGATAAGCTGAACTGCTTCTGCAGTTACATCTGCGCCTTCCCTGAGCTTTGTTACCGCATTCACTGATATCTTTTCTGTCTGGCGCGCACTATTCATATTGATTTCTATGCTGCTCACCATTTCTTCCATCGATGAGGATACCTCTTCAACAGAAGAAGCCTGTTCATTGGCACCCTCAGCTATACTCCCGGCACTGCTGCTAATCTCATCCGAAGCATTTGCTATTGCCATCGTTCCTTCCTGTACTGCCTGTATCACCGAACGAAGCTTGTCAAGCATTTGCTTTAATGCCTCTGCCAATAACCCAATTTCATCTTGCTGGTCGATATCTATATCTGCATTCAAATCACCATCTGCAACCCTTTTGGCAAAACCTACACCTTTCCTAAGATTGCCTACGATGCCACGGGTTATAAATACTGCAAATATTATTGCAACAATAATTGATATAAAAAGACCTGCAATCACTGCTCCATTGGCTGTCTGTACAGCATTTATCGAATCATTGGCTACTCCCTTCGTTGCTTCCATTCCTTCCACCGAAACAGAATAAAAATTCTCAAGTAACTGATTAGATGACTCCCTGCGTAAAGTTCCCAATTCCTTAACACGGGCTGCCGCCCCACTGTTTTCAAACATCAAACCTGCAAATACATCAGAATTGTTTTTCAATTCTGTTATCATGACTGCCTGATCCTCTGGATGTTTCTCTGTCTCCAATTTCTCAAACAAACTCTTTGCCCCTTTAAATAACTCCGAGGCCTCGCTCAACATCCCTGGATTATCCTTGATATCTGAAAGGTAAAACTTCTCAAACCCAACCAATGATAGCTTTTGTGCTTCACGGCTATAGGTATATTTCCTGAACCGCTCTCCCCTTGCTCCTCCTGCTGATGCTTCTCTCTCAAATAGCCCACCCTGAATTCCTATATAACCATCTAACTTGCCAAGATAGCCCTCTTTCAATCCCTCAATATTCTTTTTATTGGCAATAATTATCGTATTCTTCGCAACAGTTTCATCTAAATATGCCTGATATTCGTTCAGGGCAGCTTCTGTCTCATCAATCACATTCCCAAACTGGCTTAATGAAGAATATTTCTGTGATAATGCCCTTGCCTCGGTCAATAATTTCCTCAATCCGTCGAGGTGTTCCTGCCCTTCTTTTAAAAAAGCATCACTCAAAGTGTATCTGTAACCCCTTTGTGCATACATTGCCTTTTGGGCAGTGGCATTGATTTTTGTTGAAACATCCGATAATGGAAGATACTCATCCGTTAGTTGCCTGGACTTTACCTCTACCTTGTAAAATTGAATAATCCCATATAAGCCTGATATTAGGGTCAATAGTATAATGACACCAAAGGCTATCGTTAATTTCCGCCCAATTTTCAAATCTTTCCATTTCATATATGACCCCCTTTTTTATTAATTACGGTTTTATTGCTGCATCCTAGCTAATAAATCTTTTCATACGTAAGTAGAAGAATTATTAATACAAAGTGCGGCTAATATCGAATGACCAAAATAGACATTATTAAATGCTGAATCATAAGGGTTTTACTGAAATAGCTTGTTTTTGATATAACTTTCGCGGTTTTTATACAAATAATTATGGTCTTTATACAAAAATTAACACAGAAACCTTATTGGCTATGTAATTAGATAATCAATTTAACCCAGATTAGCACTTTTAAATAGGGTCTGCTGAGACAGTCTTTATGATATCAGGTGTGGGGCAATATGGCATAATGCACAAAAATTTGTATGCCACTTACATCATAGCAGATAATGTCTTAATGCAAATTGAAAACAGAATAGAAACAATATGGAACAAAAAAACATACATTCTTTTCCTAATTAAAAAAATATTGCATTGTTGAAAAAATAAATCAAATTTGTTGAGTGATTTCCATCTGCCTTCACTATTTGTATTTAACAAACAAAACAATCCTATTGCTGTTTGTGCCGTCTGAATTATTTGCTATTCCCCAGATATTGCTTGTTTTGGTAAAATCCTGTTCATTTTCAATAATTCCCAGGCACGAAAAACCAGCATTGATGCCAAGCCCGATAACATACTCATCAAGGAATAATTTCCCCTTCTTTACTTCACCTACCTCAAATGCTACATACCCGCCAATCCTTGTTATCCGAAACAGTTCATTTAAGACATCTTGCATGACCTCACACCAATCCTCAATTTTCTTTGCCATTGTAATGTTTTTCTCTATCTCAGCAATATCAATAGCATTAAACCAACATCTTAGCCAATTGTCAGTAGCATACTGCACAACATCTAAAAAAGGCGGGGAAGTAACTGTTAGCTGAACTGACCCATCATTAATCTGTTCAAGCGATCTGGCATCATTATTTAAAAATAAAGCTTCATGACCATATTTATGGATATTTGCATACTCCTGTTTTGTAATCCTGGCTAATAAAGTCCTAGATTTTTTTAAAATAATCTGCTTTACATCCCGATAAGGAGGTTCCTGATTTCGGGCTTTATTAATTTTCACCTGCCTTGACGGGCTAACTGCCTGGTTTGGGGGCAAGGTATAAACAGAGAAAAAACCCGGGGAATGACCGCTTAACCTGTTTGTTGCCACCATACGAATCCATCTGTCAACATCATCTTCCACTCCTGAGTCCTTCCTTTCTTTAAGGTAATTTCTCAGTGAAACAATTTCACTCAGGGTATTTTTGTGATAAAACATGCTTAAATCCAATTCTGACCCAAGACCAGTCCCCAATTCAATTGTATTGAGGCGTATGATAACATCATTTATGCTTATAAGACTCAAACGTGGCTCACACAGCAGGCGGCTTAAAGGATTTATATCATTTGAAATTGCTTTTCTGCCCTGTAGCGTAGCTTCAATGGCAGTTGTGCCCCTGCCCCCAAAAGGATCAAACACAATATCGCCCTCACTGCTAAAGTTTTTAATAAAAAACCCGGGCAATTGAGGCTTAAAACATGCTCGATAAGATACCTCATGCAACGAACTTGCCTGCCTTTGCTGTGAAGTCCAAAATTCATTCCTGTATCTTGGGATTTGTGAATGAGCAGGTTCACCTTCAGGGTATAATACCTCTGTAAGCCTGATCTCATTGCCGGGATTGTTCAATGAGTAAGATTTAAAAAATGCATCTATTTGTTCTGCTCTCATTTATTTGATTTTCGTCCAAAATATATTCAATTTTATTTGAATAAAAAAACCGCTTAATTGTTTTCAGCTTCCTGAAAACCTTTCTATTTGACCTATTATCTTTTTACAAAACATAATAAAATCAAAAATACATATTTCCCCGGAGGAAATAACAATCACTTTTCCTAACTTTGCAAAAAATCCACCTCCTTTCAATTCAGTTTTAAAATAATCTCTACATGTCGTTTACAAAATATCTAATTGCCATTTTAATGGCAGTCCAATCCTTCTACCTTTACGGGCAGATACCACAGGGATATTATGATGATGCCCAGAACAAAACAGGCGTTGAACTCAAAATTGCTCTTTACAACATCATCGATGACCATACTTCTATTTCATACTCAGACTTATGGGATGCTTTTTACGATTCCGACCGTAAACCAAATGGCAAAGTATGGGATATGTATTCTGATGTTCCGGGTGGCACCCCCCCATATCAATACACTTTTTTTTCAGACCAGTGTGGCACATATAACTCAGAAGGCGACTGCTATAACAGAGAGCATAGTTTTCCAAAAAGCTGGTTTAATGACGCCTCGCCCATGTACTCAGATATGTTTCACCTGGTACCAACCGATGGTTATGTAAATGGCCGAAGGAGCAATTATCCATACGGAGAGGTCGGCAATGTTACCTGGACTTCCCAAAATGGTTCCAAACTCGGTAGCTCTAACTTCCCGGGTTATTCGGGCACTGTTTTTGAACCCATCGACGAATATAAAGGTGACTTTGCAAGGGGATATTTCTATATGGCTACCCGATATCACAATGTTATTGCAAACTGGGATTCAGAAATGCTTAACGGCACAAGCTTCCCAGCTTTTACTACATGGGCAAAAAACCTACTCCTTCAATGGCATGAACAAGATCCTGTAAGCGCTAAAGAAATTGACCGTAATAATGTCATTTATGCAAGCTATCAGCACAACAGAAACCCATTTATCGACCATCCTGAATATGCTAACCTGATATGGGGCACAGGAACGCTCCCTCTGGCTTTCACCTCCTCACCCATTACTTCCGTAACTGTTGGACAGGCCTATCAATATAACATTACTGCTACTGGTGGAACAGGCACGATAACTATCACTTGTTCTCAAAAGCCTGATTGGATTAGCTTCTCTTCTAATGGGAGCGGTGCTGCTACCCTTAGTGGAACACCACAGGCTGCCAACGAAGGGGTATTCCCTATTTCACTCACTGCTACCGACCAAAATGGTGCTACTGTCAATCAGCAATTCAACCTTACAGTGATCCTACCGCAGGAGCTTGCTTTTACTTCTGTTCCTGTGCTTATTGCCACCCCTGATCAAGCCTATTTGTATCAGATCAGCGCACAGCTTACCAATAATCCTGCTGCTGTTATCACCCTTACCTGCGAACAAAAACCCCAATGGCTTAACTTCGCAACCTCTGGCAACAATCAGGCTACCTTATCTGGCACCCCTCTGACATCAGACATCGGGCAACATCCAATTACAATTAAAGCTGTTTATGGCCAACAAACCATTTATCAAAACTTTACAATTGTAGTTATTGAAAGTATGGCCGGAGGATGGAATACCGAACCATTTGAAAATATGCCTGAGGCCTCTTCAAGCTATCAGAATATTAACTGGACAGGAAACTACAGTATTAACTGGACTGCTACAAATGCAAGAACAGACCAAAGCATTGATGACAGGGCAATCTGCCTCAAAAACACAAGCGACTCCTATGTTCAATCACAGACTATTTCTGGTGGCTGCACAAAAATTTCCTTTGACCACCAGCAAAAATTCACCGGAAGCGGCGGAACTATCAGCCTGTATATCAATGATCAGCTCATTGGAGATGCCGTTGACGTGACTTCAGATAACCAAACCGCACTCTTTGAAGGATTAACTATTGAAGGAGACTTTGTTATTAAGCTGGTAAGCAATGGGCTTAGCCGTATCGCTATTGATAATCTGGGCTGGTACACCACAGATACTGAAAACCTTGCCCCTGAATTTGGAACCATTGAGTTTTCTCCAAACAGCCCAACCACTTATCAGAGCGTTGAAATACAGGCCCAGATCACCGATCCTGAACAGGACGAAATCGTTGCTTTTATTAAATGGGGTTATGCCGAAGGGAATCTCACAAATGCTGTCGCAATGACTGCTGATGAGACCTCATTTACCGGCACAATTCCCCCCAATGAGCCTAATGCAGTCATCTTTTTTGCCATTGAAGCTTATGATACTGCCGGAAACCTTATAACTTCCCAAACATATAGTTACACAGTTGATGATGACATTTCCATTGATGAAATGCAGAACAACTGCTCACTGATTGTTTCCCCCAACCCTGCTTCTGATCACTTAAAGATTGCCAACCCATGTTTTAATATTGAAAAAATCAGTATTTATTCAGTTCAGGGACAATTGGTTTATGTTTCTTCTCCCGGTATCAACCAACATTATGTTGCGATCCAAATCCCCAGCCTCAAAAAAGGGATGTACCTGCTTTGGATTGAAGGACAAAACCAGAAAAAAAGCCATAAGATAATTATCCAGTAATTTCTTTCAATAATATCCTGACTGTATTCTATCTTCAGGAACATAATATTAATGCCGTTTTGATGTGAGACACTATCAAAACGGCATTGTTTTTTAACCAGCAATAAAAAGCAACTTCAGCATCCTTATTGATATTCCAAATCCTTCGTATCTTTGTAGAAAAATAACCCTGTGGCCCAATTTAATCCCAAATATCCTGAAAAATACAACCTGACAGACTGGCTGCCCATCAGTGCTGATGAGTTGAAACGCCGCGATTGGGATTATGTGGATGTTATCCTTGTAAGTGGTGATGCCTATATCGATCACCCTTCCTTTGGGGCTGCTGTCATCGGGAGGCTTATCGAATCCATGGGGCTTCGCATTGCAATCCTTCCCCAACCCAACTGGCGTGATGACCTCAGGGATTTTAAAAAACTTGGGAAACCCCGCTTATTCTTTGGTGTTACTGCTGGCTGTATGGATAGTATGGTCAACCATTACACTGCCAATAAACGCCTTCGCTCTGATGATGCTTATACCCCCGGGGGCAGCCATGGCTTCAGGCCTGATTATGCCAGCCTTGTTTATACCAAAATCCTCAAACAACTTTATCCCGATGTGCCTGTCCTGCTGGGTGGCGTTGAAGCTTCCATGAGACGTTTTTCACATTACGATTACTGGTCCGACAGCATTAAACCTTCCATCATTGCTGAATCAGGCGCAGATATGCTCATATACGGAATGGGGGAACTTCCCCTGACCCAACTTGTCAACAAACTATTAAGCGGAACCCCCTTCCACTTATTGACTGATATACCCCAAACATCATTTATCATAAAAGGGCCTTTTAAGCCTTTAGATAATGACATTCAAATCCCTTCACATGCCGAATGTGAAAAAAGCAAGTTTAAATACGCTGAAGCATTCAGGATGATCGAACAGGAGAGCGTTAAATGGGAAAGCAACAGGCTCATTCAACAACAGCCCGAAGGGATGTTGGTTGTTAACCCTTCTTTTCCACCTATGGAAACGAATGACATTGACAAGGTACACAGCCTGCCTTTTACCCGACTGCCCCATCCACGTTACTTTAAAAAAGATGCAATCCCTGCCTGGGAAATGATAAAGTTTTCTATCAATACACACAGAGGTTGTTTTGGAGGTTGTAGCTTCTGTACCATCTCAGCCCACCAGGGCAAATTTGTTGTGAGCAGGTCGGAACAATCAATCCTTGATGAAATAAACAAAGTAAGCAAACTGCCAGGTTTTGCAGGTCACCTTTCCGACCTTGGAGGTCCTTCTGCAAACATGTTCGGAATGAAAGGCTTTGATATTGAACAATGTAAAAAATGTAAACGCATTAGCTGCATTTATCCTTCAATATGCAAAAACCTTAATATGGATCACAAGCCTATGATAAACCTTTATCGGATAGTATCTTCCCTTTCATGTATAAAAAGGCTTACCATAGGATCGGGCTTAAGGTATGATATGTTTATCGGTTTTAGCCCCAAAGATGATGAACGTTTTTCGCTAACTGCATACTTCAGGAAAGTGGTAGCCAATCATGTTTCCGGAAGGCTTAAAGTAGCCCCTGAACATACCCATCCAGAAATACTTAAAATGATGCGCAAACCATCCTTCGATGGCTTCTTGAAACTTCATTCAGCTTTTGAAAAAGAATGTAAAAAAAACGGCAAAAACTATCAGCTTGTCCCTTACTTTATTTCAGCACACCCTGGTTGTAAAACCGAACACATGAAAGCCCTTTCAAGGGAAGCAAGAAACCTTAACATCAAGCTGGAACAGGTCCAAACATTTACCCCCACGCCCATGACCCTTTCTACCACGATGTATTATACCGGTATCAACCCTTATGACGGAAAAGAGGTTTTTGTTGCCAAAAGCATTGCACAAAGAAGGGAACAACATGAATGCTTCTTCTGGCATAAAAAATAATGATTGGCCTTAAGCTGGTCTCTTCATAACAATCCAGGCATAGACCCTGTCAGAATTTATCCCTCATCCCCTTTAACAAGCTTTCTTACTTTTGCAAATAACAGATTGGCTTTGGAAGCCCTGTCGTTAAAAATATTCACTGGAACAGAAAAGGCCTTATTCAGCAGACCCTAATTACTGTCTTTTCTCTCCGCTCAAAGGAGCCAATGCATCATAAACCCTTCCCTTTTATTTAGCTTTTGAGAATATGTTTAAAAGCAGGGCTTCATCATGTCCTATCCAGGGTTTATGATTTTTACAAAAATTGCATTCACCATCAGGGGAAATTGCCACTCTGGGGATGGATTCATTAAAGAAACATTTGTTTCAATCCATAAAAAACAGTAAAATTCTCAATCCAAAAGCCACAAAAGCTTTAAAACCAAAATCAAAGAATTTAAGAATATTTGAAATTATATACGAAACTTAATCGTACCTGACAGTAAAAAACCAAAAAAAGGATATGCCATGTTAAGGGTTGAGCCGGGGTTGAGCCGGGGTTGAGCCGGGGTTGAACCGGGTTTGAACCGGGTTGAAAGCGGCTCAAGCCCGTTTAAAGTCCGTTTAAAATCCGCCTTAACTATGGACATGGCATGAAGAAATTACGATTTTCGATTTAACGGTTTACAATTGAGATACTTATCTATAAACTGAAACAGGTTTTACCAATTTATCGCATCCTGATATGAACCCAGATAAAAGGGAACAGCAGCAAAAAGGGGGAAACAGCAATAATTCCAAATTCCAAATAGGGGCAACAACCAGCAAAACCACGAAAGCAAGACATAAGACAGCTTCATCGGGATAAATGAACAAAAATTCAGGATTGAGCATAAAAAAGGAGAAAAAAATGCATTTATTCTACTGGAATAAAGACAGTTAAGGGGTAAAATACATCCACATTCCATTGAGTATAAATAACTTCATGAATTTTTTTTAAAAAAAAAAACGTGTAAAAAATTGGATAAAAAAGTTAAACTCATAAATTTGTAGCGGCCAATTGAAGATGGCCAACGATAATAAAGTTCTCGTTACGAACTTATTACAAACAAAACAAAGTTTAACAATATGTCAAAGAGTAAGAAAAATGTAATTATCATTGGAGCTGCCGGAAGAGATTTCCATAACTTCAATACCTATTTCAGAGGTAATGCGAATTACAATGTTGTAGCATTTACAGCTGCACAAATTCCTGATATTGATGGTCGTAAATATCCAAAAGAACTTGCAGGAGATTTGTATCCTCAAGGAATTCCCATCCATAACCAAAGTGATCTTCCAAAACTAATTGTTGACCTGGATGTTGACACCTGTGTATTTGCATATAGTGATGTATCGTACCAACAGGTGATGGCTATCAGTGCAATCGTAAATGCAGCCGGAGCAGATTTCATGCTAATCGGCCCAAAAGAAACAATGGTAAAAAGTACCAAGCCTTTGATTGCAGTAGGAGCTATCAGGACAGGTTGCGGAAAAAGCCAGACTTCACGCCGTATCATTGAAGTATTGATGGCACAAGGCCTTAAAGTGGTTGCTATCCGTCACCCAATGCCTTACGGGGATTTAGTTGCCCAGAAAGTTCAACGTTTTGCAACAATCGAAGACCTTAAAAAACACAAATGCACCATTGAAGAAATGGAAGAATACGAACCACACGTTGCTCGTGGAAACGTCATCTATGCAGGTGTTGATTATGAAGCTATCCTTCGCGAAGCTGAAAAAGAAGCTGATGTTATCCTTTGGGATGGCGGAAACAATGACTTCCCATTTTACAAACCTGACCTGATGGTAACAGTTGTTGACCCACACCGTCCTGGTCATGAATTGAACTATTATCCTGGTGAAGTAACCCTTCGTTTGGCTGATATCGTTGTTATCAATAAAATGGACAGTGCATCACCTGAAAACATCCAGATTGTAAGGGAAAGCATCGCAAAAGTTTGCCCCAATGCAGTTGTTGTAGATGGTGCTTCTCCATTAACAGTTGACAAACCTGAATTGATTAAAGGCAAGAGGGTATTGGTGGTAGAAGATGGCCCAACGCTTACCCACGGACACATGAAACTTGGGGCAGGTACTGTAGCTGCTCAAAAGTTTGGTGCAAAAGAATTGGTTGACCCACGTCCTTTTGTTGTTGGCAAACTGGCTGAAACCTTTAAGATTTATCCTAACATTGGTACTTTAATGCCAGCAATGGGTTATGGCGAACAACAGGTTGCTGACCTTGAGAAGTCAATTAACAATACTGATTGTGATGCAGTGGTTATTGCAACCCCAATAGACCTTAACAGGATTATCAAAATCAAAAAGCCAACCGTAAAAGTTGAATATGAACTTCAGGAAATAGGCAATCCGAATTTTGAAACTTTAATATGTGATTTCTTAAAAGAAAAAAACATAATCAAAGGCACCTGCGGGTGTAAATAATTATTTAAAAGCGACCTTTGGTCGCTTTTTTTTTGGGCAGGCATTTCAAATAAACGCATAATTCTTAATTTTAACACACAAAACTAAACATCATCTTAAATGAAAAACAAAAGTCTGGTTTCCATCAATGATTACACCAAGGAGGAACAACTCAGGATATTGGAGATAGCAGCAGGTTTTGAAAAGAATCCGCGCCAGGAAGTCCTGAAAAACCATGTGGTGGCTTCTTTGTTCTTTGAACCAAGCACAAGGACAAGATTGAGCTTCGAGAGCGCTGTAAATTATATGGGGGGAAAGATTATCGGATTTTCAGAAGCCTCAAACACCAGCGTTAAAAAAGGGGAATCGCTTCGTGATACCATCATGACAATTGCAAATTATTGCGACCTAATCGTGATGCGCAACCCGGTTGAAGGCAGCGCACGCTTTGCCAGCGAGATTTCAAAAGTTCCTGTAATCAATGCCGGTGATGGGGCAAACCAACATCCTACCCAAACATTGCTGGATTTGTATTCAATAAAACAAACCCAGGGGACTCTCGATAACTTAAATATTGTTTTTGTAGGAGACCTCAAGTATGGACGTACTGTCCACTCTCTAGTAATTGCTTTGTGTAATTACAATACAACATTTCACCTTGTATCGCCTACCGAGCTAAAACTGCCCAGCTCAGTAAAGATGCACATCAAGGAGAAAAAACTGGAATATCATCAATACACCGACATCAATGAAGCCATCCCCTTCGCCGATGTCCTTTATATGACCCGCATCCAAAAAGAGCGCTTCTCCGATCCATTGGAATATGAACGCATTAAGGATGTGTATAACCTTCATAACAGCATGCTTGCTGCCAACAACAAGCCAAACTTTAAGGTGCTTCATCCGCTGCCAAGGGTAAATGAAATAGATATTGATGTGGACAGCAATCCTTCTGCCTATTATTTCACCCAGGCACTCAACGGGGTTTATGTACGCCAGGCACTCATTGCTTCCATCCTTGGACTTAAATAATTATTCTCAACACCTTAAAAAAAACTCAGATGGACCCAAATATGAAAGAGCTTAAAGTATCAGCCATTGAGAATGGCACCGTAATCGACCATATCCCCTCAAGTGCAGTGTTTCAGGTAATAAAAATCCTCAAACTTGATTGTTGTGATTTTCCTGTAACGTTTGGACTTAACCTTGAGAGCAAAAAATATGGGAACAAAGGGATTATCAAAGTCAGCAATAAGTTTTTTGAAGCATCGGAAATAGATAAGATATCTTTGGTTGCCCCCCATGCCACATTAATCACAATCAAAAACTTTCAGGTTGTTGAAAAACGCATTGTTGAAATACCTGAGCAAATTTCAGGTATTGTAAAATGCTTTAACCCCAATTGCGTCACAAATATTGAAAAAGTGACCACACGCTTTACTGTTGTTGAGAAAGAAGACCTCAGGTTAAAATGTCATTATTGCGAAAAGATTACAGTCAAAAATAATCTGGCGTTTAAATAAAAGGCCTTTTTAGAAGAAAAAAAAACCGGCGCAATCATGCACCGGTTTTTTTATTGTTGAAGTATTCTAAGAAAGTTTTTCCGATAGCAATTTCATTTGTTCGGCAGGACTTTGATTTTCATATAGGATGGAATATACAGCTTCACAGATGGGCATCCCGACCTTTAAGTCAACATTCATTAGATGGATGCACCTTGCAGCATAATAACCTTCAGCAATCATTTTCATTTCAACCTGTGCAGATTTAACGCTATAGCCTTTCCCTATCATATTCCCAAAGAGCCTGTTTCGGCTAAACTGTGAATATGCAGTAACAAGGAGATCGCCCAGATAAACAGAAGAAGTAATTTCACGGGGCACCAGATGGACAGCAAGTAAAAAGCGTTCCATCTCTTTAATCGCATTTGAAATCAATACTGCCTGGAAATTATCACCATAGCCCAGTCCGAAACAAATGCCGGAAGCGAGGGCCATGATATTTTTAAGGACAGGGGCATATTCTGTCCCATAAATATCTGAAGAAAGGCTTGTTTTAATAAACCTGCAATTAAAAATACCAGCAATCAGTGATGCATTGCTTTCCAAGCGGGAAGCGACAGTTAAATAAGTCAGTTTTTCCTGGGCAACTTCTTCAGCATGTGAAGGCCCGGTGACAATAACTACATTATCAGGATTAAATTGAAAACGCTGTTCAAGATAATCTGCCACAATCGTATTTGTTTCAGGGATTACCCCTTTAACTGCGCTACATAAGATTTTCCCGTCAAGGCTTTTTTTGTCAAGCTGGTTTAAAGCGCTGTCAACAAAGGCTGCAGGGATACACAAGACAACAATCTGTGCATATTCAACAGCTTTTTTAATATCATCAAATAATATAAGGGATTTTGGGCTAAACTGAATCGTGCTCAAATAAACGGGATTATGCCCAAAATGTTTAAGATTAGACCTTATGTCATCTTCCCTGATCCACCAACCCACCTGCTTAATGTTTTGGGAAAGAATTTTTACAATTGCAGTAGCCCAACTTCCTGAGCCTAATACTACAACTTTTAAGTCCTGCTTCATTATTTTTCTGTTACCAAAAAGCTATGAATAATTAAAAAAAGAATGGCAGCAAAAGTAATCATTAAAACTCAACATCAAAACTTAATATCTTATCACCTCTTTTTACTTCTACTTTTACTTTATCCCCTTTTCTATGGTTAGCCAGGGCATGCATGTAGGATTCAATGTCAAGGATATTAAAATCACCCAGTTTGACGATAATATCCCCATCATGTATCCCTACTTTTTTTGCAATTCCATCCATCACTTTTACAACCCTGAGACCAGTGCCACCCATTCCAACATCGGGCATAATCCCAAGAGTAGGGCCACTACGGCGCAAATTAGCGTCTGGACGGGTATCCGACTCAGTAAATTCCAGAGGGCTTTGCTCCTCAACAGCGACAATCAGCCTTTTTGCATAATCAAGGATTGCAATCATCCCATCAAAATTTATCTTATCAGGGGTGTCCGAAGGCTTATGATAATCCTCATGGACCCCGGTAAAGAAAAACAAAACCGGGATATTTTTAAGATAAAAGGAAGAGTGGTCGGAGCCACCTATGCCCCCCATGTTCATATTGATTTTAAGCGAATCCACATTTGCCCCTGATATAATTGAATTCCATGAGGGCGAAGTGCCAGTGCCAATTAAACTTAATGTAGAATCAACGCAACGCCCAATCATATCAAAATTAATCATACAGCTAACCTTTGATAAGTCATAGGCACCACTATTCACAAAATGCTCTGATCCCAGAAGCCCAACTTCTTCGGCAGAAAAAGTAAGGAACACATAATTAAAATCCTTATTCCCATAGACGCCAAGGTATCTAGCCATTTCCAATAAACCGGCAACACCACTTGCATTATCATCAGCCCCAAAATGAATATCTTTGCTTAATGGCTCCCTTGAGGTTTCCCCACCCCTGCCTACATGGTCATGATGGGCGCCAAAGATGATTGTATAAGGTGCATTATTATCAATGATTCCACCGGTATTGATTCCGTCAGGCTTGTTCTCAAGGAGTTCAACAGCAAGTTCTATTCGGACCTTATTACTTTTAAACACCTGGGCATCTTTAAAGTCTTTCAGAAAAACAACAGGGATTTCGGAAGGCTCATGTCTTCTTGGCATACTGAAATTTGGATCAGAAAATGAGCCTGTAGTATTAACAAAAATAACACCACTTGCCCCTTTTTCAACAGCGGTTTTAATCCTGATATTTAAAAGCTCATCATGTGTCAGTTTTATTTTTTTAGAAATGGCATCTGGTATAAAGTATTCCATCACAAATATTTTACCTTTAAGGCCTTTGACATTTTTATATGGCGAGCCCCAAATATTCTTATCCTCAAAACCATGCCCTGCATAAAAAGCCTTCCCTTTTGCAATACCGTTGGCAGAGTAAACCAAAGGGATATACTCTGTCTCAGGTTTATAATCTTTTCCATTGACAGTTAAATGGTTTGCATCGCTCAGGAAAAAACCTTTATTAAATGTAAATACCTGCTGATAGCATTGGGGTTTATATAAAGGCTTTAGTCCAGCTTCAATCATCCGGTGCATTATATAATCAACAGCCATCTGTTCTCCGGGTGTTCCGGCTTCCCTTCCTTCGAATTCTTCGGATGCAAGGCGATTAATATCATCTGAGATTCTCTTTCTTACTTCAGCTTTTTCAAATGAAAAAGCCTGTGCAAACACAGTTGAACAGCAAACAAAGAAAAACAGGCATGATAAGAGGTAAAGTCTTAAATGTTGAAGTCTCATGACGGAAAAGATTTTTGTTGCAATTGTTGAATCGGAAGGTATTGCTCACTAACGTTTTTGATAAATGCACATATTCATTTTAGCACCTTGGTGGAGTACATAAAAAAACTGTGGCATAAAGATAAAATTATTTCTTTATGCCACAGTTTGCGAAAACTATAAAAAAAGTATTAAAGCCGGATATTATAACCCAAGCACTTTAACACCCTGTTCAAATACGATATCTACAGGGATACCTGATTGATTAATGCGATCAAGATCAGCTTTAAGTTGTTCTTTAATAACACCATCAGTTGCAATAAGTTTAACTGCTTCATCATAATTTCCATCTCCCTGAATAATCAGGATTTGTTGAACAGAAGAAATTACAGCATTTTTCATTTTATCAAAGTCAACTTTATAAGTTCCATTCTCCTGACGGACAAAAGCACCTTCGCGTTCAAAATAATAGAACCTCATCATATTGGCTTTGCCATGAGAGCTGGCAGCACCAAAGCGGCAGGAACGAAAGATACCGGCCAGGAAGGTAACATAGTTGTCCATAACTTCGCCACTTGTAATCTCGCCCATTTCATATAACTTGGTAACGAGGTATAGACCAAGGATATCAGCTTTAGCTTCTTCAATTGAAGAATAAGTATCTTTTAAGGTTTCCCTGATGGTACCTTTACCGGTAATAGTATTTTTAATCCCCATGCCATGAGCCACTTCATGGAAAGTGGTATTTTCAAAGAAAGCATCAAATTTGATGTGTTTCCTTTGAGATTCATCAATCAGTATATTGGCAATTGGAGCAAGGATATTGTCAAATTTCGCTTTCATTGAGTTTTTAAGCTGAAGCTTACGACTGCCTTTAGCCAATTGTACCTCTTCGTCATTAGGCAGGTTTATGGCAATGGTTTTGCTGCCTGAGTTGCAATCACCGGCATAATAAATTGCATCATAAACATTCATATCAGAGTCAGTACCGGGAACTTCATTTTTATAAGCCTGGTCAACGGGTAAGCCAGCCTGTAAAGCAGGAAGCATGGCAGTATATTTTTCAAGCTTAGCGCTCCATTCAGGATCTTTCACCAAAACAAAAGCTTCGTGGGCAGCTTTATAGCCGAAAAGTGCATCTTCATAATTCTCGATAGGTCCAATAACAAAATCAATATTAGATGTTTTCATATCCATCCATGCATAATCGCTTGGCTGATAATTGTCATCTAAAAGAGCCTGGGCACGTAATTTAAGGTAGTTTTTAAAGCCTTCGTCAGGAACAAGTTCAGCAGCCTGGAGGATCAGGTCAGAAGCTTTTTTATGTTGTTCGGCATAAGCCTGGGAATAAGGAATTGACTGAAGTGCCCCTTTTTCATCACGACGGATAAGTGTATAGAGGCTGGTTTTGGTAGAATCCTGCCATGCTTCAAATTCCTGTTTAGTCATATCCAGGGGATAATAATTTGCCCCTTCAGGCTTTTGGATGCTATCAATAAAAGGCATATTGCCATCAAGACGATCCCATGGGCCATAGTTAATCATAGCAAAGGCTTTTGCATTTTCGTCTTTTATACCATTAAGAAAAGCATCTTTGTCACCATAAGCCTGTTCCCAGTAAATAGCATCCATGATATCAGCAGCCTGGATCAGGAGCTTAATGGCTTCTTTTTCATTTGCAGACAACCATGAAAGGTCGGTTGTAAGGCTAACGCTTTTGTACATACTTAGTTTTTCTTTAATAGGGTCAGCTTTTTCTTTTTTTGGCTGGCAAGCTAAAAACACCAGAGGCAAAAGAGCAATGGCCAAAATGGCATTAACTTTTTTCATTTTTGTTTTATTAATTGGTTAAAGATTTGAATATCAGATTCAATTACCAAATTGGGAATACAATCCCAAAGGCATACGAAATTCGCAATTTAAAATCAAAAAACAAAGCTATTCAAGCATAAAGGATGAAAAAGCATAAAATACACATAGGATTTTAAGCATAAAATAAAAAATGATTAGCTTTGCCATAAAACTTCCTGGATTAAAACAATCCTCCTTAAATTGGAAACAAAAAAATTCACTTCGTAATTAATCTTTATTGCCAAGATGAAAACCCTCCTTATTATTCTGTTTTACACCTTAACGCCCCTCCTTGTCCTTCACCTTTGCCATAAATACCGCTTTGTTAATAAATTAGGTGCTGTGGTAATAGCCTATATCATTGGCTTGTTAGCTGGCAACCTGGGATTATTAGGGCAAGACGCATTTACAATTCAGGATACAATTACCTCGGTAACAATTCCACTTGCCTTACCTCTGCTTTTGTTCTCAATGAACATTCGTTCATGGGTAAAGATTGCAGGAAAGACAATCATCTCGATGATACTTGGAATAACATCGGCAGTCGTTGCAATAGTTATAGGATTTTATATTTTTAAGGATATTTTACCCGAATCATGGAAGATTGCCGGGATGATGGTAGGCGTTTATACAGGCGGGACCCCAAATCTGGCTTCAATACAAACCGTTTTGAAAGCCAATCCCGAAACCTATATCATCCTTAATACCCACGATATTATCCTTTCTTCAATTTATCTGGCCTTTCTGATGACATTAGGGCAAAAGCTATTTGGCAAAATCCTTCCCCCTTTTAAACATGCTGCTTCTGCTGATCCCGAAAATATAAGTTTTAATGGCATCGATCCTTATTGGGGCATATTTCGCAAAAACATATTCTTCCCGGTATTGATAGCCTTTGGTTTCTCTTTGCTGATTGCAGGTGCTTCTATTGGATTGAGTTTCCTGATAGAAGGAAAAATATCTATGCTGATTGTTATTTTAAGCATCACAACACTTAGCATTAGTGCTTCACTTATACCATCAGTGAACCGTATAGAAAAAACCTTTGAGGCTGGTATGTACCTAATATTGATTTTCAGTTTAACTGTTGCATCCATGGCAGATATCTCAAAATTTGCCGGTGCCGCTCCAGGCCTGTTCCTATATGTAGCACTTGCCATTTTTGGATCTTTGATAGTCCATATCATATTGGCAAAAATATTTAAAGTGGATACGGATACCCTGATTATCACCTCCACTGCACTGATATGCAGCCCTCCATTCGTTCCTGTTGTGGCTGCATCCCTGAAAAACAAAGAAATTATCATCTCAGGCCTTACTGTTGGTATCATTGGCTATGCTGTTGGGAATTATCTCGGCATCAGTATAGCTTACCTTCTCCAATAGAAAAAGCAACACAGTATCATTTATTTTTCTGTAGGTAATTTTCGAAAACAACCCGATAAAAATGGGTTTTTAAAGAAGATTATTAGCATCTTTGCATAATAAAAATAAAGCTTGTATGAAAAATGCACTAAAAAGAAACCTGATATGGATCGTAGGATTAACAATCTTAGTCCTTGCTACTATTTTTGCTTTTCAAAACTTTACAACAGTAGAGGTTCGTTTATTTGTTTTTAGGGTTAGCGGCCCATTGTTTTTTGTGATAGTGATGGTATTCATCCTGGGAGTGCTTTTAGGAAGGATATGGGGTTTTCTGTCGCACCTGAACAAATCTCCAAAGAAGGATGTTATAAAGCCTACAGAAGAGACAAAAAACATTGAACCATAAACAATGAGAACTTTCAATCCCGGCCAGCTTCAGCCACAGGAACGCCATCACTTATTATCAGGGGCAATTGGTCCAAGGCCAATTGCTTTGGTAAGCACAATAGGCGCTGACAATATCCCCAACCTTGCTCCCTTCAGCTTTTTTAATGTCTTTAGTTCAACGCCTCCCATGATGATTTTTTCACCAAGCTCAAGGGTGCAGACATCAGCCATTAAAGATACTTTAAGAAACATCCATGAACTAAGTGAGGTTGTAATAAATGTTGTAAACAGTGACATCGTTTATCAGATGGCATTATGCGGAGTTGACTATGCCCCGGAGGTTGATGAATTCAAAAAGTCAGGATTAACGCCATTGGCATCCACAAAAGTCAAGCCGTTCAGGGTAAAAGAATCGCCAGCACAGTTCGAATGCAGGGTTAGAAATGTCATTACCCTTGATGAGAATCCCGGGGCAGCCAATCTGGTAATATCAGATGTGCTTGCAATGCATTTTGCTGATGAGATTTTTGATGAAAGAGGATATATCGATCCAGCTAAACTTAAGCCTGTAGGCAGGCTTGGAAGGGCATTTTATAACAGTGTTGGGGCAGATAACATCTTCAGGATACCTGTCACCCCATCAGATATGGCTGTGGGAATAGACCAGTTGCCTGCAGAAATAAGAAACAGCCACGTATTGACCGGGGCACAGTTGGCAAGACTGGCATCAGTAACTGAAATTCCTACAATAAGCCCGGATGTATTATCAGGCTTAACAATTGATTTTTTACATAATTTGAAGGAAGGGTCAAAAAGTGAGTTGCAACAAACAAACCAACTCCATCAGATTGCAGCAAGCCTTATTGACCAGGGTGAGATTCAGAAAGCCTGGCAGGTACTATTAAGTAGGGTCTGCTGAAAAACACTTAACAAGCAGGATATATATCTATTACAAAGCAACAATTTCATACTGCATGCAAGGATTTATTTCCTGAAGCGCTAATATGTTTGCATCTTGTTTGCGTTAGTCTTTAAGGCATCATCTGCTTCGTTGCCATCGGCTCATAGTATTATTATACAATTTCGCCTTGTCGCCTCGCATCTGATGCCTTAAAGACTTTTTCAGCAGACCCTAAGTAAGATTGAAGATTAGGATAATTTTCCTTTGTAGTCTTCATACCCGAAACTTCTCAGGAGTTCGAAGTGACCATCTTCATGCCAATAACCAATGGATGGATGTTTTACCCCATTAAAATAAGTTGTCTTCACCATTGTATAATGGATCATATCATCAAAGATTACCTTGTCGCCCACTTTAAGCCCATTAGGGAAAGAGTAATCACCCATACCCATATAATCGCCCGCAAGGCAACTTGCACCTCCCATACGATACACAGCGAAGCCTTCTTTGGCATCATCAGCATTAAGGATACGTGGTTTATATGGCATCTCCAGGCAATCAGGCATGTGGGCAGAAAAACTTACATCCAGCATTGCAACATGAATCCCTTTGTTTTCAACTATATCACATACTGTTGAAACCAGGTAGCCTGTCTGCCACCCAACTGCTTCACCAGGCTCAAGGATAATCTGTTCCAGGTTGGGGTAGCGACCCTTAAAAGCTTTCAACAATTCAACAAGATGTTTCACATCATAATCCTTACGGGTAATATGATGCCCTCCACCCATATTCAACCATTTTGCCTGTTTTATTAAATGCGAAAACTTTTCTTCAAGTTTTTCAAGGGTGCGCTCCAAAACATAAGAATCATTTTCACATAAAACATGAAAATGCAATCCCTCAATACCTTCTGGCAGCTTGTCTGAAAACTGGTCTATGGTAATCCCCAGCCTTGAACCCGGTACTGCCGGGTTATAAAGATCAGTCTCTATCTCCGAATACTCAGGGTTTACCCTTAAACCTAATGACACTTCCTTTTTAAAAGCTTTAACACGGGGAAGGAATTTCTGATACTGGGACATACTATTAAAGCTCAGGTGACTGGAATAAAAAAGCATGTCTTCAAACTCATCCTCAGAATAAACAGGGCAATAGGTATGGGCCAAACAACCCATCTCCTCATTGATAAGACGGGCTTCATTAAGAGAGCTTGCCGTTGCCCCGCTAAGATACTGCTTTACCAATGGGAAAGCACTCCACATGGCAAATCCCTTCAACGCACATATAATCTCAACCCCTGCTTCCTGTTGAACAAGATTTAGTATTTCAAGATTGATACGAAGAAGTTCCTCATCTAACACAAAACAGGGTGAAGGAACTTTAGAAAAATCTACTGCCATTTGAAAGAGGTTTTGGATATGGAAAAAAAGAGGGTGTAAAAGAATTGTTAAGCTTCTTCCACACCCCTTGACATTTATTTGAAAATACTATTTTTCAACAGGTAAGACGATATCATGTGCTTCATGCCAGGGAAGGCCATAAATGCTTAGTTTTTCAAGGAATGGATCCGGGTTGAACTGTTCAACATTGAAAACCCCTTTTCCTTCCCATTTCCCGGTAAGCATCATCATTGCACCAACCATAGCAGGAACACCTGTGGTATAAGAAATGGCCTGAGCCTTAACATCCCTGTAGGCTTCAGCATGCTGACAGTTGTTCCAGATAAAATAAGTGCGTTCTTTGCCATCTTTTTTTCCTTTTATCTGACAACCGATGGATGTCTGACCTTTATATCCTTCGCCAAGAGAAGAAGGTTCAGGAAGGATTGCTTTCAGGAATTCAAGAGGAATGATTTCAATTCCTTTAAAGGTAATTGGCTTAATGCTTGTCATACCAACTTCCTGCAATACATTCAAAAATGTGATATACTGCTGGCCAAAAGTCATCCAGAAACGTGCCCTTTTGATTGAAGGGAAGTTTTTCACCAAAGACTCAAGCTCTTCATGATATAAAAGATAGGACTCTTTAGGCCCAATCTCAGGATATTCTATCGGCTTATGGATTTCCAATGGTTTTGTCTCAACCCATTTGCCATTTTCCCAATACCTGCCGTTCTGTGTAATCTCACGAATGTTTATCTCAGGGTTAAAATTGGTGGCAAAGGCTTTACCATGGTCACCTGCATTACAATCCACGATATCCAGGTTATGGATCTCATCAAAATAATGTTTTGCAGCATAAGCAGTAAATACACCTGTAACCCCAGGATCAAATCCACAACCTAAAACAGCTAACAAGCCAGCTTCCCTGAATTTTTCATGATAAGCCCATTGCCACTTATATTCAAACTTAGCAACATCCTTTGGTTCATAGTTTGCTGTATCAAGATAATGGGTTTTTGTTTGAAGACAGGCTTCCATAATTGTGAGGTCCTGATAAGGAAGCGCCACATTGATTACAAGATCAGGCTTGAACTTATTGATAAGTTCAACCAATTCGGGAACGTTATCAGCATCTACCTGAGCGGTTTTTATTCGGTCACCGCCTACCTCACGGGCAATAGCTTCTACCTTTGATAAGGTACGGCTGGCTAACATGATGTCGGAGAACACCTCGGGAACAGATGCGCATTTACGTGCTACAACATTCCCAACACCTCCTGCTCCAATGATCAGAACTTTACTCATAATTATGCTTTGATTTGATGATTTTATTTTTTTATTGCCAACACCATGATTGCCCCTTATATTAAATACACCTGAAAACTAACTCTTTCAGGGCTGGTATTTAATACTGTTCCTCATGGTTTCATTCTTAGCCTACAAAAATAATAAAACCGTATGAAAACTAACGACTTTAATGAAAACTTATTTGAAATATTAATCAGATAATAACATTTTGGAACATTGTCAGATGAACCTCAATACCGGCTTTCTTCATGGGCATGATGGTATCATTTGCAATCATGTCAGGTTCATCTGATACTATCCTTTTTGTTTAAGATTGGTAAGATTTTCATGTTTGAATTTTATATTGGTCATCATGTTGAATTCGCAAATATATCCAGTTCCTATTATCCTGTATGGTTTAAAATATAATAAAGAAACCACATTTATAAAACATACCTATTCCCTTTTGTTAAAAAAAAGAGACATAAAAACTTCCTAATATCAGATAAAAATCAGAGTAACTACATGGGTTTATACAATCCATCAAAATAAACAATCAGATGTGTTCATGATCCCCAATTGTCCCTATCCAGACTCCTGTATTGGATTGCTTCCGCAAGGTGCTCGGGCAAGATATTTTCACTTGCTTCAAGGTCGGCGATAGTTCTTGAAACCTTAAGGATACGATCGTAAGCCCTGGCAGATAAACCCAATTTCTCCATTGCAGTTTTCAACATTTGACTGCCTGCACTATCAACAACACAGACCTCACGTAACATCTTTGATGACATTTGTGCATTAGCGTAAACCCCATGGGCATCCTTGAACCTGTTTTCCTGTATCTGCCGTGCCTGGATAACCCTGTTTCTGATTGTTTCACTCTTCTCTGAAGTCCCAAGCATAGACAGCTCCCTAAAGGGAACAGGGGTAACCTCCACCTGGATATCAATACGGTCGAGCAATGGCCCTGATACTTTATTCAGATACTTGGCAACCATACCCGGGGCACATACACAATCCTTTTCAGGATGGTTGTAATAACCACAAGGGCAAGGGTTCATAGAAGCAACAAGCATAAAGCTGGCAGGGTATTCGATGCTAAAACGTGCCCTTGAAACAGTAACGACCCTGTCCTCAAGGGGCTGGCGCAATACTTCCAACACCTGACGTTTAAACTCGGGCAGTTCATCAAGAAATAAGACCCCATTATGGGCCAAAGAAATCTCACCTGGCTGAGGGAATGATCCCCCACCAACGAGGGCTACATCTGAAATTGTATGATGGGGAGCCCTGAAAGGGCGCACGTGCAATAGCGAAGCATTCTTCCCAAGCTTCCCTGCCACACTATGTATTTTTGTTGTTTCCAGGGCCTCCTGAAGCGATGGGGGAGGTAATATCCCGGGGAGCCTCTTGGCTAACATTGTCTTCCCGGCCCCGGGAGGGCCAATCATAATTAAATTATGTCCACCGGCTGCAGCTACTTCAAATGCCCTTTTTATGTTTTCCTGCCCTTTTACGTCAGAGAAATCATATTCATATTCATTGATCCTGTTAAAGAATTCTTCACGGGTATTGATAACAACTTTTTTAAGTTCCTGCTCTCCGGTAAAAAATCCGATTACTTCGCCGATATGTTCTGCTCCATAAACATCAAGATTATTGACTACAGCAGCCTCACGTGCATTTTGCATGGGAAGGATAAATCCTTTAAAACCTTCTTTCCTTGCCTGAATAGCTATTGGCAGGGCACCTTTTATTGGTTGAAGGCTCCCATCCAGCGAGAGCTCTCCCATGATGATATATTCTGATATGGAATCAGATTTTATTTGTTCTGATGCAGCAAGCACTCCTATTGCAATTGTCAAATCGTAGGCTGAACCTTCTTTTCTTATATCAGCAGGTGCCATATTGATAACGATCCTTTTGCCCGGCATCCGATAATTATGATGTTTTAAAGCAGATTCTATCCTGTGCTGGCTTTCTTTAACTGCACTATCGGGCAAGCCCACCATAAAGAAATTCACACCTTGAGACACATCCACTTCAACAGTTATCGTTGTTGCATTTATACCATAAACTGCACTTCCATAAGTTTTTACTAACATAAGGCCTCCTTTGGGTATAATAAAGGCCTAAAATAATCATTTTTTATTAATTGTTAATACTTAAGTCGATAATATTTCGCTATAACATTCTTTTTGTTAAATAAAAAGGCTATTTTTCAATAGCCTTTTTATTTTATTTGGTAATTTTTTACTTTTTAACCTTCATTTCCTTAAGCAGGTGCCCTGCCCCGGCATACTTATCAATTACCCATAAAACATAGCGCATATCTACAGAGATATTACGGCATTGCTCCGGGTCAAACATAATATCACTCATAGTACTTTCCCAGCTCCTGTCAAAATTTAAACCTATCAACTCACCTTTTCCATTAAACACAGGACTGCCTGAATTTCCCCCTGTAGTATGGTTTGATGCCAGAAAAGCAACGGGAAGGGTGTTTTTGATGCCATAGCGGCCATAATCTTTTGACCGTATGAGTTTCTCCAAGCGTTCAGGAATGGCATAATCCTCATAGGTGTCAACCTGAGAAGCTTTTTCAAGGATCCCTTCGGCGGTTGTCTGATAATAATACCTTGTAGCATCGCGTGGAAATGAGCCTTCTATCTTTCCATAAGTGATCCTAAGTGTTGAATTCGCATCCGGAAAGAAGTTCTTCTGTGGTTCCATCAACCTGAGACCCTCAACATAAATCCTGTAAAGGCTATCAAGTTTTGAATTGTATGCAGTTAAAGGCTTATCAACTGATGTTTCAAGCATTACCCTGAATCCTGAAACCAGTTTGTAAACCGGATCCCCCTCAATTTTACTAAAGTCTGAAGGGATATAGTTTTCCAACAAACTTAGCAATAAAGCTTTTGAGACAAAAATAGAATTTCCATAGAGGTAATCAGCATACTTACTAAAATCTCCATTGTATTCGGTATTTAGCATTGATAATGATTCAGGATGAAAAGCCTTATCCACATTTTTCAGATATGCCGGAAAAACATTTACGAAGATTTCTTTATCAATAGGCTGATAATAGTTTTTAAAAAAATCTTCAACCATAGGTATCATTTTCTTAGCCAGTTCGCTTATCTCTTCTGCTGCTTTATCCGGTTTTTGGGATTGCATGACAAGATAAGTAAAACGTTGTGCAAAATTAAACACCTCAACAGCCCTTACCGATTCAAAATAATACTTATATGCAACTGAAAAGGGCAGTCTTGACGCATAAACAGTTTCAAATTCATGCATCAGGTTTCCAAAGCGGGAATCCAATTCGCTATTGCTTTTAGCCCACTTCTGAAAGTCGTTTTCAAGATTGCGCTTCACATCAACGGCACCCATTTGGGCAAGACCCCTGTTTTCGCCAATCCATTTCTTCCATCCATTGGCAATGCTTGCATGCTTGGCCGAATACTGTATCCTGACGGCTACATCCTTTTTCATTGCATTGTCAATAATCTCCAAACGTTTAGCCCTCAATGAAATTGCAATTGGATTTTCGATTGAAGTGATTTGCTCAACAGCATAAGAAGTTAAATACTGATTGGTGCGTCCGGGGAACCCATAAACAAAAGTAAAGTCATTTTCTTTCAGGGGTTTTATTGAAACAGGAAAATGATACTTTGGTTTATAAGGCACATTCTCAGATGAGAAATTTGCAGGCTCATTGTTCCTGTTTGCATAAATCCTAAAAACAGAAAAATCACCTGTATGCCTTGGCCACATCCAGTTGTCGGTATCTCCTCCAAACTTACCTATTGCAGAAGGGGGAGCGCCAACCAATCTCACATCCTTAAAAACTTCGTAAACATAAAGGAAATACTCTGCCCCATAGTATAAAG
>CAYLYP010000033.1:0-31957 GCA_964387795.1 uncultured Bacteroidales bacterium
AAGTGCTGCCCTGTAATTCCCTGATCCCAATAGGCAATGTATTCCCATCCGTGATTTCGGGGGTAACAAACACATCATAGCGTCCATTTGCAAAATCATTGCACCTTATTTCAAGACCCTTATCTACCATATCCCCTTTATTATTACCAATTGCTTCAATACCAATCGTGAGGTTTGCAAATGTGTTGCGGTAAATCTGGTTATAGTCAGATCCTGTGTTTTTTGTTACAACACCATAGCTGGCACCTTTTGAGCCAGTAACATTCCCTTGGAAGTCGTTGCCTTCCACCTGGTAGTTGGTGCCCCCGTCAAGGTATATACCATACGAATGGTTATCAGAGGAATTTCCTAATGGGATCGTGAAATTATTAAGGAGTATTTCTGTATTGTCAATCCCTGACAAATAGATGCCCCTGTAGTTGTTTGTAAAATCAGTGTTTTTTACAGTAATACTTTTTGAAGGGGTGTTTAAACCATAAGCACGGATTGCATAAGAAAGGTTGACAAAACTTGTCCTTGTGCCATTGCAGCTTGGAGGTGCAGGAGAAGGCTGTATTGTGCTGCAATACTCATTTACCCTGAATGAAGCGTTTGATGAATAAATACCACAACGCCCATTTCGAATGTTTATATTGCGGAAATCAATAAAATGACATCCTTTAAAAACAATACCATCTACTCCATTCATGAAAATATGTTCTTTATTACTTGAAAACATGGTATTTGAATCAGAAATACATTCACACTCATAAAAATACGTAACATTATTCTGATGAAACGAACATGTTTGCGAATCATACACAAACACCAATGAAAATAGCAAACATGGAGCTCCATCCAACCTTAAACAAAAAAATATTTACGGATGAATTGAAATGCTTTACCATAATCCTGAACATTTTTTAGACTTTAAACCATCCCATAAGCCCGCCATAACCATCAAACATCAATAAATATGCCCTTTTAAAAACAAAATATGTAGGTAAAACATTATTTCACCCCGCTAAGATATAGAATTAAAACCAGATTATCCAAAATATTTATTATATTTTTTTATGATTTAAACAATTTACGATGTACGATTGACGATTGACGAATTGAAATACAAATTTGCGGTTTTAATAAATCGGTTGGGTGGTGAATGCCCTGTCTCTACGGGTTAACCGGTATCATTATCCTGTTATTCAATAATTTGAATAATCCCTTGAATATAATTTGGCATCTCTGTAAATTCGGGTATTGTCAATCGTCACTCATAAAACGCTAAATCATAAATTATTAATGACCCACCCCCTCCGCCCCCTGAAAGGGGGAACTTCTGACGCCCTGATGTTTTCAGGTAAACTACCAGCTTTTTTCCCCTGATTAAGAGCTATCTGTTTTGTAAACCCACTGCCTGGCTCCCCCTATTAGGGGGTCGGGGGGTATTGTATGAAGATGAATGCATTTTCAATAATCCCCCCTCCGGTATTTCAAAACCGTAAACCTGTATTGCCAATCGTCACTCGTAAATCGTACATCGTAAATCGTCAATCGTACATCGTCAATCGTAAATCGCTTAATCGTCACTCGTAAATCGTAAATCGTCAATAACTTTATACCATCTCCACTACTTCTCCAGTACTCACATGGACGATACTGAACCTGATAAGACCTTGGTATATCCTTGGTAATACCGTGACCTATCCATGATATTGAAAATCAGTCTGTTAATTGATTTTTCTTAACATTGATTAAGTTAATTTTAACGTTTATTCACAATGACCTAAATATATCCTGTTGAATGTCTCCCACATACACTATTCTATATTTGTTAATAAATGTAAAATGAATTGGTTTAACAAACTGACATTCCATTAAGTTAACAAAACTTCAGCAGGGATGCTTTATGTCTTATACAGGATTGAGAAAAAGTAAAGGTGAAGTAAATATGAAGCTAAAAAAGCTCATATATGATATTGTGAAGCTGTTAATTGAATAAAACTATAAATCCCCTGTTACTATCCTGATGGTAAACAACATATAACACCATGAAATGGATATCTGATTTGGGGTTTTGGAAAAAATTCATATTTCAGAAATTTTTTAACCCCATTTTCAGCATTTAAGTCAGGAACAACGCAACAATTAAAAAATCATAATATATTTTTTATTTTGATGAAAACATATAACCTTGCTTTATTGTTTTATGTATAAAAGTATAAGATGTAATGGATTTTTGGATATACAAAAAAAATATCCATTTGCTCAATATACAAGCAATTTTTGCAAAATAGAACTTTAAAACCATCAAATCAATACCAATAATTCGGATTCTATCGTTATGCCACTCCCTCAACGAACAAAGAAAATATGGTTATTCACTAAGGATCAAACTTTTACACAAAAGGTTATATCAGCCATTAATCAAAATGAATACGAGATAACAATATTTGAAAAAGCATCAGGTAATGAGAAGGCTGTTTCAAGCGAAAACACCCATCAAACCATATTAATTATTGATTTAAACACGGTTACAGATTTCAATTATTTAAAATTCCTTCAGCAAAGCAAGCAGGATTTCAGCACTTTTGCGGTTGGGAAAGGATTTCAGGAGCAAATCGGCAAACAATCAATACATTACCTTCCATCAAACTTCACAGAAGAGCGATTAAAAAGTGCAATAAAATCAATCAGTGATATCAACAATGCGGGTGCCCTAAGCTTTACCACTGACAAAGTGACTGCCTTAACAGATCAATCAGGATCCCAGGCAGGGAGGTTAAAAGACGAAAGCATTAAGGATTTGTTGAGCCTGGCCATTGAACAAAGCACAAATATGGTTGTCATCACCGACAAAGATGGGAATATAATATATGTAAACCACCATTTTATGCAACATGTCGGTTTTAAATGGGAAGACATAAGCGGAAAGAATATCCGGATATTAAAGTCGGGCTATCATAATCAGTTGTTTTACCAAAACCTGTGGGAGCAGTTAAAGGGAGGCAAAACCTGGAGTGGGGAATTCAAGAACAAAAAGAAAGACGGGGGTTACTATTGGGAACATGCAACTATCAGTCCTGTATTTGACAGCGAAGGGCATATCAACTATTACCTGGCAATAAAGAGGGACATATCGCATGAGAAAAGGCAGGAAAAACTATTAAAAGATAAGGAGCAAAAACTTATTGAGGCAAATGAAACGGCAGTAAATGCGCTTGAGGCAAAAAACCGCTTTCTGTCATTTATCAGTCATGAAATCCGCAACCCTTTGAATGCAGTAATATCTGTAGCCAATCTTCTCGCCCAAACCAAGCTTGATATAGAACAGAAGGAATTGATGGAAGTATTAAATTTTTCATCCGATAACCTGATGGCTTTAATCAACGATGTGTTGGATTTGAACAAAATGGAAGCAGGTAAAGCACAATTTGAAACCATACCTGTTGATTTGAATCAGATGTGCAGCCGGATAGTGGCAACACATCAGCCAAAAGCAAGGGAAAAGGGGCTATTATTGACATTTGTTCCCTTACAGCTTGAATCAAAAGTAAAAACAGATATTTTGCGCCTGACCCAGGTTTTAAATAATATCATAGGGAATGCGCTAAAGTTTACCCAAATAGGTGAAATCATACTTGAACTAAAAGGCCAGACAAGTTCAGATGGGCAAAAGCTAAATGTAATATTTTCAGTTAAGGACACAGGCAAGGGCATTTCGAAGGATAAAATTGAAAACATCTTTGAGCCCTATACCCAGGAGAAAGCCCAGATTGCAAGACAGTTTGGTGGCACTGGTTTGGGATTGTCAATAAGCAAAAAAATTGTTGAGGGCCTGGGAGGGTCGTTATCTGTAGAAAGCACAGAAGGAAAGGGTTCAACCTTCTATTTTACGCTTGAGATGGAAACCACCCAAATTCATGAAAGCCTTCTTGAAGACCAATCACAGGCATTCAGTACAACCAACATTGAAAATCTTAAGGTTTTGCTAGTAGAAGACAGCCCGATGAACATTCTTATCATGGAGAAGTTTTTCAGGAAGTGGATGCTTAGGTTCAGGATTGCTTCGAGTGGAAAAGAGTGCTTTGATTGGTTAAGCCAGGAACAATTTGACCTTGTTTTACTTGATATTTACCTGCCTGACATGGATGGTTTCGAAATCACCAGGCGAATCAGGGCATCAGTGAACCAGCGAATTGCAGAGATACCTATCATTGGGCTTACAGCAGCGACCGAACATGAGGTCAATGAGAAAGCCATTGCCACGGGCATGAACGACATGGTGTTAAAACCCTTTAAGCCACTGATTTTGGTTGAAAAAATGGCGAGGTTTGCGCCTGAACCCTATCAGAAAGAATTGAAAAATGAGACAAAGGATGTTTTAAAAGATCAAAAATGGAGGGAAATACAAATGAAAAAACTGGTAGATATGGACTCCTTAAAAGAAATTGCAGGAGACGACCTGGAACTATTTGTTCAAACCATCATTTTTTCACTTGAGGCACTCAGGACTAATTACCTCGAAGGATTTTACAAAAAGAACAGTGAGCAGATCCAATTGGCAAGGCATAACCTGTATCCCACCCTCCGCAACTTTGGGATGGAAAAACTTGAAACGCTTATAGAAGCTCACAAGCAATTCCAGCAATCATTTCCCCAGGAGGCATATAAAGAACCAGGCGAAGCGATGGTACTTGAGATTATTGAAACATGTAAAGAAATTGTTCAGTATCTGGAAGAACAGGTCAAAGAATAAAAGCTATTATTTCAGCTTCAGGTTTTTTAGTTCTTCGATGGCCTGAAAAGTAACCCTTTCAACTTTTTGAAGTAAAGCAGGGATTTTGTCAGTATCCTGAACCTTGTTTGCATTCTGTTCAATAGTTTCCACATCCTCCAAAATGGATTGAATACCCATAAAGTTGAGCTGGGGTTTGTATTTATGGGCAACATGTCTGAGTATTTCCCAGTTTCCCTGGTTCAGGTTGGTTTTCATATCCTCAATAGAAACAGGGGCATTGGTGATAAAATAGGAAATCATACTTTCAATAAACTCATTATCCCCATCTGCCATTTGCTCCAAATACTCAAGATTAGTAAGTTTTTCAGCCATAACATCTTTCCTTTCGTTTATCACCGGTTGTTTAACATCCTTACCATTTGCAACCAATTTTTCCATTTTATGTTGCAAATCAGCAACACTATAAGGTTTGGGCACATAATCATCCGCGCCGGCTTCACGGCATTTTTGCGGGGCATCCCCCAACACACTGGCAGTCACAGAAATAATAGGCACAGCAGCTTTTTCAGGAGGCAGTTCATTACGTATCAACCGTATTGCCTCATATCCATCCATTACAGGCATCTGCATGTCCATTAAGACGATGTCATAGTGGTTATCCCTCACCTTTTCAAAAGCAATTTTTCCGTTTTCAGCAAAATCAAATTGATAACCAAGTTTTTGCATATGCTTACCAATAACCAATCTATTGATGTCAACATCTTCGGCAATGAGAACTTTCATGTTTTCTAAAGGTTTTTTTGAAGCCACATTAGTAATGCGTTCTGAAGTAATTGATTTTGCCGGTGCAATATTTCCAACGGCATACTTAATTTTAAACAAAACTTCAGTTCCCTTACGCTCCGAACTCTTTAAAGTAATACTGCCTCCCTGAAGTTCAATAAGTTTTTTGGCTATAGTAAGGCCTAAACCCGGCCCACCATAACTTCGCTGGTTTAAGATTAAAGCCTGGTTGAATTTTTCAAACATCTGCTCCATCTTTTTTGGGGAAATACCAACCCCGGTATCACAAACCGAAAATTCAACTTCCACGTTTCTGGGTGACATTTTCACCATTCGGGTTGAAATTGTGATGGCCCCTCTTTCGGTAAAATTAATTGCATTTTCAATCAGATAGAGAAGAATTTGCTTTAACCTGAAAGAATCTCCAATGAGATAATCAGGAATAGAAACATCATTAAAAATCAATATCTCAAGTCCTTTTTCTTCAGCTTTAAGTTTAAAAATACCACAGACTTTTTCAATCAGATGGTGAAAACTAAATGCTTCCCTTGAAAATGTCAACCGACCTGTTTCCAATTGATTTAAATCCAATAAGTTATCCACCATTTTCAACAAAACCTCACAAGAATGCCTCATATTTTGAACATACTCAATCTGTTCATGATCAAGCATTGTTTCGCCTAAAAGATTTGTCAGGCTGATAAGGCTATGTAAAGGAGTACGCAATTCATGGCTCATATTTGACAGGAACTGCTCCCGTATTCCCAGGGCTTCTTTCAGTGTTGAAATATCCTTTAATATAACCAGAAAGCATTCCTCCATTTGAATGGATGGTTCAAGTTTGATTACATTTATCTCAAACCAAAAGCCTACTCCCCTTCCTGATTGGAAATGAAATACCTCTGAATAGAGTTTATCCTGTTCATGATGAGAAATATCCCTGTTTTTAGTGTTTATAGATTTGACAATATCACGAAACATTGCCCCAAACTTCGGCTTGTTGGAAGAATGAGAAGACATAAGCCTATTAAATGAATCAGCAGATTCAATGATATTGCCTTCTGGATCCAACAACACAAACATTGCATAATCGTTAAGCACACTTAACAAACTATCACGATTGTAGTCATTACTATGAAGAAGACTCATTAATGCCAGGCCCATTCCATCTGTCATTTCAAATCTGGTATTATTTTGCTAAGTTAAAAAAAAATAAAATCAATAAGGCTTTTTAATTAGCAATTAATCTGGAAATAATTATTATGTTTTTGGTCGGATGGAGCTCCAAGTTTGTATTTTTTACAGGCAATTAAATTCTTCATTTTTTTTGTTATTTTTACAGCTACTAATAAATCATTAAAAAGCAATTAATAAAGGTTTTGGAGAAAAAACGAAAATGTTTGGGAATGGCACAATGACATCAGTGTAAACAAAAACAACAAAGCTCGGAAGCCATCCAGGCATAAACAAAAAAAAATACTCAGGGATGAAAAAGATAATCATAGGATTAACAATACTAATAATGATTTTTTTTACTGAAAGCCTAATCGCACAGAGTTTCAACGGAGGCATCAGATTGGGGCTCACAGGGAGTGAAGTATCAGGTGACAGATTGGCAGGGCCAAACAAAGCAGGATTTATGGCATCAGCATATACATCACTATTTTTAACCGAAGCGGCAGGGGTGCAACTCGAAATCAGCTACATACAAAAAGGGAGCAGGTCAACACCATCAGAAAAGAACAATTACTATTCATATAAGTTCAAGCTTGATTATGTAGAGATGCCCATCCTGTTCAAGTATGAGTTAAAAGAGTTAAATGTTGATATTGTAAAGAAATTAGGCTTTGAGATAGGCTTAGGGTTTTCATATCTTGTAAGGAGTTATGAAGAGGAAGATGGAAGGGAATGCGAGCCAGGAGAAAACCCGGCATTTAATAAATTTGAAACTGGTATCATTGCAGGGATGTATTATCCGTTAAGCTCTTCTTTATATTTTGGTTTTAGGTTTTCGAACAGCCTGACCCCGATCCGACCCCATGCCTTTGATGCAAGCGTATGGTATAACAAGGGTCAATATCATACAGTCTGGTCATTTTCATTGTATTACAATATCATATAAACAAAATGACAATCAATCAAAAGAAGAAAATCGTTATAGGGGTAACAGGGGCCAGTGGCGCCATATATGCCAAAAAGCTTATGGAGCGGCTATATATGCTCAACGACCAGATTGCATCCTGCGGTGTTATATTTTCGAAGGCTGCAAGGGAAGTATGGTCTTATGAATTACAAGGGGAAGATTTTAGCAATATCCCATTTAAGATATTTGAGCCTGACAATTTTTTTGCCCCATTTGCCTCAGGGAGTGCAGGCTACGACACAATGATTATCTGTCCGTGCAGCATGGGCTGTATGGGCCGTATTGCCAATGGCATATCGGGCGACCTTATCAGCAGGGCGGCTGATGTAATATTAAAAGAGAGGGGAAAACTGATACTTGTAAGCCGCGAATCGCCCTTAAACCTGATCCATATACGCAATATGGAAAGCATAACACAGGCAGGAGGAATTGTTTTACCAGCCAGCCCATCATTTTATGCATCGGTCCAGACACTTGATGATGCAATTAACACCGTTGTGGAGCGGATTTTAATGCTTGCAGGATTTCAAACAAAACATTTTCACTGGGGCGAGCAGGAAGGTTATGATTTTGCCTGAAAAGTAAAAAGAGAAAGACCCTATTTAAATTTTATTGGCTGGGCATACATATCCACATCTTTCCCTGTGATATTTTTGTCGCAAAGAATAGCAAGACGTTCAACCACATTGCGGAGTTCCCTGATATTACCAGTCCAGTTAAATGTTTTGAGCAGTTCAAGGGCTTCATCATCAAAAGATTTGGGGGGCATTCCATGATCCTTAACAATTTGCTCAAGGAAATAATTTGAAAGCAATGGGATGTCATCGCGCCTGTCAACTAAAGAAGGCACATGGATAGGAATAACACTCAGTCGGTGGTATAAGTCTTCCCTAAAATGATTTTTCTCAATTTCTTCAAGTATATTTTTATTGGTAGCGGCCACAACCCTGACATCCACCTCAATTTCCTTTTCACCGCCAACACGTGTAATCTTATTTTCCTGAAGTGCCCTAAGTACCTTAGCCTGAGCAGCAAGGCTCATATCACCAATCTCATCCAAGAAAAGGGTTCCCCCATTAGCCATTTCAAAATTGCCTTTTCGTTGTTTAATGGCAGATGTAAAAGAGCCTTTTTCATGTCCAAAGAGCTCACTTTCGATTAACTCACCCGGTATAGCAGCGCAGTTAACTTCGACAAAAGGCCCTGCGGCCCTGTTGCTCATTTCGTGCAACCACCTTGCCACAAGCTCTTTTCCAGTCCCATTTGCACCAGTAATAAAAACCCTTGCATCTGTAGGTGCTACCCTTTGGATTAATTCCTTGATATGATTGATTGCTTCAGACTGGCCAATCATTTCATAAGTTTTGCTTATTTTTCTTTTAAGGACTTTTGTTTCACTAACGAGCCGGGTTTTATCGAGGGCATTGCGAACAGTTATCAATAAACGGTTAAGGTCTAAAGGCTTTGAAATAAAATCAAATGCCCCTTTTTTAATTGCCTCTACTGCAGTATCAATGTTACCATGGCCAGAGATCATGACAACACTTGCCTCACATTGTTGTTGCTGAAGCTTTTCCAAAACTTCAATCCCATCCATTCTTGGCATTTTAATATCACAAAGGATAACATCAAATCTGGCCTTTGCAGCTTTGTCCAGGCCTTCTATCCCATCCTCGGCCAGTTCAACTTCATATTTCTCATATTCAAGAATATCCTTAAGGGTATTTCTGATACTTTTTTCATCATCGATAATTAATATACGGGCCATTTTTGCAGTATTTTGGTTAAAAAGCTTTGAACAAAGATAAAGTGTTTTGTGAGATAAATATTATGCTACCCGCTTGAATACATGAAGAAAAAACATAAGCTATTGAAAAAGCAGGGAGAACAAACAAACATATTATCCTTCTCCTATTATTGTAACAACAGATTAACAATTGATGATTTCGAGCAATGCAACGTTCTCGACATGAGTAGTATGAGGGAACATATCCACAGGTTGGACCTTTAAAAGCCTGTATTTTTCAAGCAGCATTTCAATATCGCGACCTTGGGTAGCAGGATTGCAGCTCACATAAACAATTCGTTTAGGGGCCATTTTAAGTATCTGGGCAACCACATCGGGGTGCATACCAGCTCTTGGAGGGTCAGTTATTACCACATCAGGAATTCCGTTTTGGGCAACAAAGGATTCGTTAAGCACCTTAGCCATGTCGCCAGAAAAAAACACAGTATTTGAAATGCTGTTGAGACTGCTATTGATAACAGCATCGTCAACAGCCTCTTTCACATATTCAATCCCAACAACTTTAGAAGCCCCTGATGCAACAAAATTAGCGATAGTGCCTGTCCCGGTATAAAGGTCATAAACAGTTTCTTTTCCTGTTAATCCGGCAAATTCGCGTGCAACTTTGTAAAGGGCATAAGCCTGTAGTGAGTTGGTTTGGAAAAAAGATTTTGGTCCAATCCTGAACTTAAGTCCTTCCATATTCTCAACAATAAAGGGCTCCCCTTTATACAAGACTGTTTCCAGATCATTAATAGTATCATTTTTCTTTGTATTAATAACGTAATACAAAGAAGTAACATCAGGAACTATTTGAAGGATAAAATCCATAAGACCTTTCAGTTCGGCCTGATCATCATAACCAACAACCATTATTACCATTAATTGTCCATCAAGTGTATTTCGGACAATAACATTACGGAGAAAACCCTCATGACTTCTTTGATCATAAAATGTAAGCTTATGATCCAATGCATATTTCCTGAGGCTATTCCTTATTTCATTTGAAGGTTCGGGCTGGAGGTAACAGTTTGTAATATCGACAATTTTATCGAAAAAACCAGGGACATGAAAGCCCACTGCATTAAGATGCTGTTGGTTTTCAGGCACATTATCCTGATGTGTCAACCATCTTTTGTTCGAAAAAGTGTATTCCAGTTTGTTGCGATAATACTGTGAACCGGGAGAGGCCAATATAGGAAATGCATCATAGCTATTGCCTGTTTTTCCTATTCTTTGGATATTTTCGAAAGCCTGCCGTTCCTTATATTTTAACTGGGCAGCATAATCCATGTGTTGCCATTTGCAACCGCCACAAATTCCAAAATGATTGCAAAAAGGTTCTGATCTGTATGGAGAAGGTTTCTTAATCCGTTCAATTTTTCCTTCAAGATGCCTGCGCCTGGTAAAAGTAATCAACACATCAATGATATCACCTGGCACTGCCTGTTCAACAAATACAACGAGCTCATCAATACGTCCTACGCCAGCGCCTTCTGAATTGATATCAGTAATTTCAATATCCTGAAATATTTGCTTAAAATATGGATTGTTTTTTGCCACTTTATTTTTTTTTGCAAAAATACACAATTATGACTTTTATTTTCATAGCCGATTGAAGCATTTTGAAAATCACCATCGCAATAATAATATAATTAAGAACTTATTAAAAAATGAATTGTCCAAACCGAAAGCTAAATTCAGGCATTTCGTTAAAAGCCCCCAATGATTAAACATTAGGCACACCAAATCGTTTAGTCAATAACATCAAAAGAAATCATCCGCTAAACACAAATAAAGATAAAACATTGGAACCAACACCTCCATTTTCAGGAATTGTATTTTTCGATTCAGATTGCATCCTGTGTAATCGTACGCTTTGGTTCATCATTAAAAACTTAAGCGATACAGATATTGGGTTTGCAAGTCTTCAGGGCGAAACCGCCCGATATTATTTAGCTTCACAGGGTATTGACCCATTAACCAGCGATGGGGTAATTTATTTAAAAGATGGGAAGGTTTATAAGAAGTCAAAAGCGATATTCATGATAGGCGGGAAGTTAAAATATCCATGGAAATTATTAAAAATACTTAACATTATACCTGCTGTTATAAGCAATTGTGTTTATAATATTATTTCAAAACACCGCTATCGCTGGTTTGGCAAGCGTTTACAATGCATTGTGCCACCTCGGACACTAAAGGGTCATTTTTTAAAATAAATAATCTAAACCCAAGGGAATCAATGTGTAATCATCAAAAAGGCTAAGTTTTTAAAAATCAAACCACTAAAAACTGAAAGAGTTTTTTTCTCTGGTTTTAAATATCTATATTTGCCCACCGATAATATATCAGGTGAAATAAAAAAAACATTCATAAACAAAAAAAACAAGAGGTGATTTATGAGCAATCCTATCACTGAAAAGATGACTTCCAAACTGGCCATTGAGCTGGAGGAAAAGTATGGTGCACACAACTACCACCCGCTTCCTGTAGTATTAAACCGTGGCGAAGGCGTATTTGTATGGGATGTTGAAGGAAAACGGTATTATGATTTTCTTTCAGCGTATTCGGCAGTTAACCAGGGCCATTGCCACCCCAAAATTGTTAATGCACTAATAGAACAGGCAAAGAAAATCAATCTCACATCCCGTGCATTTCATAATGACGTATTGGGAGTGTATGAGAAATTTGTCACCGAATATTTTGGTTACGACAAAGTATTACCAATGAACACCGGAGCTGAAGCTGTTGAAACAGCCATAAAGCTTACCAGGAGATGGGCTTATGATAAGAAAGGTATAGCCGAAAACCGTGCAAAAATTATTGTTTGCGAAAACAATTTCCACGGAAGGACAACCACGATAGTATCATTTTCGAATGATCCTGATGGTTTTGGCGGTTATGGCCCCTTCACCCCGGGTTTTATCCGTATTCCATACAATAATGTGGATGCACTGGCAGAAGCTTTAAAAGATCCGGATGTTGCAGGTTTCTTAGTTGAGCCTATTCAGGGCGAAGCAGGGGTATTTGTACCCGACGATGGCTATCTGAAAAAATGTGCTACACTATGTAAAAAGCACAATGTATTGTTTGTAGCAGACGAAGTACAGACAGGTATTGCCCGTACCGGACGTTTGTTGGCAGTAGATCATGAAGATGTAAAACCCGACATCCTTATCCTTGGAAAAGCAATAAGTGGTGGTGTTTATCCTATTTCAGCCGTACTTGCAAATGATGACATCATGCTTGTTATCAAACCAGGACAACATGGTTCAACCTTTGGAGGCAACCCAATGGCAGGACGCGTTGCAGTTGCAGCCCTTGAAGTTGTTCAGGAAGAAAAACTTGCTGAGAGGGCACAGCATCTTGGTGAAATCCTTCGCCGCGAATTAAGGGCAATCAAATCGGATATGATTACCCTGGTAAGAGGAAAAGGCTTACTCAATGCCATTATTATCAAACCTAAAAATGGCAAAGAAGCATGGGATGTTTGTTTAAAAATGGCCGAAAATGGCCTTTTAGCAAAACCAACCCATGGAGATATCATCCGCTTTGCTCCTCCATTAGTAATTACAGAAGAACAAATCATGGAATGCGTTGATATTATCCGCAGGTCAATCCTTGCTTTTGAATAAGAATGAATCTTTGTTTCATTTAATAATGGAACACATTAAAAAAGCCGGCTTGTTTATATAACAGCCGGCTTTTTTTTCAACCAATCAAAACATCACCTAAGTGATTTCTTAAATTTCCCTGAAATTATTTCACAAGGGCAGCATAACGTTTTTCAACTTCTTTCCAGTTGATTACATTCCAAAATGCACCAATATAATCCGGGCGTCGGTTCTGGTATTTTAAATAATAGGCATGTTCCCAGACATCAATTCCCATAATTGGAGTGCCTTTAACATCAGCAACATCCATCAGGGGATTGTCCTGATTTGGGGTAGAGCTTATCTGAATTTCACCCGCTGGGTCAACAATCAGCCAGGCCCAACCAGAACCAAAGCGAGTAGCAGCAGCCAGATTAAATTCTTTTTGAAAGTTCTCGAAAGAAGAATATTTCTTTTCAATTGCTTCCATTAATTTGCCTGATGGTTTTCCACCGCCTTCAGGAGACATGATACTCCAGAACAAAGAGTGATTGTAATGACCACCTCCGTTATTCCGCACTGATACAGGATACTTTCCCATATTTTTAAAAATATCCTCAAGCTTCATATTTTCCATTTCTGTACCTGCAATGGCAGCATTCAGATTGTTAATATAAGCCTGGTGATGTTTTGTATGGTGGATTTCCATGGTCATTTTATCGATATGAGGCTCAAGTGCGTCATAAGAATAAGGCAGAGCAGGGAGTGTGTGAACTTCTTTTGTCATTGTTTTAGAATTATTTGGGTTAATAATTGTTGTATTTACAAAAGGGCTTGTTAGCATGAATGCAAATAGCCCGGTTATTAAAAAGTTGGTTGTATTCATTTTAATTCATTATTTAGAATCTTTATAAATAAAACGATATAAATAGCAGATTGTTTAATCAGACACAAAAAAAAGTTCAAAATAAAGAGGATTAGCTGAAAATGCTAATAATGTATTGGAAACGAAACGACAAGGCGAAGATGTAAAACAATACAATAAGCCGAAAGCAAGTAAGCAGAAGATATTTCAAATTAACAATAAAGGCTACATTGAAAAAAGGAAAAAGCAAGAGCAACAAGAGGCAATATCTAATCAAAAAAACTTTTTAGTTAGCTAATAAGTTGTAATTTTACCTTTAATGAATTAAAGCGTATCAAAACAGATAAAAAATTGGCGAGATGATAAATATGATACTTTTTGGGCCTCCAGGGGCCGGGAAAGGGACTCAGTCACAATTATTGATGGAGAAATATAACCTGACCTATATTTCAACAGGAGATGTATTGAGGAAAGAGCTAAAAGCCGGCACCCCTTTAGGTTTGAAAGCAAAGCAGATCATTGAGTCGGGAGGATTGGTAGATGACGAAATCATTGTCCAGATTATTGGCAATGCCCTCAAGGCAGAAAGCGGCAATGACGGTTTCCTCTTCGACGGGTTTCCCCGCACCTATGTACAGGCATACATCCTTGATGGACTATTGACCCGGTTGCAGAGTTCATTAACACGGATTTTCACACTTGAAATTTCGGATGCTGAATGTACCAAAAGGATGCTTCAAAGAGCAAAGGAACAAGGCCGGAGTGATGACAATGAGATTGTTATCAAGAGGCGATTACAGGAATACCACGAGAAGACCCTGCCCCTGCTTGAATTTTATGAAAGTTCAGGTTTGGTAACAAAAATTGATGGGGTTGGGACAACCACTGAAGTCTTCAACAGGTTAAATGCCCATATCATAGAAGACCTCAATAATCAACCTGTAAACATTATCATGCATGGATTTCCGGGTTCAGGAAGGGCGACACATGCCGAGTTGCTTGCAAAAGAATTTAACCTGAATGTCATTTCAACATCACAAATGCTCCATCAGGAAGCATTATCAAATTCACCTACCAGTAAAATTATCAAACCCCTTCTGGATAAAGGATTAATAGTTCCAGATGAGATTGTAATCCGCATGATTGAAAAAGAACTACAAAAGACAGATGGATGTAGCCGGGGACACATATTCAAAAGCTTCCCCCGTTCACTTGTTCAGGCATATATCATGGATGGCATCTTAAGAAAAAAATCAAGCGCTATCACTTGTGTTGTAAATCTTCAGGTTCCATATTTAGAACTTATTAAACGATTAGATGCAAGAAGCCATACGGAAAAAAGGATGCCATACGATGGTTCTGCTGCAACAATTGTAAGGCGTATCGAAGAGCACGAAAGGGTGAATGATTCAATTCTGAATTATTATCGTCAGCATAAACTTGTAATAGATATTGATGGCAAGGGAAGTATTGAAGAAGTCTTTGAACGGATGCGCAAACCTGTATCAAGGGCCATTCGGAATATGAGGATATGAGAAACCATTAGGAACTACTTTCATAATCAATCAAAAAGGGAACTACTGACTTTTGCCAATAGTTCCCTTTTTGATTTTATATTACTATAAAGATGAGGTTTCAGGCCTTAGCCTTTATAAAAAATCCATTTCCAAAGTTCCTTATAGGTAACTTTTTTGCCATACATAAGGATACCGGTTCTGTAAATTTTAGAAGCGAGCCAAACAGCTCCCAGGAACCCAAGGATTAAAAGCACCACTGAAAGGGCAAGATCAAAGAATGGCACCCCAAAAGGGATACGGAACATCATTACCACCGGGGAGGTTAAAGGGAAAATAGACAACCAGAATGCCACCGGCCCGGAAGGATTGTTAAGGATAAACTGGGACATGATGAGTGAGAACAACAAAGGTATTGTTACCGGCAGCATAAATTGTTGCTGGTCACTTTCGCTATCAACGGCGGCCCCTATAGCTGCAAATAAAGCTGCATAAAGGATATAGCCCCCCAGGAAGAAAAAAAGAAATGACAATAACACCACAGGGAAATTTATAGAACCAATAGCTGCCAACACCTTCCCTTCCATTGTATTTTGAGATTCAACAGCCTGTGTACGCGCTTCCAATGCTTGAGGGTCCAACATCTTTTCGCTACCCTGATAAAGCATCTGGGTATCGGTAAACTTAAATCGTTCGGGAAACATGACCTGTGCACCACCAATGATTGTAAATGTTAATACAATCCATAACAAAAACTGAGTAAGGCCAACCAAAGCCACTCCGGTAATCTTTCCCATCATCAGTTGGAATGGCTTTACGGAGGAAACGATAACCTCAACAATCCTGCTGGTTTTTTCTTCCATCACACCCCGCATTACCTGCGATGCAAACATAAACACAAACATATAAATCATAAAACCACCCAGGAAGCCCAAAGCCCAACTAACTTCAGGAACAGAAGTCTCTTCGCTCCCATCATCCTTTATCCGAATAAAAGGGATATTAATACTTGTTTGTACCTCCCTTAATAAATCCGGGCTTAAACCTTTAGATGCAAGCTTTAAAGACTCATACTCGTTTTTTAGGATGTTTTCAATATATAACTTTGCATTCATATTCACAGGCTTCTTTGAAAACATTCTGAGCGAAGTAACAGTTGTTCCGGCAATCTCAGGGATGTGAAGCACTGCATGATATTTGTCGTCTTTCAACAATTCAAGGGATTCATCAATATTATAAGGCAGATAAGTAAACTCAATCTGGTCTGTATTTGAAAAGCGTTCATAAAAGTAATGGGTATCATCAACAACGGCAACGGTATATTTTGAATCGCTGTATTGCGAAATAATAACCGGAACAATCACCATTGCTGCCATAAGTATTGGTCCCAGAATGGTCATCACGATGAATGACTTTTTCTTCACCCTTGAAAGGTATTCGCGCTTGATAATAGTAGAAGTTTTATTCATTGTTCGTTGACCAGGCCTTTTCCTGGTTTGCCAATGTTACTGATTGAATAAAAATATCATTCATGCCAGGCAGCAATTCCCTTAATCCTTTGATATGCGCCACAGGCATAAGGGCAGAAAGGATTTCATTAGATTCAATCCCTTTGTGCAAACGAAGCGTTAATGTTAAAAGACCGGATGTAAAATTTTCATCAACAACCTCAGCAATTGATTGAATCCTATCCCGGATAGGTTGATGTTCACCTTGAAGCTGGACCTGATATTTGTTTTCAGAATACTGTTTCCTGATTTCAGATACCTGACCACTTAAGATATTCTTTGATTTATTTATCAAAGTAATATGATCGCAAAGCTCTTCAACAGAAGCCATATTATGGGTTGAGAAGATTATTGTGGAACCGTTTTTCTTCAATTCCAGGATTTCCTCTTTTAAAAGATTAACATTGATGGGGTCAAAACCACTGAAGGGCTCATCAAAAATCAGCAGGCGGGGATTATGGATAACAGTAACAATAAACTGAACTTTCTGTTGCATCCCTTTTGACAATTCTTCAACTTTTTTGTTCCACCAACGCATCAGGTCGAATTTCTCAAACCATTGCACAAGAACTTTTTTAGCCTGTTGTTCAGATAATCCTTTGAGTTGCGCAAGATAAACAGCCTGTTCACCCACTTTCATTTTTTTATACAAGCCCCTCTCTTCAGGCAGGTAACCAATTTGTTCAACATGCGATGCTTTCATTGGTTCGCCTAAGAAAGTAACAAGCCCTTCATCAGGAGCAGTAATCTGGTTAATAATCCTAATGAGCGAAGTTTTTCCAGCCCCATTAGGCCCTAAAAGCCCAAACACCTGACCCTGTGGCACTTCAATGCTCACCTTGTCAAGTGCAGTATGATTATGATAACGCTTTGTAATATCAGTTGCAGTAAGTAATGCGCTCATCTGTTATTGATTAATTAAAATATTCGCGCATGCGTTCAAAGAAACTCTTTTCGCTGCGGTTAGGGTTTGGTTTAAAATTATCGCTATGGGATACTTTTTCCATAAATTCCTTTTCTTCTTTAGAAAGCTTTTGAGGAGTCCATACATTAATATTAACCAGGAGATCGCCCTTACCATAAGATTGAAGGCTTGGCAAACCTTTGCCTTTCAATCGCAATACTTTTCCTGATTGGGTTCCAGGATCAATTTTAACCCTTGCTTTGCCTTCAAGAGTGGGAATGTCAATAGTAGCCCCTAAGACTGCTTCAGGAATACTGATATAATGATCGTATAATAAATTATTTCCATCCCTAATCAGTTTATCATGACGGATTTCCTCAATAGCAATGATTAAATCACCAGGTATTCCACCGCGAGCAGCAGCATTTCCTTTACCGTTCACTGATAACTGCATACCTTCAGCTACTCCTGCAGGGATATTGATTGATATTACTTCTTCACCCTTTTCAATACCGTTGCCATAACAATCAGGACATTTATCTGTAATAATCTTACCTTCTCCACCACATTGAGGGCAAGTGGTAGTAGTTTGCATCTGTCCAAGAAAGGTATTAGATATCCGGGTTACATGACCTGATCCCCTACAAGTGGAACACGTTTGAAAACCGCCTGAGCCTTTGGCGCCAGTTCCTCCACATGTTGAGCAGGTCACATATTTACTGACTTTTATCTTTTTCTCAACGCCTGAAGCAATTTCTTCAAGGCTTAGCTTAACTTTAACCCTAAGGTTGCTGCCTTTATTTACCCTTTTGCCAGAAGATCTCTGATAACCACCAAATCCACCAAAAGCACTTCCAAAGATATCGCCAAACTGGCTGAAAATATCCTCAACGCTCATGCCTCCACCATAGCCACCTGAGCCACCAAAGCCACCGCTCATCCCTGCATGGCCAAACTGATCGTACCGGGCTTTTTTATCAGGGTTGCTCAACACTTCATAGGCTTCAGCAGCTTCTTTAAATTTCTCCTCCGCTTCCTTATCATTTGGATTCTTATCAGGGTGAAATTTAAGTGCTTTTTGCCGATACGCTTTTTTTATCTCTTCAGGGGTTGCATTTTTCGAAATTTCAAGAATTTCATAATAATCTCTTTTTGCCATCGGGATTTGGATTTGAATTACTGCCCAACTACTACTTTGGCAAAGCGGATTACTTTACCGTTTAATAAATAACCTTTTTGAACCACTTCCAATACCATACCCTTTTCAGCATCAGAAGGAGCAGGCAAATGAGTAATGGCTTCATGAAAATCAGTGTCAAAAGGCATTGCTTTAGCTTTGATTTCTTCTACCCCTTTTTGATTCAGAAGGGTTCTGAACTTATTGAGGATTAATTCTATGCCAGTGATGATTGACTTCTCTTCCTGGCTATCAGATATCTTTGTTGCAGCAGCCCTTTCAAGGTCATCTAAAAGGGGCAATAAAGCAGAAATGACATCTTCAGAAGCAGTTTTGCTAAGATCAATTTTTTCTTTAATTGTCCTTTTACGGAAATTATCAAACTCACTAAAAAGCCTCAAGAACTTATCATTAAGTTCCAGATTTTGTTCCTGTAATTTCTTTATTTCTTCATCTTTGCTGTCAATTGTTGTTTTCTCGCCAGTTGTGTCAGGTTCCACTGCCTCTTCCGCTGACTTTTTGGCATCCATTTCTTCTGTTTGAGAAGAAATGTCAGTATTCTTTTTGTCCTCTATCGGTTCGTTATTTTTCTTATCTTTTGTCATATCAATACAATCATTAATTCATTACAAAATCAACCCAGCTGAATCAAATAGCAGGCCAGATTTAAAACGGGGACAAAATGTCAGATAATCAGTTTTATTCAATTCGCCTGATGTTTGCACCCAAAGCCCTTAACCTGCCATCAATATTTTGGTAGCCCCTGTCAATCTGTTCAATATTATGGATTACGCTTTTGCCCTCAGCACTCAGGGCAGCAATAAGCAAAGAAACCCCTGCCCTGATATCAGGAGAGGTCATTTGCAAACCTTTCAATTTGAACTGACGGTTCAGGCCTATGACAGTAGCCCTGTGCGGGTCGCAAAGGATAATCTGCGCACCCATATCAATGAGTTTATCCACAAAGAACAAGCGACTTTCAAACATTTTTTGATGGATCAATACACTGCCACGCGCTTGTGTAGCCACTACCAATACGATACTTAAGAGGTCGGGGGTAAATCCAGGCCATGGAGCATCAGCAATTGTTAATATTGAGCCATCAATAAAGTTCTCAACCTGATAACAATCCTGCTGGGGGATAAACAAGTCATCGCCCCTCTGTTCCATTCGAATCCCTAATTTACCAAATACATCAGGTATCAGGCCCAAATTGGGATAAGAGACTTCTTTAATTGTTAATGCAGATTGGGTCATAGCAGCAAGTCCAATAAAACTCCCAATCTCAATCATATCAGGCAAGAGTCTGTGATTGCAACCACCAAGCCTGTCAACGCCGTCAATTGTCAAAAGATTGGAACCCACACCAGATATCCGGGCTCCCATCAGGTTGAGCATCTTACACAATTGTTGGATATATGGTTCACAGGCAGCATTATATAAGGTTGTTGTGCCTTTGGCAAGACTTGCGGCCATAATGATATTGGCAGTACCGGTAACAGAGGCTTCATCAAGAAGGATATAGCATCCCTTGAGGCCTTTTGTGCAAATGGAATAAAAATGGGATTGGGCATCATAATTAAATTCAGCCCCAAGTTTTTGCAAACCAAGAAAATGGGTATCCAGCCTACGGCGGCCTATCTTATCACCACCAGGTTTAGGTATAAAGCCTTTCCCAAAACGAGCAAGCAAAGGCCCAACAATCATCACTGAGCCACGCAGTCTTGAAGCTTTATCCCTGAATTCACTTCCCATTAAGTAATCCAGGTCAAGATTATCCGCCTGAAAAGACCATGTTTCCTCGGCCTCTTTTTTCACCTTAACGCCCATCTGCCCTATCAATTGAATCAGGTTGTTTACATCAATAATATCCGGGATGTTTGAAATTACAACCTTTTCAGAGGTGAGCAAACAAGCACAGATTACCTGTAAGGCTTCATTTTTTGCCCCTTGTGGAACAATCTCCCCCTGGAGCTTATTACCACCATATATTTCAAATGCACTCATATTATATCATTTTTTTTTAAAAAAAGACCCCGATGCAGGTGAACGCACCAGGGATTTTATATCAATGACAAACATAATAAATTTGAATCAGAATAACCTCATGAGGTTAAACTTTTCTTTGCTTATGGTATCCTTGTTTTCCGTAATTCTGTTTCGGGACAAATTTCTTTTTTTTGTTTTTGGCCAATATTTCCTGTGCATTAAAGAGCTTCACGTTATCAGAAAGTTCAAGCCTGCCATTAGAAATCAGCAGAAGGTGTTTAGCGATATCTTCATCACTAACCGATTCGCGGTTCCAAGTCAGGTATGCCTTTTTCATGTGATTAGCAATAAGCTTCACAAAAGCCTGCCGTTCGGGAGAGTCTTCCATCTTTGAGGCTTTCTCAACCATAACCTGGATATATCTTCCGTAATGCTTATATTTGATATTATTCTGAGGATACCCAACAGGCAAAGGCTTTCGGTAAACATGTTCAGGTTCGGGCTTTGGATAAGGAGAATCGACATCAAGTTTAAAATCAGAAATAATAAACAAATGGTCCCAAAGCTTTTGCTTGAAATCATTGTAGTCTTTTAAGTGGGGATTAAGTTGGGCCATAACGTTAATAGTAGCCCTGGCCAAACGGTTTCTTTTTTCCCGGTCTTCAACGCCCATCATGAAGTCAACCATTTTATAAACATTACGTCCATATTCAGAGATTGACATAATGGACCGGGAAGAGTTATATTCCATAAACAGAAAAAAAAATTATTACTCGGTTTTAAATGAAAACAATAGAAGCAAAGCACAAACTAAACAGGTAAAAAACCTTTCAGATTTAAGCAATACTTATCAAATGTATTATTCGGTTTTTTTAGTAACTCCACAAACAATAACCAGCGTTACAATAAATGCTGAATCCGAATTGAATTTTTGATTTCGGATTTTTGATTTGATACTGGGATGGGAGAATCATCAAATGCCCGCTACCCATTTCTACTTCATATAAAGTCAGAAAAAGCAAAAAATATGATAAACAGTTTTTATTTGCTTTAAACCTTCATTCCTAAATGTTAATGCAAATATAGGGATAATTAAAAAACCAACAGCATTTTATTTTAAAACTTTGCTGTTCAATCAATGATTTTTAACCTGGCAAACTTCAATAAGAGGTTTTTCGCACCAATGCCATTAAAATCGACAACCGCTTTTGAGTTATCACCCTTAATTTCAAGTTCAATCACTTGTCCAGTTCCAAATCGTTGATGTTCGACTTTAGTTCCAACAGATAAGAGCTTTGGATTCAGGATTTCAAAACCATCCTCGCCCTGACCAGTAATGGGCGCTGTTGCCGAGCTAAGCGGTTTTGCCTGAATTGGCTTTTTAATTCCCGTATTAAGTTGGAACCCGGACAAGCCCCCTCCCTGTGCCAATGGTTCATTGACTCCGGGAAGTCCAGAGCGTGAGCTTTGTTCAATAAATGACTTATCAATCTCATCAATAAAACGAGATGGATCACAAAAGTTTAAACTTCCATACTTAAAGCGGGTTTCGGCATAAGAAACAGATACTTTTGTCATTGCCCTTGTAAGAGCCACATAAAACAGACGTCGTTCTTCTTCCAATTCAGCCCTGCTTCCTATTGACATCTGTGAAGGGAATAGGTTTTCTTCCACACCAACAATAAAAACATAAGGAAACTCAAGGCCCTTAGCCGAATGAATTGTCATCAGGCTTACTTTATTATTATCATTTGGGTCTTTTTCAGTTTGATCAGCATCTGTCATTAAAGCAATATCCTGCATAAAGATATCAAGGCTGGGCATTAATGATGGATCCTGGTTTTGCTCCATAAATCTTTCACAAAACTCATTAATCCCGTTTAATAATTCATCAATGTTTTCGCGCCTGTTAACTCCCTCTGGTGATTGATCTTCAAAAAGTGCTTTTAGTATTCCTGAAGTAGAAGCAATATATTTTGCCAGGTCAAAAGCATTCTTTTTATCCAACTGGGCACCAAAGCTTTTAATCATCATTTGAAACTCAAAAATCCTGTTACGCGCACCGCTCTGGATATTAACCCCAAAACGGCCCGGATCTTCAACCACAGCCCATAAACTTGTTTTATTGTCATTAGCTGCAACAACAAGTTTATCAATTGAAGTTTGACCTATACCCCTTGCAGGATAGTTGATAATCCTAAGAAGGGCCTCTTCATCATTCTTATTAATTGCCAGCCTGAAATAAGCAAGCACATCTTTTATTTCTTTTCGCTGATAGAACGACACCCCGCCAAATATCCTGTAAGGGATATTATTTCTTCTAAGGGCTTCCTCCATGCTCCTCGACTGGGCATTGGTGCGATAAAGGACAGCAAAATCCTTATGTTGGCAATGGGTATTGGATATAGTTTCAAAAATGCTATTTGCAACATAATTAGCTTCCTCACTATCGCTCTGGGCCTTATGTACCCGAATCTTCTCACCCACCTGATTATCAGTCCAGACATTCTTTTTTATCTGATCCTTGTTGTGATCAATCAAACTATTGGCAGCATTGACTATTGTTTGTGTTGACCTATAGTTTTGCTCAAGCTTATATACTTTATAATCGGGGTAATCCTTTTTGAAGTTCAGTATGTTTTGAATATTGGCCCCCCTGAAAGAATATATACTCTGGGCATCATCACCAACAACACATAAATTTTCATTATTAGCAGCCAGTTTTTTTACGATGAGGTATTGCGAATAGTTGGTATCCTGATACTCATCAACAAGGATAAAATGAAACTTTTGCTGATATTTATACAGGACATCAACATGATCCCGCAATAAAACATTGGTATTAAAAAGCAGGTCATCAAAATCCATTGCAGAAGCCTTAATCAGTCGCTGTTGGTATAAACTATAAATAAGGCCTAATTTGGGTTTCCGGGCTGCTGCATCAGCACTTTGAATCTCATAATCCTCGTTGTATTCCCTGGCACCAATAAGGTTGTTTTTTGCGTTAGATATGCGCCCAAGCACATAGCCAGGCTGATAGGTCTTATCATCAAGTGATTGTTCCTTAATGATGCTTTTCAGAAGTCTTTTGGAATCATCTGTATCATATATCGTGAAGTTAGAAGGGAACCCAAGTTTTTCAGATTCTATACGGAGTATTTTTGCAAATATCGAATGGAAAGTTCCCATCCATAGGCTGCGGGCTTTACCTTCACCAACAAGTAAAGCAATCCTTTCTTTCATTTCCCTGGCAGCTTTATTGGTAAATGTTAAAGCAAGGATGTTAAAAGGGTCAACATTTTTACTTAACAAATAGGCAATACGATAAGTGAGCACCCTTGTTTTACCGGAACCTGCACCCGCAATTACCATAACAGGCCCATCAATTTGGGTAACTGCATCCCTCTGGGAATCATTTAATTGTTTTAAAAAATCAACCATTTATCCTCTAATAATGATTTTTAAATAGTCATCTCAAATTGGAATTTCCAATAATGTTTCTATATGCAAATTTAATTATTAATAAGCCCTCTTTTTCAAATTCTATTTTTTTCAATAAATAAATAAACTGTTTATTTATCTTTGTCATGGCACATGGACAAAAGGAATTCTTATATCCATGGGTACGAGTAATTATAATATATTATCATGAGTTTAAATATCCCCTCACTTGAAGCTCCCCATAAAACGACCACAACAAACTATGCTGAGCTATTAAGCAGATACGTTCAAATCCCATCAATATCCGGGAACGAAAAGGAAGCAGGCCGGTTTTGGTCGGATACCTGCCAGAAGGCAGGACTAAAGGTACAGATATTTACCGATGAGCAAGACAGCTATAATTTTGCAGCATCATTATATCCACTAGAAAGCAGGAAACCCAACATTGTTTTTATTAATCATATTGATGTTGTTCCTCCGGGAAATTCAGATGCATATAAGCATCCACCCTTTTCAGGAGCCATCGACAATAATGAGATATGGGGGCGTGGGGCCATAGACAATAAAGGCATGGCAGTAATGCAACTTGGGGCTGTTGAAAAATTCATTAAACTTGCCAGAACAACTGAGCTTCCATATAACATTACACTCTTATCTGTTTCGGGCGAAGAAACAGGAGGACACAAAGGGGCAAAAGTTGTTTCAGAACAGTTTCTCGAAATCCTCAATCCTTCGGTTGTCTTTGGCGAAGGAGGGCTAGGCCTACCTAAAGTGCTTAGCCGAAACCCGGACATGAAGGTTTTTGGGATTGCTGTCAGTGCCAAAAGAAGGCTTTGGCTTGAACTTAAATTGGGGATGAACACATCAGGGCATGGCTCAGTTACCCCGCACAACTATGTTGTGAAGGAAAAAATATTTGCCATGAACAACCTCCTTGAATGGGAGCGCAAACTATTTTTCTCAAAAACAACGGATATCATGTTTTCCAGCTTAGGGAAACTTGAAGGAGGCATTAAAGGCTTTATCTTGAAGAACCTAAGGTATTTCAAACCTTTCCTGAACAAAACGCTGAAGCGCAATGAGATTATTCATTCCGTGCTTACAAATACAATTACAATTATTGGGGTTAATACCCCGGCAGGCCCGCCCAATCAAATCCCTCAGGAAATAAGCGTAATCCTTGATTGCAGGTTGTTGCCAGATATTGAAACAAATACTTTTATTGAGGAATTGAAAGAAGTTATGGATTGTAAAGAAATACAATTCAATATTATCCTCGAGGATAAAAATGCCAAAGCTTCAATGCCGGAACTATTTTATTCAAAAATGGAAAAAGCAATCAAAGATGTTTTCCCTGGCTCAGAAGTAATCCCAATCATTTCACCGGCATCGGATGACAATCATTTTTTCCGCTATCATGGAATCCCTGTTTACGGTTTATTGCCTGTTTTTATGGATATCTCATACATGGAAACCGTTCATAATGTAAATGAAAGGCTACCTCTTTTCGCACTTCAACAAGGAATTGATATCTATGCAGCCACAATAAAAAACATCCTGAACTAAAAAAAACGTTCTATTTGCTATTTTTGCTTAATTGTAAATAATTTAATATCAATGAAAAGCTTACAGGACAGTGTCAGAACTTCACTCGACAGCACCAACCCTGATATTTTTCCATATTTGCCTTACATATTACAGGACAGTTGGGGAATAGGTGCTTCTTTTGAAGATATTAAAACCCTGATTGAAAAGCATTTTGAAATTACTCAAGGTTTAAAAGTATTGGATCTTGGTTGTGGAAAAGGTGCAGTGAGTATCCAACTGGCGCAGGCACTTGGCTGTTCGTGTGTAGGAATTGACGGCATGCCCGAATTCATTGATGAAGCCAGGACTAAGGCTTCTCAACGAAACGTAAACCAGCTTTGCGCTTTCCTTCATGCCGACATCCGTCTGGTGGTTGAAGGTTTTACAGGATACGACATTGTCATATTGGGAGCTATCGGGCCTGTTCTGGGGAACTATTACCAGACCCTCTCACGCCTGAAGCATTGCCTTAGCGAAAAAGGCATTATCATTATTGATGACGGGTATCTGCCCGATAACAAGCTTCAATCAGACAATTCTGTTCAGGACAAGGAACTGTCAGAGAACAATCCCCAAAATGAGAATACTGAAGATAACGAAATCAATTATACTGCTTATGGAAAAGAAGAAATCCTAAAGCAGGCTTCTGATGCAGGTTTTGTATTAAAAGATGAAATTGTTATGAAATCTGATACAATAACAAATTCAAATCAGAAAATATTCGATGCCCTAAAAAGAAGATGTGAAGATCTCATTCATCAGCATCCTTCACAGAAAAATATGTTCGAACAGTATATCAAGACACAGGAAGGAGAAAACTCAAATCTTGAAAATAATCTTATCTGTTCAACAATGCTTTTTATAAGAGCATAAAAAAGGTTTCCAGACAAGACATTCCAAATAGTTCAGGATTATTAATTCAACAGAACTTGACTATGTTATATGCCTGATTGGGTGATAATCCATCAATAAGTGAATTGAATAATAGTATTAAAGAAAAGGGAAGCAATTTGATAATATATCAACGCTTCCCTTTTTTTTAAATCTTCTTTAAGTATCAAGAGTTTTAAATCTGAACCATATTCCTATTTTTTGTTGCTCATTGAAAAGGGTGCAGATTCTTTTGCTGTCCCCCTGCCTTGAATTGGGGTATCTGTCATTGTAAATTCCAGTTTTCCTCCGTTCATTAAATCTTTATGATCAAGAAAATTGACATGAATGGTTTTTCCATTATGTTTTAAATCTGAAACATAGATATTTTCTGCAGAATTATTTTCAGCACAAATTTCCAGTGTATTATTATTCTGAAGATCAATCCTGATATTTTTGAAGAGAGGGGCACCAATCACATATTGATTACTGCCCGGGCAAACGGGATAAAAACCCATTGCGCTAAAGACATACCACGCCGAGGTTTGTCCATTGTCCTCATCCCCACAATAACCATCAGGATAAGGCGAATAAAGTTTGTCCATCACCAACCTAAGTTTTTGCTGGGCTTTCCAGGGCTGTCCTGCGTAATTATATAGGTAAATCATATGCTGGATAGGCTGATTTCCATGAGCATAATTGCCCATGTTCATGATTTGCATTTCACGAATTTCATGAATAGGAAAGCCATAATAAGAACAATCGAAATGAGGGGGCATTGTAAATATGGTATCGAGTTTATTCACAAATTGCTGATTGCCACCCATCAGGTCAATAAGACCCTGGATATCATGAAAGACCGACCATGTATAATGAAGGCTGTTCCCTTCGGTAAAAGCATCACCCCATTTAAGAGGGTTAAAGGGCCGTTGGAAAGAGCCATCTTCATTCCTTCCGCACATCCAACCACTTTCTTTGTCATATACATTCAGATAATTCTTTGCACGATTGGCATACAAATCAATTTCTTCCTGAGGCTTACCCAGAGCCTCTGCCAGTTTTGAGATGCAAAAATCAGCGTATGCATATTCAAGGGTTCGGGCAGTATTTTCATTAATACCAACATTATATGGGATAAAGCCCAGGGAATTGTAATAATCAGCGCCATACCGACCAACAGAATGAATTTGAGGATGATGGCCATTTGAGTTCTTAATAAGAGCGTCATACAGAATTTCAATGTCAAAGCCCCTTGCACCTTTCAGATATGCATCAGTAATGATAGAAGCAGAGTTGGATCCAATCATACAAGACCGATGGCCAGGGCTGGCCCACTCAGGCAGCCAGCCACTTTCCATAAATGTATTAACAAGGCCTTCCATGATATTTGCATTCAGATCGGGATACATGAAATTAAAAAACGGGAACACAGCCCTGAATGTATCCCAAAAGCCATTGTCAGTAAACATATATCCGGGTAATACCTCACCATTATATGGGCTATAATGGATTATCATGTTATCCTTGTCCAGTTCATAAAACTTTCGAGGGAACAATAAAGTCCGATAAAGGCATGAATAAAATGTCCTTACTTGTTCTTTAGAGCCACCAGAAACTTTAATCCTCGACAATTCCCTATTCCATACTTCACGGGCTTCATCGCAAACCTGATCAAAACCCTTATCTGCAATCTCACGGTTTAAGTTAATCATAGCCTGTTCAGGGCTAATGAAAGAAGAAGCAACTTTAACATGGACTTGTTCGCCTCTTTTGGTTTTAAAACCAACTACTGCCCCCACATGTTCACCCTGCTGATAAGCAATATCATCTTCCAGAACTCCGTCTTCCCAGGATTTTATTACTTCAAAATCTTTATCAAAAATAGCTACGAAATAATTGTGGAAGTTTTCAGGAACACCTCCATGGTTATTTCTACAATATCCAATAATCTTACGTTCTTCAGGAATAATTTTTATTTCAGAACCTTTGTCGTATGCATCTAATAAAACAAAAGCACTATCAGTTTCGGGGAATGTAAACCTAAACATCACAGCTCTTTCAGTTGGACTAAACTCTGTAACAACGTCATAATCTGCCAGATAAACCTGATAATAATGGGGCATAGCTGTTTCGGCCTTATGCGAAAACCAGGAAGCTCGTTTTTGAATATCGGTTTCGATCTTTCCTGTCATGGGAAACAGCGCAAAAGCAGCATAATCATTAATCCATGGACTTGGTTGGTGTGTTTGTTTAAAGCCATTGATTTTTTTTGCATCATACACATAAGCCCATCCATCATTGAGCCCTGCAGTTTGAGGCGACCAGAAATTCATACCCCAGGGCAGAGCAATAGCCGGATAGGTATTGCCATGGGAGAGAGAAAAGTCACTGTCAGTTCCCATCAATGGATTAACCAGACAAGTATAATCGATAATAACATCTTCTTTGTAACCGCCTTTTTGGGTGCAGGCAACAAACACCAATAACAAAATAACAGGAATGAAAAATTGTCTCATGAAACTTGCAGTTTTTCTGTTCATTGATTAATACATTATTGATTTAGGAAGGGCATTTTCTGAAGAGCCAAATGATAAGGATGGCTCATTGCCCATCCAGAATTCCAGCTTCCCTCCCTGTAACAATTCCTTATGGGTAATAAAAACTTTATCATAATCTTTCCCATTTAGTTTTGCCTTTTGAATATAAATGTTTTGAGGACTATTGTTATGGGCAATCATTGTGAAGGTTTTTCCATTATGAAGTTTTATGTTACATGCGTTCAGTTTTGGGCTCCCAAAAACATACGCTCCGTTCATAGGATTAACAGGATAAAAACCCATTGCAGAAAAAACATACCATGCCGACATTTGCCCACAATCTTCATTTCCACATAAGCCATCAGGCTTGTCTGAATAAAGTTTTTCCATGATCTCCCGAACCCTTTGGGCTGTTTTCCATTGCGCACCAATATAAGTGTAGAGGTAAGGAATATGGTGTCCTGGCTCATTTCCATGAGCATACATTCCAATTAACCCGCTAATATCAACTGAAGCCCCTTCTTTTAATTCTTCTTTAATATTAAAAAGGCTGTCGAGTTTTGCTTCGAAATTTTCTTTACCTCCCAGCAATTCCACAAGTCCTTCAACATCCTGTGGCACTAACCAAAGATACTGCCAGGCGTTGCCTTCACAAAACTCATCGTTTCTATGGCTTGAACCGATGGGATCAAAGTCAGGCCGCCAGTTCCCATTACTGAGTTTTCCCATAAAAAAATCTGATTCAGGATTAAAATAGTTTTTATAATAAGAGGCACGCTTCCTAAAAGCGTTGTAATCATCAGTATTTCCAAAGTCCTTAGCCAGTTGGGCAATTCCCCAATCATAAACAGCATATTCAAGAGCTTTGGCAACCGATTCAGATTCCTTATCAAAAGGGATAAATTCCAATTCTTTCAAAAATGAAAGCCCCCTATCGTCACGCAAGGCTGTTTTGATAACAGCCTCATAAGCAAGATGGGTATCATAATCCCTTATGTCTTTAAGATAAGCATCAACAATAATCGGGACAGCATTATAACCTATCATCACCCTGTTATCGTGTCCCATAAGATGCCACTCAGGAAGTTTCCCCTCCTGAAGATATAACTGCAACATTGACTGAATAAAATCAGACACCCTTTCTGTTTGGGTAATTGTAAACAAAGGATTAGCTGCCCTGTATGTATCCCAAAGCGAAAAAGTAGTATAATTTTGAAAATCTTTTCCTTCATAAACCTTCTTGTCAGCTCCAAGATATTGACCATTGTAATCATTATATAATGATGGTGCAATCATGGTATGGTACAAGGCTGTATAAAAAGTGACACATCCGGATGAATCGGCGTTGATTTCGATTTTTCCCAGTTCATTATTCCATTTCGTTTTTGCATCACTGCATGCTTTTGAAAAATCCCAATGAGGAATTTCAGCCTTAATGTTTTGAAGTGCATTTTCACTACTAAGGGGAGAAATTCCTACCTTGAGCAAGACTTCTTCACCAGCAGAAGCACTAAAATTAAACACGCCTTTTAAAGCAACACCAGTAATACTATCCCCTTTAACAGGTAATGTATCATTAAAAACATCGAATGTATCAAAAGGCCTGGATAGCTCAAGCGCAAAGAAAATCCTTTGGTTTTCTGACCATCCGTTAGAAAAACGGTATCCAACCAATGTCATGTTATCTACTATTTTTAAAAAAGTTTCTGTAGGTATGTCTGAATTACCTTCTTTAAGGTCAATAATGATATGGGCATTATCGGAAGAAGGAAAAGTATATTTGTGAAAACCAACTCTTTCAGAAGCAGTTAATTCTACTTTAATATTATATTTATCAAGCAAAAGAGAATAGTAACCAGGCTTGACAGTTTCATTTTCATGCTCATAATAGGATGCATATCCTTTACTAATGTCTTGTTGTGAACCGGGAACAACATATAGCTCCCCAGTAGTGGGCATAATCAAAATGTCACCCAGATCAGCACAACCCGTTCCTGATAGATGGGTATGTGAAAAACCTTTTACGATGCTATCCGAATAATGATAACCTGAGCACCAATCCCAACCTTTCTGGAAATTATCAGGACCTAATTGCACTGCCCCAAAAGGAACATTTGCCCCAACAAATACATGCCCATGATAATCGCTACCAATGTATGGGTTCACATAATCTGTAAAGTTTTTTTGGATTAATGCTCCATTTTTTTCTTTACAATTACAGCCTGACAGGCACAAAACTAAAAGACCAATTATTAATATTCTCATCCCTAAAACGATTTAGCTATTAATTTAGCGAAGATATAAAAAATCAATTAAAATAAAAAGACAAGATAGTGTTAAACTATTTTATTTAGAAATAATCCTAATTGAAAAGGCTCTCTTTTCCAGAAAAGCAAATCATCAATACAAGATATTGTGTGATATTACCGATAAACCATTTCATATAATTACATAAAAAAAGCCCCTCAAAAGAGGGGCTTCTGAATAAAAGTTGGCGACGACATACTCTCCCAGGTGTTAACCAAGTACCATCTGCG
>CAYLYP010000034.1:0-977 GCA_964387795.1 uncultured Bacteroidales bacterium
AGACTAACGCAAACAAGATGCAAACATATTAGCACTTAAGGAAATAAATCCATGCTCATGGTATTAAAAAGTGGCATTGTAAATGATAAGCATCCTGCTTGTTAAGTGTTTTTCAGCAGACCCTGAATTATTGCAATATAATACGATACTCTGGTTGTTAATGTTGTTTTCATTTGTTTTGGGATGCATGCAAATTGTATGCATTTATGGCATCAAAAATATTGAGGTTTTCAAACGGTAAAAAGATAATTGTAAACAGGGAGTCACATCCATGCATTTAAAAAGAATTATTTTCGGATAATAAAAGAAGTAATCACCAAGATTGTTTAATGGAGCAGAAATACGTATAAAAACAGGAAAAAACTTAATGAACACTGTAAATACTAATATGAAAAATTGCTTTTCGGCTTAAAATATTGTATATTGCTTTATGGAGACAATATTGTTCTTTGGTTTCCATTTGCGTTCATTGAAATAATCCGAACAGAACACCTTTAATGCTAAGCGGGAAAACGAAGATGTTTTCATATTTATTTGGGGCAGGTGAAGAAGTCTTTTATACTGAAAATGCTTACAATTTGAAATTTTAAACATTTGATGGTAGCATTTACTAAAGACCACCTTGCAATGACCGATAATATATTATCTGATAAAAGTTTGTTTACGCTTGATTTCCCGATTAACAAAAGCTCTCCCGAACGTCAGTTTGGCGTGGTTTATATTTTCAGGTCTTTTGATTTCACTTTTATTAAAATGGAATGATGTAACGCTTGTGTTTGTGAAGCAAATTCAATCACAAAAACACATTGAACAGCAAACAGGGAGTTACTTCCGCCCATTAATAAAAAAAATATTTTCAGATGAAACGAACATGTTTGCCAATGATGTACAAACACCAATGAAAACAGCAGACATGGAGTTCCATCCGACCTTAACCTAAAAATAATTTACGGATGAACCGAACATGTTTGCCAATT
>CAYLYP010000034.1:1077-30822 GCA_964387795.1 uncultured Bacteroidales bacterium
AATTGCAAACATGGAGCTACATCCGACCTTAACCTAAAAATAATTTACGGATGAACCGAACATGTTTGCCAATTAAACCCAAACCAAAACACCAATGATAATTGCAAACATGGAGCTACATCCGACCTTAACCTAAAAATAATTTACGGATGAAACAGATGATTTTACTTTTCCTGTGTTTCTTTCAGGTTTCATTACTTTCAGGACAGTATCAGCAAAGGCCTTTAATATCCGCTACCGGTTTTCAGGGACAGGCAGCAGGTTATTATATTGATTTTAGTGTAGGGGATTTGATGGTGGGTAATTTTTCAGCAGCAGGTTTTCAGTTCTATGCAGGCTTTCATCAACCTCCATCATCAGCCTCATCCAATGAAGATCTTTCCCCTTCTGGTGATATGGTCATTTTGTATCCAAATCCCACCTCAGGCCTGGTTCATGTCCGAATGAATGAAAAGACTTTTAATGACTTTGATTGGATTTCCTTAACTGATTTAAAAGGCGTAGATGTGATGTTTTTCAGGAAGGGAAACGTCAATTCTAATCCCTTTGTCATTTCGCTTGACGAATTAACCCCAGGGGTTTTTTTCTTTAGGCTTCACTATTCCATTGGAAGTGTGAAGGTTATAAAAATCATCTATTTAAAATAAGGCAGATTTTATTGCTTTTGTAAAGCAATAAATTGCCATAAATAGAAATGATTTTCTGCTTCATATTTCCCTTAAGGAAAAGTTTAAAAAAAGGATTTAATTGGAAAACGAGCATGATTCGGTGTTTAACTTCCGGGATGGAAATTTATCATGCGGATTACATCTGATTTGAAAAAACTAAAGCCGAAAAGGATGAACCGAACATGTTTGCACATTAAGCCCAAACCAAAACGCCAATGATAATTGCAAACATGGAGCTCCATCCGACCTTAACCAAAAAATAATTTACGGATGAAAACGAAAAAACACTTCATATCATTAGCCGCCATGTTGTTGTTCGTATTGTTGAATAGCTTATGGACGCTACAAGCAGATGTTCCTGAGAAGTTTTATTTTCAGTTATCTGTTAGGGATTCACAAGGCCAGGTTTATGGCAATCATCAGATTGGGTTCAGGATAAGTGTTATGCAAAATGGATATATTGCTTATCAGGAATCCCAGACAATAATCTCAAATGCCAATGGCTTGGTAGGCATGGAGATAGGAGCAGGCAATGTGCTGATTGGCAGCATGTCGAATGTGGATTGGGGGAGTATAGGTACAAGCTTAAGGGTAGAGTTCGACCCTAATGGGGGCTCTTCTTATGTGTTGTTATCCGAGACCCCGTTGTTAAGTGTGCCCTATGCAATGTATGCAAAGAACAGTGATGAACCTGGTCCTGAGGGGCCACAAGGCCCTCAGGGAATTCAAGGGATACAAGGGCCACAGGGGCCTGTTGGGCCTACCGGGCCTACCGGCCCTGCCGGGGCACAAGGTCCTGTTGGGCCAGTAGGTCCTGCGGGAGCACAAGGCCCTGTTGGACCTCAAGGCCCTGAAGGGCCTCAGGGTGAAGCTGGCACCTCATTATGGAATGATGGATCCGGACAGGTGAGTACTGATGTTAATGTGGGTATCGGAACCGATAATCCTTCCCAAAAACTGGATGTTAATGGAACAACACGCCTTAGAGGCCATTTGTTTGATTATTATAACACCAGTGGTTCCAATGGACAGGTGCTTGTTCGTGTTACTAATGGGCTCCAATGGCAAAACCACCTTGCCTCACAATGGACCAACTCGGGAAACAATATCTATTTTAATACCGGTAAAATTGGTTTAGGGATTACTACCCCTCCTAATGCCTTATCAATTGGTTCGGGTGACTTAAGCATTCATAGTTCAGAAAGTGGTTATTCTGTCTATGATGGCTTGAGGATGGGGATTACCACTAGCCATAAAGCTTATATCTGGAACTATGAAAATGGCGAGCTGTATTTTGGAACTAACAACATAAGGCGTTTAACAATACTTGAAACTGGTTATGTTGGTATTGGAACAGCTATACCAACTGCCCCACTTCATGTGCTGTCACAAAATGCCACGAATGTAGCTTCTTTCGAAAGTACAGGAACTGGTAGTGTTGATTATGTTGCGGTTCGCGGATTGTCTGTTCCTAATGGTGGATATGGCAAGGGAGGCGTATTTACCGGGGGATATAAAGGGGCTCATGGTATTGCTAATGGAGGTTCATATAGCGGGAGTGTGTATGGGGTTTATGGTGAAGCCTACGGTGGTACTATCGGAACTCGCATTGGTGTTTATGGGAAGGCTAGTGGTGGTGCTACCCGTTGGGCCGGTTATTTCTCAGGTAATGTTAGTGTTACCGGAAATCTTAGCAAAGGTGGTGGTTCTTTTAAAATTGACCACCCTCTTGACCCGGCCAATAAATATCTGTACCATTCGTTTGTCGAATCACCTGATATGATGAATATCTATAATGGAAACATTGTTACTGACCAGCAGGGATTTGCAACTGTTGAACTGCCCGAATGGTTTGGTGCCCTTAATAAGGACTTCAGATACCAGCTCACTGTTATTGGTGATTTTGCCCAGGCTATCATTGCTCAGAAGATTTCCGGCAACAGATTTGTCATCCGTACTGATAAACCTAATATCGAGGTCTCATGGCAGGTTACCGGTATCAGGAAAGACAAATATGCTGAACAGAACAGGATACCTGTGGAGGAAGACAAACCATCTGAATTTAAAGGCAGGTACCTGCATCCTGAAGCTTTTGGATTGCCCGAATCAATGGGGATAAATAAGCTTTTTGAAGAAGAACCTGAAAATCGTAAATAAAAAAAATGCTTTTCAGATACAACAGCAGGGCAGGCTATTACTAAATAAATAGCCTGCCCTGTTTGTATTTTAATACTATGAATTAATTAAAAAGTATTTTTCCTGCCCCAATGGTTTTGCCTTCATTATTTGTAATCCGGAAAAGATACATCCCTGATGGCAGGTTGTTTCTTGGTATCCTGATTGCATCGGACTGTATGTTGTCCAAACTGAAGACCTCTTTCCCAAATGCATCAAATAAGCAAATTTTAGCTTGGTTTATACTTTGATCAGATATCACTTCTATCATTGTATAAGTTTGGGCTGGATTTGGTTGGACACGGAGCTTAAGGGTTTGCCCTGAAAGGTCATACTCAGATATATCTGAAATAAGACTATTCATGGCTCCTGGTGTGCCTGCAGGAGGCGAAGCCATCCAGCTTGCTGCAAGTGCATTGTCATAGGATGGGTTGATAAGTTCAAGCGTGCTGCCACCTCCATTTGCTTCTGAAGGCCAGGGTGCGCTTACCCCATAATGAACGGTATCTATCAATGCCCCGGATGAATTAAACAGCCTAAGGATTTCACCATTGCTGCTGAACCCAAAATCAATGTTTCCTATTTTATTTAAAACAGCAGGATATACAGATTTAAACATAACAGTGTCACGACATAACACAAGATAGCCTTTGGCCGGGATGATTGTATTTGTTGGGAAAACAAACTCATGGGCATCATCGTCATCCTTAAACACCCAATTTGTAATATCCAATGGCGTTTCATGAGGGTTATACAGTTCAAGCCAGTCTTCGGAATCAAAGGAAGCAGAAGACTTATAATTGATTTCGTTAATCACAAGTGAATCAGCATAAGCTATTGGTTTAAAATGTGCTGTGACACTTTCCCAGTTTGTGAGGTTAAAAGAAATGATAGGTGCAGTCAAGTCAGAAATCTGACCTGAGTGATTTGTGAGTTCCCAATGATCGAATACAAAATAATTATTTGTTGGTATTGCCTCAAGGCGCATGTCAACACCTCCGTAATAGACGCCGCTCCAGGGATATTGGTCAGGGAAAATGGTATTTACTTTAACACTGCCATTCCCTGATCCTTCAGCATTAAGGTTCACTGTGAAATTATATGGCCCGGTAAGGTTATAACAGGTCATAAGGCCTGATTCAAGATAATCGCAACGTGCAATGATGAAATTTCTGACCTTATTTGTGTTTGTCCTCCATTGCATATAATCACCCCCCCAACGTGTTGAATGTCTTGCCATCTCTGGGTCAATAACACTTCTAAGGCTGTCGAAATAAACCAATAGGTCTTCCTTAACAAATACTGTGTTTTTAAGGTCAAGGTATCTTGAAATATAATATTGTTCCACTTCAGGGTTTTCCCTGAGTTTATTAAAAATCTCTATATGTTGTTCAGGATCAGAATAGGGGCCAAGAAATTCGGGAAAGCAAGGTGGAACAGTAGGTATTTGTCCCGGAATGCCGGTATAATTGATGTAATGGCCAAAGGTAGCATCTTCGTCCCAGAGGATGTAGCCCCATTTAAGGTGACCTCCTTCGGGGTTTAAGCCCCTCCACCAGCCTACGTTCCAATTGAGCCAGTCGCTGCACACAACAAAAGAATTGATGATGATATAGTCGATCAGGCTTGTGTAATCATATTGGTTTTTAATATTCTCAAATACAACAGGGTCATTGACATTGCTGGAAAGCATGTAGTTTTTAAAACTTGCCCATTCATTAAGTGCCCGGTCACCGCCATACTCGGCCCAGAGGTTTCCCCAAAACATCAAAAATTGAAGGTTAAAACGGTCTTGTCCATAATAATAATTCATATAATCATGGTCATTCACCTTTTCACGGATTGAATATACGCCCCAAAACTGTCCGTTGGCATACATGACAATACGGGTTCCTTTTCTTACATCAAGGTTTAAACCCTCTTTTTCGGCCAGGTTTTGGATCCATATATCGCGCATGTGGGCTGAAGAATCAATACCGGGGTAATTGTCATCACCACAAGCCCTAAGGATAATACGCTGAAATTCATTACGGTCAGAAAGAGGGAGTAATTTTTCAATCAGGGCATGTTTATAACCCATTTCATCGCGTGCAATAAAGTCGATGCTTCGTTGTGGGTTGGCCCATGAATCCTGCCCGTGTTTGTCATATACGCCATACGAAGAGGCTGTCCGCTCTCCATCATGGTTAAAATACTCAATTGAACCAATAGGGTTCAGGTTGGCATTGCCATTAAGTAAATTGGTAACATCATTGGCAGCAATAGATACAACCGGGATGGTATGGTCTTCATTGATGAAATAGGTGCTGAACTCTATCAGGCTTGGCAGGATTTCAGTATTATTGCTGAAACACCTGGCTTTAAGCACCTGGGTGGCATTGATTGTTACAGGCGAGGTATAAATGGCCGAACTCGTTGTCGGCAATGTCCCATTGGTAGTATATCTGATAACAGCATCCGGCTCATTGTTGCTAATCGTAACGCTTATACTGCTATCATAAAAACCGGCACTCATGTTAAAGCCGGGCTTTTGGGCATAGCCCGAATATTTTGTGGCCAAATCATTTGTGGCACCGGGTGTAGGCGATGTAAATATTGCCCATGTTTCTGAACCATCCAGGCTCCGGCCCCTTGAATGGCCCTGCTGGGTATTCTCAAGCTGGTAGTTGTTGATAATGGTAGCTGAAGCATCAGACAACAGGATATATTCAGGCTCATCTTTTGTCTGGGTAAGCCTGAAACTGGTGTGATAATGATTGTTTTGAGCTTCATTTCTTCCCGAAAACCAAACAATAAGATAGCCTCCTGCCTGAATTTGTGTTCCTTCAGGGAATTGCCATTTTGTTGGGTTTCCTGGTTTGTCGCTTAAATAATAGTTACTGATATCAGCAGTAGCAGATCCGCTATTGTAAAGTTCTATCCAGTCTTCATAAGCCTGATAATTATCCGGAAACTGGTTGAGGTTTGAAACCGAATACTCATTGATGACTACCTGGCTCATGGCTGAAGTAGATAGAATGGCCATGAATAAACTAACAATGCCCATCCTGATGACTTCCTTTGTTCTCATTTGATTTGTTCCTTTAGGGTTTTAGTGGTTTTTATGTTCTTTGGTCAAAAAGCAAAATATTTAGATAAGAACCTCAAATATATGGTATTTTGCCTATCAATGAAAGAAATGTGAAAAAAAAATATCTATTCTGTTTTAATATATGGCAGGATTTTTTTATACAATACTGAATCAATAAGGTATGAATTCATCAGATCGCTTTCTTTTTGATAGGCCCCATGCTGGTTTCGATAGGCCACAATGGATTTGGCAACATTTTTCCTGATGTAGGGATGCTTTGATAATATTTCTTCGGAGGCTGTATTGATATTCATTTTTATCACCCCTTCATTTTCAATATATACAAATGGGTAGATTAGCTTATACCTGGTGCTGTCCATCCCATATACTTCTTTAAGCTGTTGGACTGAATGAAAGCCGCCAAGCGCATTTCGATATTTGATTATCCTTTGGGCAAATACCGGCCCTATCCCGTTAATTGCTATTAAATCAGAAGAATCAGATGAATTAAGCGCTAATGGAAAGCTTGTCTTTAATCCTATTGCTGAAGTTTTATTGGGATACTTATCGTTTGTTGTTTCAGGGATAATGATATAAGGTTCCAGTTCAGAATACATTTGTTCGGTCATCCCATAGATTTTTTTCAGGTCTTCTTTTTTTCTGAAAAACCCACCTTTGGCCTCATAGTTTTTTATTGTTGCAGCAAGCCTCGGAGGGATGCCCAAACGAATCCAATCTTCAATGGGAAGCTGATTGGGGTTAAATGGGAAAGGATTGAGCCTGACTGTTTTATTTTTAAAGCTTTCGTAAAAGGTCTTTTTTTGCTTTTCAAATAGATTTTCCTGTTTTCCTAAAGCCATTGATTTTTCAATATCTTCTATCAGGCTGTCGAATTGCGAAAAATCCCTCTGTTCTTTTTTCACCAATAAAGGCAATGACAAAGGGAGCAGCAATGAAAGTAAAAGGATAATAAGCAAAATGAGAATGCCATTTCTTTCCCTTCTTGAAAAATAAAAAAAGTCTTTTATCTTCATATACAAAACATTATGATATCAATGGTTTTCTAAAAATACCCCCAATAAATACCCTGATATAAAAACGATAGGGATTTGAAGCAGGTAGTCCGTTCACTATTTCATCAGTAACTTCATATTTCCATTTTGACCTTGGGAGATGGAAAACGACACCGGCATCCACCCCAACAGTAAAGCCGCCATGGTCATGGCCTGGATCATATCTGAGCCTCATGAAGCTGATCCCCAGGTCGGCTGTAAACGATTTTAAATAATACCTTCTGGCTTCATTAATGTCTATAATCTGATTTTCATCTATTGTCATTGGATGCCCAGAGCGGTTCATCAGGTTAAGCCAACTTGTGCCGCGCCCCAAGCCCAGATATGGGAAAAGGATATTTCTGCCCTTATCGGCAATGATATAACCTGCCTGAATGGTAAACATGCTGAGTTCGCTCTCAATGCGCCCCCTTTCATTTTCAAAAGCAAATCCCCTGGCCCTGAACCCCCCTGTGCCCAATACCCATCCATTGCCCCTGAAGCCAAAACCACCTCCTCCAATCACTGTCCCTGAAACAGGTGTTTGGGCACCCCTGCCAAAAAGGCCTTCTTCTGATAGCTTTGAATCCATCATGGGAATCCCATTACAGGTAATCCCGAAAAAACCTTTGCCATAGCCTCCCGAATGCTTCTGTGCCAATAGGTTTGACGATATTATGATTAAAATTGAAGCTGTGATAATTCTTATATTCATCTTTATCCTTACTGATATTTTATTTTTTATCTGATTCAAAGATATAAATCTTTCCTTTAATCCTTAAGGCCTTCTTTTATTCTTTCCAAATGCCTTTACCCATAGCTTTTGATTTGACAATTGGTTGGAATGGGATTTCATTAAAAATGAGCCTAAGTGGTTAAATATCAAATCACAGGATGTTTTTTTCATTAAGAATCCCACTTGAAGGTTATGCTATTTCCATAACATGGTAATGGTTTGAACGGGGTCTTAACGGACTTAAAGCGGGGTTGAGACGGTTTCAACCCGGCTCAAACCCGGCTCAAACCCGGCTCAAACCCGGCTCAAACCCGGCTCAACCCTTAACATGGTATCTTCGATTTGCGATTTAGGACTGACGATTTACAAATTACAAGGAGTTACGATGTACGATGTACGATTTACGATTTCAAACTGACGATTAACATTATGTGTTTATTAGCAGGCACAGCTTAGGGAAGAATTTGCATTATTATAATTTAGTAAAAAATGGTATGGTGTTGACAACAGGGTATTTGTTGGTGAAAACTATTTTAATATGGCTTATTGTAAGTTAAGGATTGGATACAGTTCAAAAAAAATCAAAAAATATTTTGCAAAAACACCTGATAGGTTAAAAAAAATTATGATTTTAGCGGTCTGATAAAGAGCCTGGTTTTATAGAAAAAGGATTTTTGAACCAAAAATGCGGGACAGACAAATGAAAACAAAAGAATCAAGTGTCAGGGGAAGCTTTGGCAGCAAGTTTGGGATTATTGCAGCAGCAGCGGGATCAGCAGTTGGGCTTGGTAATATCTGGCGGTTCCCTTATGTAGCAGGTGAAAATGGGGGAGGTGCTTTTTTGTTGATATATATTGGTTTTATACTTTTGTTTGGGATACCTGTAATGTTATCTGAGTTGATGATAGGACGTTCTGCCCAGTCAAACGCCTATAGGGCATTTAAAAAGCTGGCACCAGGCAAACCATGGTATATCATAGGCCTGATGGGCATCACGGCAGCATTTGTAATACTGGCATTTTATTCAACAATAGCTGGCTGGACGCTTGAATATTTATACCAGAGCATTATCAATGGCTTTGCAGGCAAGGATTCGCAAATGCTAACAGGGATGTTTACAACATTTCAAACAAGCACCGTTATGCCGCTTTTTTGGCAGATGGTATTTTTAATTCTGACTGCAATTATTGTTTTATGTGGTGTTCAGGGGGGTATCGAAAAATACTCAAAAATACTTATGCCCTTGTTGGCATTGATTATGGTTGTACTCTGCGTACGTTCATTAACATTGCCCGGAGCAGCAAAGGGGCTTTCATTTTTGTTCAATCCTGATTTTTCAAAGATCAATGCACAGGTAATCTTTAGTGCATTGGGGCAGGCCGCATTTTCGTTAAGTATAGGGATGGGTGCCCTTATAACTTATGGTTCGTATGTGAAGAAAAACAACAACCTAAACCAAATTGCCGTAGAGGTATCAATAGCTGATACCCTGATAGCCATACTTTCCGGGGTAGTGATCTTCCCGGCAGTATTTAGTTTTGGGATCAGCCCAACCCAGGGACCAGGACTTGTGTTTATTGTGTTGCCCAATATTTTTCAACAGATGACGGGAGGTTATTTCTTTGCAATCATGTTTTTTGTGCTGTTGGTCATAGCTGCCTTAACGTCTTCCATTTCAATTCTTGAAGTAGTGGTTGCTTTTTGTGTTGAAGAATTCAAAATAAAAAGGGGCCTGGCTACTCTATTAGCATCAATCGGAGCTGCCATTGCGGGGGTATTTTGCACTTTATCATGGGGTGCCTTTAAAGGCATCAGCATCTTAGGGAAAAACATCTTTGACTTTTTTGATTTCTTTTCAGCAAACATCTTATTGCCATTAGGGGCCTTGCTGATTGTGGTTTTTGTGGGCTGGGTCTTTGGGCGTAGAAAAGCATACAGTGAGCTTTCAAATGAAGGGACACTGCGGGCAAGGTTTTTTGGATTGGTGTTCTTTGTTGTGAAATTTGTAGCACCATTGATCATTGCAGTTATATTCTTAAATGGATTAGGTATCATTAAACTCTAAGCAAAAAACATGGGCAATTTTCTTGAAATTTTAAATCAGGGCATTAAGGCATATAATGAATATGTTGGGGGATATCTGATCCTGGCATTGCTATTGCCAACAGGGATCTATTTTACATTTAAGCTAAGGTTTCTTCAGGTAAGAGGCTTTTGGCATGCCATCAGGATTGTGGCAGGCAAATATTCGAAGAAAGATGACAAAGGGGATATCAACCATTTTAAGGCATTAACAACTGCTTTATCAGCAACAGTTGGGACTGGTAACATTGTAGGGGTTGCGTTGGCGATACATTATGGTGGGCCAGGGGCAATCTTCTGGATGTGGGTCACCGGGTTTTTCGGGATGATGATAAAGATGGTTGAGTGTACATTAGCTCAGAAATTCCGGAAGACCAATGCTGATGGCTCGGTATCGGGAGGGCCGATGTATTATATGGAGATGGGATTAAAGGATAAGTTGGGAAAATATGCAAAATGGCTTTCAGTGGTGTTTGCATCGGCAGCCATTTTATGTTCCATGGGTACCGGAAATATGGCGCAGAGCAACTCTATGTCGGATGTATTATTGACAAATTATAATATCCCGGTTTTATATACAGGGTTAGCTACGGCATTGCTTGTGCTTCTTATTGTTGTGGGAGGCTTGAAGCGTATTGCTGAGGTTACTTCCCGTTTAGTCCCATTTATGGCAATATTTTATTTTATTGCTGCTATAACAGTAGTCATCCTTCATTTGAATTGGTTGCCAGGAGCCTTTGCTTTGATTTTTAAGGAGGCGTTTTCGCCCTCAGCCGCTGGTGGTGGCATTGTTGGTTCTGCCTTTATAATGACGCTCACCTGGGGTGTAAGGCGAGGTTTGTTTTCTAATGAAGCAGGTCAGGGTTCAGCACCCATGGCCCACGCAGCAGCAAAAACTCCTTATCCGATGCGTGAAGGATTGGTAGCATCCCTGGAGCCCTTTGTTGATACTCTTTTTATCTGCACCCTTACTGCTATAGTTATCATCATGACAGGAGCATACAATTCAGGTATTGCCGGGGTAGGGATGACTGTTGAGGCATTCAGGACAGGCCTTGATGCAATAAACCTTGGTTGGTTTGCCCCTCATATTGTTGCTGCCGGTTTGTTATTGTTTGCTTTTTCAACAATAGTAAGCTGGTCTTATTATGGCACCAGGGCGTCTCAATATCTTTTCGGGGATAAAGCAATTAAACCATATTATTACGTTTATTGCATTTTTGTAATCTTTGGTGCTGTTTGGGGCCTTGAGATTGTATGGAATTTTGTGGACATGGTTATTACCTTCATGACAATCCCCAATCTGATTGCAATATTATTGCTTGCACCTGTTATGAAAGCCGAAGCTGATAATTATTTCAGGGAGATGAGAATGAAATAAACAATTTCGTGATATTTTAATAGCACCCTTGCACAATAAAATTGTAATTTTGATAGTTTATTGTGAAAGGGTGTTTTTTATTTTTATAAGGTCAAAAGCATCTTTCCGGCAATATTTTTTCAATTGAAGGAATTCAGGTTACGGTAATAAAAAAGCCTTTATGAGGGAGAAGTGGATTGTTTTTTTTCTAATAAGTAATATTTTCAGCCAGGTTGCCGTTTTTGGGCAGGAATACACCCAGATAGAGCTTGTGGAAGCCAATACTATGGAGTTTGATACTAAAATTGGGGATAAGGCCAGAAGGCTATTAGGGTCGGTAGTATTTAAGCATGAAGAAACCTGGATGTTTTGCGACAGTGCTTATCTTTATCCTGAGATAAACAGCCTCAAAGCATATTCAAATGTGTATATTGTTGATAAAGACACCCTTGAGATATGGGGCGATGTTTTATACTATGACGGGAATACCCGCATAGCTGCAATGTCGGGTGGTGTTTTGATGAAAGATCCACAATTGACATTAACTACAGATACCCTGATTTATGACCTGGGCTTGAATACTGCCAATTATCTTGAAGGGGGAAGGATTATCGACAGCGAGAATGAGCTTACCAGCCTTTGGGGTTTTTATTATGCCGATTTCCATGAGTTTTTCTTTAAGGACGAGGTGGTACTTACAAACCCTGATTATGTAATGCGCAGCGATACCCTGAAATATAATACTGAAACAGAGGTTTCATATTTTTATGGCCCAACAAGTATTATAGGGGAGAAAGACAGGATTTATTGTAAGAATGGATGGTATGACACAAAAAATGATATTGCGCAGTTTAACAAAGATGCATATCTGACAAATCATGAACAAAGCCTTACAGGCGACAGTGTTTATTACGACAGGAACATTGGTTATGGGAAAGCTATTCAGAATGTAGTGCTCACCGATTCGGTCAACCAGACCTTCATTACCGGACATTTTGCAGAACATTTTGACAAGGAAGGGCTCTCTTATGTTACAAATAATGCTGTCTTAACGATTATCTATGAGAACGACAGTCTTTTTTTGCATGCTGACACCCTGAAATCCATCTATCACGAAGATACTGATTCGAGGACACTTCTTGCTTTTAGGAAGGCAAAGTTTTACAGGAGCGATTTGCAGGGATTGAGTGATTCTATTGCCTACCATACTGCCGACAGCACAATATACATGTATTATGATCCAATTATTTGGGCAGAGGAAAACCAGATGACAGCAGTGAGGATAGAAATAAAGTCGGATGGTGAAAGTGTAAAAAGCGTTCATTTGTTTGAGTCGTCATTTTCAATTTCAATGCTTGACAGCCTGAGTTTTGACCAGATAAAAGGCCGCAATATGGTTGGCCATTTTCTGGAAGGTGTATTGAAAAGAATAGAGGTATTTGGCAATGGTGAAACCATCTATAACCTCACAGATGAAGGTTCCAAAAAGGTAAATGCGATAAATAAGGCAATCTGTTCGGATATCGTAATCTATATTGAGGATAATGCTGTTAACCGGATTAAGTTTATCGACCGCCCGGATGCTACATTGTATCCTCCCAAAGAGCTTCCTCAGGAAGAGCGGTTCCTGAAAAATTTTAAGTGGCATGCTGAAAAGCGGCCAAAGAGCAAACAAGATATTTTTACATGGTAATATGATACAATTTGAAAGGTTTACCCTGTCAAACGGGTTAAAGATCATCGTTCATACAGATAAGAGCACTTCAGTTGTAGCTTTTAACCTGCTTTATAATGTGGGGGCCAGGGATGAAGCCCCAAACAGGACAGGGCTTGCACATTTATTTGAACATTTGATGTTTGAGGGCTCTGAAAACATCCCTCAGTTTGACAGTCCTTTGCTCTTAGCCGGTGGAGAGAACAACGCCTTTACAAGCAATGATATTACAAATTACTATATTACCATACCGTCCCAAAACCTTGAAACTGCATTCTGGCTTGAGTCGGACAGGATGCGAGGTTTAGTGTTTTCGGAAGAAAAGCTAAACCTTCAGAAGGATGTAGTTATTGAAGAATATAAGCAATCCTATTTAAACCAGCCTTATGGTGATGTTTGGTTGATGCTCAGGCCCTTGGCCTATAAGGTGCATCCGTATCGCTGGCCGACCATTGGCAGTGAGGTGTCACATATCAGGGATGTATCATTGGCAGAAGCGAGGGCATTTTATTCAAAATACTATGCACCCAATAATGCTATTCTGAGTGTATGTGGCAATGTGGATGCCCATGAGGTTTTACGACTTGCAGAGAAGTGGTTTGGTCCTATTGCCCCGTCAGATATCCAATCGAAGAACATTCCATCCGAACCAGTCCAGGATTCGTTCCGCTTGCTGGAGGTAAAGCGTGATGTCCCATCTGATGAGATTTATATCACATTTCATACCGGGGCAAGGCTTGATGCAGATTACTATCCTTCGGATTTAATGACAGATATACTATCATCGGGCAAGAGTTCGAGGCTTTATCAACACCTTGTGCAGGAACAGAAGCTCTTTAGTGATGCAAACGCATATATTATGGCATCCATGGATCCCGGATTGCTTGTGCTGAGTGGGCGCTTAATGCCGGAAACGAAGATGGAACAGGCAAGGGAGGCACTCTGGGCAGAGATAAACCAAATGAAAGACCTTATTGTACCGGATACCGAGTTGAAAAAAGTAACAAACAAACTGGTGGCCAACAATACCTATTCAGAAATCAATGTATTGAACAAAGCCATGAACCTTGGGTATTATGAATTGTTGGGCGATGCCAATGTCTTAAATCAGCTAAGTGAAAGATATCTGGCAGTGGGTCCACAATCCATAAGGGATTTTGCACAAAATGTATGTGTTGAAGAAAATAGTTCTGAATTACATTATTACGCAGAAAAAGCATGAGTTTAAACAGAAAAACCCAGCCACCATTAAACATATCTGGTAATATACCATTGCCCGAGGTGGACAGGTTTTCATTGGCCAATGGTATTGAAGCTTACCTGATTGAAGGAGGGACACAGGATGTAGTAAGGCTTGAGATACTGTTTGATTCAGGGAGCAGCCATCAGGAAAAAGCCATCCAGGCAGCAACAACGGCCAATGCTTTACGCTTTGGTGCCAGGGGTAAGACCTCACATCAGATATCAGAGACTTTTGATTTTTATGGGGCGTATTTTTCAACAGAACCCGAGAAAGATGTTACAGGAGTTTCATTGTTTTGCTTAAGCAAGGATTTTCATTTGTTGCTCCCATTGGTTTCAGATATCATTAAAGCTCCTGAATTTCCAAAAGAGGAGGTAAATGTATATCTGGCAAACAGGAGACAGGAATTTTTGGTGAATGAGCAAAAAGTCCAAACCCTTGCAAGGAGGCATTTTCTTCCACTTATCTTTGGGGCAGGCCATCCTTATGGGAAAATTGAAAACGAGAAAGATTTTTTACAATTAAATGTTGAAGACTTAAAAGCTTTTCATCATTGCCACTACCATCCCGGGAATTGTAAGGTTTTAATTGCAGGGCGGCCCCCGGTGAAATGGAAAGAGATGCTTGATGAGAACCTGGGATCAGATTGGGCAATCAACAGAACAGCCAAAACAGACATTGTTTTTCCGGAAACATATCCCGGGAAAAGCTTTGAAAAAATTCAGAAAGAGGGTGCTTTACAGGCTGCAATGAGAATTGGAAAACAGATAATCAATAAGTCGCATCCTGATTTTCCGGCCTTATCTATTGCCAATACTTTGCTAGGTGGTTTTTTTGGTAGTCGTTTGATGCAAAACATCAGGCAGGATAAGGGCTATACTTATGGAATTGGCTCCTTATTGGTTTCATTCAGGCATACCGGGATGTTTTTTATCAGTACCCAGGTAGGGACAGAAGTCTGTAAGCCTGCACTGGATGAAATCATGAAAGAAACTGAGAGGATGGGCAATGAATTGGCTGAGGGTGAAGAAATTGATATCCTGAGAAATTACCTGCTGGGAGCTATGGTAAGATCAATGGATGGCCCATTTGCCCAATCAGATAAACTTCGTGACCTGTTGGGGCAGGGATTGGATTTCTCATTTACAAGGCGGGCAATAGAGGAGATAAACAGTATCTCTGCCAAACGGATTTGTGAGGTGTCACAAAAGTATTTAAATCCCGGGACCATGAGTGTCCTCATTGCAGGAGACATCAGTGATATATCCGGTTAAGTTTTTATTTGGTGTTAAAATAAAAATCATACTTATGAGAACATTCAGGATGGTTTTTTCAATCATTTGCTTGTTTGGCCTACATCCCTTATGTGCAGTTGCTGAAGAAGCAAAGGACATTTTTTTAAATGATTCCGTAACAGCTAAGAATACGTCCACCCTTGTGATTGATTCAATAAGTGTGGATCTTTTTACACAAAAAATCCAGATTTCATGGACCCTTACAACAAGTGAAACAGTTGGTTTTATCGAAATTCACAGGCAACGTGAGGATGGAAATTTTAATGCGATACACCAAACATCCTCATTAGTCCAGGATTTTTTTGTTGATCTTACTTCAGAGCCTTCCCTGCATAATTACTATTATTTCATAGTGGCAAGGCATCCTGATGGGAATGCATTTGCAACATCTTTGGCACATAGGGCTGCTTTTCAAAAAGCCCCTGTTGGCGACCCTTGTGCAAGGACTGTTGAAATTAGCTGGGAGCCATATTCAGTTACTACCTCAAGCGGGGCACCCCAGCCAGTTCAAAGTCCATTTACACAACAGCAGCTCTGGGTTTCGTTTAATTCGCAAAACTATCAGATGATTAGTTCAATGAGTGCTGATGCCAATGAATATACGTTGCCTGTAACACAAAGTTTTTTTTATTGTTTTTTGATCAAATCGGTTGACAACCAGCATGAGGTAACAAGCACTTCAAACAGGACTTGTGTTTATGTTCAGGTGCCTGATGAGCCAGGGTATAACTATCTTGCATCAGCAAGCATCCCTGATGGGAATACGATAGTAATAAAAGACCATTCGGACAATACCGTATCGAGCCCCAATTATATCATTCGTCGGGGGGGCTCGCCATCCCAGATTGACCAGGAGGTTGCTTCCTTTGGCACTGATGATTCGCCGATTATGTATGAGGACATAGAGGCTTCGGTGAACAGCCATCCATGGTTTTATCAGGTTGAAGCCCTTGACAGTTGCAAAAGGAGCATACTTTTTTCAAATGTTGTTGAGACAGTATTTTTAGAAGGGGAAGCCATTGATGAGTCAACAAACCGGCTCCGATGGAATACCCCGGAGGGATGGGCAGAGGGTATTGCACGATTTGAGGTTTACAGGAAACTTCCTTCTGAAGCAGGTTTTGTTTTGTTGAGCGAGCTGTCGTCCACAGAGACGGATTATGAGGATTCCTGGATAGGATTAAACCCGGATGAGTTTTATGGATCTGTTTATCAGCTTGCAGCAGTTCAAAATGATGGGAATCCTTATGGTTATCAGGAAAAGTCATTTTCGAACCATGTAATTTTAGAAAGGACTATTCAGCTTAACATGCCAAATGCATTTCGGCCAGACAGCGATATAGAAGTAAACAGGCTTTTTAAGCCCAAGTTCTCCTATAAGGAAGTTCAATCTTATGAAATGAGGATCTATAACCGATGGGGCCAATTGGTTTTTGAAACAAATAATGTTGAGGAGGGCTGGGATGGTACATTTAACGGAAGCAAAGCACCTGCAGGAGCATATAATTATGTTGTCCGTTATGAAGACCAGAACGGGATGGTAGTAGAAAAAGCCGGGATGGTAGTATTGGTAAGGTAATCTATACAGTTGACAAACAGTTGACGGGGTATGGTTTTATTAAAAAAATCATACAGCGTATGTCCAATTTTTCATACTTTTGTAGCTGATATAATTTGTAAATGCTATTGTAGCTGCTGACATAAAGCTGATGAACAAAAGTTTGGCAAATTGAAAAACAAGATGTGAAGCATGTGTCAGCGAGTTGTTTCAAGTATTAATGGCTTTTATGGATTATTGAACCAGGACAATTTCAGTTATAAAGCAATAGTAAATGAGCTTATAGGAATGACTGAAAAGGTTTCGAGATACATAGGAAAACTTAATGAAGGAGCGGGGCCTTTTTTTTTTGAACAGAATAAAAGATTGGGCATTACCTTCACAAACAGAAATATCATGAAACATTGGGCATTGGAGCATCCAATTATCAGGGGATCATATAAATCTGTTAACAAATAATAGAATTCAGAAACACACATTATAATTTAAAATCAGAACAAAAAACACTACGTCATGATGAATTTTAAATGGTCTGCAGCAGTAATTACTGCTATGATTTTAACTTTAACATCAGCTTTTGGCCAGCAAAAGGAAAATGATGCCGTGCTGATGCGCATTAATGGTGAACCCATCTATAAATCAGACTTCCTATACGTTTATAACAAAAACAATAATAATCCACAGGTGATTGATCCAAAAACAGTGGATGAGTATCTTGAGTTGTTCATCAACTTTAATTTAAAGGTCAAAGAAGCCGTATCTCTGGGAATGGATACGCTGGAATCATTTAAAAAAGAACTATCAGGTTACCGTAAACAACTTGCCCAGCCTTACCTTTCCGACACAGAGGTTACCGAGAGGTTGATACAGGAAGCCTGGGAGCGCATGCAAACAGATTTAAGGGCCTCCCACATATTGTTTATGTTGCCTGAAAACTCATTGCCAAAGGATACCCTAAGGGTATATGAAAAAGCGATGAAGGCAAGGAACAGGATACTGGCAGGAGAAGATTTTGGCTTGGTTGCCAGAGAGCTTTCCGAAGACCCATCAGCACGTGATATGGCAGCCACAGCTCAACGTCCCGGAATGCCAGGTAACAATGGGGATCTTGGTTATTTCTCTGCACTTGACATGGTGTATCCTTTTGAGAATGGGGCTTATGCACTTAATGTGGGGGAGATATCCATGCCTGTAAGGTCATCATTTGGATATCATATCATAAAACTTACTGACCGCACACCAGCAATGGGCAAAGTGCGGGTGGCACATATTATGGTAAACGCCGGAGGAGCAGCTGATCCAACCCGGGAATCTGAGATTATATCCAGGGTAAATGAAATATATGCTAAAGTTGAAGGAGGAGAAGACTTTGCAGAACTTGCCCGTAAGTATTCTGATGACAGGGGTACAGCCCAAAAAGGAGGAGAGCTTCCCTGGTTTGGTGTGAACCGTATGGTACCTGAGTTTATTGCAGCGATAAAAGAATTACAAAAACCTGGTGATTTTACAAAACCCTTAAAAACTGCTTATGGCTGGCATATCGTAAAATTATTGGAACAGAAAAAGCCATTGTCACTAGAGGATGAATATGTTGAGCTAAAAAACAGAGTAGGCCGTGACAGCCGTTCACGTTTAAGTCAGGAATCTATTGTAGGCCGCTTAAAGAAAGAGTATTCATATAAAGAGGATCCAATCGCACTTGAAGATTTTACCAAATGGGTTGATAATACAGTGTTTGATGGTAAATGGAGCAATGATGAAGCCTTGAATGCAACAAAAGTGCTATGTTCATTTGGAGGAAAAGAAATTCTTCAAAAAGATTTTGCTGCTTTTATTGTTAAAAGGCAAAACAGGCGTACTCCTGAAGATATCTCTTCTTATGTGAATGGTCTGTTTAAAGAATACGTAAATCAATCGCTTATTGATTTTGAGGATGCCAACCTTGAAGAAAAGCATAATGATTTTAAACAAATCATGCGTGAATACCATGATGGGATCCTATTGTTTGACCTGACAGAGAAGAATGTTTGGAACAAAGCCCTTCTTGATACCACTGGTTTGAAAGCATATTATGAGCAACATAAGCTTGATTATATGTGGGGTGACCGCATCAACGCTGATTTTTACGTTTGCAAGGATTCAAAGCTTGCTTCCCAGACCATGAAGTTAGTTAAGAAAGGCCTCAAGAAAGGCATAGATAACCAGCAAATATTGACACAGATCAATGTAGATTCACAGTTGAATTTGCGGGTTATTTCAGGGAAGTTTGATAAAGAGGGCAATGTTTATACAGATCAGTTTGAATGGAAAACAGGCCTTTCTGTTGTAAAAGAAATTGGGAGTGAGTTTGTATTTGTGAACATCAAAGAGGTCTTGCCCCCTCAACCCAAAGAATTGTCGGAGATAAGAGGCATAGCAACAGCTGATTATCAGAATTTCCTTGAGAAACAATGGATTCAGGAATTAAGGAATAAGTATAAGGTTGAGGTTGATGAGGAAGTACTGAATTCGATAAGGAAGTAATGCTCTTTGGCCCACTGGGTGGATGTTTATTTAAGGATAAACACAAAAATGGTTAATTGTGCATCTTTTTCTAGCATCCTGAACAATAAAAAGCAGATCAAGCTGGTTTATACCTTGTTTAAACCAGCTTGATTTAAGTGTTTATATCGGCAAAGCTTTGGTATTTATTGTGAAATACACTTTTCATATCAGATAGTGGTTTCAAAATAATTGTATATCAAGTCATAATAGATTGCTGATATAAGTGAAAGATTTTACAGTGCTAAATCCACACATCAAAACAATCCTATTGGGTTGGAACAGTGGTTTAGTAAGTATTAGGGTAAGCAAACGAAGCATGAAAAAGAGAAATGCAAAACATTAAAAATAAGGACAGATGAGAATACCTGGTTTTTTGAATCGGATCGTGCCGGGCGCAATAGCACTTTTAATGCTTACATATTCATGTAAGGATTTGAACAAAGGTTCGGAAGATATAAGCATAGCGAGGGTAAATTCAAAATATCTTTATTTGTCTGATGTGGCTGGTATTGTTCCAGCAGGAACATCATCTGCTGATAGTATAGAGATATCGAAGCGGTTTATCGAAAGTTGGATTAAGAAGCAGGTTTTTTTGGATCATGCAGAGAAAAACCTGAGTGTTGATTTGAAGACATTTGACAAAAAGATAGAGGATTACCGGAATTCATTAATATTATTTGCCTTTGAATCGGAATATGTAAGGACAAATTTAGATACGCTAGTTTCGGAACAACAGGTACAGGCGTATTACGAGAAAAATCAGGGTGATTTTCGTTTAAAGGATAATATTGTAAAGGTGAGTTACGTAAAGGTTGTTCCTGATGCACCCCAACAGGAAATCATCAGGAAACTGATAAAATCAACAGAAGCGGCAGATGTTCAGGCATTGGAAGAATATGGGAGCCAGCATGCAGTGAATTATTTTATTGGAGGGGAATACTGGATCTTATTCAATGATTTATTACGTGAGGTTCCTATTCAATCGAACAACTATGACCAATTTATCAGGACAACAAAATATTACGAGATGAAGGATGAAAACTTCAAGTATTTTCTTGTAATACATGATTTCAGGACAAAGGAGAATATCTCGCCAATTTCATTTGAAAAGGAAAACATAAAAAGCATTATCCTGAACCAAAGGAGGCACGAAATGATAAATAAATTGCATAATGACCTTTATAAAGAAGCAGTTTCTAAAGGGAGTTTTGAAATTTTCAAATAAATCAGTCTTTTTTATAAAGCAATAGAGAAACAATTAAGCAAAACGAAAATCAAAAACAATTCAAATGAATCCGATAAAGACCATATTAATAAGCTTTTTTTTCATCATCTGTGGTCAGCAGGTATTGATGGCACAGAATAAAAATGTGATTGATCAGGTAGTAGCCATCGTTGGTGGAAAAGCAATCCTTCAATCAGATATTGAGAGCCAGATTATGCAAATAAAAGCCCAGGGGATAGCATTGCCTGGTGATCCTTATTGTGTTGTGCTTGAAGATTTATTATTTCAAAAGTTGCTTTATAACCAGGCCTTACTTGATAGTGTGGAGGTTACCGACGACAGGGTTGAAGATGTATTGGACAGGAGGATCAGATATTTTGTTCAACAGATAGGTTCGCGTGAGAAACTGGAAGCCTATTATGGCAAGACAATAGATGAGCTGAAAGATGAGTTCAGGGATATCATCCGTGAACAGGAACTAAGCCAGGAGATGGAGCAAACAATCACAAAGAATGTAAGGATATCCCCAACAGAAGTAAAGGCTTATTATAAAGGCTTATCACAGGACAGTATCCCAACTATCAGTTCAGAGCTTGAGCTGGCACAGATAGTCCTTATTCCAAAGCTCAACGAAGAAGAAAAGAAAGAAGTAAAGGACAAATTGAACCAATACAGAAACAGGATTTTAAAAGGTGAAAGTTTTGCTACCCTTGCAATCCTGTATTCAGAGGATCCGGGCAGTGCCAAGAAAGGTGGAGAGCTTGGTTTTTACAGCAGGGGTGAATTATATCCCGAATTTGAAGCAGTAGCATTTGGGCTCAAACCGGGAGAGATATCAGAAGTTGTTGAAACAAAGGCGGGCTTTCATATCATTCAGATGATAGAACGCAGGGGCGAATTGATAAATGTAAGGCATTTGTTGATTATGCCAAAGGTAAACCCATACACAATGTTAAGTGTGAAAAACCGTCTGGATTCAATAGCAGGGCTAATCAGAAGTGGTGAAATGACATTTAAGGATGCAGCATTGAAGTTTTCTGATGATCCAGGTAAAATTAATGGAGGGGCAATGATAAATCCATATACCGGCAATACCAAATTCAGGCCTGAAGAGATTGAATCTTCACTTTTCTTTGCAGTTGATAAGCTTGAAAATGGACAGGTTACCCAGGCATTACCTACTGTACTTGAAGACAATAAGGAAGCATTCAGGATAGTGACAGTTACAAACAGGACAGAACCCCATAAAGCAAATCTGGAAATGGATTATGATTATATTCAGCAATTGGCTTTACAGGCCAAAAAAAGAGATGCAGTAAAAGAATGGGTAGAAAGGAAAATTGTTACAACCTATGTTCATATAAATGATGAATACAAAGGCTGTGCGATGAATTTTGAATGGTTGAAACCAAAGAATTCAGGAAAGTAAAATAGAAATAATTCCTGTTAAAAGATATTTAAGAATGAATTACAAATCGGATGTAGAGGCATTGGATGCCTTTGTTGAGAAATATAAACTGCTCCGCAAAGAGATTTCAAAAGTCATTATTGGCCAGGACGAGGTCATTGATAATGTTCTTATTTCAATTTTCAGTAAAGGCCATTGTTTGTTGGTGGGGGTTCCGGGACTTGCCAAGACCTTGCTTGTTAACACTATTGCCCAATCTCTTGGCTTAAAATACAGCAGGATACAATTCACACCCGACCTGATGCCATCTGATATTGTTGGAACGGAGATATTGGATGAGACCCGGAAGTTCAGGTTTATGAAAGGACCTGTATTTGCTAATATTATCCTGGCAGATGAGATTAACCGTACACCTCCAAAGACTCAATCAGCACTGCTTGAAGCAATGCAGGAAAGGGTTATTACAGCAGGAGGGACTTCATACTATCTTGACAATCCATTTTTTGTATTGGCAACACAAAACCCCATTGAACAGGAAGGGACATATCCATTACCTGAAGCCCAGCTTGACAGGTTTATGTTTAATGTAAGGCTTGATTACCCCAGTTTTGCCCAGGAGGTTCAAATCGTAAAAGAAACCACTTCGGATAAAAAAGTGGAGGTAGAAGTTATCCTGAATGCCCAGGAGATTGTCTATTTCCAGGAGTTAATCCGCAGGATCCCTGTAACAGACCATCTTGTTGAGTATGCAGTAAAGCTATCATCGCTCACCCGTCCTGATACAAACCAAGCCCATACAATGGCCAGGGATTATATTTCGTGGGGAGCAGGTCCAAGGGCTTCACAGTATCTTATTCTTGGTGCCAAATGCCATGGAGCTATCAGGGGCAAGTATGCCCCCGACATTGAGGACATCAATGCGGTAGCCCACAATATCTTCAGGCACCGTATTGTCAGGAATTATAAAGCAGAGGCAGAAGGTATTTCGGTTGAGGAAATCGTAAATACGCTTATTAAATCGAAATAGATGCATTGTAGCTTTTGCTGCCTGGTTTCTTTTCTCTGATTTGATTTTTATTTGTTTCTGATTTTCTGGGATTTGTTAATAAAACCACATAAAAAAAAGCGCCTGTAAACAGGCGCTTTTTTTGTTGAGATTGAGATTCAATCTATTTTCTGTTTTTTGCAGTAGTAACATCATTTAGGCTCCTGATGTTAAGCTGCGGTGTATTGAAGATAGAAACAATACCGGTAATATTGATATTTCCTGTTGGTAGAGCTTCATCTTTAAATGTTGCATATGAAGTTGTATAATGGGTAATTGTATTCTGCCCATCAGTAATTGTTGTATTGCCGGAAACACCGTTCCATGTTTCAGCGCCACTGATAGTAACGTTGTTGAAGGTAACAAGGCGGGCTTCAAAATAATTGATGTTTGCAGTTACTTCATCAATAGTTGCATTGATAGGCTGGGGAAGGGTACCGGTTCCAAGCGCCAGGACATTTCCATTAGGCACGTTGTTTAACTGTAAAAGTCCATTGAACCTTGACAATTCACAATTGCTGATATCAATAGATAATTTAGTGCCAATTGGGTAAGAATGTGAACCCACAAAACGAACTACGATACCGGCACCATCAGTAGTGTTATCGGTGTCATAGATAAAGATGTTTTTGTTGAGGGTATTTCCATTAGCCACATCAGAGAATACTGTACCAACAATTTTTCTTGAGGCAGGAATGTTAACGGTTGAACCTGTATGAAGGTTACGTACTTGTTGAACGCTCATAAGTGTAAGTTCGTCATGGTTGGTTCCGCCTCCCGGGCCAGTTTCAACAACATCGCTTGTGTTACGGATTAATACCTGGGTTGTAGTTCCATAACATGAAGCAATACCTGTAATGCTAACAGTGCCCTGAGGAATTGGGGCATTAAGGAAAGTAGCATAATTTGAGATATACATCACGGCATTACCGGTGCCATCCGAAATGGAGATACTTCCTGAAGTATAGGCAGTGCTGCTTATTGAAGCATTATTGATTTTAATAAGCCTTGATTCGAAGTTGTCAAGGTTTGCATTCAGTTCAGCAAGTGTAACAACAGCAGGTTCAGGCAATGTTCCATTTCCAAGAACCCTTGCATTACCGTTAGGGATATTGTTAATCTGGAGCAGGTTGTTAAATTCAGAAAGTTCAATGGTTGAAATATTGATTTTAACTTTTTGTCCAAGAGTGAAGTTATGGGCACTTAAGAACCTTAATGCAATACCTTCACCAGATTCGTCCATGATGTAAGCATTTTTATTAGTGAGGTTGCCATTGGTAACGTCAGAGATAAAAGTCCCGATGATTTTTGTATTAGCAGGAAGATTGGTGGCAGAGCCCTGATAAAGATCCCTAACCTGAGCAATAGTAAGCAGTTCAAGGCCGTCATCCTGGTCTTCGCAACGTTCGTTGTTCATCACCACTTCGGCAGGTTTACGGATATAAAGCTGGATGGTAGTATTGTAAATGCCCATAACAGCAATGATTGAACCACTTCCTGTAGGGGTTAGCTGGTTGGCAAAATCAGCATAGCCGCTAGTTCTTACAATTGTAGTATTTCCTGAGCAATCTTCAAGGGTGCGTTCCAGTGTTACCTGATTAGGCTTATCAGCCCAAACCTGACCTGCATCCTGGAAAAGGAACTGAACGTTTTCAAGTTTGATAAGTTGAGATTCGTATGCTTCAGGATTTGCAATCACTTCAGGAAGTGTAGTAAGGATAGGTTCAACAGGCCTTAATGTAGCCTGTTTCACGATGTTTGAATCCACGTGTACTGAGTCAAGTTGCAGAAGTCCCCTGTATTCAGTAAGGACAAGGTTTTTTAAGTTAATGCGGATTGAATCACCAGCATATAATCCACCTGAAGACATTGTATGAAGGCAGATAGCTCCTGTATTGTCTTTAATGTAGATGTTTTTATAAAGGTTGCCGCTATTATCATCAGCAGTAACAACAGCATAAACGCTCTTATATTCAGTGAATTTAATGGCTTCGCCCTGATACATTTTCCTTAATGAGTCAATAGTAAGGACATCACCGAGAGGGATTTGGGAAACGGGTGGTTCTTCAGGGTCTTTGATACAAGAAGATAAAACAACCGCTACGAGGACTGGAAGAATAAAAACTGTTTTGAAAAATGATTTCATACTATATCGAATTTTTTTGTTCATGAATGGTTTGAATTACAAACGGTAAGAAAGGTTGAGGAAGAAATTGCGCCCATACATGTAAAAGTATTTGCTAGGGAAGGCTTCTACATCAGCGGCATCAAAACGTAATTGTTCAAAGCCCCCGATAACCATATTCTGTTTGTTAAGCGCGTTTGTAATACTTAAATTGACAGCTATTAAATGGCCTGTTTTATTGATTCGCCATGATTTACCACCATAGATATCAAGTGTAAAACCACCTTCAAATTTCTCCTGATTGATAGTTATATCCCATTGAGGATCTGAAGGGATGAGGTTTTCCAGAGCTTCCTGGGTCCTTCTTTCAGGGCTGAAATCCATGTAGATGTCAGTCATATAGTTTCCATTGCAACCAACAAACCAGTATTTAGGGTGGTTATAGCGGAAGCCAAGCGTTGCAGCTGTTTGAGGCATACCCCCAACGCGATAGTTTTTAGCATATACCAAACGGTCTTTTGCTAATAGTTCTGAGTTGTTGTCCCTGGTAATGGTAACCGTTGGATTGTCACTATAGAAATATTCACCATAACCGGCAGCCACGTTCATCTGAAGTGTAGCAGAAAGGTTAACATCAGCACCAAACTCAACTCCAGCATGGACTTTCTCGATGCCTTGCATTACAAAGTTACAGTATGACCTGTAGTCTTCGATATAATAGCTACGGTTCCAGATTTGATTGGAGAAAGTTGTATAAAAGGCAGAAATCCTAGATTTAATCATAGGGTGCCTGATGATATAAGAAGCGTCAACCGATTTAATGATTTCACTGCCCATATTGTCAATGACATTATCATTTACGCGTGAAGAAGTATAAACATCCCTGAAATAAGGTGCCTGTGTTAGGTATGCTGCATTGGCAGTAACATAATGACGACCTGTAATTTTATAGGTAACGCCTCCTTTGATTCCATAATCAAGGAAGTTGTTTTTTGCACCATCTCCTAAGCTGTTATCAGGGAAACGACCGTTTTGCATATTACCTGTACGCCAGAATTTTGTTGACATCAAGTTGGCAGCAACAAAGAAATCAAATTTGCGGAATGAGTATTCAGCCTGACCAAATACTTCGGCTGAATTAACATTTCCATAAAAATCATAACCAAAAACATCGCCTTCTTTAACGAGCCTGTTTGTAGTTCTGAGGTCATTCTGTTCGGTTGTATAATCAACGCCATCTGTTTCGGCAAACTGGTCGGTATCAATCCAGAACTCACCACCTAAGAGGTCGTTAATGGTTTTGAACTGATGGGTTTTGTATTTTGTCAGTTTAATCCCTCCTGAGTAGGTTGCATTGGGACTATAGGTATAGTTTGCATTAGTAGAGAACTGAAAGTTTGTAACATCGTTACGTCTTTCTTCAACAATATATTTTGAGCGTAGGCCTTCAATTGTATTTCCTTCGATACCATTTGCATTTTGCTGTGCATAAAGGTTTTTACGGTTTGCAAAGTAGAAATGGTCCCAGTTAATCTGTTGGATTTTCGGGTCATTTTGCCAGCCTTCAGTAAAGTAATTTAACCAATAGGTTTCGTAAGGATTGTCATCGTGATAATAAGGCATATAACGATAATAATCAGGGCGTGGATCATTGGATTGAACCCAGTTAAGGGCAGTAGATCCACCACGTCCAAAGAGGAGTGATAAACCTGAATTGACCTTAAGTTTTTCAGAAGGTGTCCAATGGTGGTTAAGCATTACCATTGGTTGGTGGTAATTATTGATACGGGCGTTTCTTTTTTCACCATTCTGATAACCCCAGTTAGGGTTATAATAGTTGTTGCCTGTAAGTTCATAAGCCTGCTGTGTTGCAACGCCAGCCCTTCCAGACCTAATTGGTGCACCGAGTGCAGTAAATGAAAAGCTGTGCTGATTGTTGAGTTTCTTTTCAGCAGCAAGGAAATAAGCATAAGCATCATAGAAAGTGCCTTCAACATAGCCTTCTTCAGCCCAGCGGCGAGATCCGCTAACTACAAAAGCCCAGCCATTGTCCATCATGCCTGTAGCATAAGTTCCCATAAGCCTGTTACGATAGGAACGGTTGGTTGCTGAATAAGAAAAACGGCCAGTTTTACCGAAAGAGGAAGCCCTTGTAATGATATTGGTTGTTCCACCAATACCACCAAAGTACTGTCTGTTTGGGTTAAGGCCATTGGTTACTTCTGTCTGGCGGGTAGCATCATTGAGGCCACCCCAGGTAGAATAGTAAACCATACCGGTTTCGAGGTCGTTGACCGGGATGCCATTAATTAATACGGAAGAATATTTGCCATCGTATCCTCTGATTCGATAGCGGGCACTTCCAAAGGTAAAAGATGCAGCCGATACATAAGCATCTCTTGATGAGGTCAATAATGCTGAAATGTCTTGCGAATCTTCATCGCTTTCAAGGTCAACAGAAGAGATTGTTGCTGTTTTCATTTCCTGTGAAGGCTTCACAATGGTATCATTGCCTTTGGCCTGTTGGGGAGCCTGCGCAACAGTTTCAAGGCTTTGTCCGCCTGAACCTGATTGTGCCTGCATTGACAATGAAATGAAAAGCAACCCGATGAGTAAAACTAATTTTCTGGTGTGCTTCATTTTTAGATTGATTAACAAAAAATATCGTGTATTTAATTTCAGATGTAAAAATCGAAATGGGCGTAAAATTAGTGATTTTCCAGATAACTTTAATGAATTGTTTTTGTTAAATTTATAATAGGTTTTTTGCTGACTGATAAATAAGCCTTATTTTTGACAGATTTTTGTAATCACTTTCGGGAACATCATTTTTACTTATGGAATTCCATTGTAAGAATAACGATTTTTTTCTTTTACCAAACAATAAAAAACCATTTTTGAATGAAGCTGTCAACTCTCGTTTCAAAGTTTAAATTAATTATTGCTTTTGGGTTGTTTTTGGGAATAATACTTATCAACAACTCATGCAGTGCTCAAAATAATGATAAACAATTTCAGGTAGCCTGCATTTCTTTTTACAATATCGAAAATTTATTCGATACCATAAAAACACCCGGTGTTAATGATATTGAATTTACGCCCGAAGGAACGAACCGCTGGAACTCGGCAAAGTATTTAAAGAAATTGGAAAACATGGCGGATGTTATTTCACAAATAGGTACAGACCTTACTCCTGATGGCCCTGCTATTCTTGGCCTGTCAGAAATTGAAAACCGCACGGTTATTGAAGACCTGATAGCACAGCCAAAATTAAAAGACCGCAATTATCAGATTGTCCATTATGACTCACCAGACCTCAGGGGCGTTGATGTGGGCCTGATATATAATCCGAATTATTTTAAAGTTCTCTCAAGTAATTCGTATCGTTTGAATATTCCGGGGAACGATAGTTTCCTGACCCGTGATCAGCTTTTGGTAAGCGGTGAATTGTTAGGCGAACGTATCCATGTAATTGTTTGCCACTGGCCTTCAAGGCGCAATGGGGAAAAGAAATCAAGGCCTTCAAGAATTGCGGCTGCCGAATTGGCAAGATCAATCATTGATTCAATCTCTGCATCGGAACCGGGAGCTAAGGTATTCTTAATGGGCGACCTTAATGATGACCCGGTGAATGTGAGTGTTAAGGAATACCTTAAGGCAAAGGGTGTTCAGTCAAAACTTAAAGATGGGGATTTGTTTAATCCTTTTGAGGATTTCTATCGCAGGGGCATTGGTTCATTGGCATGGCGCGATTCATGGAACCTTTTTGACCAGATTATCTTTACCCAGTCGCCATTAAAAGCATCCGGTCAGGCCCTTAAATTTCATAAGGCCGGGGTGTTTAATAAAAAGTTCCTGCGCCAGCAGGAGGGACGTTTTCAGGGCTATCCACTAAGGACTTATGCAGGAGGCGTTTATATGGGTGGTTATTCAGACCATTTCCCTGTTTATATCTTTTTAATAAAAGAAATTTAGAATCGCTTTTTTTTCTGTAAAGATATTTTATTTTTGCCTGAAGTATTGGTTCAATGGAATCCATGCCTCAGGCAAAAATCTTTTAAGCATGCCCAGGACAAACATTATGAAGCCGAAAGTGGCTCCTGTAAAGAAGAAAAAAGTGAAGTACAAGAAAATTGTATTTAAAATCACTGTCAATCAAAAAAAGGCTTTAGACTTAATGTGCAAAAAGCAACGCACCACACCTGTTAAGTTTTTAAAAAGCCAGATTACCAAACAGGTAACAAAGTACAGGTCGAATCCTGAGCCGCCCAATTATGTAACTGAAAACCAATTGCAATTGTTTGATCTGAACAACCCTCCTTTGTAAAGGTTATTTTTGATTACAGCCTGAAGGTTACATTTGTGATTCCAGCCCCTCCTCTGTCAGCATGCTCGTCTGCATATTGCTTTACTTCTTTTATCGTATTCAGGTATTCCCTGATAAA
>CAYLYP010000035.1:0-29877 GCA_964387795.1 uncultured Bacteroidales bacterium
CCAGGATGACTTATGGCTCGTTTCCGGGGAAAACCTTACATTCAGTATTGATGCATCGGGCAATATCACCGGACAAACATCTTATACCATTACCTATTCTCCAGCAGAGATTACTTTTGCCAACCTGCAATGGCCAGGCAATGCAACCATTGAAACAGGGCAAGCTGTACCTGTTTATGCACAGGTTTTAGCTGAAAACATAAATTTAGACCCTGAAACAGGATATGAAAACATGTCAGTCTGGATTGGCATCAGCAATGAAAACACAAATCCTGCTACCTGGACAGAATGGATTCCAGCGCCATATTCTGGTATTGGCACTACTACCCAGCGCCCTGAATACAGCTCTTCGATTGGGTCAACAATCACTGAGGCAGGGACATACTATTATGCAAGCCGCTTTAGCGTAAACATCGGGGACTATGTTTATGGCGGATATAACAATGCAGGTGGAGGCTTTTGGGATGGTACAAATAATGTTTCAGGTGTCCTGACTGTAATTGATAATATTGTTTACTTTCCTGTGACATTTGAAGTTACAAATTTAAATCCCGATAACAGCCAGATTTTCATTAAAGGAAGTTTTAATGAATGGGATACAGTCCCGATGGATTATCAGGGTGAAAATATCTGGATGAAGACTTTTGATATTACTGAAGGCACCTTTGAATGGGGCCTTGTCAACCAAAACGATGAATGGCTTATTCAGGGACCCAACCTTGAATTTAGTGTATCAAATGATGGAAGCATTTCAGGGCAAACAAGCTACATCATTCCCGGCCAGGAAGATACAGTAGATGTCCTCGACCGCTGGGTTATATATACTGCTAACCAGCAACAAGTCTCAATTAGCGGGGCATCTTTCAATGGAGGCAACCTGGGGACTTTCACCCCTTCTGTGTCCTTGTATCTTGATGGAGGCGGAATAAAAACACAAAAGTCAGGTTCATATGATGTCACAGGCGCAGAAATCTCATATCGTATTTATAAAGATGGCAGCGCTCCCGGAGAGTTTATCATATCAGCACTCCCTTTTAAAGAAAACCTACCCGAGGAAGGACAACAAATCTGGGAAAACACTGAACTTGATTTATTGATTTCACAAGGATTAAGCAACGGGCAATACTTCCTCGAGATTTATTTTACAATGTACTACAAGAGTAGCCCGGAAGGTGAAATTCAAGCTTTTATTGACAACAATAATGGCGATAACTACAAAGCTTTCTTCACTTATGATGAAGGCATTGGCATTTCAAATCATAACAATGATTTAAATATTTCCGTTTTCCCTAATCCGGCAAGTAATAAAATCCAATTGTTGTTCCCGGCTGATATGAGCCTTGAAAACTATTCAATATCAGATATGATTGGAAAGACATGGATTTATGAAAAAGCTCCTGAAATGAATCCGTTAGTGATTGATGTCTCGATGCTTTCTCCCGGGACTTATTTCCTGACAGTAAACACAAAAAACAAAACAATTTCCAGGAAACTCATTATCCAATAAAAATATTGGATTAAAAAACAAAAGCTTCCCATCCCTGATACCCCTTTTTGGTCAGGGATGGGAATATTCAGAAAAAACAAGTCTGATTGACATGAAACAATATCAAACATCAATATTGAAACTCATTGTAATTGCAGTATTATTCATTACGCAAACAATGGTTCAACCATTACAAGGTTTTGGGCAGCCAAGCAATTGGTTTGGTGATATCACTACAATAGGAAATACTGCCTTCGTAAATGCAGCCATGGCCGACAGGAACAGTGTCAGGGCAACTCAACCCATGCAGGCACAGACCACAAAGACCAACGCAAAATTTCTGTATACAACTGCTCCCGGTGTTTATACCCCTAAGTGGGTCGGAAGCACTAATAACTATACCCGCACAGTAAACCAAAAGCTTACTTTTGCAGATGGAGCCTATATATATACTTCGGGAGGTTGGGATCATGACCTTGAAATACCTGTAATTCAGGGTTACTATTACACTTTTATAATTGGCAAATACAGTGATGCCAATAATGACATCTCAATACTTGAGACCAGCTTCCTTCCCACAAGTATCCAAAATGTATCTCAACTTCCTTATATCGTAGAAGAGAACCAGGAGGTTAGCATAACTGTCAATCTTTCTCAGACAATCAATGAAGGTGAATATCCTTTTGTAAGATATACCACAAACAACTGGAATAGCTCAAGCTTCCTGCAATTAAACCATATATCCGGAACCCAATACGGAGCTACAATTCCAGGCTTTACAAATGGAACTTCAGTGGATTATTATATCCTGACATCAATACAACAAAACCCTTCCCCCACTGATATTGATTACCTGTCATTAAGGATTGATAATAACGATGGCTCCAATTATGCATACACCGTTGGGGCAAGTATTGAATGTGGGCAACAAAGTGGTGTAGTTACTTCTGAACCTGCTTTTCCTCTACCTGACCAAGCCCTTTCTATATTCTTTAATGCAGAACTTGGCAATGGGGGTTTAATCAATTACACCGGAGATGTTTATATTCACACCGGACTTATCACAAGCGAGAGCACAGGCCCTACTGACTGGAAATATGTAAAAACCGAATGGGGCGAAAATACCCCCGAAACAAAGCTTCAGAGTATTGGCCCTAACTTATACAAATTAGATCTAAGCTCCATTCGCAGTTATTTTGGTGTTCCACCCACAGAAGAAATCCAAAAGGTAGCTATGGTGTTTCGTAGTGCTGAACCCATATCCGGAACAAATTACCTGGAAGGAAAAAATGCTGATGGGAGCGATATCTTTGTTGATGTTTATGAATTAGAGCTAAATGTAAAAATCCTGAGCCCTTCAAAACGAAACCCACTTCCGGAAGCCAATAAACCCATTGCTGTCTGCGTTGAGGCCATGGAGAATCAAAGTATTTCATTATATCTAAACAACAACCTGCTCACAAACGAGACCGCATCATCAATTACCTATCCCCTTATTCCTTCGGAGCTTGATCCCGGAACTTATTGGATTAAAGCGATTGCTCAAAACACTCAGGGTGAAACCGTTAAAGACTCTGTATCTTTATATATAAGGGGTAGTCTCATCATTGAAACCCTCCCTCAGGGCGTTAAACCAGGAATAAATTATATTGATGACAATACGGTTACACTTGTATTACATGACCCTCCCGGACTAAAACAATTTGTATTTGCCATTGGAGACCATTCCAACTGGAAACCATCCGACCAGACCTATATGAAACAAAGCCCTGATGGGAAATACTTCTGGATTACGCTTTCAGGACTCACCTCCGGTCAGGAATATGCCTACCAGTATTATATTGATGGAAAGCTTAAAATCGCTGACCCATATACAGAGAAAATCCTTGATCCATGGAATGACAAATGGATATCTTCTGCTACCTACCCCAGCCTTAAGCCATATCCTTATGACCTAACAACCGGTATTGTCAGCGTTTTCCAAACCAACCAGCCTGCATACCCATGGGAAGTTACTTCTTTCGTCCCAACAGCTATCAATGAAACACAGCAAGACCTTGTGGTATATGAACTCCTGCTCAGGGACTTCCTTGATTCAAAAAGAATTAAACATCTGACCGATTCCCTTGGTTATTTCTCAAGACTTGGAATCAACGCCATTGAGTTGATGCCTGTAGCAGACTTTGACGGGAATGAGAGCTGGGGCTATTCCCCCAATTTTTTCTTTGCCCCTGATAAGTTTTATGGAAAAGCTACCGATTACAAAAAATTCATTGATGAATGCCATAAACTTAACATTGCGGTAATCCTTGATGTAGTCCCTAACCATGCCTTTGGGCAAAATCCTATGGTAAACATGTATTTCGATCCCAATGCCGGGGAATATGGCCAGCCTGCCCCTGAAAACCCATGGTTCAATCCGGTAGCCACACATCCTTATAGTGTAGGATATGATTTTAATCATGAAAGCCTATATACACGCGCATTTTTTAAACGTTTCTTTGAGCATTGGCTCACCGAATACAAAGTAGATGGTTTTAGGCTTGATCTTTCCAAAGGCCTTACCCAGACATGGAGTGGAAATGATATCTCAGCATGGAGTTCTTATGATCAAAGCCGGATCAATATCCTCACCGATTATTATAACCATATCAAATCCATCAACCCCAATGCATACGTTATCCTTGAGCACTTTGCCAATAACAATGAAGAAACAGTATTGGCCAATACTGGTATGTTGCTTTGGGCAAATATGGATGAAGCATATAAGCAGGTAATTATCGGATACCAGGAAAACTCAGATTTCAGTTGGGCATATCATGCCAACCGGGGCTGGAACTATCCCAATGCCCTGGCTTTTATGGAAAGCCATGACGAAGAGCGCCAGATGTTCCATGCATATTCTTATGGCAATAGCTCAGGTACTTATCAGATCCAGGACAGCCTTACTGCATTATCACGGATTGAGATGGCACAGGTGCTTTTGTTTGGGGTACCTGGCCCTAAGATGATGTGGCAGTTTGGGGAATTAGGTTATGACTACTCCATCTTTTACGGAGATGATAGAACAGCACCCAAGCCACCACGATGGGATTACTGGAACCAACCCGAGCGCCAGAAGATATTCAGGATTACGAGTGCAATGATTAAGCTTCAAAAGCATGATGCATTCAGGTTTGGTTCTTTCAGTTCTGATTTATCGGGATTGGGCAAAAGACTCTGGATATCTCACAGTTCAATGAATGTGGTAATTGTTGCCAATATGGGGGTTGAAGCTTTAGATATCATTCCAGGGTTCCAGCACGAAGGTGTTTGGTATGATTATTTTTCGGGAGAGAGTATTAATGTGAGCAATCCAGGAAGTCATAGTGTTCAACTGGAAGCGGGGGGATATTATGTTTTCACAGATGTACAGCAGGAAGTTCCTTTTTACTATTTTAATTTCATAGTAAAAAATGCCGAAACACAACAAGCAATCCCAAATGCACAGGTAAGCCTGACAGGTTCAGGAACAGGAATTACAAATGAAACAGGCCTTGCATGGTTTACAAGTAATGGTGGAACACTTAGCTACAAGGTTTCATGTCAGGGCTATCTGAATGCCACGGGGACAGTAGAAATCCCTTCAAGCCAGGAACAGACCATATTGCTTAATGTGGATCCTGAGGCTTCAATACCCGTCAGGTTCAATGACAAAGGCAGGATATATCCCAATCCTGCCACCACAGCAGTTTACATTGAAGGTTATGAAGGTTGTCATGCCTCTCTCATCAATGTAAAAGGACAAAAAATTAAAGAGGAACTGATAGAATTTGACTATCATATCCTTAGGGTGGAGGAATGCCCCAAAGGTGTTTATTTCTTAAAACTTCAAAACAAGGAAGCGTCAATTGTGAAGAAAATTATAATCAGGTAATCCTGTCTTAAACTTATCAATCAGATAAAAAAAGCCGGCCTGGAAGAATCCAAACCGGCTTTTTTGAGTTTATAACAATTCGCAAATCTTATTCTTTAGTGTTTTGTAAGGATAAAACTTTTTATTGATTGATTGTTGCCAATAATGGTAACAATATAAATACCTCTGGGGATAAATGATGTTTCTATTGAAGCAGCCCCTTCTGTTTGAAATTCAGAAAGCAAACGCCCATCGGGATGTGAGATTTTTATCATTTTAACTTTATGAGGTTCACTTATGCGGATCTCGTTTTCAAATGGATTGGGATATAACTTAAAGGCATTGCTATCCCATTCATTTATTGCATTAGGCACAAGCGCAACAAATTCCTCTTCATCCTCTCCTGTTATTACAACATTCCCTACATATTCCAAATAACCATCTTTTAACACACTGTAATCAAACTCCCCGGATAGGAGACTGATACTTGCCTCCCCCTGTGAATCAGTTATGATTGAGTTATTGCCAATCTGAATTAGTGCATTGGAAACAGCATTGTTCTCTTGATCCTTTATGGTAAACTTCAGGTTAAACCATATCCTGCTTAGTTCAATGGGAATAACCAGATTTTCATCTTCAAGGATTACCTCCCCTGTTTCTGTTTCATATCCAAACTTTGTGATTGAATATGAATAAGCATCAGGATCAAGATTTATAAACTCATAGTGCCCGGGTAAATAAGTATCCCCATTAAACTGGATAATAGCATCTTCAAGCATGTTATTTTCCTGGTCAACAATATCAAACGTAACTGAATAAACCTGACTTTCTTCAACAATAATTGTCCATTCTTGTTGACTTAAAGGCGTTGAAACTGTATAAACAACGTTTTCAGAGAAGTCCTGTGGCACTCCTGATTCAGGAAATACACTTGTGGCTTCAGGGATACAAACAGAAGGAACAAGGTTTGTTAAATCAGATCCAAAAGGAACAACAACAGAAATTGTATGCGATGTCTGGTCTAAAACCCCTCTAATATCATCATCGAATTGTCCATTAAGGGATGCCGGGAAAATAAATGCATCAATGTTGGGAGAAATCGTCCAGAAGGGTGTAAAATCAACCATTCCAAATTCAGGTTCATCAATTCCATGGTAAACCATATTTTCAATTTCAAGTTCTGATTCACAACCCCAGTAGTTGTTAATAGCATTTACATTGTTGACACTGGTCATGTAAACATTAAAGAGCTCACCACCACTACCATTGTTGTAAATAAGGTTATGTCCCGGCGATTCTTCAGTACCCAGATCAGCATTTGCAACGCCCTGTACAGTTATGCCCCATAGGTTGTCATAAATTGTATTACCCCTGACCACAGATACATTTCCGCTTGTGGTTGTTGCACTAAAATCAAGTCCCGCTCCCCCCTGCATGATATTGGTCTCAAGGTCATTGGCAACAATCAAATTATTGATAATCAATGAACTTATATTGCCACCTGTCTGGGAGTAACCATAGCGGTTATTCCTGATTTCATTATCCTTCAATAATACTTTAGCCGAACCGGCAAGATAAGTACTTACAATAATTCCACCCGACCTTGGCCAATATCCCTCAATATAATTGCCCACAATCCTGATGGTATCTATACCACCCGGACCCAGATTTAACTGAGGGCGATTGGAATTATCTGCCGTATTATGAATAAAAATATTATTGAATATCTGTGGTGAACCGCTAACATTAGAACCTGAACCGATAGCAGCCCTTTTGTTATCTTTGAAAATACAATTTTGAATAGTGGGGTTGCAATTCACATAAGTAATTGCAGCATTCACATTTGAATAGCCATTATTTCTGATTAAACAACTATCAAAAAGCATATCCGAATCAAGCACATGAATACCACCTCCATGCATTATTGTTGTATTCTTAAACACACTTGCTGAAGAGTTTGAAATCTTGAAGCCTTTAAAATAGCTCGAAGTGGCTGAAGTATCAACAGCAGAAAAAACAACCCTCCCATTCTGGGGGGCAGAAATAATGACTCCATTAATTATAATCTTTTTACCAGTTGCAACGAGTATTGTAGCCGGTTCCTTAATTAATAGAGTATCTAAATTGTTTATTGTAATATCCTGATTAATCTGATAAATCCCATTATTTTGAACAACCACCCCGGAGGAGAGTGCAACCAGCGAATCTAAAGTTAAAACTTTATAGGACGCAGGAGAGGAATATTGTCCTAAAACAGTAACAGAAAAACCAAAGAATATTGCAATTAATTGGAGGACATTAATGCAATATTTCATAAAGTAAAAAAAGAAGTTTTAATGACTGATACCCCGCATGATGAATATCTTTTAATACAATTTTATATGGCAAATCATGCCTGCCCAACTAAATATTCAAATAAACATTGACCCTTTTTAGTTTCGGGACAAAATTAAAACAATTTTTATTAAATAAAAAAAAAGCCCCTGAAACAGGGGCTTTTTTTATTAAAAACTAAACTATTTTACCATTTTCATCACGAAGCGCTCGCCATTCCAGCTTTCTAAAGTAATCAGATAAATCCCGTTTTTCAAATCAGAAGTCTTTATCTCAGAATTTCCGTTGAGGAGAATGTCATAAATTAGTTTTCCGTCCATAGTGTTGATAAGAACTCTTTCAACAAGCCATGGATTGCTCAGTGTGATTTTTTCACTAAATGGGTTAGGAAATACCTTTAAATTTGAAAATATATCTTCGATAATCCCATTGGGCTGCATACTAATATTCACAGTTACATCCTGGTCAACAACATCAACAGTGCTGGTAACACCAAGATAATCGGTCATAGTAACAATGTATTCATAGGAACCGGGAACAACAACTAAAGAAGCTTCCCCATTTTCATCAGTCACTAATGTTTCAAAATTAACTGATACTGATGCACCTTCCAGGGCAGAGCCATCCTGAGCTTTAACGATAAAAGTCAGAAGATAATCAATTAATTCAAGGTCAACACTCTCAATAATGTCCTGGTCAGTAATAACAACAGTGCCTTCATAGGTTTCGAATCCATCTTTGGAAACCTGATAAGCATATTCACCCGGGACTAAAACAATAGAGGCCTCTCCATTTGCATCGGTGTTAAGGGTTTGATCAGCAATTACAATTGATGCCCCTTCAACAGCAGCACCCGAATGTTCAACAGCAAATGTAACTGAGAAAAGCTCCACTGTCTCAACACTAACAGTCCACGCCTGACTTCCATGAGGAACACTTACTGTATAGGTTACATCCTCGGTGAAATCCTGTGCTGTGCCGTTTTCAGGAGATATACTTGCGCCATAAGGGATTGAAATATCAGGGATTAAATTGGTAACATCAGTACCTGGAGGTACTATTAAAGTAACAGTGTGGTTTTCGCTATCAATTACCCCAATCACATCAGAAGCAAAGCCTGGATTATTCGAAGCAGTAAATTTAAAAGCACTGATTTCGGGGTTTAAAGGCATGTATGGTAAATAGGTAACCAATCCAAGACTGGCATTATCAGCCTGGTGAAAGATCACATTTTCGATTCCACTCTCATCAGCAGTTCCCCAATAATTATACTGAGCAGAAACAGGAAGGGCAGTATTGTTGTACAAGTCATAAGGCAGCCCACCGTTTCCGTTGCCGTAGATGAGGTTCATTCCAGGATCATCTTCTGTTCCAAAATCAGGGCTTGCAATACCCTGGATAGTAACGCCCCAAAGGTTCCCGCTAATGATGTTTCCCCTAACAATAGCCGAATTCCCGTCAGCAGAAGAAATAAAGTTCAAACCACTTCCACCATTCATCGGATTGGTTTCAAGGTTATTGTTAATAATCTTGTTTCCCTTGATAATTGAACTGATATTTGCTCCAGCCTGTGTATAACCATACCTATTGGTCCTGATTTCATTGTTTAAAATTAAAACCTTTGCAGAACCACTACCAAGGAGATTGCTTACACCGATTCCACCAGAAACAGAATATGCCCCTTCGATATAGTTTCCAATAATCCGGATGGTATCAACATCTCCCGGGCCAATATTAATCTGGGGACGGTTAGAATTTTCGGTAACATTATGGATAAAAGTATTATACAATATTTGGGGCGAACCAATGATATTAGCTCCAGAACCAATAGCTGCCCTTGTATTATTTTTAAATGTACAATATTTAATAACAGGGCTTGCACCACTAAAATTTATGGCACCAGAGGTCAATGAATGGTTATTGTTTCTGATGATGCAGTTTTCAAAAACAACATCAGAGCCAAGCAATTGCACACCACCTCCATGCATAAAGTTGGTATTTTTGAACCTTGATAAATCTGATTCACTAATACTAATGCCTTTAAAATAATTTGCAGATGCTGTTGAATCAATTGCAGTAAATATTACACGGCCTGATGCAGGGTCTGAAATAATAACCCCATTAACTGTGATTTTTATTGCAGCAGCAGTCCTGATGACAGCAGCCTCTTGTATATTTAATGTATCAGACAATGAAATCACAAGGTCATTGTTGACAAAATAAGCGCCTTCACTAAAAGTTACAACCCCGGCAGATTTTGCAACAAGAGAATCTAATGTCCAGCTCTTACTCTGGCCGGGAGAAGTGTATTGTGCCTTTGCTGAAAAGCAAAAACAAAAAATAACAGCAAAAAGAACAAAGGTAATTTTTCTCATCATGAAGAGGGCTTTAATGATTATTCTTTTGATTTTTTTATTTACTCAAAGATAGAGATAATACCCCTATTTAATAGCTAAAAAAGCTAAAATACATCAGAGTTTGCAAAAGTATCATTTGCCATATTATTTTTAATATCTTATTGACCAATATGACAATCTAAACAAAAGCAAGGCAAACAAACAGCTTAATACCTGGCAGTTAGCTTTTGTATATTTAATAAATACACCCATCATTTCTTTCTAATCTATGCCTTCATTTAAGCATAATCGCATGTTTAGCCATTAATTTGTGTCTTCTGAAAAACACATAACAAGCAGAATACATTTCTACAACAGAGCAACAATTTCATACTGCTTGCAAGGATTTACTTTCTGAAACGCTAATATGCCTGTATCTTATTTGCGTTAGCCTTTATAGCTTCATCTGCTTCGTTGCCATCGTCTCATAGTATTATAATACCATTTTGCCTTGTCGCCTTACTTCTGATACCTTAAAGACTTTTTCAGCAAACCCTGGTTAAATTAAAAAAAACCTTTTTAGGGATTTATTAAATTGGGAACACCAGTTCAAACCTTTGGCTTTCTGAGATGTTTTCCAGCTTAATCGTATTGTCAGGACTTAGGGGCGAATAAAAACTTAAAAAGCACTGAAGGGTATCACCTGGCTGGAGCGGTGGTAGTTAAAGGGACCGTAAAGCCCGTTTTTTGCCCTTGCCATAATACTGTAGTTTTAATGAAACTATCATATTTAATTCAAATCTATAAATAGGTTTATGTTTAATTCGTCATTATAATAACGAAACCGGTATGCAAATATTATATACTATCCATAAATTAACATTACATTTTAACCGGATTTCAAACGGACTTAAGACGGGCTTGAGCCGCTTTCAACCCGGCTCAAACCCGCCTCAAACCCGCCTCAAACCCGGCTCAACCCCGGCTCAACCCTTAACATGGTATAAAGAATTTACAATTTTTGATATACGATTTACGATTTCTCACATTGGGCTTTCAAAGCTTTCATCCTGCTTTGTTGCCATTGGCCCATGGTACTATTATTCAATGTTGCCTTGTCGCATGGCATTTGATATCTTAAAGACTTTTTCTGCAGGCCTTAATTAAAACCTCAATCAATAACAATTTAACCAACTTTGTTATATTTTGATTGGTTGAATATTGTTTTATTTGTAAAATCATCGTTACTTCGCAATAGAAAAAACAACAATAAATATCACATATAATGGGAAAAACAATAGGCCATTTGAAACCAGAAAGGGTATGGCAGTATTTTGAAGAGATATGCCAGATACCCAGGCCTTCAAAAAAAGAAGAAAAAATTGCAGCTTATTTGGTTGCATTTGCAAAGAAACACCATCTTGATTACATCCAGGACAAAGCAGGCAATGTGCTAATACGCAAGGAAGCCAGCAAGGGAATGGAAAACAAGCCCTGGGTTGTTTTGCAAAGCCACATGGATATGGTATGCGAGAAAAATTCAGATGTAAACTTTAATTTTGACACAGATGCCATTGTTCCACGCATTGATGGCCAATGGGTAAGGGCAACAGGAACTACACTTGGCGCCGATGATGGAATTGGGGTTGCACTACAACTTGCCATTCTTGAATCAGACACCATTCAACATGGCCCCATCGAATGCTTATTCACAATAGATGAAGAAACAGGCCTTACAGGTGCATTTGCCCTTGACAGGGAACTTTTAAAAAGCCGTATCCTGTTAAACCTTGATTCGGAGGATGAAGGGGAATTATTTATTGGTTGTGCGGGAGGAAAAGATACCGTTGCAACTTTTGATTTAATAAAGGATAAGCCCATTGCCAATGGAAAAGCATTTCGTATCCAGGTTAATGGACTCACCGGAGGACATTCAGGAGATGATATCAACAAAGGGCGCGGGAACGCAAATAAAGTCCTAAACAGGATTCTCTTTGGAGGACATATCAACCATGGTTTACAACTATCAAATATCGATGGTGGAAACTTACGCAATGCCATTGCACGTGAAGCCTTTGCCGAAGTAGTTATCCCTGAGCCACAGATAAACGAGTTTAAAAAATTCTTCTCCCTACTGGCCGCTGATATTGTTAATGAACAAAAAACGAATGAACCTGATCTTAAAATCACCCTTGAGCCTTGTAACATGCCTCAATGGGTTATGGAAGTTGGCCTTCAGGAGCAACTGGTTTATTCTCTTTATGCCTGCCCTCATGGTGTGATTGCCATGTCACCCGATATCCCAGGATTGGTTGAAACATCTACCAACCTTGCATCAATAAAAATCAGGGAAGATAAAATTATTGTCAGCACCAGTCAGCGTTCAAGTGTTGAATCTTCAAAGGAAGACATCTGTAATATGGTTGCCAATGTCTTTCACCTGGCAGGAGCAGCCGTTAAGCAAGGTGATGGTTATCCGGGCTGGAAACCTGATGTTAACTCAAAAGTTATGAACATCACCCGCAATGCCTATAAAAAACTTTTCGGACAGGAACCAAAAGTGCTTGCGATACATGCAGGACTTGAATGTGGGCTTATTGGTGAAAAGTATCCGGGAATGGATATGATTTCTTTTGGCCCTACCATCAAGGGTGCCCATTCACCAGTTGAAGGTATCCAGATTGATACCGTTCAGAAATTCTATGACCTTACCCTTGAAGTATTAAAGGCAATAGAATAAATTGATCTTTTTCCTATTAAAAAAACCTTCAATCATGATTGAAGGTTTTTTTATTATAAATTCGGTTTATAACTTCAATAGGAAGGTTTTTAAATTAATAGAAAAGCCGGCATCTGTAGAAAAAACAGATGCCGGCTTATAAATTATTGTCATTGGATGAAACCCATCTGACCTATTTTTTCAAATACTTTTCTTTAACCTTGCTGAAAAGAGGAATACTCCTGTGAGGCCATTTTGCAAGCACTACTCCATCCTTGAGTAATAAGAGTCCCGGATTAGACCTAATCATACTTTTAAGTTCTATTTCATCGGTTTGATAAAAAGGATAAGCAGTCTGATGTTCATGACGGAAAGCATCAATGGTTGCTGAAGGAGCCGATGTAAGCACAATGAAAGAATAACCTGCTGCCTCAGCCTCAGACACAAATTCATTAATCTTTACAAATGCCTTTGTATGGGTCTTATTTAAGTCATAAGCCACAAGGATAAACTGATAATCAGGATTATTAACAATAGCTTCGGTATAATCATCCCCATATTCATCACATATAGAGAATGATTTTATAGGGGCATCCTTATATTCCTGTTTAACATCTTTACGTTGGGCAACAAATTCCCATTTAGAAACCCAAATTGAATCGTTCCATGGATAATTCTCAGCAGGATATTCTTTGGTTTCGCCAGTTTCTTTGTTTTTATAAACAAGGTAAATATCTGCTATTTCAGGGGTTGGGGTTACCAATTCAGATATTTTATTGCCCACTTTCCAGGGAAGGAAATCAATAAGGGGCAAATACCTGAGGCAATAAACTGAAAGCAGGATGCTAAAAGCAAGCAATGCTGCTGCCAGTATCCAGTCTTTTTTTATTGAAAGCAAAGGTTTAAAATCTTTTCGGCGTATAAACAGAAATATTGCTGCAGCAAAGAAGATAAGGTTCTTATAAAAAGTCTGCCAGTTTGTCAGTACAATAGCATCACCAAAACAACCACAATCACTCACCGGGTTAAAGATTGCAAGGTAAAGGGTAAGGGGAGTAAAAAAAGCCATAAAAATCAAGCATCCCAGGGTTGAATATTTCATCTGCACCCTAAGGAGCAATGCAAGCCCAACTATCAGTTCAAATGCACTCATGATGATTGCCAGAGGTAATGCGAGGCCAATCATGAAATCCATATTAAAAGCCGTAAAATAGTCAGTGAATTTATAAGTACTGCCAAGAGGGTCAATAGCTTTAACAAATCCGCTAAACGTAAAAACAATACCTAAAAGGATTCTACAAATTTGGGCAAGGATTTTCATAGTTTTCAATTAAGGGTTAATGCTTATGATTATTTTTATTCCTCGGTAGGGGTGCAACAACAGGAACAAACATGGCCAGAAGATGAATGGTCAGTGATAGGAAAGCCTTCCATCTGCCATTGAAGGATTCCTCCGTCAAGTGCATAAACGTGTTCAAACCCATTTTGGTTCAACCAATTGGCAACTTTTGAGCTTCTGACTCCAATGGCACAGGCGACAATAAGTTTCTTCCCTTCAGGAAAATCCGGCTTATTGTTTGGGAATTCATTAAAGGGCCAATGAACCACACAAGGGACATCAAAACCTTTATCCTTTAGTTCCAGTTCTTCACGAACATCTATAAGTACAGCATCCTGGCTAAGTATTAGGAATGCATCCTTAGGTGAAATATCGATCATTTTTTTATTGGTTTTCAATTTTCAGCCATCAAAATTACGAAATCAAAACAATAATCCATAAAATAATCCTGAAATGGTTGCCATTACAACAACTAAAGAAACAAATACAATAGTTTTCTTAGTTCCGATGATACTTCTTATTACAAGCATATTTGGAAGGGAAAGGGCAGGGCCTGCCAATAGCAATGCAAGTGCTGGTCCTTTTCCCATCCCACTGCTAATTAAACCCTGAACAATTGGCACTTCGGTAAGAGTTGCAAAATACATAAAAGCCCCAAAGATAGAAGCAAAAAAATTAGATGCCAACGAATTGCCTCCGACCAACGATGCAACCCATTCGTTGGGAATGATACCCTGAGCCCCGCCTGGGGAGCCTAAAAGCAAACCTGCAATCAAAACACCTGCACCAAGTAATGGGAAAATCTGTTTGGCAAATCCCCATGTTGAATAAGTCCATTCCCTTGGTTCCCCACCATTAAAAAGAGTAATCATCGTGAGGGCAAGAAAACCGGTCGAGAAAGGGATTAAAGGATTGTTTGGAAAAATAAAAGCAAGTGCAATCACAGAGGCTGCTGATAATAAAACATATAAAGCTTTTACTTTAAGGATATAAACCAATGAAAAAGCAAATAACACACCAAAAACAGAAGTGATTATCCATTTGCTCTCCCATAGTGAATACCAAAAACCAGTTTCATTACCCGGCTTTCCCCAATTGGCAAACACAAGGACACCTACAAGAGAGAAAAAGTGAAGGACTGTTTGCCACATTGGCCTTGCCTCAGGTAGAACCGGAAAATTCATTTGTTCTTTTGCCTTTTCTTTCTCTTCCTTTCGGAAAATGAAAGCCATGAGCAAACCTATTACAATACTAAAAACTACAGCACCAATTATTCTGGCAAGCCCCATTTCAAAACCAAGGATACGGGCTGTAAGGATGATGGCAAGAATGTTGATGGCAGGCCCTGAATACAAAAATGCTATAGCAGGCCCAAGCCCTGCACCCCTTTTATGGATGCCTGAAAACATAGGCAAAATTGTACATGAGCATACAGCAAGTATTGTTCCTGAAACAGAAGCCACCAAATACGCTTTCCATTTCACTGCTTTTGCCCCGAAGTATTTAATGACAGAGCCCTGGCTCACAAAGACAGAGATAAGGCCAGCAATAAAAAATGCAGGGATCAGGCAAAGCAAAACATGTTCCCTGGCATACCATTTAACAAGTTCCAAAGCCCCAATGACAGCATCCCTGAATACAGAATTCTCGATAGGTAAAAAATAAGCAAACAGAAAAAAACCTGCCAGCCAGAGAAGTATTTTTATTTCTTTTTTTGGTTCCATAATTTTCTAAAAATTGAATGCAGTTTTTATCTCTGAAAAGTATTCAGAGCAAGCTTAACCGAAAAACCATTTATTACGCAATATCCAATATGGCACACTGAATAAATTGGTACTTAATCAACATTAGATGCCATTATTAAGAAAAACAAAATGGATATTGAGCATCATTAAAAGCAAATTTTAGCCAGATAGCCCTACGACATCAGAAACATGATAACATAGTAAATTCCAACAAGGATAAATATTATGGCAACAATCTTTCTGAACCAATACTCAAAGGTTTTAAGCTTATTGTAAAAATTCCCAAGCTTAGCAATGCCAAAAGCAAGTAGCCAGGCAATAATGATGACGGGCAATCCGGTAGCAAAAGCAAATACAAGGGGAAGCCAAAGTCCATCAGGGGAAGCTATAGTAATAGGGATAAGCATCCCAAAATACAACACCCCGCTATAAGGACAAAATGCAAGAGCAAAAATCATCCCAAGCAGAACAGCATTCCACCATGAACCTTTACTTTTTGAGCCAGAAAGTTTATCCTGCCATTTTCCATTTCCAAAAGAAAACTTAACAGGAATAATATCCAGCATAAAAATCCCAATGATAATCAGGAGAGGTCCCAGAAAGCGTTCACCATATTTTTGGAAGAACCCGCCTATCTGAAAGGTGCTTGCCCCAAAGAAAAGGATAATCCCAATGGCGGTATAGCTGATTGCCCTTCCCATCGTATAGAATAAACCATTATAAAATATACGCTTTTTATTTTCAAGGTCTTTGCTTATAAAAGCTGTAGCAGTTATATTGGTTGCAAGGGGACAAGGGCTTATGGCTGTCATCAGGCCAAGGATAAAGGCTGTGATGAAAGGCGTATTTGTATTATCAAGGATACTGTATAGAAATTCCATACTTTTACTTGTTCAGGGCTTCTTCTATTGCTGCCTTTAATACAGAAATAAATTGTGATTCATCATTAAGGGCATAGCGGAAACCATCACCTGTTAAGTCATTGACCACTTCTTTTTTATCCTTGTCTAAATAAATTACGAGGAGTGTTGGGCCAATAGCCTGGTATTTTTCTGTTATTTCTTTGTTTGCAGGCTCTTCAATATTCAGGACACTAAAAAGGATTTCCTTCTTTTCCAACTGGGATTTAAAATAGGTATCAATAGTTTTCCTTGTACCTGCTTCAATAGCATTACATGAAGGGCAACGATTGGTAGCATGAAGGTAAAAAACCTGTATCTGCCCCTGGCCTATTGCCAGTCCAGTATTATTTTCTTCTGCCCCATCTTTTGATTCATTGGGTTTAGCGCCCCCACAAGCAGAAAAAAGTATTGAAAGCAGCATTGTTGCGCTTAAAAAGGTCATTTTTAGATTCGTAAGTTTCATAAAATCAAACTTGGAGTTGGTTAATACAAAGAAAAACTATATATGTTTTGACAAGATTTCCCTGAGTTCTTTTTCAGAAGGCAAGCGTCCACTCATGGCTACTTTGCCATCTACTACCAGGCCGGGAGTGCGCATGATACCATAAGACATGATATTCATAATATCTTCTTCTTTGGTAATAGTAGCATCAATGTTAAGCTCAGTTACCATATCCCGGACAAGCTTTTCAAGGGTTTTACATGTGGGGCATCCGGTGCCCAAAACTTTTATTTCCATTTTAAAAGCATTTAGGTTATTTAAAAAACTCTTCAAACATTTTCCTGGCCAATTCCCAATTCTGGCGATTAATACAGTATTTCACACTGGGGGGGGTAATATTTCCCTGAACAAGGCCTGCATCTTTCAGTTCCTTTAAGTGCTGGGAAACTGTTGCCTGTGCCAAAGGAAGTTCTTTGACCATATCATTACAGATACAGGTATTTCTGGCTGCCAATAGCTTTAAAATAGCAATACGTGCAGGATGGGCAAGGGCTTTTGCAAAGCGTGCCATCTCTTTTTCGTGTTCGCTATAATCAAGCTGAAATTCGTTTTCTATCATGTTTACTTTTGTAAATGTTCACGTATTTTTGCTGATACCGCTTCCTTAAACTTCGCTTCATCTCTAATATTATCATAAGCAGCATCATTTAGGTCAATAATCTGGTCGTCCGTTTTCGAATGCTTAACCAGATACAAACCATTATTTCCGCCCGAAATCTTTTCAGTCAATTCAAAATTAATCTCTTCCTCCACGTTAACAGTTATAAATCGAATTATCCCTTGTGAAATCTCATTCGCAAAATTTTCTTGTAGTGTCTTGCTTGCAAACTCTTCAACTTTTTTGCAGGTCACACACCTGACAGTTCGGTGAAAATAGTAAACATCAATTTCCGGATCTGCTTTTTTACTTTTTTTCTGAGCCATATTGCTCTCAGGATTAGACAACATACTAAGAAATAATACGATACTTAAGATCAAAAAATTCCTCATATAACAAAATTTAAGATTACGGTTCGCATTTGCATTATAGAAATGCTTCTTTAAAAATCAGCGTAAAATTACGATATATTTTTATATCATCGTAAAAAAACGATATAAGAAATAAAAAAAAATCCCCTGCCGAAAGCAAGGGATTATAAAATTCTAATAGTTTAGGCTTAAATCTTTTCGAGCACAATAAAGCCCCAGGGAGCCATATCGGTTTTTGAAACAAGGGGGAGAGAAATTTTCTTTTCAGTAAAAATATTTACAAAGTTTCCATCAATAAGTTTATCATCGAGGTTAACCTTAACTGGTGATGAAGACAAATTAACAAGGACAACAACCTTTGCATCATCTTTCTCACGGACAAAAGCAAATACATTAGCGTCTTCGGTTTTAACTCTTTTCATTATTCCACCGTCTTTTCCATTCCAAAGTGCCTGGTTTCTTGTTTTCAAGTGGAGCAATGCCTGATAGAATTCATGAAAAGCATAGTTACTCCACGGAATTTCGTCCTTTTCAAAAAACTCCAGCCTGCAATCCATTGCAGCTTCCTGGCCACTATAGATAAGCAATGTGCCGGGGCTTGTGGCACAAATCACTGCCATTGCCTTTGCTGCATCGCCCAGACGCTCGAATTCAGTTCCATTCCATGAGTTCTCGTCATGATTGGAGGTGAAGTTCATTTTAAAAGCCCCCCAGGGAAACTCTTTTTCTTTTTTAGTAAAGAAATAATCATCAAGGGCACTTACATTCTTATAGCCTTTTGCAATATCATTAAGGATATGATGTAGTGTCCAGTTATAGCCTGTGTTAAATGCTTTTTTATGCAGCTCAGGGTTTTCTGCTTCTGCAAGAAAGAAAAGAGGTTTTATCTTTTGAAGCTCAGGTATTGTCTCTTCCCAAAAATCAAGAGGAACCATATCAGCTACATCGCAACGAAAACCATCAATACCTGTTTCGGTGACCCAAAACTTCATAGCATTTGCCATTTGTTTTCTCAATTCCTGATTTGAATAATCCAGGTCAACAACATCAGACCAATCAGCTACAGGAGGGATAAATTTCCCCAAAGAATCCTTTGTATAAAACTCAGGATTAGAAGATGTCCAGGAATGATCAGGAGAAGTATGGTTAGCTACCCAGTCGATAATTACATACATTCCCATTCCATGTGCTTTAGACACCAGATTTTTAAAGTCAACTAAGCTGCCAAATTCAGGGTTCACTGATGTATAATCCTTAACTGCATAATAACTTCCCAAAGATCCTTTCCTGTTAAGTTCCCCAACAGGGGTCACGGGCATCAGCCAAAGAATATCAACCCCCATTTCTTTTAGCCTTTCCAGATGGTTTGAAAAAGCATTAAAAGTGCCTTCATGGGTATATTGGCGAATATTAACTTCATAGATATTTGCATTTTTACTCCATTCAGGAAAGAAAGCCTGGCTCACTTCTGTGCCCTCCGGGGCTTTAGGCCCCTTGTCCTTTTGTTTACAACTAACAGCCACAAAACATAGCAGTCCGGCAATAAAAACAAGAGGTAAAGAATGAAACTTGTTCATCATTTCAATGTTTATGTTTTACAATCAAACTTATTATTCAATATCACGTTCCAGATAAGCCCTGAAATCATTTTTCTTTGGATGGTAAGGCTTATCGAACAAATCACTAAGGATCAAAAAATCAGCAGTTGCCCTGTTACAAGCAGTAGGTACATTATATAAGACAGTGATACGCAGCAAAGCTTTCACATCTACATCATGAGGCTGGGGCATCATAGGATCCCAGAAAAACACCATTACATCGATTTTTCCTTCAGCAATCATTGCACCCAATTGCTGATCACCTCCCAATGGTCCAGATTTAAGGCGTTTAACATAAAAATCCCTGCCATTTTCATTCTGGGTATGTTTGCTAATTACATTTTCTACCAGGCGTCCGGTGGTTCCTGTACAAACAATATCATGTTTTGATAGGGCTTCCCAGTTCCAGTCAACCCATTCCATGAGTTCTTTTTTCCTGTTATCATGCGCCACAAGGGCAATTGTCTTTTGAGAATTCATAACATAAAATAAATTCAAGCATCGATATCAGGGCAGGAAAACATTATTATCTGCTTGCCTAAAGCCCTTAAAAACCAAATACTAAAAATGTTTCAACTCACAAAAGTAAACAAAAAACAAATGTTTATATGATTCTTTAAAGGATACAATAGAAAAATATTGGATGTTAGTAAAAATAACCAGTAATCCAAATCACAAATTAAGAAGAGATGATTGATTTTTTAAGAAAGGATAGATACCCAAAAACAAAAAGAATTATTTAAACTATTCTCATAGTAAGCGGTATCTTACAGCATGTTGGTTTATACTATGTGACTGTGACTAAAGTATTTAAAAAATAAGTTTCAGGTAATACATGAAATGAAAACAACTAACACAAATATTATATCACCCATCTTAACCATTTAGTTAATTCTATAATATTGTTTTACTGCTTCTTACATGTTAAATAAAAATTTTTTTACAAATTTATTTGCATACAACAATAAACAAATATACATTTGCACAAGTTAACCATTTGGTTAAACTAATCAGTTAAACTTAAAAAACCATGGAAGAACAGGACATAAAAGCTGAGGATAAGATATTACAGGCTGCCTCAGAGATATTTATTCAAAAAGGCTTATCAGGGGCCCGGATGCAGGAAATAGCTGATAAGGCGGGGATCAATAAAGCATTGCTCCATTATTACTACCGCACAAAAGACAATCTGTTCGAATCAGTATTCAGTATGGTATTAAAAAAACTCATTGTCCCGGAAGTTTTAAAAATCTTACAAACAGAGCCTGATGTATTTGAAATAATAAAGAAGTTTTGTTTGATATACATTGAAGCTTTGAATAAAAATCCATTCATCCCTGTATTTGTCCTTGAGACCCTGCAAAAGAACCAGGGGCGCATGCCTGCAATATTTGCAAAAGCAGGGCTGCCGATAAAAGAGGTTTTAAAAACTTTTGAAGATGCAATGGATAATGGCCTTATACGTAGGATGGATCCCAAACAACTAGTCATTAACCTCATCTCAATGTGTATCTTCCCTATTGCCGGGCAACATCTCATAAGGCCAATCCTTTTTAACGATTCCAAAAGAGATTACAAAGCTTTTATTGAAGCACGAAAAATAGAAGTCCCGGATTTTATAATTCACTCAATCAAAATTAACAACCATGAGCCTCAGAAGTAGTATAATATTAATTTTTCTGATATGCAACAGCATTTGTTTGTGGGGACAGGAACCCATTAAGCTAAGCGAATGCATTGAAAAAGCGATGAAGCACCATCCCCAGGGATTGCAGGTATCAGAGTTAGAAAAACTAAACCTTCTTAATGAAAAAGTGATCAGCTCGGGCTGGCTCCCCCAACTAAGCCTTAACGGGCAGATAAGCTGGCAGTCAGAGGTGATGCAGCTCGATATTCCTATCCCGGGAATAGAAATCCCTTCACCAGATAAAGATCAATACCGCATCACCCTTGATGTCCAACAGACGATTTATGATGGTGGCATAAACCATGCACGCCAACAACTTAGGGAAACCAGTTACCAGGCTGACCAACAGGAAGCCATTGTTGCACTTTATCCGGTTCACGAACAGGTAAGCAGGTTTTATTTTCAAAAAATACTGCTTGACAAAAACCTCGAAATCCTGAACCTGAACAAAAGTGAAATTGAAAATGCCCTACAGATTGCTGAGGTGGCTGTAAAGAATGGCGCCAAACTCCCTTCCGAAGCTTTAATCCTTAAGGCAGAATTGCTTAAAATCCAACAGTCGGCCAATGATTTGGAAAGCTCCATTGAAACGACTCTTGAAATCCTTAACATCCTAACCGGGGAAGATCTTAAAGGCTTTGTTTTTTCAATTCCTGAATATAACGACTTTTCTGATCAGCCATTACAACGCCCCGAACTTAAATTGTTTGACCTGCAAAAAGAAAAGATTATCAATGCCTCCCTGTTAAACAAAGCCTCTACCCTACCCCGTTTGAGTGCATTTGCCCAGGCAGGTTATGGCAAACCCACCCTAAACCCCATCAGTGACACTTTTGACTTTTACTATATGTTTGGGATCAGGCTTGCATGGAATATCTGGGACTGGAACAAATACTCCAATGAGAAACAATCGGCAGTCATCCAAAGCAATATCCACCAAATGAGGAAAGAAGCTTTTGAACAAAACATTGAAATATCAAAACTTAATGCAAAAAACAGGATTCAACAATTGGAGCAATTATTACAAACTGATAATGACATCATTGCACTTCAGGAACTAATCCTTGAATCCTCCACCTCTCAGTATGAGAACGGAGCAATTACCTCCACTGAATATTTAGCCCGCCTCAATGCTTTAAACCTTGCGAGGTTACAATTACAAACCCATCAGGTTCAAAAGCTTCAGGCCATCAATGAATATCAAATTATCACAGGAACTTTTAACCCACAACCATGAAAAGAGCAATAGTAACCTTCCTGTTGTTAACAGGTTTAATTATCACATCCTGTAACAACTCAAACCATGAGTCGGATGCTTATGGTAACTTTGAATCACGCGAAACCATAGTATCTTCACAAACGAGCGGCCAACTGGTATTTTTTGATATTGAAGAAGGGCAAAGTATTGAAGCCGGAAAGCTTGTTGCAATAACTGATACCTCTCAGGCTTTATTAAATATCTCACAATTAAAGGCAAAAAAAGAGTCCATTGCAGCCAACCTGAACAATATGGATGCCAACATTGCTGTTGTCCAGGCACAGAAAAACAGCCTTAAGATTGAAATAAACAGGGGAGAACGTTTACTGAAAGACCAGGCCATCACCCAAAAACAAATGGATGAGCTAAACGGAAAGATGGATGTCCTCGACAAGCAAGCCCAGGCATACCAGGTTTCAAAAAACAGTATCCTTGCCGAGCTAAATGCCATGGATACCCAGATTGCCATTGCCGAAGACCAGCTTAAAAAATGCTATATAATTAACCCTGTCAATGGCACTATTCTCGATAAATATATCGAACCCTTCGAGATGGTTGCACCCGGGAAAGCATTATATAAAATTGCCGATCTGGCTACAATGGAGTTAAAGGCATATATAAGCGGGAGCCAGTTGCCCCATATTAAACCCGGCCAAACAGTTAAAGTGAGAATTGATGAGGACAAGTCCAACAACAAAGAACTGGAAGGCACCATTACCTGGATTTCGCCAAAAGCAGAGTTTACCCCTAAGGTCATACAAACAAAAGAAGAAAGGGTAAATCTTGTTTATGCCATTAAAGTAAGTGTAAAAAATGATGGCAGCATAAAAATAGGGATGCCAGGTGAAGTAAAATTTTAATCCTGAACCATGAACCCATCAATTCAAATTGAGCATATAAGCAAATCCTATAAAAACACTACAGCACTCAATGATGTATCCTTTAATGTGGGGCAAGGGGAACTGTTTGGGCTTATTGGCCCTGATGGGGCTGGCAAAACAACCCTCTTAAGGATATTGACCACATTGTTGTTGCCCGACACAGGAACAGCAATGCTCAATGGTCTGGATAGCGTTAAGGATTACAAAGCCATCCGAAACATCCTTGGATATATGCCAGGAAAGTTTTCCCTTTACCAGGATTTAAGCGTTTATGAAAACCTGAGTTTTTTTGCTTCCATCTTTGGGGTAACAATAAAACAAAACTATGAGCTCATAAAGGATATCTATGTCCAGATAGAGCCTTTCAAAGACAGGCTGGCCGGTAAACTCTCAGGGGGAATGAAACAAAAGCTTGCCTTGTGCTGTGCCATGATCCATAAGCCTGAAATCCTCATTCTGGATGAACCCACCACAGGGGTAGATGCCTTATCGAGGAAAGAATTCTGGGAAATGCTTAAACGCTTGAAAAACGAAGGGATCACAATTATCGTTTCAACACCATATATGGATGAAGCAAACCTTTGCGACAGGATTGCACTGATCCAGAAAGGGAATATCCTTCAGATCAATACCCCTGAAGGACTCGTAGATACCTTTTCAAATAAGGTATTTGCACTCAAGGCATCCAATCTCTTTTTGCTCCTTCAAGACCTGAAACAGTTCCCTGAAACCATTTCTGCTTATCCTTTTGGCGAATACCTCCATATTGTTTTAAAACAGGATGGGGTTGCCATTCAAAACCTCCGCAATTACCTGCTCACAAAAAAGCACCGGGAATTACAGATTCAAGAGATTCAACCTCATGTTGAGGATTGCTTTATGGACTTAATGAAACAACAACATGTTTTCGAATAATATCCCAATCATTCAGGTCAAAGACCTGGTTAAGAAATTCGGGCACTTTGTGGCCAACGACCATTTAAACTTCGAGGTTTATAAAGGGGAGATCTTTGGGTTCCTTGGTGCCAATGGTGCAGGCAAAACCACTGCTATGAGGATACTCTGCGGGCTACTTACCCCCACCTCAGGATCCATTAAGGTTGCAGGATACGATGTGTATCATGAAACAGATAAAATTAAAAGGAACATCGGTTATATGAGCCAGAAGTTTTCTCTGTATGAAGACCTTACTGCCTGGGAAAACATCAGGTTCTATGCAGGTATCTATGGTATGGATAAAAAAAACATCCGTAATAAAGCCGAAGAACTCTTTGAGAGGCTTTCCCTTAAAGAAATAAAGAACGAACGAATTGGTGCCCTTCCTCCAGGCTGGAAGCAAAAACTGGCTTTTTCAATTGCGATATTCCATCAACCTCGTATTGTATTCCTTGACGAGCCCACCGGAGGTGTTGATCCCCTTACACGACGACAGTTCTGGGAAATGATTTACGAAACAGCCCACTCAGGGATCACAGTCTTTGTCACCACCCATTATATGGATGAAGCAGAATACTGCGACCGCGTTAGTATCATGGTTGATGGGAGAATTGATGCATTAGACTCTCCTTCTGAGCTCAAACAACAAAACCAGGCATCTTCAATGGATGAAGTATTTGTAAAACTGGCACGTAAAAGCAATTTCAAAGGCTAAACCATCTTATATCATGAAGCGTTTATCAGGTTTTATTAAAAAAGAATTTCTGCATATCTTCAGGGATATCCGGACAACGGTTATCCTTATCGGGATGCCAATAATCCAGATTTTGCTTTTTGGATATGTCATCACAAATGAAATAAAAAACACAAACATTGCCATCCTTGACCAATCGGGCGACAGCCAGACGACTAAGATTATCAACAAACTGGCTTCTTCGGGTTACTTTGAAATTAAGGAGGTGCTCCATTCACCCAACCAGATTGAGCAATCTTTAAAAACAGGGGATGTCAAGCTGGTAGTGGTTTTTGAACCTGGATTTGCTGCCAACATGATGCGCGAAGGGCTTGCCCATGTCCAGCTCATTGCCGATGCAAGTGATGCCAATACTGCCAATATGCTTGTGAGTTATGCCAGGGCAATCATCACCGACTATTCCCAAAGCCAGGCAGACATTCAGGTAGTTCCTATGCAAATCACCCAGGAAGTCAGGATGCTCTATAACGAAGACCTGAAAGGGGCCTATATGTTTGTCCCTGGCACTATGGCTTTGATACTCATGTTGCTATCGGCAATGATGACATCCATTTCCATTGCCAGGGAAAAGGAAATGGGCACCATGGAGGTATTGCTGGTATCTCCTCTTAAACCAAGCCTTATCGTCATGGGGAAAGTGGCTGCCTACATTGGTCTTGCATTCTTAAATGCTATCGTTATTATCGTCCTGGGGGTAGTTGTTTTCGGGATGCCTATTATGGGAAGCCTTAGCCTTTTAATGCTCGAAAGCCTGCTATTTATTTGTATGGCCCTTTCCCTTGGAATCCTTATTTCGTCTGTTACTTCATCCCAGCAGGTAGCAATGTTTATTTCTATGCTGGCCTTATTATTGCCTACGATGTTGCTATCAGGCTTTATCTTCCCGGTAAGCAATATGCCTTTGATCCTCCAGTGGATTTCATATATCATCCCGGCAAAATACTTTATCATCATTTTGAAAAACATCATGTTAAAGGGGGCTGGATTTATGTTTGTCTGGAAAGAAACCCTTATCCTTACCGGCATGATGGTATTCTTTATAATCCTGAGTATTAAAAAATTTAAAACCCGTCTCGAATAAACCATGCGAACTATATTATACATCCTTCAAAAGGAATTCATACAGATTTTTCGCAACAGGACTATGTTGCCATTAATCTTTGTATTGCCTGTAGTGCAGCTTCTTATTCTTGTAAATGCAGCTACCCTGGAACTGAAAAACATTGATATGGTGATTGTCAACAATGACTTCTCTTCAACCTCCCAATCACTGATTTCAAAATTCAAGGCCTCTCCTTTCTTCCATGTTAACAGCTTTAATACATCTGTTCAGGAAGCCGAAAAGCAACTTCTAAACAACTCAGCATCCGTTATCCTTGTTATCCCTTCCAATTTTGAAGAAAACCTTATCAAAGAAAAAACTTCCGAAGTCCAGTTCCTTATCAATGCTATTGATGGGATGGCAGCAGGCTTAATTAATGTTTATGCTAATAACATCCTCCAGGACTTCAATACCGATGTCAGGGCCAAATGGATAAGCCCTCAGGCAGGATTAAAAGGATTGCCAATTGATATCAGCTATCGGTTCTGGTTTAATCCCAACCTGAAATATACGATTTATATGCTTCCGGGCATTCTGGTAATCCTTGTTACCGTGATTGGTATGTTCCTCACGGCACTCAACATTGTCAGGGAAAAAGAAATGGGCACCATCGAACAAATCAATGTTACCCCAACAAAGAAATACCAGTTTATCATTGGCAAGCTCCTCCCCTTCCTCATTATTGCACTCTTCGAACTTGCCTTTGGGCTAGTCCTTGGAAGACTTATCTTCAACCTGCCCATTGAAGGCAATCTGTTTGTCGTTTTCCTGCTGGCAATCATGTATCTCTTTGTGGCATTAGGATTGGGATTGTTTTTATCAACAATATCTTCCAATCAGCAGCAGGTAATGTTTACAATATTCTTTTTTCTCCTGGTGTTTATCCTTATGAGCGGAATATTCACCTCAACCGACAGTATGCCCCAATGGGCAAAATACTTTAATATGCTCAATCCCTTTGCCTATTTCATGAAAGCATTGCGTATGGTATTGCTTAAAGGCTCAGACATAGCCGATATTGCCTATGAACTTGTTTCCCTGGCCATTTATGCTGTTACTGCCCTTAGCCTTGCCGTATGGAGATACAGGAAAACTGTTTAGCTCATTCCAATTAAAATCTGTTCATCAAGGGTGATTTTCCCAAAGGCATTAAGCCAGTTATCTTCGTGAAAGCTCAAGTGCTGATGGGTTCATTATGGATCACAAAAAAAAGATGCATCATTAGTATAGCCTGCCAGGGTTATGCTAATGATGCATTGACAATTCTCAATTAAGCATTGTGCCCAATGGCTCATTGGCCAGCACTGCATACTGTGTTGTGCCAACCATAAGAAGCCATATTTATGAGCATCCGTTTATTTCATTTCTTTCAGCACTTTTTCTAATAATAAATTAAACTCTGTCGGTTTTTCTATCATAGGATAATGTCCGGATGCATGAAGCGGTTCCACTTGAAATCCCTTTTTACAATGCTTATTCAACCCGGTCTCATTTGTTGGGAAACTGTCTCCGTTTATTAAATACAACTTATAATTAAGCTGCTCTAATCTCAGGGCATCGGTATATGCGTATTGCATTTGAGTCATAAATGATCCATAGCCAATAACAGGATCGCAATTTGCAAAATCAGTTTTTACCCTGTCTTTCACTTCCTTTGAAGTTGCCGGGTGAAAAAGCATCAAATCGGCATATACGGGTGCAGTATTTTTAAAGTCCTTTTCGAGCAACGAAAGAAAGTCGGTTATTTTTTGCAATTGTTCTGGAGGCATTATAACGTCAATAGATTTAAAATTATCAACACCTATAATACCAACTATCTTTGGATTGTTGGTTAATGCTGTTTGTAACATTATTTCGCCTGCCATTGAATGTCCAATGATTACAACATTTTCAAGTTTCATTGAATCAATAAATGCCGTTACATCATTGGCATATTCTTCAACTGTCAAATTGGTCCTTTCTGCTTTTGATTTGCCAAAGCCAGGCAAGTCAATTGCGAAAGCATTAAAAGCACTGGAAAAATAATCAAGCTGGTTCTTCCAATACATTCCGTCAATACACCATCCGTGTAAAAACAGAAGTGTTGTGTCGCCTTGTCCCTGTTGATAATAATTGATTACAACTTTTTCTTCTCTGATTGAGATTTGTTTTGCAATCATACTTTTTTGTGTTTGTGCATTGCTGACATTTGATAAAAGTGAAGCAATGACGATTAATAAAATTGCTTTTATTTTCATTTTTGTTTAAATTTTAAGCAAAGGTAAAAGGCACAGATGACAACCCTATGTCAGGGGTTTAAAATATTTTTTTTGAACGTTCTTCAAGATAGTGTTCAATGCTGAAAGACTTGTCGGCTATGAAATACGTTTGTTGTAATTTGAGTTCTTTTATCCTGTCAAGGCGAAACTCCCTTATTTCTTTTCGCAGCTCACAATAGGCAATTGTTGTCCACACAGCACCATTAAAATATACTGCATAAGGATGGATCGTTCGTTCTGTTATTTCCTCTTCCTTTTTTGATTGGTATTTTATTTTCAGCTTTTCGCATTCTGTTATTGATTGCTGAATTCTGTCTAAATACAAACTTGTAGGAGCCCATGGTTTATGGAATCCGATCCTTGAATCTAAGAATTCCAATTTGTCTTTGTCTTTAAGTGATAAAACTGCTTTTATTTTCATAAGCGCAGATTCATAATTGTATTTAAGGGAATCTTCGGTATGATAGTTTAAAATCTTACTTGTTGTTACCAAAGCCCTTGCTTCTTCCATAGTAAACATTACAGGGGGCAAGCGATAACCTTCTACTAAAAAATAGCCCCTTCCTTCCTCTTCGCCAATTGGAACACCTGCAAGCCTTAGTGTTTGAATATCCCTGTAAATTGTCCTGTTTGAAACCTCAAAGCGGTTAGCTATTTCACGGGCAGTTATCAGTCGTTTTGATTGAAGTTGTATGAGTATGCTTGTTAGTCTGTCAAGTCTGTTCATTGTTGATACAGTGTTTTGTAATAATCAGCCTCAGGGTGGCATTGTGAAACGCTTGGGTTTTCAGTGATTGTTTGCAATCACTAAGGAAAAGTCTGGTTATAAAACCAAAATCCGGCAAATCATTGAACCACTACAATAGGGATTTTATTCATTCTCCCCGCACAAAAATATCAAAAAAGCAATAAATGAAAGTGTTTTAAAGAAAATACCCAACGGCCCAAAGGGAAAATAATGAATAAAACTAGTGAAACTAAGCCCACTGCTATGGGTAAAGTGTTTTATTTTCTGCAGGAAGAGCTTATCATTTCTTTTCCTTCACTTTGGAGAACCCTTACAGGGTTTTGTTAGCTGTCCCTTTCCCTTCCCCCGGATAAATCCGGGGGTTATTTATAGTAAAGCCCTACAGGCTTTTATCGGATTTATTATAAAATTATCACCTCCTCTTATAG
>CAYLYP010000036.1:0-29462 GCA_964387795.1 uncultured Bacteroidales bacterium
TTCTATATATTTTTTCAACAATATTTTCTATATGGCCAATGCTTCATAATCCTTTTTTTGAAGGTACTATACGAATACAAAGAGAGAAAAATCATAATGTGATTAATACAGGGCCCTATAAAATAGTGCGTCACCCAGGATACCTTGGAATGCTTTTAGGTTCAATATCATTACCTTTGGCATTAGGCTCGTTACTTGCATTTATTCCCCTGGTTATTATGATTATTTTAATTTTTATCAGGACATATTATGAAGATACAACTTTACAGAAAGAATTGACCGGATACTCTGAATATTGTAAAGAAGTAAAATATAGACTAATTCCTTTCATCTGGTAAATTCAATGATTCCATGATTGATTTGTAAATAAAATAAAAGATAAATAATGCACGAACGCACAATAAACAGGGCTTCATATGGCAGGCACTACCCGACACGTTGCAATAGCTAATGATCGATAACGAATAAGCCCAGGATGAACTAATCCCAATGGATAGTACTATTGTGTTTAAAGGGCTTGGAAATGGATTTTTAATGAAAAGAATGGAGATGAAGGTTTTTGATACGATGTTTAGTGTGGCTAAGTTCAACTATTTTTTAATCACTATTTTTCCATTGGCACGTAAAACATTTTGTGTTAAAACATTATCATTTATCGCTTATTTTATATTTTTGTAAGGGAAAAATGTGAATTTAATCCCAATAGTTCTATAATCCTTTACTACTTTAAAGGCCGGAATCAAATCTTAAACAATTTAAGAGATACATTATTGTTTGTTTGGATACTTACGAACAGGTAAAAAATTGTGGGACTTAGAAAACAGGAAACAAATCAATAAAAACATACAAAATGAAAATTATGATCAAAGCTTTTGGACTGATTATCATTGCCATGATGTCATTTTGTTTTACAAGCAAAGGCCAAATAAGTGTTTTTGACCTGGGGCGTGTAGAATATGGGGTATATAAAAACGATTATTTTGATTTTCAAATCATGCTGCCTTACGGATGGGATGTACGATTGCCCAGACAGGTTGATAATACCTCAAATGATGGAACAACAGGGGACAGTGAGACTATTATGGATGCGTATGAAGTAAGTACGGCAAACTTATTAGAAGTATTTCAATATAAAGCAGGCACTGAACTTGAGTTTAATTCAAGTATCATGATTGGTGCTGAAAATATTATGGATGCCCCTGAGATTCAAAACGGAAAGGATTTTCTGTTACTGTATGATTTGATTGGGCAGGGAGAAATCGAATATGACTACGTGTCAGATGAAATCGCATACCAAAGTATTAATGTGTCAGCGAATTATTCAATTTAATCTTATCGCCTCGCATTTGAATCCTTAAAAGGCTTTTTTAGCAGGCTCAAATAAAACAATAGAAAAATGTGGTTATTATCTGGAAAAGTTAGTATTGATCCTATCATTTTGAAAAAAGCAGTAATATTTCATCTTTAGTTATCTATTTTTCAATAAACACAATTTATTTATAGGCTAAAATCAATATTATTAAAATTAAATTTATATATTTAACACATGTAAAGCTTTGTTTGTTTAAAAAACTGACACATGAAAACAAAAATCATTTTTTTGATGATTATCTGTAGTAGTATCCCACTTTCTGCACAGTATTCCGAACTGGTTTTTAATGAAAAAGAAACAGGAAAATTAGTATCTCCTGAGATGCTCAACAATCACATGATCTCACTAATGAACCAGTACAATATAAGTGGGATGAGTGCAGCCATTGTTAAAGGTGGCAAGACTGTATGGAAATCGTCATACGGATATTCAAATCGTGAAACATCAAGTTTGGTAAACGATTCAACTTCATTTTTGCTATACTCTGTAACCAAGACATTTACCGGAATAGGATTAATGCAATTGTATGAAAATGGTTATTTTGACCTGGATGATAACATAAATGATTATCTTCCATTTGATGTTATCCATCCAGATTATCCCTCTGACACAATTACCATAAGGATGTTGATGAACCACACAAGCGGGATAAAAGATAATTTCACTGTTATCAATTCGCTTATAAGTTATAATAACGACACTGAGCTGGAGTTATCCAATGTATTAGAGAACTATCTGGTTGAAGGCGGAACTTATTATGGGGAGAATACTTCCTATACCAATAGCCATCCGGGAACAAGTTTTTCATACAGTAATATTGGTGCTTCATTAGGGGGATATCTTATTGAGTGTATATCAGGTATTGATTATAAACAATATGTTACGGACAGTATTTTAATCCCGGCAGGTATGACCAATAGCTTTTTTAAGATGTCGGAATGTGATCCTGGCAATATGGCAATGGAATACTCATACACAAATCCAAATTACAATTGTGTTGGCATAGTTTGTAGTCCATTTTTTCCTGCAGGATTTCTTAGAAGCGATATAAACGACATGTCTGAATACCTAAAAATGCTGTTAAATGGAGGTTCTGTTGGTGATAATTCTATTATAAGCACTGATATGCTAAATATGATGATGACTGAAGATAATCCAATGGTTGCACCTAATTCCGGACTCTTTTTTGGTTATGATCCAGATAATGGTCTTTGGGGCCACAATGGGGGTTTTAATGGAGTAAAAACCGGCCTTTTTATGGACAGGGAGGAAGATTGGGGGGTTGTAGTTTTATCAAATGGAGCAGGTGAACCCTGGCAAATATTGTTTATGTTGTACCAGTATGCAAAAGATTTTGAAATTTTCAACGTTACAAATGCATCTGTAGTCGATGATGACGATGATTTTGTAATAGAACCGGAAGAAAAAGTCAATATATCCATAAGACTAAGAAATAACTCTGATTTTGATTTTGAAAATATTTCAGTTGAAATGACATCGACAAGTAATATGTTATCATTTACCGATAGCATTGACGAAATATCAGTCTTAAACTCAGGAGAAACGTTAAGCCTACCTCTGTTTTTTGAGTTTTTAACTAAAAATTTTTCCGAAAGCTTTGATGTCCAGTTTATGCTACATTTTTTTTCTGAAGGATTACTTGTTGACACATCAACTTTTAATTTGTATTTTGGGAATGCTGATATTTTATTGATTAATGATGAAGAACATGTTTACCGGAATCGGAATAAATCAGCAATTTTTTTTAAAGAATCAATTATCAGTGCAGGAAAATCTGTAAGAGAGCATGATATCAATCAATTTGGTTTGCCTCCAACTGATGGATTATTCAAATTTGGATCAGTAATCTGGTTTACTGGCCTTGATAATGAAATGATCCATACAGTAATGGAGGAAAATGAGCAAATGCTAATCTCCGGGTATCTTGATGGGGGAGGGAAATTATTTCTTAGCAGTCAAAACGCAAGTGATGCTTTAAGTGAAACTACATTTTTTAATGATTATCTTAAATCAGTCCAGACAAATCCTGATTATACAGGCATGTTGAGATTAAGCGGGATTGATACAGTTTTAATTAGTTCTGGACTGGATTTCTATATTTCAGGAGGGGATGGCACAAACACCCAATATTCTCCAAGTTCAATTTCTCCAGTGAATGGCTCAGGGTTGCTTTTTAATTATTATGGCACTCAAAACGGAGCCGGAATATATTATAACGGGGATTATAAATTGGTCTTTTTGCCGTTTTGTTTTTCATCAATTGACAACCAGGATGACAGGGATGGGCTAATGAACCGGATTTTATCTTTTTTTGATGGTTTAACCGGTCTTAATAATGGATATTTTGATGATGCTTTAAGCGTTTATCCAAATCCTGCCAGGGATATACTACAAATTACAAATACTAAAGGGAAAGGTATAATACGGGTATATAGCATCGATGGTAAACTATTTTACTCCGAATTAATGACTGCTCCTAAAGAAGTAAATATTTCAAAATTATCTTCTGGTATTTATGTAATTGTTTTTACGTCTGAAAATGGCCAAACCTCAATGCAGAAATTTGTAAAAGAATAGAAAATGATTCAAGCATTGTTGGTGCATTTTTCATGTACTGATAATTGCATTAACGGATTATAAATTTCACCAAATATCACAGACTGGTATTTATATTCAAATAATCTGCAACACCAGTAATTAAAAATAAGAACTAATCCTTTAAGAAAGAAAAACAAAAGAGCGATAATTAAAATCACATTTTTAATTATCGCTCTTTGCTTTTTTATCATCATTTTCATTCTTCTGCAAAACCTTTTTATTCATTTAACTGTCTTTTTTGGTTGAAAAGCCAGGTTAAGAGTTGTTTTTCCAGAAAGACATAATCCCATGCATTGTGGTTGACTTCCGGGTAGATGGTCAGTCCAAGATGAGCGCCATTGGAACAGGCTTCCTGATACATTTTAATTGATAAATCAACTGGTACAACTGCATCAACAGCACCATGAAAAATCCATACAGGCACTTTGGAAGCCCAGGTAGCAACGGTTGAAGGGTTGCCACCACCACATATTGGAAACGCAGCAGCAAAAGTATCGGGCATGCGATATAGTAATTCAAAGGTGCCCATTCCACCCATAGATAATCCACCAACATAAAACATGGAGTTATCCGTATAGTTAAGCTGAACCAGACTGTCTATCAATTGCATGACTGCTGCCAGGGGAGCAGTAGGCCCTCGTTCTGGTTTAAAATCAAAGATCCTGCTTCCATCGTCCTGCCATATAAAATCAACATTCGCCCAGTAGTTTTCCTCAGGACATTGAGGAAAAACCACAATGGCTGGAAAGTCTCTTCGGTTTTTCTTTGAAGCAAAGTAACGATTTCCATGAACCAGTTGTTTTTCATTGTCAATGCCCCTTTCACCTGCCCCATGCAAGAAGATAATTACAGGGTAGCTTTTTTGGGGATTAAAATGCTTTGGAAGCAACAAACGATAGGGCAATTCGAACCCATTATGATTGAAAACATGTTTGGAGTAATGCCTTGTTTGGCCAATTGCCGAAGTTATTATCATGGGGATTATTGATAGAAATACCAGAATGTTTTTCATATAGATTTTTTTGATCTTTAGGTTAACAAATATACAATACTCAAAAAGAAGAGGTGTTATTTATCCCAGACAATCTTAGCTGTTTGGACATTATTGGAGCTATTGCCAATCATTATTAAAAACTCGCCTGCTTCCCAGTCATATTCAAGATTGTAGTTATAAAACTTAAGGTCTTCAGGTGTTATTGAAAAAGTGATTTTCTTTTTTTCTCCCGGCATTAAATATACCTTCTGAAAGCCTTTAAGTTCTTTCACTGGCCGGGTAATACTTCCTACCAGGTCACGGATATAAAGCTGTAATATTTCCGCACCTTCATATTTGCCGGTATTTGTGATTATAACTGAAGCATAAAGGGTGTCAAGCCCTTTAAGAATAGATTTGTTAAGTTGAATGGGGCTAAAGCTAAAGTTTGTGTAGCTCAATCCATATCCAAAGGGATACAGAGGTTCATTAACAACATCAAGATAGTTTGAACGGAACTTTTTAAACCATTCACCTTCCAATGGCCTTCCTGTGTTCTTATGGTTATAATAAACAGGTATCTGGCCAAGGTGCCTTGGAAAGCTTACAGGTAGCTTTCCACATGGATTCATGGAACCAAATATGACATCAGCTATGGCATTGCCACTTTGAGTGCCACCAAACCAAACATTAAGTATTGCAGGGATATGTTCATGTTCCCAGCTAAGTATCAGGGGACGTCCGGTGAACAATATCAGGACAACAGGCTTTCCGGTTTTAACCAATTCTTCAAGAAGTTCCTGTTGTTTTCCCGGAAGGGTAATATCAGCCCGGCTGGATGATTCTCCTGACATTTCAGCACTTTCACCCATAACAGCAATTATGACATCACTTTTTTTAGCCAGATCAAGGGCATCTGCTCTCAGCTTTTCAGGGCTTATGTTTTTATCAATAGAAGGGATGCCACGAACAGCAGTTCTGATATCCATCTCGGGGTCATCAGTAATATTACACCCTTTGGCATAAGTAACTTCAGCCTTACCGGATAAGACATTTTTAAATCCTTCCAACACTGTAATTGATTGCCCATGATCGGCAGCTACACTCCAAGTGCCTGCCATATTTAGCTGGTTATCTGCCAAAGGGCCTATGAGTGCGATTTTACCTTTAGGGGACAAAGGAAGTATCTGATTGTCGTTTTTCAGCAATACAAAAGTCTGGGCAGCAGTTTCTCTTGCAACTTGATTATGTTCAGGGGTAAAAATTTCATTTTGGGGTCTCGTTGGATCAAGATAGCGGTAAGGATCATCAAAAAGACCTAATTTGTATTTTGCTTCAAGGATGCGCCTACAGGCTGTATTGATTTGAGATTCAGAAATAAGTCCATCATCAAGGGACTTTTCGAGGGTAGTTAGGTAACCCATCCCAATCATATCCATATCAACACCAGCCTTAAGAGCCATGGAAGAAGCCTGCTGAAGATCACCCAGCCCGTGTTCTACAATCTCATTGATGGCAGTATAATCGGTAACCACAAAGCCATTAAAGCCCCATCTTTCACGTAGAACCTGGGTCATGAGCCAATGATTGCAACTGGCCGGAATCCCATCAACCTCGTTAAAGGCAGTCATCACACTACCAACGCCTGCTTCAATAGCTGCTTTAAAAGGAGGAAAATATTCATTAAACATTCGGATCCGGCTCATGTCTGCTGTATTATAATCACGTCCTCCTTCAGCAGCCCCATAAAGAGCAAAATGCTTGACGCAAGCCATGATGGTATTGTTAAGGCTAAGGTCGTCTCCCTGGTAGCCTTTTACAAAAGAGGAAGCAATGCATGATGCCAGGTATGGATCTTCGCCAACACCTTCAGCCATTCGACCCCAACGGGGATCACGACTGATATCAACCATAGGGGAAAAATTCCAACAAATTCCATCAGCACTTGCTTCAATGGCAGAAATACGTGCAGATTGCTTTATTAAATCCATATCAAAGCTGGCAGACAGACCAATAGGGATAGGGAAAACAGTTTTATAGCCATGAATTACATCCATCCCAAACAATAATGGAATGCCCAATCGACTTTCTTCAACAGCAAGGCGTTGGAGTTCCCTAATCTTTGATTGGGACTTCACATTCATCACTGCCCCTACTTTCCCCTCACGGATATTATTGCCAATAACAGATTTGTGAGCTGCACCGGTAATGATTTCTTCATATCCTGCCAAAAGGTTTAATTGCCCGATCTTTTCGTTGATAGTCATCTTTTGCATGAGTTCATCAACAAAAACCTTCATGTTTTTGTTTTTATCCTCAGTTTTAGTTTGTTTGCAGTTGGTCAGACAAAGAAAAACTATCGGTAAAAACCAGATTATTAAAAGCTTCTTAATGAGATTTGCTATCATCCGTAAGTTATTTTTAGGTTAATGGTCGGATGGAACTCCATTTAATTCATTTATTCACCCACAGCAGTTTAGAGAAATAAATATCTGGTGTTCATTGGTCAAGTAAGAAAGATTTTTTAAAGAGCTTATAATTCAATTTCAATATTGTTTATCCCTTCTTTTAAAAAACCAAGGAACATACTTTTAGGTATAACTGCCCCTCCTTTGCGATAAGGATTGTAATCCCTGGAGAACGGGATTGGGTTTCCATTGATACTTATTCTTTCAGGATGAAAACAATTATTTTTTACCCTAAAAACAATATTGAGCTCATGGTCCAAAATATGCATCCTAACATTAAAACCATCAAACGACATAGGTATCACAGGGTCAAAAACAATGAATTCCTTTCTGATCCTTAAGCCAATGAGTGTTGAAATAATTATGCCAGTATATATACCAGGGCCACTGGAATAAACACGCCAGCCACCATGAAAAGTCAATCTGTTGGAATGCACCAAATGATAGTTCTCATCTGCATCATATCGGTTATTAAAATGAATGTCAGAACTGCTGTAATAACAGTTTGACTGTCGAAAATCACTGTTTGGGACAACATCCTTATAAGCAACCGGAATAGCTTTTAATAATGCATCCAGAAATTCATCTGCCTTACCCAGATGAGCCAGTGCTTCAGCATACCTTATATGCTCATGGATATACATCAAACCTATTTCGCGACCAAAGAAGGTGCTTGTTTCAGCCCTCTGAAACAACTTTTGTATTCCACCATTATACTTCAAAGGACGATCCATTAATCTTGCACCATCAGGTCCAAGAAGATTTTTCCGAATGACATTAAGATGATTAAGGGCCTGTTCCTGATTGAAAATACCACTTATAATCCCTCTGTTCATAGGAAGCAGGCTATATTTAATCCCTGTAACAGTGTCGGATGGGTGCAAAAGCAGGCTGATATTTCCATCAGGTTCAATCAAACCATAACCAGCTACTACATCATTTTTAACAAGATATTTATTGAAATCACTTTTAATTCGATCACACCATTGAAGCAATGTTTGAGCTTCCTCAGTATCTCCTTTTCTCTCCAGCACAAGGGCATATTGATAAAATGCCTGATAATTCATCATCACAGTCCAGCTTGAAATGAGGCGTTGGGCAAGATCAGCATTTACAGGTTGTAAAGAATCATTCCAATCCCCACCACCGAATGGCACGAGGGCTTTGCCTGGCACAAAGCTATCAATAATCATATCGATAAGCTTTTTAATGTGCCTGGTCAACGATGCGGATTCTGCTTCACCATGACCATCTTTGTGATAATAAGGCAGGTTTTCTTCAAGTATCTTAAGGTCTCCCGTAATGCTTACATATTTGCATAATGCAATAACAGGCCAGTAGATGATATCACCATGAGCTTCATGGGCACGTACCTGATGATAGCTATCGAACATCCACCATTGAGGCCAACCCCCATCAGGATTTTGAAAAGAGAATATTTTACAGATCAACCTACGCGCCTGTTCATATTTCCCATAATGAAGAAGAAAATCAACAGGCCCCTGCGAAACGTCCCTTGTGCCCCAGGCAGCACCACCAAACTGTTCAAGTCCATAAGGTGTAAGATAATGGGTAAGGGCATTAATTCCATACCAGGGCAATATTTCATTTAGTGCTTGTATCCCCTTATGGGCTCCCTTCAGTTGTAAACTACCAGACAATTTTTCCCAATTAAGTATGGCTTTTTGGGTATCACTTTTTAATTGTTTCCGATGGTTTTCAAATCTCTGAACATAAGTCTCTCCTGTTAAAGACCCTGTAAAGCTAAGTGAAAAGCTGCTGCAATCATCAATAGCCAGGGCAAGTAGCTTTGAGGGCTCTTCCTTATTGCTGGTATTTAAAATTGAGTTATCATGCCAATAGGATTTACCATCAGTATGTTGAAGGTGCAGGCCAAAATATCCATCCGGGAACCTTGAAGCAGTAAAACTGTCCTTTCCAGGCTTAATTAATATATTCTTATCATTTACTCCAGGATTGAATTCCCATGCTCCTGAATTATCAAAATGATTTGAAACTAACAGATTGACATTCCCTCCTTCAAGAACATTGAAAGACAGGTTAACCTGAGCAATTTCAGGAGATGTCCATGAGAATAATTCAAATATATGGTTATTGGTTTTGTATATCCATCGGCAATGGTTAATACCCATTTCAAAAGCAGAAGGAGTGCCCAGAAGATAATACGTTTTATCAATCAGGACAAAAACCCTTTGCCCGCAAGGAGATGCCTGATGAAACTGGTTTGAGTAAATGGATAATAATACATTAAAATTCGTGTTGCCCTGGGTGAGATGAGAATTAAAAATCCCGGACATAAAGGCATTAGTTGACATAATCCGCTCATCAGGCTCAAGAAAACAATTTGTTTGCATGATGTGTCCATGAGGGCGATCAGTAATCATTTCCTTTGATTTAAGGACAACATGGAGTTGGTTGCCATAAAAAAATGACAAGAGTTCATTGTCCTTAAATTCTTCAAAGCGACGTTCATTGCTAAAGAAATGGCTCAGGTCATCTTTATTCAAATCATCAACAGGGAGTAAAGCCGGAGGGTTGAATAATGAAATACATACCACTTTATTGAGAGTCTCAGGGAAATATGCTTCATAAGGGAAAGTCAATTCTTTGAATAGTTTATCTGCAAGTCTTAAATCTTCAACTCCGGTAGCCATTTGATGGTCATCTATAAAAAGAAATCCAAAGCTTACCCGGGTTTCTTCACCCGGCTTAAGAGTTAAAATTTTGCTTTTTATTGCAAGGACTGAAGACTCGCCTGCGTATTCGCTCCCTTCATCAATCTGTGATAAAGCCAAAGGAATGCCTGATTGGCGATATGCAGAACCAAAAAACTTCATCCCATCAAGATAAACTGAATCACCACCCTCATTGCATGCAAAAAGGAGCCATGGATGCTTATCCGATTGTTTGAGGTTTTGCCTGCAACAGATGATATTCCCATAAGTCTGATGCAGTATCTGAATTCTTTCGATATACTGGCTTGTGTAGTATTCGTTGATGGTATCAGGGGATGAAGGTTTTAAGCTGATGTCCTGTCGGCAAAACAATTCAGTTTTTATGGATGCATTCGTTGTGTTATGAAGTATAACAGACCATTTCCAGGCAGTCATATCTTCAGCTAAATCAAGCTTGCACTTATAGCTGATACCTTGAAAATCCCCTTTATAAAAACATGAACTTTGACTGACACCAAAATCACTATTGCTAGCTGGACCAGTAAGTTCAGAAAAAATGAAGCTATCCAAAACCCTTAGATAAAGACCTGTACCGGATAGGGAATGGATATCTACATTTCTTGCACTGATGCGAAAATCATCAGCTTTTATTTCTGCTACTGAGCCATTATCATGAATGGAAATGCTGAGTCCTTTGTTATTATTGAGAATCATTTTTTAAGCTTTATTGAAAGTAGGTTTTTTTCGTTTTTCAGATGCTTATATCTGAAAAGTATGCGCCCTGAAACCATCTCTGCTTTACAGGGATTTCCATTAATATAAGCTTCTGATATCCAATTAATACCTTCACCTTCAAGGACAAGTTCGCCTTCAAGATTAGGATCACCATATAATTCTAACAATATCTGGTTAGAAATTACTTCATGTTTTAGAATATCAGATGTAGAATGCAGGATTTTAATCCCACTGCTAATTTCAAGCCCAATAGGGATAATTGTTCCATATAAACCCGGCCAGTTAAATTCCTTTTCAATGAAAGGGATTTTTATATCTTCATCTGTCTCAGGGTGTTTATATGTGATTGAAGAAGCGTGGGGCTGGTTATAGTAATTTCCAATGAAAAGCAATGCTTTATCATCAGCAAAACGTTGGCGAACTGTTATATAATCACCCGATGCTGATGCAGGACTAAGCTTAGCCCCTGATAAACCAAGCAGGGACAAATAGGCTGATTTATGGCTTTCGGTATCAAATCCCAGCCATGTACCAAGATGTATGAGTTTACCCTTTCCAACATTATGGCAAAAACCACATGCACTTCCATTGATAGTGCGGGCAATGATTTCATCTGGTTTAAAAGATGCATCATTAAAAACAAGCTGGGGATTGGCACATTTAATATCCTTATTGCCAAGGATATCAACAAGAGGAGAATCAATAATTTCTTTATCAAATGATTTTATCCCGGACAGTTCTTTAAGTATAGTGCAGGGCTGCTGGTTAAAATCCCTGTCGGGGAGGGAAGGAAAGACTACCAATTGCCCTCCGTTTTTAGTATATTCAGCAAGCAAAGCCTGGTCAGGGGAATTCATTTCATCCGTGCAAAAAGCCCATACCTGTTTAAATGCAGATAATTCCTGATTTGATGTTTTTGTCAGGTCGAGCATTTGATACTCAATATTTAAAACCTGAAGGATTTTTAACAACCCATCGAAATAAGCAGGCCTCCTAATGGATGAGGGTACAAAACTCAGGTTTGATGCTCCTGTTTCAGGGCGTTCAAGTTCACTTGAATAATAAGGAGGATAAAACAATACACAAATCTCTGCTTTTCTACTGGAACCCAAAATGATATCTTCAGATGTATGAAGGATTTGGCTCATTCTTTGAACAAGGGGGAAAGCAGATGTTTTCTGACCATCAATATCTAATGGATTAAACCAATAAAATGTTTCTCCAGAGTAACCATGACGTGGCTCATTTTTTCCCTGAGAGAACATATAGTAATTCCACCCTTTTAAGCCGTTTGCAATGCTGGCTTTATAAAAAAGCTCCATTTCACGGGGATTGGTTACTACATGATACTCCCGGCTGCCACTTTGAAATTCGGCTGCAAACAAAGGCTTTTCTCCCTGCATGGCTTGCACAATATCATTTATAATCCTGTCATCATGCATGTTTCGATATGATACATATTCAGGAATATGGTCAACACCAAAAATGATATTGCTCTTACTTCCAAAGAGATCATCATACATAGTTATGTTAACAGGGAATTCATACCCGCTTCCATAAATCCAGCCCGGCAGGTTGTGGTATAAGGGAATCCGGATGCCTTTATCATGAATCATTTCCACAAGCATCCTTAGATAATCCCCATAGTATTTACGCCAGAAACAGTGCCAGTGATAATCACGACAACGATCCTGAGGAGAAGAATATGCTTGTTTGCCATCTGGAGGGAAACCCACATGTTCAAAATTCTTGTAATCCGTTCCCCAAAGTTGATTTAACTCAGTTATTGATGAGAAAGTCTGCTTTAAAAATTGAATCCATCTGGGTTTCACATAGGGAGAGTAATCAGCCTGGTGAGCAAGCCAGGAAAACACTCCTATTTCATTGCAAACCTGCATCATTATAACAGGTCCTTCAAAACATGATTGATTGGAAGCAATAATTGGCATAATCTGATCATACCAAAGCCTTACCTTCTCCAGATATAAGTCATGGAAGAGGCTTACTCCGTCACTTTGAACAATTTGCCCTGCACTGTTTCGCATTTTTACTTCCTTTCCATGTTTTTCTAAAAACCATGAAGGAAGTCCTGCACCCCTGTATTCAGCAAGGATAAAAGGACCAGGTTTAAGGATTAGCTGAATGTTTAATGACTTACAAAGCTTGATCCAGGCAAGGAGATCTCTTTGAGGATGGGTTGAACCATTAAAATCAAAAGTACCCTCTTCTATTTCATGCCAGTCCCAGGGTATATATGAACTCACTGTATCAAGTCCTGCTTCAATGGCTGCTGTTAAATGCTTTTCCCATAGTTCCCGTTTGATCCTAAAATAATGTATCTCCCCGGAATTCAAAAAACTCTTTTTGCCGTTTTTATAGAAGTGTTGACCTTTTACTTCAAATGTGAATTGTCTTGCAGTCATTTTATTGTTCTTTAATTCAATGATTATGAATCTTTCAATGATTCATCCCTTTGTTTCAATAATGATTTGATTTCAAGTGAGCGTTTTTCTGTCAGAGTATATTTCATGACAAAAAACAGTGAAAACAAACTAAGCAAAATAGGAATCCCAATTTCTACAATTCTCATTATTAGTAAAGTGTATGGGGATTGCTTTTTTAATGGAACAATCAATTTCTCAATTTGAGCTATTTGTTCTTCAGTGTTTTGCAAATTTGCTGAAAGGTTTAAACTGTTTAATCTATTTATCAGTTCATCAAGTGTATGGTTCAAATCCCTGTAATGTTCAACATTCTTATTGCCCTTATTGATGTTTTCCTCAATGACACTTTGCAACTCCAAGGATTTAGCGTTTGCTTTGCTAAAGTATTCATCCAATAGGGCAGTTGAACCGGGTTCTTTTATTTGTTTTTGAATTTCAAGACGCAATTCTTTTAGACTTCCTTCCAATGCATCGACTTTCGTTACCTGGGTCTGATTAAACATTGTAAAAACAATTAAAGCACCTGCAACAAAGCTGGCAAGGGCAGTACCCATTTTAATAAACCACCAGAACACCGAATAGAAAGCTCCTTCAGTGCGTTGCCCGCTATTTAAATCATCTTCATCACAGATATCGCCCACCATAGAAGATCCAAGCGTAAAGAAAAACAGCATGCCGGCGGAAAGAAGGACAGTTGGAATAATAATCAGGTACGGATAATCTGGGTTATAACACACTATTTTAGATAGTTGAGCTAAAGCCATTAAAACGATTGCAAGTATCAACGTATTGCGTTTCCCAAGTTTTGGGCTTATCCAGTTCAAAGGGAATACCGCCAATAGGCCTGTTATAGCCCAAATTGTCCCATTGATTCCAAGAAGATATGCCCCTGCAACTTTATCCCCTCCGAAAACATAAAAAATTGGAATATATGAACCCAATAAATTCACGAAATTAAATCCCATTGCAAGGGCAAAAATCGCTAAGGTAAGCATGATGAAATTCCTGTTGCCAATGGCGTGCTTCATACTTTTCCAGAATGGGTTTTTCTTTTGAGTTGAGACACGTTGAAATCCGGGTTCCTTAAGGCTTACAAACCACCATATTGAAAGAGGGATAAGAATACCGGCAACCATGAGGGAGACATATCTCATCCCATCAGCTTCATTGCCCCCTGGTCCTTTAAACACCTCAAGGTTTGCCAATGCAAAAAGCCATGGGGTGCTCATAGCAAAAAAATTGCCTATGAAGCTCTTGGCACTAAACAAACGTGTCCTTTCATGATAATCATTGGTCATTTCCATTCCCAAAGCACCATGAGGGATTTCAAAGATAGTACAGGCTGTAAAAAACAATAGTAGCATTATTAGGATATATACCAGTTGAAAGGCATGAAATCCTGTTTCAGAAGGGAACCAGGCACGTACATTCTCTCCGTTGGGTATCCACCATATCAAAACAAAAAACACCGCAACTAATAGGCCACCAATGAGAACAAATGGTCTCCTTCTGCCCCACCTTGTCCTTGCATTATCTGACAGATGACCAATTATTGGATCTGATACAGCGTCCCATAAACGGGGAATGATAAGTATCACACCCAGCCAAAATGCACTAATCCCTAAACTGATGTTGCCCATTAAACCAACTAAAATTCCAGCTATATTGAACAACGCTATAGGAATGATACCCCCGGAGCCATAAGCTGCCAATTGAGAGAAATGGATACGGGTGTCAGGGGTGGTTTTTTTCTGTGTCATGATTTTTATTTTGACTTATATGTGTGTCTTGGTGAGCTTAATATTCTATGATAAGTTCTGCAGGGAAAACCCTAACTGATATTTCATCAGCACTGAATTCAGTGGAATTTTTTCCATTTATCCAAACCGCCTTTGGCATCTTCTTGGAGTTGAAGTTTTTTATTTTAATGCCATTGGACGGGAGTTTTAAATCTCCTGTAATATCAAAGTGATAGGAATTCCCGGATTTAAGGATTTCATAATTCAGGTTTCCAAAATAAGTAGGCAGATTGTTAACAGCCATGCCATCTGGATCATCAATCCATTCCTGATATAATGCTGAAGCTATAACAAGAGAAGCATCATATTCATTTTCGTAAACAAACATTGACCGGATAGAGTTTATGAAATCACTTCCTACCCAGGTATGGGGCATATCACCAATGAAATTTGGCTTCCTGAAATCATTCCAAACTATTTCTGCCCAATGATGCCAGCCCGGAGGCCTTTGGTCATCCAAAAAGAATGCAATTAACTCGTGCGCCCTGTCAGGTTGATCCAATAGAATGTAAGAACCAATAAGTCGGTTTTCATAAGGTGTATAGTTTATCCAATCCAGGTTTCCATTTTTTCTGTTCAAGAAGAATTGATAGTATTTTTCAAAAGTATTGAATACTTCTGGCTTAGGAAGGTTTTTTAGTTCATTGCATGGCGTAAGGGCAACGGTAGTAGAGGTAGCATCAAAATCCCCCAACTCAACGCAACCGGGGATATAATCTATGCCCCTGACCTTCATGGCGAGGTTTATTGATTGATAAAGGCTGGTAGTAAAAGTATCGCGTATTTTGCTGATTCGCTCATATTCCTCTTCATTCCCAATAATCTTTTGAATTTCTGCAGCATCTTTAAGCCCTTTGATGATGAAAAAATTATCCCAATATGAATGCATGGGCTTTTCTGAATAGCCTTCATGGCTTATTGATTCAGGAACAAGACCATAATGTGCCCTGATACTATCATTGCCATATTTGTAATAATCGGTAGAGCGTTCATTAATGAGGGATTCGATATAGGAAACAGCCTGGAGCACATATTCATTTTTTGATTTCAGGAAGGTGGTATCACTCGTGAAATTGAAATACTCTTTAATCAGATATATAAGCTGACCATGGCTGTCATTTTCAGGAACAGGATCTGGCCCCCTAAAATCAACTACACAAGGCACCTTCCCATTCTCGTATTGATGCCCGGCATACCAATCAGTAAAAGCTTTTACTTCCTCAATGATGCCAGATTTCATTAATGCTGAAGATGTTAACGAGCCATCGCGTATCCAGCTTCGTTCATACGAACGTGAACCTGGTTGTATTCCATGAATATCTCTGTTAACTAATATATAGTAGAGATTCGATTCCCATGTATCAATGATGTTCCGGGCTGATTGTGGCAATTGAAACTCTATATGGTTTATCTTCCCTGACCAGAAGTCTGATGCTGCCCTGAATGCTTCAAAAGCTTTCTCTTTGGTAAGCTGCTCAAAGCTATTCTGGCTCTCATAATAGGGAACACATAAATAAACACCTTCCTTTTGTCCTGGTTCAAGACTAAAAGTATAAGTTATGACTGCCTGTGCAAGTCGTTGAGCATCTACTACATTATTCGCTCCGGGAAGCTTTCTTCCCCGGATTAAATCATAGGGATTACCTACATCAAAACTAAAAGCCGATAAGCTGTTGTAGGGTTTTGAGAAAGAAATAGCTTTATTATCAGCTTTTATGATATTTCCTTTTATTACTTCTTCAATCGTTTGAAGCTTACTTGCCCCTCCTTCAAAATTTAAAAACTGATAATATGGATTCACCTGGAAGGGACGTATCAATAAATGCAGTTTTACTTCCTGCCTCTTTTCGCTAGTATTTGAGATGATATATGAGATATAAAGTTTTGAGTTTGTATTTGCCTCTCCATACGATGTTACTCCTATATCTAATCTTAAACCCTCAGCTGTCAATGCCACATTTGGGGTAAATGGAAATTTCTGTTTATCAATCATGAAATCCAGGGATTGCTGGCTATTGACATTGCTCCAGTTATAAACTATATCGTTTGCTTCAAGTGCTGGCTCTATTGAAAAACTTGCTTTATCAACTTCCACCATTCCATCTTCATTAATCAAAGCTTCTTTCTTATCATTGTTTACTCCTGTAATCGTCCAATAAGATGCTTGCCCGGAGAAATATCTGGGATAGTTCCCCTGTAAAGACTGAGAAGCAATCAGTTTAAAAAACTTATTCAGAGATAAAGTATTATCAATTTTCAGGATGCCAAGTTCACTGATACCAAAAGCACTTTTATCAGTAGCATGCATTTGAATTTTAATGTACCGTGTTTCTGTCTCTGGTAAGGGTATATAGCTAATATTTGAAAGGTTCCCATTCACAGTATAAACATTCTTCCAATTTGAAGAATTGTCTGAAAGAAAGATATCAAACGACCCGGGCATATAATCTTTAAGCCATTGAATAGCAATACCCCCAAACTCAACAATCCTGCCAAAATCAAGAATGATATGCTCGTTTTGTTTGTTTTTGCTCTGCCAATAGGTGCTTGGATTCCCGTCTGTAATATATAAAGGCTTCGTTTCTTTTGTTGAAGAAGATGCAGTAATATTGGATACTGTATAATCATCTGAGGATTGGGGAAGTGTTTCAAAACGAAGGTTATCAAGCCATACCGTTCCCTTGCCCCCCAGAAACGATGCAATTGTAAATTCAATAAATTCTATCTTTTTTAGGCTCTTATCATTTGTTGGTCCCCATGCAAAGCTGATATGCCTTGGGCGGATACGTTTATTCTCCCATTGTTCTGGAAATTGATAATTACGGTTATTAACCCACCAGACATTGTCTCCACTACCATCAATGAATTTTATTTCAAAATTATTACCTGGTGAATTGGCTTTCAGGTCAAATGACAGGATGAAGTTTTCAGGTAGCATTAATGGGATTCTTTTTTGAATCCCGCCATAGCCTGTTCCTTTTGTAAAATCATAATCAATACGGATGGCTTTCCCATTAACCCCATTTTCTATACTAAGGTTCAGTTCTACACCATCAGATTTATTAATACTCCAGCCCTGAACTGTTTCAAATTCATCTAGCACAATACTTTGCCCCTGAGCAATAAATACATGAAGCAGAAACATTGCTGGCAAAATGAATTTCCATGATTTAATCGTATCCATCACAATGAGTTTATTATTGTTTCAAATATTCAAATCCAAGTTTCCCGAGCCCTGATTGAATAACAGGGTCTTTCATAACATAATCCCAGATAAGCCCTGTCCTGAAGTTTTCAATCATCAACAGCATGATTCCCTGATCAATACCAATAAAATCATTGTTAACCCAGTTAACGGTATTATTAAAAGAATCGTAAAAGCCATACCTTCCCCAAATACCTTTTCCATTCTTATCTATCATTGAGCGTATTGTAGGGATTACAATCTCCGGGGTAAAAGGTATCGATGACAATGAGGCATAAGGTGCGATAGTCCCATCATCAAAGTAATTATACTCTTTACCAGAAGTGCCCCGGCCTGCATAAGCATGGAATTTTTTATCACCAAAATTATATGTTTCACCAGGCCCATCACTGGCAGTTATTCCCCAGCACAATGAATCGTAACCTGTCCATCCGTATGGGTTCTCAATTGCATATTCCCTTTGAACCAAGGTGGCTCGTCGTGAGTTTTCAAAATAATCTATGCCTTTTTCTTTCATGTATTTATCTGTCAAACCTCTGAAATCTATAAATGCATGAGAAAACTGGTGACCAAATAATGGGGGAAATGCAACATGCGACAGACCTTTATATGGTTCAATCCATTTATAGGTTGATAACCATGCATCATAACTTGTTTCAATATTGTTCATCCCGGTGCCTGCTGCAAGGATGTAAAGAAACAAGCCTTCATTATAGCCATGCCAGCCCCAGTTAATTGGGCCTTCCTCTGGTTTCCATCCCATTGATATGGTATTGGGATGCTTGGAATTCTTATCCATTGTGAATATGCTCCAATCAAGCCTTCCTAAGATTGCATCTGAAAAACGGACAATCTCTTTCTCTATTTCATTATCATTGGTGAAGTAATTCCTGGCAAAGATGATCCCCATAAATAGCAGCCCTGAATCAATTGATGACAACTCACAGTTCCATGCCCTTGTGCCACTGTCCATTCTGTGAAAATGATAATAAAAGCCTTTATAACCAACTGCATTGGTATCTGCACTTTGATTTGAATTATAGTAGAAATCCAAAATCTTTAGGGTAATTTTAGCTGCCTCTTCCCTTGAAATCCATCCCCGTTCTATTCCAACTGCCAATGCAGGAATACCAAAACCTGATGCTGCAACACTTGAGGGCGCCCAGGAAGCAGCCCTATCCTTAACAATCCCCCATTTTTGATGACCCTCATCAATAAAATACCTGAAAGCATAATATTGGATTGAATCCAGAAGCTTTTCATCATCTTTTGTTAAGTCATATCCTATCTTTCCAAACGATTGATATTTTATTGGGTGTATATTTGAGCAGGAAATAGTGAAGGTAAGTGCCAAAACAATTATCCCAATCAGATTTTTTTTCATAAAAACCTCCTTATGCGTAATCTTCGCATGTTTTTATATGTTGTCTTAATGCTTTTTTTATTTTGTCTGAGCTGCTATGTTATCTGCTAAAACCAAGCTTTTCCATAGCTCTCTGTGCCTCAGGTGATGACATAAAAAGATCCCAGCAAAGGCCTGTCCGATAGTTTTCAATCATTACCAGTATGGGACCCTGATCAATTGCCAGATAAGAATTTGCCCACCATGATTCAGAGGGGTTGAAAGCATCATAAAAACCATATTGTCCCCAGAGCTTATCCCCTAGAATGAAATAAAAATGCTTTATTGCCGCCATTGAGGCTTCAGGCGTATATGGCAAGCTTGAAATTGCTGCAGTCGGTGAAATGGTACCATTATCATTGACTGGCTCATGAACTTCATATCCTGAAGGATCATCGCTTGCTGTCAGACCCCAGCATTCAGCACTATAACCCAAATAATTCTTAGGGTTAATGATACAATGCTTTTGATTGATTAAGCTATGATTTCCATTCTGTGTCCAATAATTTGCATATTGATCGCTCAGGTTTTGAGGGTTTAATCCTAAAAATGAATAATGGGCAAAGAACAAGGGTCCCCCATAATTGTATCCAACAGGAAGCAGTATGTCATAAAAACTATTTCCATTGATGATACCCCCATTTCTGGCCCATCCGTTATGATATACAGAAGCAGATACTGGGTGTGTAACAGAGGAAGCTGCCAAAAAATGAGTAATCAATGCTTCATTATATCCACTAACTTTCATATTCATAGCCCAGTTGTAGTTGGGCGACCAATGCCAATATAATTCATTTAAACCTCCCCGGGTAAACCAGTCCCATTCAATCTGGTCTAACATATTGTTAATACGGGTAATGATGATTTCTTCTTCTGTCTGGTTAATATCCAAATATTGGCGAACACATATCAATCCCGAAGCAAGAAATGATGTCTCTACCAAATCTGCACCATCATCATAAGTGCTGAAGGGATAAACATTACCTGTTACCCCATTAAGCCAATGAGGCCAGGCTCCATGAAACCTGTCAGCAGCAGCAAGAAAGCTGGTTGCTTTTTCAAAATGGGCTACCGCTTGTTGCCGACTAATAAAACCACGTTCAGCACCAACTATAATGCCCATTAAACCAAAGCCGCTGCCCCCAATAGTAACGACATCACCTGAGCCATACCTTTCGCGGCTAAGGCCACTTACCGGATGAGCATAATCCCAGAAATACTTAAAGGTTTGCTGCTGAACCAATGTGAGTAAGGCTTCATCATCAATAGATGGCATCTTGTAATTTGGGTTTAATCCTGTAATAAACTGGTTTGAGAATCCTTGAAAACTTGCTCCGTTTAATGCTTGCAAACCTGAGCTTATTGTAAAAAAATATTTTTTATAGTAATCAAAATCCTCAGTTGTGGTTATTGTTACCTTTTTGTTTTCCTCTGATAGCCCAACAACAAAATCTGTTGAGGGTATAAATGAAAAACATTGTTCAATATCTTCACTTTTGACAGGCTCTGTAAATAAAACATCAATGATTGCCTCTTGATAATCAATTCCTTTTGGTTTTTGTGGCAATCTAAAGTTCAATCCGTTTATGGTAATGCTTTCCATTATGATACCGGCTGCCTGGGTCTGAAAAGCAATCTTAATACCTGGAAAGCTTTCATCTGAGGCTCCTTTTAAACTATTTGATATTGATATCTGATAGTTTGTGCTGTATTGTAACTGTGTTATTGGTGAAAGTGTCATTGTTTTCACATCTGTTGAAAAAGAAGAATTTATTTCAATTATCTGGTTTTCACTTTTTAGCAAAATACTCTCTTCAGCACTTTGCTGATTCAAAGCAGATGAAAAACTTAAAACAAAGACACTATTTACAGGAATTTGAGATGTCGTGCCATTCAGATTAAAATTAACATCCCCTGCTTTAATGCCAAACAACTGTATGCTCCCACCTGGTTTATCGTTTTCTTCTTTACGACAAGAGGTTAAAGCTATCAAAACAAGCAGGCTGAATACAATCTGAATTCTATTCATTTTTCCTATTATTTAAGAATGAGGGCAGCATTTCAATTGCTGCCCCATTCTATCAAACAAACTATTGAAAGCTTAAGGCTTTTCTGAGTTATACATCAACTGAATTTCTGTTTCTGTTAGAACTTTATGGAAGAAACGTACATCGTCAAGTTCTCCTTTAAAATGGTTTGCTTCCGGGAAGTCATATCCTCCCCATGTCTCATTGTCCCACATGCTGCCTGCCCTTGATTGAATAAAGCCAAATGCAAGTTCATTCTGAACATCAGGCATCTGTCCACCATACTTCATTCCTACAACAGTGCGTTTTGCATCTCCTTCTGGCCAGAGATTAAAGTCAAAGCTTTTCATCTTTTCGCCATTGTAGTAAAGAATCCCTTTCTTAGCAGGACCATCAAAAGTATAGGTTACATGTAACCAATTATTACTTACCATAGTTACATAAGCATCAGGGGCAATTGGTTTTGCAAAATCCCATCCCTGCCAGCCACCATTTTGGTTATAAGTAGCATCACTTGGGAACCACATATCTTCAGAAGCAGTTGTGCCATCTCCTAGTTCATAACAAACAGCAAATTTTGCACCATCTAAACCACCAAATATTTCAAACTGAATACCATACTGAGCACCCAATCCCATTACAAAATGGCCTTTTTCCTGTGGTTGTGCTTTTACCCAAAATGATACTGTGAAGTTCTGTGTGTTTACCAACTGGTCTCCGTTTGGTATCTCAATGATTGATGTTGTTCCATTAAAACTTGCTGCTTTTCCTGCTGCAGCATTTCTACCGGCAACATAAGCCACATCAACAATCCCGCTTGCAGAAGGATTTAAAGTTCCTGCAACATCATTTGCATTGTCTTCAAATGTCCAATGGGCAATTACTCCTGAAGGAGCAAATGTTCCTATTGTTGTAAAGTTACGATCGAAAGCAGCGAGTACTTTGTCGTCTGTTGAAAGAATTGCATTGGTGAATGACAATTTGTAAAGAGTACCTGAGCCAAGATCTGCTTTTGGCTTGATGGTAATCGTTTTCCCTGATACTGTGATATCAACTTCAACTTCTGTTGAATTATAATCCTGAAGCAGTTTAATGCTTGCTGCAGTAGCAGTTGTTGCTTTAATATCAACTGAGAATGTTGCTACAATAGTTGGGTCAACAGGAACTGTTGTTGGTGATGTAGCACCATTGAGGTCAATTGAGCCTACTACAAGTGATTTTAATACTAAGTCATCTGGTTCATCCTTCTTACAAGATTGCATAAAAATTGCAAAAACTGAAAGTACGACCAGAAAAGAAATGAACAAATGTTTGTTTTTCATGGTAATTGTTTTAAATGAAACGATTAATTTTTATTTAGTGGTACCTACCAATTAGGGTTCTGTTTTAATGTGCCTTGTGAAAGGTCTATTTCGTTTTGTGGAATAGGCATCAATTCATGTTTACCTGTTTCAAAACCTAAAGGTTCCAACACTTCATGTGCCTTACCTGTCCTGACAAGATCCCAGAAACGATGACCTTCAAGTGCAAGTTCATAACGACGTTCATTTAGGATTATATCTCTCAATAAATCCTTATCTGTTTCTGTAATATCAGGCAATATTGAAGGATTGCCCTGACGTGCCCTTTCCCTGACCCGGTTCAGGTAAATATGCGCTTCAGTGGGTTTATTGTTCTCATTTAATGCCTCTGCAGCAATTAATAATACATCCGAGAAACGCATCAATCTACGGTTATGCCCATACTGGGTATCAGTGCTTGTCCCGGGAATCCATACCTTTTGGTTATAGCATTCCCGTTCAATGATATTATTTTCGTCATCGTAAACATAATCAGGAGTAGTCCCATCTCCAAGGATTTGTATCCCATCCAGCACATCACCAAGGTCTATAATGGTAAGCTCCATTCTGGGATCATTGGGATCGAATGCAAAACGAAGGTTTTCTGAAGGACGGTTAAACCCCCAGCCTCTGTTTGGTGTCCCTCGCACCCCCTGGGTGTTGGCATATTGATTGCCCAAAACATTTGAGGTTTCAAAAGCCCCTACTTCAAACAATGACTCTACTCCATGCTCTCCTTCTTTGGAATTTGCGTAAGCAAAATTCTCTTCCAAATCAAAAAAGTCAATTCCATTGATTACTTCAAGTGCATATTGTTCTGCTTTGACATAATCCTTTTTAAATAGATACATCTTGGCCAGGAAAGCCTTGGCTGCACTCTTGTTTGCCCTGCCAAGGTCCTGACTGCCATACTCACTCTTATATGGCAAACGAGTGGCTGCATATAAAAAGTCTTTCTCTATCTGGGAATAAACCTCATCAGCTGATGAACGGGGAACTTTAAGTGGTGGTGTGGTTGTTAATACAAGTGGAACGCCCCCCCATGCCCTTACCAGGTCAAAATAATACAAGCCCCTTAAAAAATGTGCTTCAGCAATATACCTTCCCCTTAAATTGGTATCCATTTCTATTTCCGGAACTTTCTCTATTACCACATTCGCTCTTTTTATCCCTTCGTATAAGGTGGCCCACCAACGATCTAAACCATCCTGGCTTGGGGTAATTGTGAAATTATCATAAGGCCCTAATGTGTTTAACTGATCATTGGGATTACTTCCTTTGTGTGAATCATCTGACATAATATCCAGAATAGGATACCCCCCTGAATGATAATGCCAGCTCCTTAAGGTGGCATATACAGCATTGGTAGCCAACTGTGCATCTGATGCTGTGGTTGGAAATGCCTCCTGGGTTAACTCGCTTTGTGGTTTTATATCAAGGAAATCACTGCATGAAAAGAATGACAAAGCAATGATCCCAACAAATATGTTTCTTATTGATTTCATCTTTCTAAGCTTAAAAATTAATATTTAAACCAATAGAATAAACACTGGGTATTGGATAAACCCCATTGTCAATACCATTTGACAACACATCATTGCCCCCTATCTCAGGGGTATAACCTGTGTATTTTGTCAATGTGTATAAGTTGGTTCCCTTAATGTAACACCTTACGTTGGTAAGCCTGATCATTGAAGTAATCCTTTCCGGGATTGTATATCCAATGGTGATATTCCTTAGCCTTACAAACGAACCATCTATCACGAAAAAATCTGAAGGGGTATAATTATATCCCCCAAAAGATGGCTTGGGAACTGAATTGCTTGTCCCTTCTCCTGCCCATCTCTCAAAAACATATTGCTCAAAATTATAAGGGTCAGGGCGAACAACATCTTTTCCATTAAATATCTCATTCCCAACCTGCCCTTGAATATCCATTGAAAAATCAAATGAATATAGCGTTAACTCCATATTTAAACCAAATATGAAATCCGGGATAGGTGATCCGATATATGTCCTGTCCAGACCATTAATCACGCCATCTTTATGGATATCAACAAACCTCAAATCTCCTACCTCTGCTAACGACATGTGTGGATAAGCTGCCAATTCAGCTTCATTTTGAAATACCCCATCTGTCACATAACCATAGAAAGCCCCGATTGGAAGTCCTACCTGGCTTAAAGTAACTGGTAAACCATTACCCAGATAACCTCCGATAAGCACTGAATCAATTCCGCTATTTCCTCCTATGGCTAATACTTCATTGTGGATTGTTGTTCCTAAAATCCCAATACTGTATGAAACATTCTTGTTGACTTTTTCCCTCCATCGCAGATTGAACTCAAACCCACTATTTAACACCGAAGCTGCATTATACCTTACTTTTTGGCCTTGCCCATTGCCCAGATGACCTGGTGTCGAAAGTTCTACAAGGATATCATCTGTCACTCTGTTGTAATAATCAAATTCCCCAGTAAGCCTGTCATTCAATAAACCTATTTCCAATCCAACATCTGTCTGGGTAGTTGTTTCCCACTTTAAATCTGGATTACCTGATTTCCCATAGGTTGCTGCCGGATATGCCGCATCAGGATTAGAGAACACTGCAAACAAACCTGAATTGGCTCTTGAAAACCTGTCGAAATAGGATATCTTTTCATTCCCTATCTTTCCCCAACTGGCTCTCAGCTTTAAGTTGGAAATCCATTTAACATCCTCCATGAATTTCTCATTTCCTATATTCCAACCAACTGCAAAGCTTGGGAAATTTCCATACCTGTTTTCTGAAGAGAATTTTGATGAACCATCTCGCCTAAATGTTGCTGTGAGAATATACTTATTATCGTAAGTGTAGTTTGCCCTTGCCAATAGTGACACCATGCTGTAAAACAAATTGGCATCCACACCATTGCTGATGCTCTGCAGCATATTGACATTATTGGCTTCATCAAAAATATATGATGGAATGATATACCAGAAATCACTTTCATCACGAATGATATTCTTTCCGGAAATATTCATAAATTCCGATCTTGAACTTTGCATCGTATATCCTGCCAATGCATTAATACTATGCTTTTCTATTTGTTTGTTATAGTTCAAAGTATTCTCCCAAAGCCAGTTCATCGATTCAGTATTGCCTTTAAAGAGACTGCTCAACCTGTTATCCTGCTGGGAAGCCGTTCCGTCAGGATTATAAATTGTATAAGCCGGAGTAAAATTTGTTGCCTTATTATAGGCGCCATCTACCCCAAAACTTGATCTGAATAAGAAATCTTTGCTGACTTTTAAATCCGCAAATACATTTCCTACAGCCCTTAAACCCTTGTTATAGCTATTCGAATACTCAAGGTCGGCCAATGGGTTCCCTACATTGTAAACAACCCCATAACTGCCATCTTCATAATAAGGTTCAAGGATAGGTTGAGCCCTGTAAACAGAATAGGTAACATTGGGGGCATTTCTTTGTTTATAGGGTGATATGGTAATATTATTACCAAAACTCAGATTTTTAAATATATCGTATGTGTTGTTCAGCTTGAGTGAAATACGCTGAAAATCCGAATTGGGAACAATTCCTTCCTGTTGAAAGAGGCCAATACCTACATAATAGTTTGAACTTGCTGCCCCTCCTGAGATTGCAACCTGATGGCTTTGCATGGGTGCCGTCCTGAATATCAAATCCTGCCAGTCTGTATTGGGTAATGCATCAACATTATTATATGAACCCGGAACAATTTCATTGGACACAATTGCAAACTCCCTTCCTGTTAAAAGGTCAATTTTCTTTGTAAGCTGTTGCATCCCAAATTCAGAGGAAAGACTTACCTGTGGCTTCGTCTGACCGGTAACCCCTCTTTGGGTGGTAATAAGAATAACACCATTGGCTCCCCTCGAACCATAGATTGCTGTTGCTGATGCATCTTTTAATACTTCCATCGACTGAATATCTGCTGAACTCAGAAATGAAATATCATCCAGGATTACGCCATCCACTACATAAATAGGAGCAGAATTATTAAAAGTTCCAACGCCTCTTACCCTTACTGCCAAGCCTGCTCCAGGTGCCCCGCTGGTAGTTGTTATCTGGACTCCCGTTGCCTTACCTTGTAATGCCTGGGTTGGATTTAATGCTGTGATTTTTTTTATGTCATCTGATTTAACTGTACTAACGGATCCTGTTAGGTCGCTCTTCCGTATTGTGCCATATCCTATAATTACAAATTCATCCAATAACTCAGTAGACTCTTTTAATGATATGCTTATGTTTGTCTTTTCCCCTATCTCTATTTCCTGCGACTCATATCCAATAAATGAGAACACCAATATTTTATCTGTAGGCAACACATCTAATACATATTTCCCATCAATGTCTGTTGTTGTGCCTCTTGTGGTATTTTTAATAATCACATTTACCCCGGGAATTGTTTCTCCTGTTGTAGCAGAAGTAACTACACCCCTTACAGCCCTTTGGGCTTGGGCTCCTATTGTTGGCAGTGCCCACATAAGCACAACAAGCAATATTATTTTCCATTGGACTTGTCCTGTTCGCTTCATGCTGTTTTTATTTAGTGATTTGTCCTCCTTGTATAACAAATATAGAACACTTTTGTTTTTGCGTCGATAAAACTAATACCTCAAAAGAATAAATGCAAGAATTCTGCTTCAACTTGGATACTTCATGAAAATAAACAGCTTTTTACTACCACATCATTACCTCATCATTATTAATTATTCCGATTGTATTAAATTAATATACAGCATTATACAAACGTTATTATTCAATTTATTATTTCTTAAATGATTATAATTATTTCGTCTGATTCACCTGTAACAAAGAAATTTTAACATTTCATGGAAGAGAATTATTTATAGAAAATAAGTCCTGCTGATAAAATATATAAAGTATCGGGTGCGAGGCAACAAGGCATATTTTTCAATAAATATGATGAATTGAAGGCAACGAAGCAGATGATGCCTTAAAGATCAACTAAAATAAGATGCAAATGAATTGAATGTAAATGTCTTTTTTTGTGCGGTCTTCTCTTTTAAGAATAAAACCATCCGAAAGCATTTTTAGAAATGTTTTGTTACTCTCATAAAGGTCGGATGCAGGGAGCGATTTGAGTTGAAGAATAATTGAATTAGTTTCATTGATGGTAATTCCTTCTGATTCATTTTGGGTTAAAAGAAAAGTCCATAAATCTTCTTCAATCAATACTTCATCGGGTTTACGGGCTATAGAAATACCTATGTGGTGCGAAAAACCTTCCAGCCCTAATAATTTGGTAAATGCCCGTTATGGTTTTTCTTCGGTGAATTTCATTTCTATTGGTTTCTTAAAAGGTTTCGTGTATTTTATTTCGTGAAATGTTTATCTTTCTCCCATGTATCCGGATTGTTAAGAATATAGTTCGCAATTCGGTCCCATTCCTCCCTGTCACGTATAATATGATCGTGGAAACGGGTTTGCCAACCAAATGGTATTTTATTCGTATGGGCATATTTTGTCAATGCCGATTTTATTCCACCCATTGCAATTGAAACCAACCCACATTGATTGGCAATTTCCTGCATTTTTTTATCCGTTGTTACCGCGTCCCTGCCTGCCGCATTACTACCCGTCGTATCATCAATACAAACAATCAAATGCACATGGTTGGGCATAATCTGATAAACAGGTATTTTGGTGTATGGATGATGGGTCGGTAATTCTGCAATTAATTCATTCAATTTTATTCCCAAATCATTCAGGATCATTTCACCATTCACAATTTCACCAAAATAATGTTCCCTGCCACCAGTGCAAATGGTAATAAAATAATCACCACCATTGTAATCGTGCCACGCCGCACGTGCCGATGGAATCCTGTATTTATTTTGAAATTTATCTGCCATAATTGCCAATTTTTATTCCGGTGGTATCGTAGAGACGAGGCATGTAGAGACGAGGCATGCCGCGTCTCTACAAACGTGGTTATTGTCCGATTTATAATTATACAATCCAATGTAATGGGATTGTTTTCGGCAATCCCATTTTCGCCAAAACAATTCCAAAACGAAATGGCACCGAAAAACACACCAGGCCAAATTTTCTGTATTTCCCTGTAGCGGTTATCAAGGTGTTCTGTCATGGTTTTGTCTTTCCAACCATCGCTGACCTTTAATTGGTGAGGTCGAACGGATAATGTTTCAACTGTTCTTCAATACTACACTGTGTTTCCAACTTATTTTCCCCAAAAATTATTGTTTTATTATTAATTGTATATTTTTCTCGGATTCTCTATGTTGGAATCTTCTTTTTCACTTACCTGCATGACGCCCAACGGTAAACTATAAGTTATGTGGCGGATTTGCGAGCTGTTTCACTGTCCGAATA
>CAYLYP010000037.1:0-29292 GCA_964387795.1 uncultured Bacteroidales bacterium
CCTCCATCAAGAGAAAAGCCTACAGGTATAACAGCAGGGCTGGCCAATGCCCCAAAGTTTTTAACGACAACAGTCACCTCTTCCTGTGAGCTTAAGCCACACTGGCCATTGGGGTTTAACCAACCTATAACCCCTACGTCTTTTGTAACATAATCCCCTGTAACAACGAGGTTATCAATATTCCAACCGCTATAATTATCATTAAAATCGGTTGGGCCTAATGTAAAACGGAACCTTGCATTTGATTTTCGGTTTATTGGTTTAAGAGGTACGGTCTGTTGGTTCCATGCATTAGCAATGTTAAAACTCTGGTTAGTCCAAACAGTTTGCCAGGTAGCCCCTTCATCATAAGAAACCTGAATATTCGCCTTATCAGTAATCTCAATATTAAGCCATCTGTGAAAACGCAAAGTTACATTGGTATAATAAAAGCAATCCATTGCAGGGGAGATTGCATAATACTCATTTTCGAGCAAGCCAGGTTCATAATCACCCGGGTACTCACCTAATCCGGTAAGGTCAGTTCCTAAAATTGTATCACCATTATAAGCAACAAGAGGATCTGCCCCCCCTGATGAACCCCCAAGCCCTTCCGGTACATTCCTTTCCCACTCCCCATTAATAATCCAGCCTTTATTTGATTCAAAATCATCTTCAAAGAGTGTTTCATAGATTACCCTTGAACCATCAGGACTCTGATTAACAGACGGATATAAAGTATCGTTTATCAATACTGTTTTAGCAAGGATTTGAGCATCTGCAAAATTTCCATGAGTAGCTGTTGGGGAAATATCAAAACTAACCCAATAATACGAGTACCCGGTTGGTAATAATCTATCTAAGCCATTAAATGTAGCAACACCCCCCACAAATGATACTCCAGAACCTAACTGGACAGGGTTTGAGAATGCATCACCAGTTGTAGCCCAAAGCTTAACTCCATTGGGAGAGATATCATTATCATTGGTATTTAAACTTTTCACCTTAAAAGACTCCAGCACACAAGTGCCCTGGTTCCCAAAGACCCTGACTTCCGACTGAAGGATTAAATTATTTGATGAGCCAGTAGAAACATATTCAGTACTGGCTTGTTTTGTTTGAAATTTTGTTACAAATCTGGGGACATATCCTGTTTCTGTAATCTTTATCTCATCAATGCAAACACCCATTCCATAGCCGTTAATGCCTTCAAAAGCAATATAATATGTAGGACTGCCATTGGGGAGGGGGATAACCCTTTCTGTCCATTCGGGAGTTTCATTCAGATATTCTGCTAATAGAACCCATGGAGCACTTTCACTTGTCTTGTAATAGACCTTTAACCTATCAAGTTCCTCATTAGAGGCCCATACGTTTTGGGCATGCCAAAAAGTTAGCTCAGGAAACACAACAAATTCAAGATCTAAAGGAGGGGTAACAAGTTTGGTTACTTCCTGCCCAAGACTTTGATATTGAAATACAGCATTATAATTCCCAAAAGCAGCTGTATCAGGATCACCAATGACACCTGGGGATATTAATCCGGCACCTGTCCTGACATCCCAGTTAATCGTTCCCTGAACATATAAATTTTGCCAGGAAAGAGGCAATGACCCGCTTTCAAAACCTTCAGAGAAAACGATATTTTGGGAATGCAAAGGTTTTGTAAATAATGTAATAAACATTATAAAACAAAAGCTGGCAAACTTTACTGATTTTGGAATAATAACATAAACCATTTTTCCAGGAAACCTGTTCAACATTGGTTTTATCTTATTGATATACTGTGTCTTCATGATGATTTGATATCAAATTTGGGCCATTAAAACAAACAGAAAAAAACAATTATAAAGGTACTCAATGCAAAAAGGAAAATCATGGGTAAATACCAGCAATTTTTACTGTAGAAAACGCCCTTAAGGAACCGTATAAATCACTCATTTGTTTGATGTCAAAATGTAATTAATATTATACCAGAAAACCAGCTTTGCAATATCAGCAAAATCAACGCTTTTGTCTAAGTTTTTCGAGAGTTTGAAATACACTGTTTTTTTTACGGAAAACGAAGCAAAAATACCGGTGTTTTAACCTGTTTTTTTCGGGGGAAATTGCTGATTTAAAGGGCAACAGGAAGGTTGTAATTTTGTTATGGAAAATGAAGAAGAACTGCCTCAAAGGCTAACGGATGAAAAAATGAAAAAGTTTACAGTTATATTGGTTTTGTTACTTACAATGATAAACAAGGTATCCTGGTCACAAACAGATACCGAGTTTTGGTTTGTAGCACCAGAAGTAACTTATGGGCATAATTTCCCTGGAGGTATTCCAGCCGTTATTCGTTTGGCAACCTTAGACCTTCCAAGCCAGGTTATCGTAACTATGCCTGCCAATGCTTACAATCCTGTAACCAATCCTAATGGATTTGTTCCTGATACTGTAAATATCCCTGCCAACTCAACAGCAAACGTTGATGTATCAAAATACATAAGAATTCTTGGTGTTACAGGAGAACCCGGTGAAGTTAACCAATTAGAAAATAAACCACTTACCCCCAGCGGGATTAATGGTTTTGGAATCCATATTACAGCTTCAACACGTATCACTGCTTATTATGAAATAAGCAACATTTACAATAACGACATCTGGGCACTTAAAGGCCGCAATGCACTTGGAACAGAATTCTTCACCCCTTTCCAGACCCATGGGAACAATGGTTCTTATACTCCTAAACCCTATTCCGCTATTGATATCGTAGCCACTGAAGACAATACCGTTGTAACCATAACCCCATCAAAAGATGCGAGTTATGGAAGCCTTCAAACACTGGCCCCTGCAGGAATGCCTTTAACAATTACTTTACAGAGGGGACAGACATTTAGTTTATATCCAAAAAACGCAAGTCAGCATAAAGCAAACAGGCTTTCAGGCACCCGGATTGTTTCAAATAAAAACATAGCTGTAAGCATAAAAGATGACTCCATTGATCACAGTTCTGGAACCTGTAAAGACATCATCGGTGATCAGTTAGTCCCTACCAATATTATTGGAACAGATTACATAGTTATTAAGAGTCACCTTGACAATAACGATCATATTTATATCCTGGCAACACAAAATGGAACAAATATCTATCTGGATGGGGTATATAAGACCACCCTTAATGCAGGTCAGCAGTACTATTACATGCAAACTGCAACAAATCCTATTGTTCACGTTTCAACATCAAATGATCCTGCCATATTAGGGAAACCCATATATGTGATGCATGTTGGAGGTTTTGGTTGTGAGCAGGGAGCTGCAATACTACCTCCTATCAATATTTGTACTGGCAGCACCCAGGTGGCATTTACAAGATCCAACAGCAATAATTTCTACCTTAACCTTATGGTAAGAAATGGTGCAGAAGACGGTTTTTTATTAGATGGAGCCCCAACAACATTGATAAACCCTGTTGCTTTTACCCCTATTGCCGGTACAAGTTGGAGCGCAATAAGGCTTGGCCCTTTTACTACAACTCAAATCGCAGTTTCACAACACCTGCTTTCAAATTCCAAGGACATTTTCCATTTAGGAATTGTAAATGGTGGTGGGTCAATTGGATGTATGTATGGATATTTCTCAGACTACAATGAAGTTGAAGTAGCAGGCTTAATTGCCGGAACCAATTCCCCAATTATAAAAGCCTGTTATGGCAGCCCGGTTCAGTTGGTGGCATCGGGTGGAACAAACTATACCTGGAATCCCTCAACATTCCTTGACAATCCGTATATTTCCACACCGGTTGCGATGCCAACCCATACTATTAAATATACTGTAACAGTAAGCGGAGCCTGCAATATGGTTGACTCTGCAAGTGTTACTGTGCTGGTGTCCAATCCGGTACAGGCAATGTTTACAACTGACAAAGTTGATGGTTGTGCCCCTATTGATGTAACAATTAACAACCATTCAATAGGCATCACCAATTATAGTTGGAGATATGGAGATGGCCAGACTTCTACCACCAATGCATCATCACAGGTACATACATACACAAACACAGGCACCACTCCATTATCAAGGACTTTAATGCTTGTAGGCCGTAACCCTTATGCCTGTCGTGACACAATGGAAACAGTCATCACAGTGAGACCAGAAATAGAAGCTATTGCCAGTGCAAACATTATTTCAGGTTGCGCTCCCCTTCAGGTTGATTTTTCAAATGCATCCAAAGGCGCTAATGCTTATCTGTGGGAATTTGGGGATGGTTCATCTTCCACCGAAGAAGCCCCTGTTTATACATTTCACAATCAAACAAACCAGCCAATAAACTATACTGTAAAGCTACACGCCCGTTCTGAATTTAACTGTGAACATTCAGACTCGTTGGTAATCACTGTGCTTCCTTATGTAAAAGCAAACTTTGGATTTGACCCCAGTGAGGTCTGCCATCCTTATAATGCAAATATTATCAATAACTCTTATGGGGCAGGTAATTTCATTTGGAATTTTGGTGATGGCAGTCCAATCTCAAATACCCAGGACAGTCTTATACCCCACCTGTATGAAAACTACGGAAATGCACCTGAAACATTTACTGTTGGCCTGATCATAGAAAGCCCTTATGGTTGTCATGACACCTTATTCAAAGACCTTACCGTATTCCCTTATATTAAGTCTGACTTTACAGCAGATGTGATTGAAGGTTGCAACCCTCTTCAGGTTGAATTTTCAGACCTTTCTGTTGGCGCATCATCCTACCTTTGGGATTTCGACAGCGATCAGGGCACATCATCATTACCAAGTCCAGTTTTTACTTTTGAAAACCCTGATACTAAAAAGATAAGGGAGTTTGATGTAACATTACTTGTAAGCAACGAGTGGGGCTGTACTGACCAAAAAGAACTACAGATTTCTGTTTACCCAAGGATCAATGCTGAGTTTGCTTTCGACTCAAGCGCTCATTGTTCTCCTTACAATTTGGAAATTTCCAATCAAAGCGAAGGTGTTACTACTTATAGCTGGGATTTTGGTGATGGAAGTTTTTCAAATGACACCACAAGCCTTTTGTATCACACTTACAACAACACATCCAATATCCCTCAAAACTACACTGTAGGACTTATTGCCACAAATGATTTTGGGTGTACCGATACCATGGAACAAGATCTTGTAGTTTACCCACAGGTAGTTGCAAGTTTTGAAGTCCAAACATCAGGCTGCCAGCCATTGGAAGTTGAATTTGAAAACACAAGCAGCAATGCCGGGCAGCACCTATGGAACTTTGGAGATGGGAGTGCTTCTTCTGATTTAAACCCATCACACATATATTATAATAACAGCGTTTCTCAGGATACTTCCTTTACAGCTATATTATCAGTTGCTTCAGAATTTGGATGCCATTCCACATTCTCAAGGGATATAAGAGTATTTCCTAAACCAAAATCACATTTTGAAGTTGAAAACAGCCCTGGATGTGCCCCTCTACCCGTTGACTTTTTGAATTTAAGCCAGGGAGCATTAGTAAGTAACTGGTTTTATGGCGATGGTTCATCAGCCAACGACAGCAATATGCTTTCCAATCAGCATGTATATAACAATGATGGGGAGTCATCGCTTGATTATGAGGTAAGCCTTGTAGTATTAAACTACTACGAATGTGCTGACACATCTTCACGTGTAGTCACAGTATTTCCTGAAATTCATGCTTCATTTGATTTAAATGTAGTTGAAGGATGTAACCCCTTAGAAGTCGAGCTTCAAAACTTCTCTCACGGGGCTTCAGCAGCGCTACCTTATAATTGGAGTTATGGTGATGGAGATGAATCTACCTCACTTGACATCATTCACGGTCATACATTTAATAATTTCAGTCATACTGAAGTAAAAGAATTTGAAATAACACTTAATGCATTCTCTTCTTTTGGATGTAAAAGTGAAATAACTAAAACCGTAAAAGTTTATCCTGTTCCTGATGCGGTATTTAATACAAGCATCCAGGCAGCTTGTTCTCCCGCAGAGGTTCAATATACAAACAGTTCTTCAGGTGCAAATTCTTATTCATGGACATTTGGTGACGGAGGAAGTGCAAACAGTATACAGGCAGCCCATGTTTATAACAACCCTGCCAATAACCCCCCTGCACAGTATCAGACAAAACTTATTGCTACTAATCAATATGGATGTCAGGACTCTTTGGTGAAAAACTTAACCATTTTCCCTGATATTGAAGCAGCATTTGAAATGAATGCTTCTGGTTGCCATCCTTTAGATGTAAACTTTGTAAACTTATCTCAAGGTGCCCAATCCTATACCTGGACACTTGGAGATGGCAATTACACAAATGAACCTGAACCCCTTAACACTTATGTCAACAATAGCTTCACAGATATATTGACATATCAGGTATCATTACAAACCTCATCTGTTTATGGATGTTCTGACCAGATAAGCAAAACCATTGAAGTATATCCTGTTCCTCAGACAAGCTTCACTACCGAACTTTCTGAAGGCTGCTCTCCCCTCAATATCCCAATCACCAACCAATCAGTTGGGGTAACCCAATACGATTGGAATTTCGGGAATGGCAACAGCACCAATTCTTTCCAAAATTACACACATCAGTATAGTAACCTTGAGGATAACCCATTAAGTTTTGTTATAAACCTGAATGGAAGCAATCAATATGGCTGTTCTTCTCAAATAAGCAAAACAATAAATGTTTACCCGGAAGTAAGTGCAGATTTTTCAACAGATGACAACATTTTCAAAGGCTGCACCCCTTTTATGCCAAACTTCGTCAACCACTCACAAAGAGCATCTATTTATACCTGGGATTTTGGAACAGGGACAACTTCTACCAATACAAACCCTTCACACATGTTTATAACACTGCCTGCTATTGACTCTGTCTATACTGTCAGCCTCTTATCAAAATCTGTATATGGGTGCTCTGATACAATCCTCAAAGAAGTAACCGTATATCCTCAACCATCTGCTGATTTTCATGCAACCCCTTATGTCCAGACTTACCCTGAGACTACAATTACTCTTAACAACCAAAGTATTCCTGGCAACTGGACATATTCATGGAATATGGGCGATGGGACACAATATGAAACCCAATCAAACCAACCAATTTCCCATACCTATAATTGGCCTGAAAATGATTACGCCACACAGATTTATACTGTTAACCTGAACGTTAGCAACGGATATTGCTCTGACACCATCTCTCAGAAAGTAACTATTAAAGCCCCATTCCCATTAGTAGGATTTCTTCCTGCTGATGAAGGATGTCCTCCATTTGATGTTCAGTTTGTAAACAATTCAATTTATGGAAAAGAATATCATTGGGATTTTGGAGATGGCAGCACTTCACAGGAAAAAGATCCTCAGCATGTATTTACTGATCCAGGGGTTTATAATGTAAAACTCATGGTGATTGCAGAAGGAGGCGTTGACTCAGCATACCAGCAGATCATTGTTCATAGTCCTCCGGTTGTAGATTTCCGTTTAGAAAGCGAATCTGTTCAATTGCCATTCGAACCTATAAAGACCATCAACCTTTCAAGTCTTGGCAGTTATTATGAATGGCACTTTGGGGATGGAACCATCTCCTATGAAAAAGAGCCCGTTCATTATTACCAAACTAATGGAACATATGATATCACTCTTATTGTTGGTTCAGATACAGAACCAATGTGTTATGCCCAAAAAACCATTCAGGGTGCAGCCATTGCAGAAGAACCATGCAGGATGATTTTCCCTAATGCCTTTATCCCTGATCAAAACGGACCTTCAGGCGGCAAATATGTTCCAAACGATCCTTCTAATACAATATTCTTTCCAATCCATGAAGGTGTAAGCGAATACAGGCTTGAAATATACAACCGTTGGGGAGAAAGGATATTCGTAAGTGAAGATGTAAGTATCGGATGGGATGGATATTTCAATGGAAAGCTTTGCCCAATGGATGTATATGTCTGGAAAGTATGGGCAACATGCTACGGAGGAGGAAAAATAAATCAAATGGGAGATGTAACCCTATACCGTTAAAAAATACATAAGTTTAATAACCTGGATTTTCCTGAGCGACAAATAGGCAAAGAGCAAAGGCGAAATCCCCAAACTAAAACAAGGATGAAAACTAAAATTAACATACAATCAAGGATTGCAAAGCTTTCGGCTATATTGTCCATCCTGCTTGCATGTTGGCTCTTTGTAAAAGAAACACAGGCTCAGGACACCCAATATTCGCAATTTTACGCATCACCACTTTACCTAAGCCCCTCTTTTGCAGGAGGCTCAGATGGTAGCAGGCTTGTCTTAAATTACCGTAACCAATGGCCGGAAATCCCAGGCGCTTTTGTAACCTATTCTGTAGGACTTGATCATTACTTCCACAATTATAACAGTGGAGTTGGCCTGTTATTATTTAGGGATCAGGCTGGCAGCGGAAACCTTGCACTAACATCTGCAAACCTGCTTTATTCATATAACCTTCAGCTTAACCATGAATGGTTCTTCAGGCCAGGAATAAGCTTTAGTTATGGTCAACGTACTGTTGATTGGGAAAAACAAATTTTTGGGGATCAGCTTTCTTTTAATGCGATTGCCCCCTCTACACTTACCCCAATTCCTATTGATAAAGTACAATACTTTGATGCTTCTGTTTCAGGACTGGCTTTTTCTGAAACACTTTGGTTCGGCCTTACCGTTGACCATCTTATGACCCCTAATCAATCCTTCACTGCTGGTGAAAGTTCAGTCCCAATGAAGTTCTCTGTCTTTGGTGGAAAAAAATTCCCATTTGGTTTTTCACTTGGAAAACTACATGAAGAAAGTATTTCTATCTCTTATCTATACAAGCGTCAGGACAAATTCAACCAATTCGATTTGGGTGTTTACTGGTCAAAACTCCCCATTTCTGTAGGCTTACTTTATAGAGGTATCCCAATTTTCAACAATTCTAAAAATGGCTATTTCAATAATGATGCCTTAGTATTGGTTGCAGGTTTAAAGACCGATTACATAAGTTTTGGATATAGCTATGATTTCACTGTATCAAGATTAAGCACATCCACAGGTGGTTCTCATGAAATATCACTGATATTTCTTTTCAACCAGGGTCCCCCAACAAAAAAACAGGGCAAGATACCCTGCCCTGATTTTTAAAAAGATATTTAAGATGCCTATTTGTCCGTTGACAAAGAACCCCGCGATTTGGCTTATGCCATTCGCGGGTGTTTGTTTTTAAAAAGAACTATTTTAAGCCTGCAAGGTCTATAATAAAAGCATATTCCAATGCTTTTTCCTTTAAGCTTTTATAACGTCCTGAGGCTCCACCATGCCCGGCATCCATATTTATTGAGAGATAAATTACGTTTTCTCCTTTGTTCATTTTTCTCAAACGTGCAACCCATTTTGCAGGTTCCCAATACTGCACCTGCGAATCATGCAACCCACCACTTATCAACATATTAGGGTAAGCCTGTTCCTTTATATTATCATACGGTGAATAGGATTTCATATACTTATAGGATTCCTCATCATTAGGGTTGCCCCATTCATCATATTCAGCAGTTGTTAATGGGATTGAAGTGTCCAACATCGTTGTCAGTACATCCACAAATGGCACCTGGGCAATAATCCCTTTAAATAAATCTGGTCTCATATTTGCAATGGCACCCATTAATAAACCTCCGGCACTTCCCCCCATTGCGAATAGTTTATCAGCTTTTGAATATTTTTCATTTACGAGAAATTCAGCGCAATCAATAAAATCATTAAAGGTATTTTGTTTTTTCATTAACTTACCATCCTCATACCATTGTCTTCCAAGTTCCTCGCCTCCCCTTACATGGGCTATTGCAAAAACAAATCCCCTGTCGAGAATGCTAACCACAGAAGACATAAAAGACGGCTCCATACTTGCCCCATAAGATCCATAACCATATAAAAGCAGGGGATTATTCCCATTTTTCTCAATCCCTTTTTTGTAAACAATAGAAATTGGGATTTTCTTTCCATCACGTGATCCGGCCCAAAGACGATGAGTTTCATAATCAGAAGATTTAAAACCTCCAAGTATTTCACGTTGTTTTACAATATTCTGCTCTTTGGTATCCATATTATAATCGTAATATGTGTCCGGAGTGGTCATTGAACTGTACACATAACGTAATTTGTTACTTTCAATTTCAGGGTTACTGGAAATCTCAACAACGTAGGCATCCTCGTTCATCGAAATATAATGTTCGGTCTTATCTCCCTGGTTGATAATTTTAAGCCTTCTTAAGCCTTCAAAACGCTCTTGTAACACAAGATGGTTTGAAAAGATTTCAAAGCTCTCAAGAAGGACATCTTCTTTATGGGGCAGGCGCTCTTTCCAATTAACCAACCCTGTTTTGCTTAATGGGCATTCCATCAACCTGAAATTTTGTGCTTCATGATTGGTAAGGATATAAAACTTATCATTATAAGAATCAATGCTGTAAAGCATATCCTTATGCCGGGGTTCAAAAACCCTAAATTCTCCCTTTGGGTTGTTTGCTTCAAGGATTAATATCTCATTGGAAAGCGTACTGTTGCAATTTATCATCACAAAACGGTCATCCTTTGTTTTTTCAACCCCCATATAATAATAGGTCTCATCCTTCTCATAATATACTTCAGACGGCTTGCCCCCTTCAACATAATTATATCTATAAATCCTGTCATATCTTAAGGTTACAGGATCTATCCCAGAATAGAAAAATGTCTTATTATCAGCAGCCCAAACAAGGTCACCTCCACTTTGGCTGATTCCCGGATTGTGGATTTCCCCGCTTTCAAGGTTTTTTACATAGACCAGATACTGACGCCGCCCAACAGTGTCAACAGTATATCCAACGAGATTGTTATCAGGGCTAATATCATAAGCACCTATAGAAAAATACGCCTTAGATGTTGCCATTTCTGGAACATTGAGCATAATCTCTTCTTTTGAATCAAGGCTCCCTTTTTTCCTGCAAAACAATGGATATTCGCTCCCCTTCTCATACCTTGAGTAATAAAAATACCCGTTTTTAAAAACAGGGGCTGATGAGTCATCCGGCTTAATCCGTTCTGTCATCTCTTTGTATAACTGTTCCTGAAGCTCAGAGGTGTGTTCCATGCTGCTTTTCAAATAAGCATTTTCTGCTTCAAGATAAGCTATCACCTCAGGATTTTCCCTGTTGTTGAGCCAATAATAGGGATCATGCCTTGAGTCACCATGTATAGTTAATATGGTGTCTTTCTCATTTGCAATGGGTGCTTTTACTTCCTTTGTTTGTGGCTGTCTGGAACAAGACATTGTCCCAAATACTGCCATCAAAATAATCAAGTGGCTATTTACAATTTTCATCTTTTAAAAATTTTTTGTTAATGGTCAGATGGAACGATATGTTTGATGTTTTTTTTGAAAAGGAGCTTAGTGAAACAATCGAAGGCAAATTGGTTTCACACCTTATTTATTTTAAATATTTTAGGGCATTTAAAGCACGAATGTAACAAAACAAAATGAATTAATACAAATTCATTAGGAATTTGGTGTATCAGTTTTATAATGTTTTTGTTACCTTTAATCGCCGAATAATATCTGGCATCATGTTTTTGGCTTTACTGCCATAATATCCGGATGATAAATTATTGCCGGGTCACTACAAATTGAAACAGTTTACATTTTCATTTGTTTAATCATTTTAAAATGAGAGCATCAACAAACACATATAAATTCATTTTCATCATTTTTGCATTCATGTTTTGTTTTGTTAATCAGGCAAAACCCCAGAATGATAACCCTTATGATACTGATATCCAATATGTAATCCAGGATATTGATATGATTTATAAGTATCATCAATTATCCGGCCTTTCTGTATGTATGACAACTGATGAAGATGTTGTTTTTTATAAAGATTGGAGCAATTCAAAATTATCTGATTCAAATATACAAGACCAGATTAAAGTGACCAAAGCAGGAAATATCTCACATTTATTCCTTGCAATATCCGTTTTACAGTTGGCCCAACAGAACAAAATTGATTTGCTTAAGCCAGCCAACATCTATCTGCCCGGCTTGCAACCCGATATTACGATATTAAACCTTCTTGAGCATACTGCAGGTCTGGAACACTATCCTCATCATACTATCCTTGCAAGAAAAGCTTTTTTAAAAAACTCCCTTAGATTACCTGACAACGTAAATACCTTGTGGAAACCCAACACACAATATGCATACTCCGAATTGGGTTATATGCTTATTGCCAAAATCATTGAAGCCGTTTCTCACAAAACATTTCAGGATTACATTCAGGAGAATATATGTAAGCCTCTTCAGCTAAAAAACACAGGTTTTTTACCTGCTGAAGGTGTTTCTATCACAAAAATCAAAAGGATTTGCAGTATAAAGGATTTTTCAGAAAATCCTTTTATGAATCCTTTTGAACACCCCCTGAACCAATTTTATACAACAGGGGAAGACATGTCAGTTGTTTTAAGGTTCCTGCTTTATAATAATCCGGATTATCCAAGTCCTGTATTGTCTGGTTCCTGGGTGGAGCGTATGAAATACCCCGGCACAGGCTTAATAGGCTCCAAAGGTATTGAAACTGGATTTGGGCCAGGATTGCTTTGCACCGAGATAAATGGAATAAAAGCCTATGCCCTAAAGAGCTTTTCTGCAACCAATATGGCTTCTTTTATTATTATCCCTGAATTAAACAGAGGCTGGTTTATCGCGCTGGATACTTTTAACCCCATTGCCTTATCCGAGATAGAATCCCTGCTGGCAGCTTTCGCTTCTCAATACTATAATACTTTTAAACCCCAAGCCTGGGGAATAGAAGACAACTTCTCTGATATCTATAGTGGTTACTACCAAACAGCCACTTACAGTTCACGTTTCCGCTCAATCATTCAAATCCCTTTTGGATGTCTGAAACTTCAAATGAAAGGGGATACAGTAGTCCTTAAAAAACAATATGCAAGCGAAGTACAACTTATTGCATCCGGAACAAATGTATTTAGGGAGATTGATAATGTATATCCTTCATTTTTTATAGGGGAAGACAATAAAAAGCAGTGCATTGTTTCAACAGAAGGCCAATACGTAAGAGTATCTTCAATTTATTATTTTGCCAGGCTGATTATATGTTCAATGGCTCTCTTAGCCAGTATCCTTTCTTTCTTTTTTTGTATTGCAATGTTGATAGCCCGAATCAGCAATTCCCATATCAGGCTAACAAATCCAATACCTGTAATTTTGTCAGCCTTAACTTCACTCAGTATTTTTTCTTTTTTTATTCTGTCTTTTTACTATCCCTGTGGATTTATTTTTCCTAATCATTTAAACATCTCTTTGCTTATTGCCTTATCCTGGATCACTCCAATATTATGTATTCTATCAGGGATTTCTGTTATCCACTTTTCATACTCGTATCGGAAACGCTGGAAATTCATAATCCTTTTGATTGCTTTTTTCGCACATCTGATAATCAATGTATGGCTCGGGATTTCGGGTTCCCTTGCATTACAATTCTGGTTATAAATATTTTTTATCTGATTCTGATTTTTAATATTGGTCAGACAGGGAAACCTATATATGCAATTTTAAATGGTTTTTTGGTATCGATGGCAAACATGTCCGGTTCAAAAAATCAATTTCCTAAAAACTGATCAATATATGAACGTTTTCCATAGAACACCAGGATATCATTCTCTTCTATCACCTGGCTTGGTGAAACAAAATCACTTGCATGACCCAAATGATACCTTTTTCCAAAAAGATTATGGCCTTCCCTGTACTTGATAATAGTTATCAGGTTGAGCTTATACCTGCCTTTAAAATCAACTTCCATAACAGTAGTCCCAAAATAACGTTCAGGAGCTTTTATCTCGATCAGGAGATGTTCATCCCCAATTTGATAGGAATCCACAACCCCGGGATTAATCAAACGTTTCACAAGCCTCTCCGCTGCTTCTTGCTCAGGGTGAACGATTTCATCCACCTCAAGGGCCTGAAAAACAGATTCATGTAAGGGTGATACTGCACGGCATATCAAACGTTTTACGTTTTTTTGTTTTACCATAGCAGTAACCATAACGGATGAACCAAAGTCCTCACCAATCCCTACGACTACAACGTCTGCTTCTTTTAAGGGAAGTGAACTTATCGCATTCATATCTGAACAGTCAATACAAATAGTGTTGGTCATAAAATCCTTGTTAGCCTCCACTTTTTGCATATCGCTATCAACACCAATCACCTCATGGCCCATATCTGAAAGCATTGAACCCAATGATGAACCAAAATTCCCTAATCCAATGATGATGTACTTCATGATAAATTTTTTATTTTGTTTTCCTTTTTTTGAGCAGTATGTTTTTTAATCCAATTGTGATTAATCAACAGATTTTATGATACCACAAGAACAAATAGTCAATTAGCTTATATTGACATTTTCCTTTGGGTAATGATAATTCCAACTACTTATCTTCCTGACGAAAGCCACAAGGATGGTAAGCGTTCCAATACGGCCAACGAACATCAGGAATATCAATACCAGCTTGCTTGCCGAACTCAAATGGGCTGTTATTCCAAGACTTAAGCCTACCGTCGAAAAGGCAGAAACACATTCAAAAGCAACACTTTTTAATGGCAATTGAGGGTCAAAACACATGATTAAAAATATTGAAATTCCAATGGCAAAAACAGAAAGAACAATTATTGCAAATGCCCTTTGGATACTCTCATATTGTATTTCCCTTTTAAAAATCTCTACCCTGTTCCTGCCTATGATGATACTCCAGATATTCATCAGGGCAATGGCAATAGTGCTTGTTTTTATACCACCACCTGTTGATCCGGGAGATGCTCCAATCCACATCAAAACAAAGTAAATCAGAAGTATTGGCATTGCCACTGCATTCATGTCAATTACATTAAAGCCTGCTGTCCTTGGGGTTACTGAACCAAAAAACGATATTGCCAATTTCCCTCCCAGATCCATCCCTTTTAATACACCATTCCACTCTGCCACAAGAAAGCTAAGCATCCCAAAAACAAGCAAGATCGTAGTCGTTGTCAGTACAATCCGCGTATTAACATTTAATATCCTTGGGGTGAAATGCCTGCGGTCCTTTTTAAAGATCTGGCGCACCCAGCTTGAAGTCTTTGACTTACTGTAATAATACAGATTAATAATTACCGGAAAGCCTATCCCCCCGGCAATAATTAACAATCCAATCATTACAATCATCTCATAGTTTTCCCTGATGCTCTCGGTGTATAATCCATTTGTAAGAGTTGAAAAACCTGCATTACAAAACGCGGAGATGCTGTGAAATATTGAAAACTTTATCTTATAAAACAAATCCCAATCCGGAACAAAAAATATGGAGTGAAATATGATTATTGCGCCTAATGCTTCAACAATAAAAGTAAACAATAATATCTTGGTCAAGGTTTTTACAATCTGGCCAAGCTTATCTTCATTTATAAAGTCTTTTAAAAATAACTGGTTTTGAAATGAAAAGCCCCCCTGAAAGAAAAAACCAAAAAAACTTGTAAAAAGCATTACCCCCAAACCACCCACCTGTATTAATGACATAATAAAAAACTTACCCAGGCTTGTAAACTGAGTTGCCGTATCTACTGTAATCAGGCCAGTAACACATACCGCACTTGTACTTGTAAACAGGGCATCAATAAAACTCAGGTTGCTATTTGTTGAGCGCGGCAACAAAAGCATTCCGGCCCCCAGAATGATTAGAAAAAAGAAGCTGCTTACATACAACAGGGATGGATTAAATTTTATCTTGTAAACGCTCATACTGCTCTTACTCACTTCAATAATAAAAACAGCAGCTATAAGCAGGTTTAGAAATATCTGTTTTTTCAAAATCCAACCCAATGGGACAATTGATGCTACAATACTCTCTGGAAAAAGCCTCACTGATATCACCATTATCAATATTATCTCCAATGCCAATTCAGTAGTAAACAAAAGAAGGCTTCCACGGGGAGGAAAATGGATAAATAACCTGACAAAGAAAACAACTAAAAACACAACAAGGCTAAAATGCAAATAATCAATAATAAACTCAAGTGTCGTATCAGCAGGGAAAAATCCAATCACATATACCACCGACATGATTGCAAAAAAGCTAACCAGCAAAGCAATCCCACCAAGAAATCTTTCCAGGTTATGCGTTGTTTGATAAACCCAATCGCGGATACGCACATTCAGGCTCATGATTATTAGTGTTTTAAAAAGTATTTATACATCGAATTTAATGGTGCAAATTTATCATTAAAAAGTATTAAAACAGATGTCAATACGATACTAAAAAAAACTACTGAATAAGAAATGTTTTGAAGAAGCAATCCTCCAGGCAAACCCAACTGATATGGAATGGATGCTATGACTGCCGCCGCCAGCCCTTTGGGGACCATCATCGCTGACACAACCCTGTCTTCTATAGAAACCGATTTCCTTATAGATAAGTTGATTACAGGGATCCTAATAATAAATACCAACAAGGTTATACCAGCCCCAACAATCATTGAAAACGAATCCTCAAGGATCATATTTATCCCTATATATACAAAAAAGAATGATTTTAACAGAAATATCACCTCCGAAAAAAATAATTTCTCGTTCTCTACCAATGGATGAGGTGTAAACCTGGTATATTTCTTTATAAATGCTGGGGGTATAAGATCAATGTTTGCCAATGCAACACCAAACATCAGGGCCGACAATGCACCATTAAACCCAATAATCTCAGCTACTCCATATACGATAAATACAAATGCAGGTGTTGTAAAAATTGAATTCTGAAGGTTCCTTACTTTTCCCAACAGGAATGACCAGAAAAAACCTCCTGCCAAGCCAACCAGGCTGGAAACGATAAATCCCCCTACAATCTGGATCAACATTGAAGAAATCTTCACTTCGCCCATCTTTAGTGCCTCAATAAACGACAAACCTACAACAATACATAATACATCACTTAAGGCAGACTCTAATACAAGTATCGTGGCCGAAGTGCTTTTCAGACGAAGTGATTTTACCATGGGAATCACTATTGCTGAGGCTGTACCCCCAAGTAAGGCCCCCAATAAAAATGACAATAGGGGATCAAAATCAAAAACCCATAAGGCTGCCATCCCTATAATTATCGTTGTAACAATAAAATTTATGATTGTTAAGGCCATTGAACCTCGGAGCGAAGAACGTATTAATTCTGCCCTGAGACCTGTTCCTCCTTCAAACAATATAATAACCAGGGTTATATTTGAAAACACGGAACCAAGTTTCCCAAAATAAACTGGTGAAACCAATCCGCTTAACGGACCTATAACTATCCCAATAATAATCAGAAACAATACATCTGGTATTTTTCTCTTACTAAACAAAGATGCAAACAAATGAGCAGCAAATACCAGAATCCCCACAAAAACAATTGAAATTGTCACATTGCTCATATATTATAAAAATTTCATGTTTAATGATTATAAATCTTTTTTTTAAAAGACATTTTCTTAACCTTACAAATATAATCATTTGAAACTGACTGAATATATTTTTTCAGCTTTATAATACCCTTTATGAAAAATCAGTGACTCTAGCCTATTATTCTTATAAATGTCTTAAAGCTTTCAACAATTCGCCCATTCATTGAGTGCCTTTCAGCTACTCAATTATAAATTCATACTTCCATGAAACAACATATTGAGGTATTTTTGTTAATTTTGAAAAAAATATTAAAGTGGAAAAGGATCACAGGCCAGGAGCTGTCAGGGGTGTTTTTATCCCGGCTTTTATAACAATCGCCGGTGTTGTTTTATTTATAAGATTTCCCTGGATTGCTTCTCAGGCAGGTTTTTTTGGGACTTTAGGCATCGTTTTGCTTGCATGGTTTATTGCAATAACCACCTCTCTGGGCATCAGTTCAGTGTTTTCAGAAAAAAAAGCAGGTATTGGTGGTTTGTACTATATGATTTCCAGAAGCTTAGGTTTGCCTGTAGGAGGCACACTTGCTCTCTCTATGTTTATGTCCCTTTCTTTTAGTACTGCTTTATTTGTAGTTGGTTTTACTGAAACCCTCCTCTTTTATTTTGGCTTTGAACCCTCACCTCAAAACATACGATTATTCGGTTCTGCTATCTTATTGATTATTGCCATTATCTCTGTATTGGGTGCAAAATTCCAGATTAAAATCCGTTTTTGGGCTTTTCTTATTGTTATCATTAGCCTGGGTTTTGTTTTCTTTGGGAACAATGCTGTTGATCAGGGCGAAATCCCTAATCTTAAAGGGATTGATTCCCCTACGTCCTGGATTGCCCTTTTTGCTTTATTCTTTCCAGCTGTGATTGGCTTTGAATCCGGTTTTTCTATCTCTTCACAATTAAGAAAACCCGGACAGAACATCTTAAAAGGCATTATCTGGTCAGGAATTGTTGGCCTGTTTATTTATATTTTCCTGACATGGTTCTTTACCTTTCGCTTTAATCCCGATTTGCTTTACGACAATAAGCTCATCCTCCCAAAACTGGTTAATGTTCCTGAACTGATATATTTCAACATCTTCGTAGTAGCCTTATTGGCAGCTTTTAGCAGCCTGTTTATTGCCCCACGCATCCTTCAGGCTTCAGCAGTTGATAAAATTACCCCTGGTTTTTTTGCAAAAGGCATTGGTAAAAAATTAATACCCCGAAACGCATTGTTGTTTTCTTTTGTTATTGCCCTTGCCGGCATAATGATTGGAAGCTTTGATAAAATTGCATCATTTACTACTGTCTTTTTCCTGATAACTTATGGCTTTATCAATTTGGCTTTAGCTTTTGAGTCACTTTTTAACAAGGATTTCAAACCTGCATTCAGGATTCATTATGTCCTCAATTTTGTTGTGGCTGCTGTATGCCTTATATTAATAACTCAAATTCATATTATTAGCCTTGCTTCTATAACTTTTATTTTAGCCCTTATCTACCTGTTTCTGAAAAAAAGGGAATATAGCCTCCAAAGTGGCAACTCATGGATGGGCTTTCTTGCTGCCATTGTAAAAACAGGACTGCATGGCCTTAGCAAACGTATTGACAAAAGCATTACCTGGCGGCCAAACATTATTCTTTTCAGTGGTCCCGTGAAACGCAGGCCTCACCTTATCGAACTGGCTAAAATGCTGGTTGGCAAACCAGGTATCTTTACAAACTTTGAACTTGTTGAGTCTGCTCCCGACCAGGTCCCTTTAACAAAAACCGAACAAACAACTGCCGAATTGGATGTTAGTGGAAAATATGTCTTTTCCCGCAAACATATCTGTCCTGACCTCTTTGATGGAATTGATAATATATCCCGTTTCTATGGCTTCTCCGGCTTCGAACCAAATACAGTCCTTATGGGCTGGCCACACAGGCATAAGGATCCTGAACGATTTTCCAAATCCCTGAAGAACCTTAAAAGCCTCGACCTAAATACGGTTTTATTAAGCTATCGCAAACTCACAGGCTTTGGCAATAAAGCCCATATCGATTTCTGGTGGAACGGGACAGGACGGAATCTCTCCTTTGCCCTTACCCTGCTCAGATACATTACTAGTTCGCCCGACTGGAGACATGCTCAAATCAGGATCCTTGTCATCTCTTATGAATCCCAACAAACCGAAAAGCTTTACCGAAGCATCAGGCAGGCATTAAATAAAAACAAAATTAATGCAAGGATTAAGGTAATACATAACAATATCGAACAAATCCCCGAATCGAAAATCATTAAAGCTGAATCTTTACATACCGACCTCAGCATCCTCGAAATACCTGACCAGGCCTATTCAAACCTATTGCCTGTATTCAGTAATATTGATGAAACACTTGAACTTATCGACACTGCGCTTGTCATTAATGCTTCATCGGCTTTTGAAGAATTAAATGCGGACACTCTCAAAGAACCCAGCCCTGTTTTTGCAAGCTTCCCTTCTCAATCCCTGCACTCTGAATTCATCCAGGGAATCAGCATGCCAAAAAAGGAAATCCTGATGAATGAGGTCTTTACTACTGCCGGCAATCTCGATACCATCACTTCTGCCTTTCTTAATAATGGCTTTCAAAAAATCCTAAACACACAGGTTGAATATCTCAATGAATTAAAAGAATTTAGCCTTCGCGTATTCTTATCATTGGAAAAAACCATTGGAATGCCTGATGACGAATACCGACAAAAAGCCTTTCAGAAAAATATCAGCGATATTTCCTTTACTTCTCAAAAACAGCTTGAGTCTTTTAAAACAAAACTTGTTAAAAAACAATATGATTTGCTGACATCTTCCTTATCTGTTTATCTTGATGAGCTTCATAATTATATTCAATTGATCCCAGATAAGGCATCTGTTCAATTTTCAAGAACAGAACTTGAAATTCATCCAAATGATAGCTTCAGGTTAAGGTTTTTTAAGCTCTTTCATAGAATTTTTAATGCCCCATCAGCGAAAATAAGGGCAAAAATAAGAATAAGGCCATCGGCTGATTATTATATCTATCAACAGCAACTTCTTGAAATCAAGGATACCTTTAAGCTATTTGGCACTTTTTCGTTCAGTCAGGTGAGTGAACTTCGAAAAATCTATGCAACATTCTATGAAACTGTTGAAAAAATAAGGATAAATAAAAACAATCCTGAAATAATAAAAGAAATATTTGTTCAGCAACGAGCTTCTCTCCTTAATAAAATTGAATCCCTCAAGGCAGATTGCACAACCTTTGTCCTGGGTGTTGAAAATCATATTTATGGGGCTTTGAGGCAAAACTTTAACCAATGGGCCAGCTGTCTTGATAATCCTGATCAAAACTTCAGTATTACCTACCTTTTACACAAAGAAAAATCTTCTTTTGTGAAAAATGAACAGATCCAGAAAATACCGCTTATCTGGCAAAAAAACATCAGTTTATATGTTAGTAAATGCCATCTGGACTTTGTGCTCCTTGGATTAAAGAACAGAATATCTGCCAAGATTAGAAAAAAAACTGATGAGTTCCATTCTATCGTTGAAAGCCAGGTATTGTCTGAACTGAAAATGGTTAAAGAGCAGGTTCGGGAACAAATGCAACCTGGCTATGCTGCAAAGCCCGGACACATCAATATCAGGTTTAAAAGCAGGGCAGAGATGGTTCCTGTTGAGTTTTTCAATGTGTTCTACAAAGAAATTGAAAACATCTTAAAAGAACTTCCTGAAAAAATTACAATCATTGAGGAAAGTAATATCAGCCAGATCAATCAAGGACAATTCATACAAAGTGAAGATATTGAAGTGGCATTACGCAAAACTGCCCGTTATTATCTGAGCATGGAACTTATTAATCCGGCACAAAAACTCTTGCATAGCCAGGCTGATGAACTAAACCACTCGGCCCAGATTATCAAAGATGTGGTTAGGCTTACCAATTTCAATCTTGAAAACACCTCCGGCGATTTGGCTGAAGTATTTGATGATGCCACAAATGCCCTTAAAAAGAAAGACCTGTTAGAAAGCATGATGCAACGCATACATGAGGAGGAAGTGAAAGTCATTGAAATTGTTGAAGAAGTTAAAAACAGACTCGAGATATACCTGAATAATGCTTTCGAGCCCCTTAACATATTAAGTATAGCCAGGAACAGCGAGACCATGAGTCGCAAAATAAAAGCTGCTCAAAACAAAAATATTTTTAGCTTCTTTTCAAAAAGCACTAATTTCTTAAAATCATGGGGCCAAAAGCGGCTTGTATCCATTATTTATAGCCAGAGTGAAGGCATGTTGCTGGCACGAAACATCGAACTTAAACCTGTCACAGTGTATAGCAGGAACGAGAACTTCCTTAAAATCCTCGAACAGGTATCGCCCCGAAAAGAAATCATTAAAGATATCCCTTTTTATTATCAAAGCCTATTCTCAAACCGAAGCAGTATAAGCGCTGATTTCTGGGTTGGCATGAAAGGCGAAACCGAAACCATTAACAGGGTTATTGAAAGATATCGAAGTGGGTTTGCCGGGGGATTGCTTATCATTGGTGAACGCAACTCAGGAAAAAGCTCATTGTCTAAAAACATGGCAAAAAAGTATTTTTCTGCTGAATGCATACATTCTGTTTTAGCTCCAAAATCAGGATCTGTTATCATTGAGGACTTTTACAGTGCCCTTCAAAAAACATTTGTCTCAAACAAAACTGTTGATGAAATCTTTCTAAATATGGCTCCGGGGCAGGTTTTAATCATTCATGACCTGGAACTTTGGTGGGAACGCTCCTTCAACGGCCTTGAGGTGATTAGGGAAATTGCCAGGATTATTGACACTTATGCCTCAAAATGCTTTTTTATTGTAAATGTAAACTCGCATGCGTATGAGTTTATTGAAAAATTTATCCCTCTCAATGGTTTGTTCATTGGAACTGTAAAATGCAAACCTTTTGATGCCCGTGAGCTCAAACAAATGATCATGCTTAGGCACAAGGCAGGAGGGCTTTCATTCGTCCTGGACAAACAACCCGAAAAATACCTTCGGGAATGGGACTTTGCCCGATTGTTCAACCGCTTTTTTGATATCAGCGATGGCAAACCCGGAGTAGCCATCAACCTTTGGCTTGCTTCAATCCGGAATATCAAAGACAAAACGCTATTCCTTGAAACACCAAAAAAACCTGATATGTTCTCTATTGGTGTTATTGAAACAGAAACTGCACTGTTAATACTTCAGTTTGTTTTGCACCGCCGCTTCTCTCCCGAAAAATTAGCCCGCATCATGAACATTTCTCTTTCTCAAAGCCTTGCTTTAATACATGCCTTGCTCAGGGCAGGAATCCTTGAAGAGAAATTTAAAGATGTGTTCGCTCTTAATCCATACCTTGAACCTTTCCTTGTCCAATCATTAAAAGAAATGGAATTGTTATGAAACAAACATGTTTGTATTTAATACTAACAACCAATCACAAATTAAATTAGCAAACATGGTGTTCCATCTGACCTTTAACAAAAAAAACATTTACAGATGAAAATCCTGATTTCTCTCCTGACCGGTTTTATATTATTCTTTATTATCCGTTTGGGCAGCCGATTAATCCGATTGGCCCCTGTAAAGAAAACATTCCATAAAACCCTGTTGCGGTCTTTTCCGATTATTGAATTTGTACTCTGGATTATCTTTTCCTTTTGGGCTTCTTCAATGGTGTTTAGCGAACAAACTTTTTTCCCGTTCCTGCAAACATCAATTGTAATCCTTTTGCTTATTGTTCTGGGTTGGTTTTTGCTTCGTGACTTCTTTGCTGGAATCGTTCTTAAAACCGAGAATGCCTTTGAACTCAATGAAGTTATTAAAACCAAATTTGTTGAAGGGAAACTCATTAAACTGGGAAGCCGTAGTCTGGAACTTGAAACTGAAAATGGGCAACTGGTTAGGATTCCTTATAGCCGCCTCTCAAACGAACCTATTATTAGAATGCCACGTGGCAACAACTTTATTGGCCATGAGATGGTACTTGATATCCCTAAAAATGCCCCATTGTCCCAGATTCAGGATCAATTGAGAATGTTTATTCTTGCCCAACCCTGGGTATCTGTTGCCAAAGAACCTGTCATCAAGCTTATTGACGAAACTCCTGATCTTTTTCATTTTAAAATCCAATTCTTTATCATCTCTGATCGACACGCCCCTCAAATGGAAGACCGTATTAGTAAACAATTCGCCTCCTGAACCTGAAATCAGGGATTCTTTGATTACCTGTTCCTATATTTTTCCTGCTGAACTATTTAGGGATTGCTGAAAAACACTTAACAAGCAGAATGTATATCCTGCTTGTATTGAAGACCTCATCAATCTCCTCCGAATTATTGTTGGGCAAGACCATTATGGCGTCGGGGATGATATATGAGGTTGATGCCGCATTCCTTCCCGCTCCTTTAATCGATAAAGCCAAAAGCCTCGATTTTCATCATTGGGTAAACAAGAAAAACGAAAACTCATTCCTGATTTTTTTTATTTTAAAAACCTGATCTCAGGTTTTTTATCCCATTCATCCAAGCCTGTCCTTTTTCGGACAGGCTTGTTGCATTTTCGGACACCCCCCTCCGATTGTTTTCATAAAAATCCTTATTTGATACCCTTTTAATATTTATGGCACATTATATGATTATACATTTTTAATTAAGAAACCAGACTTTTTTATATGCCATGACAATCCCTAAGAAAAGCATTCAAATGGCAGCAGGCATTATGGCACAAGACTCCTGGAACAGCCCTGTCGTTAAGCAAATATACAAAGGCGTCAGGGACCCTGAAACAATTTTGTTTCAATTATGCCATACCAAAGCAGAACATTTTGCCAAACTCTACGACTTTGAGCTTGCTTCACCCGATGGCCGTGCCTTTTTGATTGGACGGGACACCCTGAACGAAAACAAATGGGCGGACATCATCCTTCAAATCAAACTCTTCTACCATTCCATTGGCTTAATGAAACTTTCGGAAATCAGAAGTGTCATTTCAAGAAGAAAAAAATCAGAATGCCTCCTCAACGATTCTTGGCATAAGGCTTTTATCAGTGGAAGGTGTTACAAAATTGAAGTCATCGGAATTTCAAAAGAAATTAAAGATCTTTCGTATTTATTAAAGATTATAGGGTCAAGGATTCGTTACTGTGAAAAACACAAAATCCCAATGGTGGTTGCCACACCTCAATCCTCAATAGCCTCATTGCTTTGCGGAATGGGCTTTGAAATTGTCAGGAAAACATCATTTGCACAGGAAAATTGCAGCCAGTTTGGCATGATTCTCTTCCCTGAAGGAATAAACAGAAGCCGCTGCTAAGCTTTTCATATCTCACTTTTTATTTTTACTTCGATATTTCTGCTTCAAGAAAAAAGGCTGCCCTGATGTTTCAGAAAAAGGCAGCCTTTTTATTTTAAAAAAATTATTAAATATCTATTGAAAAAGCATTTTCTTCATGCCCTATTTGATCTTTACAAGCGCATCTTCAACCGCTTCAAGCATAGGTTTGTTCGAGATCTCCGCCCCAACAGCGTTTTTCATCCATAACTGTGGGATTAACCTTCCGGTGCTATAAATACGGTCTGCCTCAGTAGCAAAGTTTTTCCCATCCAGATGTTGCTCAAGCTGGAATTCAATCAAATGTCCCAATGGATAAGCTGACAAGTAAAGAGGATAGCTTATCATATGGGAATAAATTGCCAATATTGGTTGGTCTTTAATACCAAAAACAGGTGCAAAATATTGGTTCCAAACCTCAACAGCTATTTTTATTGTTTGCTCTTTCAACTGTGCAGATGTAGCTTCCGGATTTTCATACATCCATTTCCAAACCTTCATATCAACAATTGAAACACCCATAATTTCACAAGCACCCCAGAAATTATCCAATACGCGCCAGTATTCAGCTTTTGGATCAGGATTTTTTATTCCAAGCAGTTCAAGGTCGCGCACCTGAAAAATAAAAGCAAATGCTTCTGTGAAGGCAGTGTTGGGAACCCCGTTCATTGTATAATAATCAACATTATACAGGCTGGTAGTTTGTTCAACATTATGGCCAAACTCATGAACAGCAATATTATATCCTTTGTAGTCCATTCCGCTTGCACCAATACGTGTGCGTAAGCGGGCATTCTGACCCTTCATTGCTGCACCCCATGCATGACCTGCACCCCGTGCCCCATCTACAGTGATTTTTGAGGCAATGTATCCTGCCCTTTCAGGTGCATATCCCAATTTCATTAAAATTGGTTTCAGATCATTCTGAAATGCATCCCTGTTAGGATATTTCTTACTTACAATCGAATTTAACTCCTGCTCTGATATTGTACTTCTGGCTTTGAAACCATCATACCAAATATCAAAGGCTTCAAGTGGACGGCCTAACCTTTGGCTAATCAATTCTCCGGTTAGTTTGAATTGTTCTGATGACAACATCTCAACAAACAATGCTTCTACCTCATCTATCGACAATTCAAGGCCCTGATCAAATGACCGTTGAATATTATTGGGATACCTTGGCTGGTATGCATCTATCTCTTTGCCTGCCAGAAAATTATTCAACAAATGCTGGTAACGTGTGTCAGCTTCACGTTCTACTGTCACTTCTTTGCCTTCTTTCCAAATTTTGTTTTCAAATGGGTTCCATTCATATTCCTCATTATTGATAACCTGTTGAGGGATCTCCTGTGATATAATCCTTTTCATTACCTCATATATCATACGTTGCTTTTGCAAGCCTGCATCTCCTGAATAGTTGGATTTTATTTCATCGCGCAGCCCCCAATGGGTAATAAGTTTTAAACCATCGGCAAAAAGTTGCTTACCTTCATTATCACGGAGCTTCCCCATCATAATGTTATATTCATCAATATAATTGCTGCTCTCAGTACTAACAGATGCTGCTTTTTGAATCAGGCCTGCAGGCACCCTGGAAGTGAAAAAATCTCCCAAACGGGCAAAAGCCCATTCCTCGCGGCTCCACTTCCCTCCCATTTCCTTTTTCTCATCAAGCGTATAAAATGGGAAATTGAGGACTGTTAAAAATGCAATTTTGTTTTCAAATAAGTCACTTGTAAGATGCGCTGATGGGGCAAAACTCCCAAACATCACATCCACAGGCTCTATTGGCCCAAGGTCAAGGTGCAATACTTTGTTCAGTCCCAGGCTGATTGCATTAAAATTACCATAAAGGACTTCAAAATAATCAGATAATTTGGTAAAAAGAACATTACGTGCCTCAGCATTCACAGCCATGTTTTCAATGCAGAAAGCCTCAAAATCACCTTCTGTACCATCTTCCTTTGTCCATAAGGATGCAACCTGTGACACCCCTTTTTCAAAAACAGGCTTTAGCTCTGCCCCATTCTTTTCAACCAGCTTCCCAACTACCTTATCTACTTCGGCTTGGGTTATAGTTTCCTTTGACTGATCCATTTTTTGTTCCCTGGGTTTACACGAAAAAATCATAAATGCCAAAATTGGCATTAAGAGAAATAACAGTTTGTTTTTCATTTTTGTTTAGCTTTGAGTTTATGTTTCGATATGTCCACAGTTTTTATTTCCTTATCTTATGCAAATTGCCTTCCCAACTGACGTAAAAGCAATTCCAGATTTATAAAGCGGGCCTGCCTGATAATCTCCCTGCCTTCATAAAATACTAATAAAGCAGGTGTGACAAAAATACTTAGCTGACCAGCCAACTCCGCAGACTTGCTTACATCAGATAAATAAACAGCTATGGCAGGGTATTCCTTTTCAATCATTTCTACAACGCCTGGTTTAATTTGGCTACATACGCCACAATCAGGCGATGTAAACAAAATCATGAACGTTTTATTTTGCCTTTGCAATTCACAAAAAGCATTAAATAAACTGAGCTCGGCAACCATCTCTTTTAAATTAAAAATCCCACGATAAACCAAACATGTATGCGAATGAAACACAAAAACTTAAAAAAACAAAAAGCATGCTGTCCCATCCGGCCTTAGATGAAATAATTATTTGCAGATAAAACAAATTTAATCCTTTTTCAAAAAATCATAATGATTTATCAAAAATCATTTTCTAATAATTACCAACAGCAACAATGTGTTTGGCATGATAATTGCTGCCTAAACTAATCCTAAACCATTTTTTAAAGCCAACAAAATGAAAACTAAAAAATTAATCCTAATTGTTTTATTACTAAGCTCCCCTGCTTTTTTCCTTACTTCATGCTTTAAAGCTGACTACTATCCATGTATCAGGCCAAGAGGCAATGTCCTTGAAGAAACAAGGATTACTCCATCATTCTCAGGCATCGAACTTCGTATGCATGCAAAAGTATTTGTTAAAAAAGGGGACACCCTCAGCGTTAAAATTGAAGCACCTGAAAATTACCTTGAGTATATTGATGCCCATGTTTCAGGAAACATCCTGCTTATTGACAACTCAAGATGTTTTAGCTCAAACCAAGGAGATGTGATTATTAACATCACAACCCCAACTCTTACTTCTCTTAAGATTTCCGGCTCAGGAAACATTGAAGTCTATGACCAGTTCGATGCAGAGACTTTTAAAACTGACATCTCAGGAAGCGGGAACATTTATGTGAAAACAAATTCCCAGATTGTTGACAGCCACATTTCGGGATCGGGGAACATCGAAATTGAAGGGTTTACAACCGACCAAAGCATTTCTATCAGCGGATCGGGGGATTATAAAGCTTTTGGATTAATCTCTGACCATGCTGACGCACATATCAGTGGAAGCGGAAGCTGCTCCGTATATGCTGAAGAAACCCTTAAAGTAAGGATTAGCGGAAGCGGAGATGTTAGGTATAAAGGACACCCAGCTATTGATGTCTCCATCAGCGGCTCTGGTAAAGTCATTAATGCCAATTAAAACTTCCCTGTCCAGAAAAAACTTAACCGGCTCATCTCTCTTTGATGCCGGTTTTTTTTTATCCCAACTGCTCCCATTTTCCTTAAAGACATCATTAAGATTAAAAAAACATAAAACAACAATAGATATTTTTTCTTTCCGTTTTAACATACAAAGCGCATCAGCCTGTAAGCAAAGACGTTCATTTTCAAAACCAACACTTGTGCCATACAGAACTACCTTGTTTTTTGCCTGATCAGCTTTTACAATCTTCAAGCCAACATCAATAACTAAGCTTTTTTTACAACAAACCCATTTAAACCTAAATACCATGTCTGAAAAATATAAAATCAGAAAAGCAAACCAAAGCGACAAAGACAAAATTTATCACTGGCTTAAAACAGCAATAGCCAATCAGATGAGCCTTATTGATCCTGAAATGGTGCCCAAAGCATTTATTAAAAACTATATGGAACTACTTTTCGAAAACGAAGATTTCATTATTATTGAAAATAAACTTTCAGAAATTGAAATGATTGGCCAGTTTTATGAATTTCAAAATGGAAATACCAGCTTTATAAATGGTATAAAAGAATTAAAGCTTATAAACGCAAACACAAACAAACAACTGGAAGATAACCAGGAACTCTTTATCTGGCTTGTTAAAGAAATTAATGAAAAGCATTCAGACATCTTTCAAATTGAATTTACAGCTCCCGTGAGCCATAAACAAATTATCGAATCCTTCAAAAACATTGGTTTTGCAATAAAAGGAAAATATTCAAACCGTATTGAAAATCTGGATGGCTCCTTCCATACACATATACCCCTCACCTGGTTTAATCCTTCATTTCTATCAAAAACAGCTTGATATTTGTATGCACCCCATGATTACCATATTCCAAAGGAGTATAGAAGGTTCTACTTTTG
>CAYLYP010000038.1:0-28532 GCA_964387795.1 uncultured Bacteroidales bacterium
CATAAAAAAACCTTCATAAATTTTGGATGCAAATTTATGAAGGTTTTTGAAGATTAAGCATTGCTCAATGCATTATTTTAATCCAAGTTCCTTAATAATACTATCGGCTTTTTCATCAAGCGATTTCAATGTTTTATCATACTCTGAATCACTTGCCACTTGTGCTTTAAGCCCGAAATAAAACTTAATCTTTGGTTCGGTGCCTGATGGGCGTGCAGTAATGATAGAACCATCTTCAAGTAAAAGTTGAATAACATTTGATTTTGGGAGATCTATAGGTTTTGATGCCCCATCTTTTAAGCAAATCTCCTTCATCGCCTGGTAATCCTTTATTGCAACCACCTTAGAATTGGCAATCATCTCAGGAGGTGAAACACGAAGCTTATCCATCATCAGCCGGATTTCTTCTATTCCATCAATTCCTTTTTTTGTTATTGAAATAAGTTTTTCCCTAAAGAGGCCATATTTGAGATGAATTTCCTTCAGAAGGTCAAGCAGGTTCTTTCCCTGGCTTTGAGCCCATACAGCTGCCTCTGCAATCATACAGCATGATATTACGGCATCCTTATCCCTGACAAAATCACCAATTAAATATCCATAGCTCTCTTCACCTCCAGCAATAAATTCTTTCTTACCTTCAAAAGCATGTATTTTTTCAGCAATATATTTAAACCCGGTAAGGACATCATAACAAGCAACCCCAAAGTCATCGGCTAAAACCTTAAGCAGATGGGTTGTCACGATGGTTTTTACAAGAAACTGGTTCCCATTGATTTTACCAAGCTCCTTCCACTTTGAAAGCATATAATATATCAGGATGCTTGCTGTTTCATTGCCATTAAGAAGTACAAACCTGCCGTCATGGTTTTTAACTGCAATACCAACGCGGTCGGCATCAGGGTCAGTAGCCATAACAAGGCTGGCATTTTTCTTTTCAGCAAGTTCAATGGCCATTTGAAGGGCTGAAGCTTCTTCAGGATTAGGGCTGATGAGGGTAGGGAAATTACCATCAGCTACGCTTTGTTCCGGCACCTGAATCACATTATTGAAGCCAAACATCTCGAATGCCTGGGGAACGAGTTTTAATCCAGTTCCATGTAAAGGGGTATAAACAAGCGGAAAATCTTTATGCTTTGAGATTAGTGCAGGAGAGAGCGAAAGGCTTTTAAGCTTTTCAAGATATATTTTATCAATATCCTTACCAATAATGTGAATCAGGTCATTGTTCCCATCAAAACGAATTGCTTTATAATCCTGAATTGCCAATACTTCCTGAATGATTTGCTTATCAACGGGTGCAATGATTTGCCCACCATCTTCGCCATACACTTTATATCCATTATACTCTTTGGGATTGTGCGATGCAGTGACGACAATACCCGACTGGCATTTTAAATGCCTTATAGTAAACGAAAGTTCAGGGGTTGGTCTCAGGCTTTCAAAAAGGTAAACTGTAATCCCATTGGCAGATAAGACCTGAGCAGTAATCCTTGAAAATTCAGGGCTTTGATTGCGGCTGTCATAAGCTATGGCAACATTAATCTTTTTTCCAGGGTAGTATTTATTCAGGTAGTTTGCCAGGCCCTGTGTAGCAAGACCCACAGTATATTTATTCATCCTGTTGGTTCCCACCCCCATGATACCTCGAAGGCCACCTGTTCCAAATTCAAGATTTTGGAAAAAACACTCTGTCAGTTCTTTGGGATCATCAGCTAAAAGTCTTTCAACTTCCTTGCGGGTATGCAAATCAAACATTGGGTTCAGCCATTGCTTTGCCCTATCAATAATCCTTGGTTCTGCCTGTTTCATTTTTCAATCAGTTTTCAACAAAATATATGGATATCCACTTTGAACCATTATCAATATATCCCTTGTAATTGCAAAGAGCTTGAATAACATCAAATCCGTCCTGTCATATCAGCAGGGATCATGATTTACCAATTACCTTAAGGCATTCAGCCAGGCTATCTTTCCAGTAAGGGATTTCAATGCCAAAGTCTTTTTTTACTTTAGATTTATTCAACAGGCTGAATGGAGGGCGTTGTGCCGGGGTTGGATAATCTTTTGTCAGAATAGGGTTGATCTTACAATCAATCCCTTCGATTGAAACAATTTCCCTTGCAAAATCATACCAACTGCTAACACCTTCGTTGGAGTAATTATATATCTCAGTCCTTATCTTAGGGCTCACCTTAGGGATAATTGTCAGGACAGCCCTCGCAAGGTCCCTTGCATAGGTAGGGGTTCCAATCTGATCATAAACAACATCAAGGCTTTTTTTCTTCCTTGAATTCTCAAGGATTGTCTTTACAAAGTTGTTTCCAAATGAAGAGTAAAGCCAGGAAGTCCTGAAGATAAGTGCTCTTTTGGCATTAAAAATAACTTCAATTTCCCCATCAAGTTTTGTTTTGCCATATATAGTTTTGGGAGCAGCAGTATCGTTTTCGGTGTAGGGTTTAAAGTTTTTGCCATCAAAGACGTAATCCGTTGAAAAATGGATTAAGAGGGCATCATTTGCAGAGGCAATCTCAGCCATGTTTTTAATAGCTGTAGCATTAAGGAGCGATGCATTTGTCTTATCGCTTTCAGCCTGGTCAACGGCTGTATATGCTGCACAGTTGATAATACAATTGATTTTATTTGCTTTAATATATTTTTCAAGTTTCTCTGTCTGGGTGATATCCAGATCAGGCTTATCAGTAAAAAAGAATTTAAAATCAGAAAATTCAGGGGCCAAAAATTGAAATTCATTTCCTAACTGACCCTGGCTTCCGGTAACAAGTATCTTCATTTTCTATGTTTTTTTCAGTTGAAGCGTTTATGAATTTGTTTCAACCACCAAGTTAAAAAAAACTTTTCAATCAATTGTTGTTTCTCTTTAAAAGCTTACTTTTTTTCTTTAAAGAGAAATATTTCCATGTCATTTGACTTTAGGATATTAATGACTTAACTCCTTACGAAAATAGTCAATCGTTTTTTCTAGTCCCTGGTCAAGTGCTATGGAAGGAGACCAGTTAAGAATAGATTTCGCTTTTGAAATATTTGGCTGGCGCTGCATAGGATCATCCTGTGGAAGCGGCCTGAATACAATTTTTGATTTGGAACCTGTAATGTTTATAACCTTTTCAGCCAACTCAAGCATCGTAAACTCACCCGGATTCCCTATGTTAATGGGACCGGTAACTGTATCATCGCTTTCCATAAGCGCTACAAGGCCTTTTACAAGATCATCCACATAACAAAAACTCCTCGTCTGGGTTCCCTGTCCAAAAACCGTTATATCCTCTCCCATGAGTGCCTGTACAATGAAATTTGATACTACACGCCCATCGTTGGCCAACATCCTGGGGCCATAGGTATTAAATATCCGGGCAATCTTTATCCTTACCTGGTTTTGTTGATAATAACTAATAAACAGTGATTCAGCACAACGTTTTCCCTCATCATAACATGCACGGGGGCCTATTGGGTTCACATGGCCCCAATACTCTTCGGGCTGTGGATGAACATTGGGATCCCCATAAACCTCACTTGTTGATGCCTGCAAAATCTTAGCCCTTGTCCTTTTGGCCAGACCAAGCATATTGATAGCCCCCATCACTGAGGTTTTTATGGTCTTTATCCCATTATATTGATAATGAATTGGAGAAGCAGGACAAGCCAGATTATAAATTTCATCCACTTCGATATAGAAAGGCAATGTAACATCATGCCTTACAATCTCGAAATAAGGATTAGACATCAAATGGACAACATTTTGTTTCCGCCCGGTAAAATAATTATCCAGACATACCACATCATGTCCCTGATTTAATAAGTATTCACATAGATGTGAACCCACAAAACCAGCACCACCGGTAACCAATATTTTTTTTCTCACAATACTAATGTTTTATATTTTGTGAACCGACTGCTTTCAACAGGATCAACCTATTGATTATGCCGGGGAAAAGCAAAAAGAAAAGCTATCCGTAACATTATTACAGATAACTGTATGATTAGTTTGTTTTTATCCCAATGCAATGGTATTGGATCCCATGGGCTTTCATTTCCGAGGGATCATATATATTCCTTCCATCAAAAACAATATGCTGGCGCATTAGTTTTTTAATCACATTGAAGTTAGGGAGCTTAAACCCATTCCATTCGGTAACAAGCAAGAGTGCATCAGCATCAATAAGAGCTTCTTCCTTGTCATTGGTATAAACAACCTTGTCCCCGATAATACGTTGGGCTTCCTCAATAGCTTCAGGATCATAGGCTTTTATTTTACAACCGGCTTCAAGTAACTGATTAATGATTACAACTGAAGGTGCTTCGCGCATATCATCTGTCTCTGGTTTAAATGATAATCCCCAGATTGCAATGTTTAAACCTTCCAGTTTATTATCAAAGTGCTTTTTGACCTTTGACACCAATACTGATTTCTGATCATCATTTACCTCTTCAACTGCCTTAATTACCCTCATCGAATAATTGTTTTCTTCAGCTGTTTTTATCAATGCCTTAACATCTTTAGGGAAACATGAACCACCATATCCGATGCCCGGATAAAGGAATTTGCTCCCGATACGGGGATCGCTTCCAATACCTTTTCTTACAAGATTTACATTGGCACCAAGTATTTCACAAAGATTTGCAATGTCGTTCATGAAACTGATACGGGTTGCAAGCATTGCATTGGCAGCATACTTTGTCATCTCAGCAGAGGGGATGTCCATAAAAATTATTGGATGCCCATTGAGGGTAAATGGTTTATATAAACGACCCATGATCTCCTGTGCCCTCTCTGACTCAATACCCACTACAATCCGGTCTGGTTTCATAAAATCATCAATCGCAGCACCTTCTTTTAAAAATTCAGGGTTAGATGCTACATCAAACGGGATATTTTTATTCCGGGATTTTTGCCCGTTCAAAACGGCTTCCTTCACTTTTAATGCCGTGCCAACAGGAACAGTACTTTTAGTTACAACAACAAGATAATCCTCCATACACTCGCCTATTTGCCTGGCTACCCCAACAACGTGTTTTAGGTCGGCGCTGCCATCCTCATCCGGAGGAGTGCCCACTGCTATAAACATCACCTCGCTCCCAATTGTGGCCTCTTGAATATCAGTTGTAAAGCGCAAACGCCCCTTCTCAAAATTCCTTGACACCAAAGTTTCTAAACCTGGTTCATAAATTGGAAGTATTCCTTTTTTTAAATTGTCAATCTTGGTTTTATCAATATCAACACAGGTAACATCAATGCCTACTTCTGCAAAGCAAGTCCCGGTAACTAAACCAACATAACCTGTTCCAACGATGGATATTTTCATACGAATTGTGTTTGATGGTGAAAGTAAACAATCTCTTTTTTGTTGCTGACGGGCAAAGATAATTGAATTTTTCGTAGCCATTTATATTTAATACGTTGGATTTTTGTATTCATATAAAAAACCACCTGCTCGTCATTTATTTAATACGTTAAACGAAATGTTTTATTATTGCAAAGTAAAAGAATGTTGCTTTTTCCTGATTAAAACCATTTAATCAATAATAACTTACAGTTTTATTAATTTATGCCCCTTAGAAGCTCCTTACCCCCAAGCGGATGGCCTTTCTTTGTCAATTTAAGCATTCGCCCATGAAATACATGCATTTCATTTGTCTTAAAAAACAATGTTGGTTCTTAAAGCAAAAACTCTTTCAACTCACAGGATGATAAAAGATGACAATATTCAACAATGTTTCAAGCTGCTTTCTATTAACTCATCCCTGATTTCAGTTTTGCATATAAAAGAAATCTGGCTAATAAGGGATTTATCAGTTTTATTTACTAAAAACAATACGCTTAAAATGACCCCACCATTTTTTACCTGCCTGTGCCATAAAGACCCCGGCAATTACAACAATAATCCCTGTCATCTTAAGGGCATCAATATCTTCACCAATAATAAGGAATGAAAACAATGCTGTAAAAATAGGGATTAGGTTAGTAAATACAGATGTCTTGCTTACCCCAATTTCTTTTACAGATATTGTATAGAACAAAAATGCCAGGCAGGAAGAAAAAACTATCAATAATGCAAGGGAAGAAATCAATTCAGTATTTGGTCTTACACTCATAAATGAGTTAAAGTCAAAAATTAAAAACAATGGGAGAAAACATAATGCCCCTACTATATTTTGGTAAGTAAGTATTAGCAGTGAAGAATACCTGGACGTCATTTTCTTAAGCAGCACAGAACTAATAATTGCAACAACAACTGCACCAAAAAGGCACAGTAAACCATAAGGAGATGCATTAAAGGAAAAGTTTTTATCAACAACCATAAGGACAATGCCTACAAAAGAAATCAAAAAGCCGGAGATGTTGAAAACTGACAATCGTTCTCTTAGAAAAACAAAACCTGCTATGGGTGTAAATACAGGGATAGAACCTATAATCACTGATGTCAGTGTTGGGGTAACAAACTTCAAACCAAAGCTTTCGCCCAAAAAATAAAGGAAAGGGGAAAAAAATCCCAAAAGCGCAAACTTTAAATAATCCGATTTTTGTATTTTTTCTTTTTTCATAAAAAGCTTAAGCGCAAGCATCAATAGCACGGCTGAAAAGCTAAGACGGATAAACATCGTTGTAATGGGCTGGTAGTATTTATAGACCACCGATGTCCAAACATAAGATATTCCCCAAAACATTACGGCTAACAAAGCCAAACCATAAACATAAGAATTGTTCTTTTTCAAGCTTCTTTAAATTGAATTGTGAATAATAAAAAACTAAAAGCTATTAAAAAAAGCAAACAAAGAAAGAATTATGGAAGTAATTGTCTTTTAAAATGATATTTCGTTCCATTGAATTTCTTTTTTTTGTATCTTGTGCATTGATGCCAAAAACAAACCAAAACCAATAAAAATGTCAAATCTGGAAAAATACACTTTAGAGTATTCCCTGACAACTTCCACAAAGTTATTATACACCCTGATAAGCACTCCTGAAGGTTTATCAAGATGGTTTGCTGAAGCTGTACAACAGGATGATGACCTTTTTACCTTCTCATGGGAAGGAACCAACCAAACTGCACGGATGATTCATAAGCAGGAAAATGAAACTGTTGTTTTTCAATGGATGGACAATCAGCATGAAAACATCTTTTTTGAAATGCGGATTATTTCCGAGGATGTATCCCCTGATGTTACCCTTATCGTTACTGATTATAGCGAGCCTTCAGATATTGATCTTAGCAAGCTGTTATGGAACAGTAATATCGGGCAACTCAAAAGACTTATCGAACCGCAGTAATAATCTTAGAGGCTAAACCATTTCTCAATCATTTCCTGCCTCCCTGCTTCATACGTATTGTGGAAGAACTCATTGCATTTTGCGTTATAGGTATAGTCTTTTGACCATTCGTCAATATGTTCAACCACTTGTGCAATGGCATCAAGTATCGTTTCAAGCTCTGCCCCTGTCATTGTTGGATGCAATGATAACCTTACCCAACCAGGCTTTTCGCTTAAATCCCCATGACTTATCTTTTCAGTAATCTTTTTTGACTTTTCATAGTCCACATTGAGCAAGAAATGACCATAGGTGCCGGCACAGGCACAGCCTCCCCTTACCTGTACCCCAAACCGGTCATTTAATAGGCGGACAATAAGGTTGTAATGTATATTTTCTACGTAAAACGAAATCACACCCAGGCGTTCTTTTACATTATCAGCTAATATCCTTAATCCTTTAATCTTCCCAAGCCTGTCAAATGCCTTTTCCAGTAAAAGGCTTTCCATTTCTTCAATTAGTTCCGGCTTCATCTGGTTCTTCAACATGATGCAATAATAGGCTTTCATGGCTTGCAGGAAGCCTGGGGTACCACCATCTTCGCGAACTTCAATATCATCAATATATTTATACTCGCCCCAGGGATTCGTCCAGTCAACAGTTCCCCCACCAGGATTATCTGGCACAGGGCTCTTGTAAAAAGCTGAATCAAAAATCAATACACCACTGGAACCAGGGCCTCCAAGAAACTTATGAGGTGAAAACATCACTGCATCAAGTTTACAATCCGGGTCTTCGGGGTGCATATCTATATCAACATAGGGTGCTGAGGCAGCAAAATCAACAATACAAGCACCCCCATACTGGTGCATGATCCTGGCTAACTCATAATAAGGCGTTTTTATCCCCGTTACATTTGAGCAGGCTGAAAAACTTCCTATCTTCAGTTTCCTGTCTTTATGTTTTTCTAAAGCTTCCCTAAGTGAATCCGGGCTTACTAATAAATTTTCATCTGGTTCAAGCACAATAACATCAGCAATGGTTTCAAACCATGAGGTGTGATTTGAATGGTGCTCCATGTGCGTAATAAACACCACAGGACGCTCAAGCTTGTCAAGGCATGACTTCCCGCTCAGCTTCCCACAAACCCTTAAACCAAGTATTCTCTGAAACTTATTGATGACTGTTGTCATCCCACTTCCTGCTGTAATTATTACATCCCGAGGCCCGGCATTGACATGCTCCTTAATCTTATTTAATGCAAAATGATAAGCCTGGGTCATTAACTTGCCCGTTTCACTTGATTCTGAATGAGTATTTCCTACAAATGGCCCTATCTCTTCAATAATTTTTTTCTCAATGGGGCCATATAGCCTTCCACTGGCTATCCAATCGGCATATATCATTTGCTTTACACCATAAGGCGTTTCAATCTTTTGGTCATGCCCTATGGTATTCTTTCTAAAAGGCTCAAAATGCTTCTCAAGGTTTTTCATCTTGCTTCAGATTAGGCCACAAATTTCTGATTTTTTTTTAAATCCCCGCTCCTTGTATTGATTTATTTTCGCTTCCTGCCCCTTTCAATCCCTTTCAATAGGGACATATTTAATAATCAATATTCGTATTTCCATTATAAAGTTAAGAATAAAGGCGGTGAAAATAATAAATAATTTTTTTTAAAAAGATCTATTCACCCTGTTAATTACCCTCCCTTTGAAATTCAAAAACTTCATCACAATTGAATAATTCAAAATAATACAATGATAACAGATTAAAGCATTTAAAAAAATGAACTAAAAAATTTTCTCCATCTCATGCTCTATCTTATGCTTCATTCATTGTCAATTTGTTTTGATACCAACCAAATAAGCTAAAAATCAATTATTGAAACCAGCTTTTAATCCTGTCAGGAATTTATTGGTAAATTTGCACCGAACTTAAGTATTGAAGAACCAAAATAAAATGCATTTTTAAAATTGAAAAAATACACAACCCTCTTTTTTGATTTAGACAACACACTTTGGGATTTTAGCCTTTCGGCAAAAGAAACATTTCAGGAAATATTTGAAATAAACTATCTTAAAAAACAAGGTGTCCCTTCCATAGCTCATTTCATGGAGTATTATAAAGGGATTAATGAAAAACTATGGGGCGATTACAGAGAAAATAAAATTCAAAAATCTGAGCTTTCTTACAAACGCTTCGACCTAACCTTAAATGAGTTTGGCATTTTTGACACCCCTCTTGCCAAAAAGATGGCGAGCGATTATATTATTATCAGCCCGTTTAAGACAAGGCTTTACAACGATACTATAGAGATACTGGAAAAGCTTAAGCCTCACTTCAAAATGCTGATATTGACAAATGGTTTTGAAGAAATCCAGGTTGAAAGGATGCAAAGGACAGGCTTGAATAAGTACTTTCAGGAAATGGTAACAGCCGAAAAAGCACATGCTTTAAAGCCCCATCCTGGAATATTTGAATATGCATTCCGGGTCTCAGCTTCTTTACCTAAAGATTGTATTATGATTGGTGATGATTTGGAGTCGGACATTAAAGGGGCAGTTAATGCTGGTATTGATTCAATATGGTTACACCCAGGTTCATTAAACCACAACTCACCGGCAACCTTTAAAGCAGAAAATCTAAAAGACTTATTAAAAATCCTTTTACACTAAAATCTGGCAAGCAAGGTCTGACCGCCTCTGACAACCTCATCCAACTTAACCTCTACCTTTGATGTTACTGGTATCAAGACATCAACCCTTGAACCGAATTTTATAAATCCTAGCTCATCACATTGCATGGCATCATAGCCTTCTTTTGAGTAATTAACAATCCTCCGTGCAACTGCCCCTGCTATTTGTTTAACAAGGATGCGATGGCCATTTTCATGTCTTAATACCACACTATGCATTTCGTTGTCCTCTGAGGATTTGGGATCCCAGGCTACAAGAAATTTCCCTGGCTTATATACTGATTTTTCAATATACCCACCAATGGGATATCTGTTAACATGCACATTCAATGGCGACATGAATACTGAAATCTGGATACATGAACAGTTCAAATACTGCTTCTCTTCTACCTGCTCAATTACAACCACCTTCCCATCAGCCGGACATACAATCCCATCCTTGTCAATGAGCATCTTTCGCTTTGGAAGCCTGAAAAACTGTACTATCAACATCCAGAATATGAACAATGCCCCGGAAATAATCCATTTAAAAATCGGCATCAATGGGGTAAAAGCCCAGATAACAAGTCCGATTATGGCCAGGACAATAAAAAATCCTGCTATCAGTTTGTATCCTTCCTTATGAATCGTCATGGCCTTAATTTTTAATAGTGGATAAGTAACAGATATACAAAAACAAAAGGAACTGACATTATCACCCCGTCAAAACGATCAAGGATTCCTCCATGTCCGGGCAAGATATGACCACTATCTTTTGTATTGATACTTCTTTTAAACAACGATTCAAACAAATCACCATAAGTACCAAAAACTACGATAATAACTGCGATAATAATCCAGTTCAACATCGAAATTCCATGAAAAAACGTAGCCAGAAGCACAGCGGCACCAATCGTCAACAGTCCCCCTCCTATTGCACCTTCCCATGATTTCTTAGGGGATACGCTTTCAAACAAACGGTGTTTCCCAATAGAAACCCCAACCAGATAAGCACCTGATTCATTGACCCAGGTCATGATAAAGAAACCTAATAAATACTGATAATTGTAATCAGCATTTGCTTCAAAAGCAGGATTGGGCAGGAAATTTAAGAGAGAAAAAGGCACTGCGATATATAGAATACCAAAAAAAGTAAAGGCTATGTTTGTAAATGGATTTGCTTTTGGGCGGTAAAGTTCCAATAAAAATATCACAAACAAAAAGAGAAAATTGGGCAATAATATTTGAATCCCGGCATAATTCATTGATAGCAGTGCAGTCGAAATATATAAATATATTCCGGCCACTGTGCCTGCTACTTTGTTGGGGAAATTATTTGCTTTTTCAACTAAAGAATAAAACTCCCATAAACCAATTCCGGTGACTATTAAAAAAAGAATTGAAAAAGCTTCATGGCTTAATATTATTGAACCCCCTATAAAAAGGACAAAGAATACTCCGGTAATTGTTCGCGTTAAAAAATTGCTCACAGTAAGTTGGTGTTAATAATCATTTTTGCTTTGATAACATCCACAGGCTTCACATAAAGCTCAATCTCCCCAAACAAATAAGCAGAGTCTTTTTTATTAATGAGCACCACTTCTATGTCATTATCTTCAAGAACGGCTTTAACTATTTCAGCTTTATGATCAAAACGGGATGCGTAAATCATCTGCCAGTTTTCTTCTATCATTGATAGATATGTTTAATTATTGTTTTTCATCCTTTTCGAGCAGGAAAACAAAAATCTCTTTCGGGCCATGGGCACCCATAACAAGTGTTTTTTCTATATCTGCGGTTCGGCTTGGTCCGGTAATTACAGAAATAAATGAAGGCATATCAGGCCAATACTTCATCTTTAAACCAATAAGTGCATTTTTTAAATCTATCACCAATTGTGAAGTATCAGCAATAACGATATGAACAGGGGCATGAAAAAAACCTTTCCTGTCAAGGCCCTGACGCGATGACACAACAATGCTCCCAAATCTTGATACAAGGTATTCACAACCTGTCACAGAAGCTTCTGCCTTTAGAAGGGCTTCGGTATTATCGCCATGAGAAATCCCTGCCTGATCCAATATCTCTTTCACAAAAGCCTCCCCACAGTAAACCTGCTCAAACTTTCTGCCTTTAATCAACGAATCCAATTGATATAGTAAATCTGCATGGTCTTCACAGAAGACAAATTGTCCTGAAACAGCAGAAAAGGTCTCGGCAAATTTAACATCTAAAAATTCACCTTCATCATCATAGATATTCGATTCGGTGTCTATTGAATCATAAGGGGCAGGCATGCGGTTAAGCAATGCTGCCCTTACTTTCTTTAATACCTTTTCGCGGGATGTGCTTTCTTTCATTGTTGTCTTTTTACAATAATTCAATTGTTACTCAACAAAAAGGCGCCCAAAAGGTTTTAGTTTTCTGTTGGCGCTGCTGCCTGGTTTTCCTCCGCAGCCTCATGCTTAACTGCTTGACGGCTTTCCACTATGGGTTCACCTTCAAATGGTCGGGGACCAAAAACTGTTTCAAGGTCTTCCCTGAAAATAACTTCTTTTTCAAGCAAAAGTTGAGATAAATGCTCCACCTTCTCTTTATTGTCCGTCAGGATTGTTTTTGCCCTTTGATATGCCTGCTCTATCATCGCACTCACTTCTTCATCAATTATCTGGGCAGTCTTTTCACTAAATGGCTTCACAAAATTGTATTCTGACTGACCTGAAGAATCATAATAGCTCACATTCCCAATACGCTTGTTCAGCCCAAAATAAACAACGATTGCATAAGCCTGTTTGGTTACTTTTTCAAGATCATTCAGGGCTCCTGTCGAAATCCTTCCGAAGAAAATATCCTCCGAAGCCCTTCCTGCAAGTGTTGCTGTAAGCTCATCATACATCTGCTCAAAGGTTGTTATCTGTCTTTCTTCCGGCAGATACCAGGCTGCCCCAAGTGCTTTGCCCCTCGGAACAATTGTTACCTTAACCAGCGGATGGGCATATTCAAGCAGCCAGCTTACCGATGCATGGCCTGACTCATGAAAGGCAATGACCTTTTTTTCATGTGGTGAAATGATTTTATTTCGCTTCTCCAATCCTCCTATGATACGGTCTATCGCATCAAGAAAATCCTGCTTCTCAATGAGGCTTTTGCTCCTTCGGGCTGCGATAAGTGCTGATTCATTACAAACATTTGCTATATCTGCCCCACTAAAGCCAGGTGTCTGACGTGCCAGAAAATCATTATCTATTCCCTGGTCTAATTTAAGATTTTTCATGTGTACCTTAAAGATTGCTTTTCGCTCTTCAAGGTCTGGCATCTCTACCTGTATCTGCCTGTCGAAACGGCCAGCGCGTAAAAGCGCCCTGTCGAGGATATCTGCCCTGTTGGTTGCTGCTAAAATGATAACACCCACATTGGTGCCAAAGCCATCCATCTCGGTCAGCAATTGGTTAAGGGTGTTCTCCCTTTCATCATTGGCACCCGACATAAGGCTTTTGCCCCTTGCACGGCCAATGGCATCAATCTCATCAATAAAAATGATACATGGGGCTTTTTCCTTTGCCTGCTTGAACAAATCACGCACCCTGGAAGCTCCTACTCCCACAAACATCTCAACAAAGTCTGAACCACTTAATGAGAAAAAAGGCACCTGAGCTTCGCCTGCAACAGCTTTGGCAAGCAAAGTCTTTCCTGTTCCCGGAGGACCCACAAGAAGCGCCCCTTTGGGTATCTGCCCACCCAGGTCTGTATATTTCTTTGGATTTTTAAGGAAATCAACAATTTCCATTAGCTCAATCTTGGCTTCATCCAACCCGGCTACGTCATTAAAATTAACGCTGACACGGGTATCCTTATCAAATATCTGTGCCTTTGATTTTCCGATATTGAAAATCTGTCCGCCACCTGCTCCGCCACCTGCCATCTTGCGCATAATGAATACCCAGAATACAATAAGCAAGCCTATGGGCAATAACCAGCCCAGAATATCTGAGCCCCAGTCTTTCTTCGTAACATAAGTCACTGGAACTTGTTGCTCATAAGCCAGGTTCTGTTGTATTTCACTTAATTGTTTCTCGAAATTCTCTATTGAACCAATACGGAAAAAATAATGAGGTCCTTTATTTTCTCCTGTCGAAAAACTGGATGGCTTAATATCTTCATATTTTTTTTGCTTCAGCTTATCGGCTTTAATATAAACCTCAACAACTTCACGGTTCACTACCACAAGCTTTTCAACATCGCCTGGCAATAGCATTTCCCGTTCAAAACGCTGCCAGCTTATATCTGCTGACTTTCCCCCCCAATCCATAAACTGAAGGCCAATAAACAACACTGCCAGGATGGCATATATCCAATAAAAATTAAATCCGCCTGGCTTTTTCAAACCTGATTTAGGCGTCTCTTTTCCTGATGTGCTTTTTTCTTTCTCTGACATTATTTCAAATTTTCTTTTTTAAGCGTTTATGCTGGCTTTCATTAAACCATTTTTAAACTAAGAAGTTCAATTTAATTATTCCTTTTTGGTTTTTTATTTAAAAATCAAAAATAACGATTTTAAAACAAACTTCTTTATTTATGCATAAATCCTATTCATTAAATACAAAGCCTATAGCCGTGTAATCTCTGCATCAGCCCAGAGTTCTTCCAATTTATAAAACTGTCGGGTCTGTTCCTGAAAAATATGTACAACAACGTCTATATAATCAATCAAAATCCATTCTGCATTTGCAAAACCTTCTTTTCTCCATGGATTTAGCCCTGTTGCTTTTTTTACTTCATCATCTACTGAATCAGCAATGGCTCCAACCTGCGTTGTTGAATTCCCATGACATATTACAAAGAAATCACTTACCGCATTGGGTATTTTCCTTAAATCCAGACATACAATATCAAAACCCTTTTTATCCTGTATCCCTTTGATTGCCAATTCACTTATTACCTGGCTTTCAGTAATGTTTTTTTGCCTTTTTACCATTCACTTTTATTTTGAACATCAGTTGCAAAAATAACTAATTTTGCTTCAATTAAGAAGAATATAGGCCTTCATTATTCCCCTTAATTCATTTTGTTAACAATGTTTGTGATTAGAAGGCTTTTTGACCTAATATGACCCATCAATGGCTACAAAACCTTTTGTTAAACAATTTGATATTCACTGGTATGAGCTGCTTGACTCAACGAATACAGAACTGTCTGATTTATTGAAAAAGGATCAAATTGAAGAAGGTTTTTGTATTGCAGCAAAAAGCCAGACCAAAGGTAAAGGTCAGGGTAAAAACTCATGGGAGAGTGAAGCCGGGAAAAATCTATGCTTTTCGTTCCTGCTCCGCCCTGATTTCCTCCCTCCTGAAAACCAATTCTTTCTAAACCAGGTTGTTGCCCTTGCAACAAGAGATTTTTGCAGCTCAATAGCCCAAAATCCTCATATTAATATTAAATGGCCAAACGACATTTATGTTGATAATAAAAAACTTGGCGGCATACTTATCGAAAACCGGATACTGGGCAATACTTTTGAATCTTGTATCGTTGGTATCGGGATAAATATCAATCAAAAAATATTCACATCCGATGCCCCTAATCCCATTTCAATATTCCATTTAACGCAAAAAGAGGCAAGGCTAAAACCCTTATTAATACAATACGGTAAGATATTCTTCTTATGGTATGACTTATTGAAGAAAAGAGAATTTTCTGCAATTGAATCAGCCTACAAAAAGAACTTATTGGGAATAAACCAGCAAAGAAAATTCAGGGCTGGCAACGAAAACTTTTCCGCCACCATAATAGGCACTGATCCTTTTGGAAGACTTATACTGAAAGATGAAAGTCAAAATCTCCGTTTGTTTGGGTTTAAAGAAGTGACATTCCTTTTCGATTGATCAGGCAAAGTGGGCCTGAAGCCTGTCAATAAGCAAATTCACAAGATTTGTAAGTGGCTTTACAGCTACCATGCTTAAAAATGCATTTAACTCGGCATCAAAAACCAAATGTGCCTCACAGTGCTTTTCATCAATTGAAGTAAAATGACACTTAAGCACAAAGTCAAAGGGGCTTTTTCCTTCTGATACCATTTCAACCAACTGGTATGCCTGTCGGTTTGTAATTCTCATGGCGAGGCTTGCCATCCCTTCAACAGTAAATGAACAACTGTCAACTGTTGATTCCCAGTTTTTAACCTGTGGGGGCATAAGACCGGAGAAATTATTAAAATCGCTCATGAATGCATAGACTTCTTTATCTGATGCATTAATATGTTTTCTTTCGCTTTCGATTCGGGTCATAAAGGTTAATTTTATCAATGTGATGCACTCCAGGCCTGAGGATCTTCCTGCCATTGGATTAAAATATGAAGCTCCTCCTGCTTAATATAGCCCATCGTAAGGGCTTGTTCAAGCATATCCGGATAATTGGTCAGTGTTGTTAATTCGCATGAAGCAGCCTTGAAATTTTCATAAGCCAGGCGCATCCCATAAGAAAAGATTGCAGCCATCCCCAATACTTCAGCTCCGGCATCCCTAAGGGCTTCTACAGCAATCAAACTGCTTTGCCCTGTAGAGACAAGGTCTTCAATCACAACAACACGTGAACCCGGCTTTAAATCCCCTTCAATTAGGTTCCTTAAGCCATGCTTCTTTTCTCCACTCCTGACATATACAAATGGCAGCCCAAGCTCCTGCGCCACCAATGCCCCCTGGGCTATGGCACCGGTTGCTACTCCGGCTATCACATCTGCCTTGGGATATTTGGCCCTTATTAATTCTGCAAAACAATCCCTGATATGCTCCCTGATTTTTGGATAGGAAAGGGTCTTCCTGTTGTCACAATATATTGGGGAATGCAATCCGGATGCCCAGGTAAATGGATTAGTTACATTCAGTTTTATTGCTTTAATTTGCAAAAGGTTTTCTGCAACCGATAATGATAGGTCCTTATTTTTTTCCATAAGCAAATGTATAAAGTTTTTCACAATCACAAAGCAATCGTTTTCTCAAATGAAGCTCCTTTTAATGCTTTCGGGGGAATAGAATTAAATCCTTCATCACATTCACTTGAACAGATTGCAGGGCTTTTTAAAAATGATGAAGATTCAAATGACATCTGGGTCAAAAGCCCTGATGTTGATTTGATTTTTAATTCTTTTTCTGCCCAATTTGAACCTATTGAAGCAGCAGGCGGGCTTGTTAAAAACCCCGAAGGAAACTTTCTTTTTATCCATCGCCTTGGTAAATGGGATCTCCCAAAAGGGAAAATTGAAAAAAAAGAATCCCCTCAGACAGCTGCTGTCCGTGAAGTCATTGAAGAATGCAGTGTTGATGAGCTTTCAATCATTTCCAGCCTTCCTGTCACATATCATATCTATTCGTACAATCAAAGATGGTTCTTAAAAAAAACATTCTGGTTTGAGATGTATTGCATGGATTGGCAAAACCCTAAGCCCCAAACAGAAGAAGATATTCAGGCTGTCGAATGGATTTCAGCTTCCAGTGATTCGCTTCAAACGCTTTTCAGCAATACCTACCGCTCCCTGCTTGAAGTGTTTAAATACTATTGGCCTAATCTCTTTTAGTATTTTTCATCCTGAATACTAAATCCTTCTCAAAAGAGATTTGCTTTGTTGTCCCCTCTATTGCTTCGACCTCTTTTCAAGCTCAAGGATCATTCTGAAATAGTTTTCAATGTCATCGCTCAACTTTGGGGCAGGATAATCCAATATCCTACCCTGACGATTGACCATGATTATGGTTGGATAGGTTGTAATCCGATATTGTTCAATTGCCCGCATATTGTTCCCCAGATAATAAACCGGCCAGGGATAAGCCTTCTCTTTTTTAAAGGCTTCAAAACTGCTTCTGTGCTTATCAGTTGAAATACCAACGAATGCAATATCTTTTTCAAAACGGGAATACAGATTGCGTAAAATCTCAAACTCCAATTCACAACTTGAACACCACGATGTAAAGAACATCACATAAATATTCTTTCCTGAAAAAGAATCCGGTAATTGAATTTGAGCCCCCTCATCTACGATTGTTAAAGGTAATAAGGGATTCCCTTTCTCAAAAACCGTTAATAACTGAATATAGTTGTCCGCTATTACGCGGTGTTCCGAAAACTTACTGCTTTCTTTTGCCTGGTTTAATATCTGAAGGACTTTTTCTTTTTGATAAGCCTGATGCGAATATATTTCACCCATGCTTTTTAATAATACCATCTCCCTCAATACTTCGTTTACAAGGATTGTATCTTTTCCCAATGTATCAATCAATATCCTGAAATCTCCAATTCGATTGACACAATAATCCAAATCATTAAAGTTTACTTTATTTGAACCACCCAACAGATACTTTTCGAAATATGCATTGAAAAAATCCATATATGCAGGATTCTGATACAATACGGGTTTATTTATCAGATATTGCGAGGCCAGCTCTGACCTGGTTTTTGTTTTCGTGGACAAATATAATTTGGCAAACTTATAGTCAATAAAGTCTTTGAAAAAAGTATTACTTGTATTAGAAAACACTGAATCAACTTCCTGTTCAAACGCTTCGCCAAGGTTCTTAAGGCGCCCTTTCCACATCAGTGAAAAATTATCAGTAACAAAAGCATTAAAGGCTGGTTCAAAATATCCAAGCAGCGTATTCAATCCTTCTTTATGCTCATTTTTTATTTTAAATGGATAATAAACAGGATCAAAAAAGGGGTTTCTCTTTTCATCAATAGCTGAAAAATCGAAAGCTTCAAATAATAATTCACAATCCTTTCCGGGCTCAATATAAAAACCAGCTTTTCCAAAATCTATCTTCAAAAAAACATACTCAGGTTCAAAAATAGTGGTTTCAAAACTGAAATATCCCGAATCACTTATCAAACAGTTGGCTATTTCAATCTCTTTATTACTGAGATAATCTGAATAACATAGTAATCTTGCTTCTTTACCTTTTGCTTCTTTAAAAATCCCTTTAACTATTACAGGCTTATTACTTTGCGCATATATTCCTATACTCAGCAAACAACTGGTAATAAGCAGAAAGATTGCTTTATGTTTAAGTTTTGCACAATAACCAGCCATAGAATTCTATTAAAATAACAATTGGATATTCAACTAATACAACGTAACAATTGCAATAATATTATAGCTGGAAGGATTGCTTATTTATTAAATCCTTAAGTTTTGAAGGAACAAATTCTGATGCATCACCGCCAAAGCGTATGATATCCCTTACTATGGATGAGCTAATTGGGGTATTCTCAGGAGAGGAAAGTAAAAAAACAGTTTCTATTGAAGGAAGCATTTTTTTGTTCATCTGACCAATACTTCTCTCAAATTCAAAGTCTGCTGCAGTTCTTAAGCCTCTTAAAATAAATCCTGCTCCTATTTCCCTGCAGTAATCAACTGTCAGTCCTTTATATGTCGATACTTTTACTGATGGAAGGTCTTCAAAAACAAGACGCAGCCATTCCAACCTTGTTTCCATTGAATAGAAGCCATGCTTTGTGCTATTCTCACCAACTGAAACAATAATCTCATCAAACAAACCTACGGCCCTTCTTACTATGGATTCATGGCCAATTGTAATAGGGTCAAAAGAACCCGGGAATAATGCTATCCTCTTCATAAGCCTTATTGTCTTTTGGTTTATTTTCTTTGATACTGCCTTCTGTTTTGGCAACAAAATCATTATGCTTCATTATCTTTTTCAATGTTTTCAGAAAACATTGAAAAATGCACTTTCCCGTATTTCCGCTCCTGAAAAAAATACTTGTGGTCGGCAAATGAAATCCTTGAACTATGTTCTATCAACAACATCCCTTCGGGAGCCAATAAGTGATGATCGAAAACCAAGCCAGGAATAAGTTCAATCTTTTCACTGTCATAAGGTGGGTCTGCAAAAATAACATCAAATTGCATCCTGCATGATTCAAGAAAACTAAAAACGTCTGCTTTTATTACCTTGATATTTTCCAATGGCATTGCCTGAGCAGTTGAACGGATAAAATTCACACAGCCAGGATGGATATCTACCGAGACCACCTCTTTTGCTTCCCTTGATCCAAACTCATAAGAGATGTTTCCTGTCCCTGCAAATAAATCCAATACTGTGATTTCATCAAAATAAAAGTAATTGTTCAGGATGGCAAATAAGGCTTCCTTTGCAAAATCTGTTGTTGGCCTTACTGGCAGGTTACCTGGCGCAACAATATTACGTCTCTTAAATTGTCCTCCTATTATCCGCACGCGTTCACATTTAAAAGGTTAAAGTAAAAATGATGGGGTATCTCCTCAAAAACATGATCATATTTAAAGAAATCTGTCCGTCCGCCAAAGTCAACACTATGCATAAATGATTTTATGTTTTGAAATGAATTTGAATCCATGGCAATTTCACCAAGAATAAGCACATCACTCTTTTCCGGTGTTATTTCCAATTGTTCCAAAACATATAATACATAATACAGTAAATCTTCCCAGGTCGAATAGGGAAATGTATTATAAAGTATCAGGTCGGCCCCATTAAACAAAAGAATTTCAAAATGCTTATCCTGAACATGTAATACCACATTTTGATGAAAAAAACCTGCTTTATAATAGTAACAAAGGTTTTCAATAAGTGTGGAAGAATAATGCCTGATCCTGATATCTTCAAAAAGACTTTTAAACTTATCAACAACAACCACAGGAAGCGAATAAACATTATATGCAGAGAGATTGTTCAGCTTATCCGCAAATATGTCATGCCCCTCTTTTAATGAATGATGAAAACTAAAGTAGCTTGCTTTCTCATTTTCTATAAAAAGAGGAGAAGCCACCATACATGATTGGTTATTTTTAAATATAAGGCTTATGCGCTGGCGAGGTAATCTCTTTATGGGACTTATGTCAACCAAAAACTCAGCTATTCGGCTCAAATCCTCATAACTCATTACCTCCTTAAAAGAATAAGATTCCAATACCAGATATTGAAAACGCTCTGAATCAAGTAAACAATACGAAAATCCATCGAGCGATAGCTCGATGGATATCTGATATTTACCTGTAAAAGAGGATTTTAAATCTAAATTGTTAAGACTTATCCTTTTTTTTATTTCTCCAAACATTGCGGAAATTAATATTGCTATTCCCAGTTACCATCGGTGCTTGGTTCAACCATATTCCCAACTTTCAAACCATCCTGGCGTTGATACCAAACCTTAAAGTTCAGGCCTTTCATATACTGCTCACGATTGGCAATAGCTTCAAAAACCTGTACTTTAACATAACCTCTTTCGATTTCACCTGCATCTAATTTAAATGCTTCCCCTCCACTGAATGGGATTACTTTTAATGAATCCAAAGGATATTTTGAATCCCTGAACAATGAGTCTTTTATACTCACCCAAATGGTATCCCTTTGAACAAGGCCCATCTTTAATGCTTCTGCTTCTGTTAATGTATCAGGAACGTTACCTATCGCTTTAATAACAGGCAAATCTTTAGTCTTCGCAAATTCTATCAGCGAATCTAAACTGGTGTTGAAACGTCCATACACTGTCCTATGGGCCAACTGTGCCGAACGGATGTCTTTCAAACGCTGTATAACAGCAGCTTCACGAAGGTCTTTCTCTTTGTTAAAACGCACAGGTTCCATTATGCTTTCATATACCAGGTAAATCAATACCAATATGACTAACACAAGAGCGATCTGGATTGCTGGTTTCAAATATTTCATTGTGAATCGGTTTGTTTGTTTTCTTTTGTTTAAATGATATTCTTTTTTTGCCCGCTTCCTTTAAAAAGCTTATAGCATTTTTTTCAATGCGAAAAGTTTTGCAAATATTCTAATTTTTTTTCAAACCCCCCAACAAAAATCCAAAAAACATTTCAATCTTTTATCAAAATGAATCTTCATTAATTTTCATTTGTCAGAATAAGGTTTTTTATGAACCCAAATTTACAGCATTATCTTATCTAAACGCTTAATAATCCCAGAAATTGTTCCGTTTGGTAAGTTTTAAATCCTGCAATACAGTTGCCTTCACTTTCAAAGTCATCATATAACTCTTCCTTGCCCCAAAAGGCACCCAGCTAAATGACAAATCCCAACAGTGCAAATCCCTGTATATATCAAGGCTGGTATAGGTCAAATCCTTGGCATCAAAATCATATCCACTGTTAAATCCTATCTTCCATTTTGGGGTAATATTGATATCCCCACTGAAATTTAGTGTTTGGGTAATTGTCCGGGTATTTACATCGGTCTGGGCATTTCTTACATTTGAAAGCCTGAAGGTATATGAAAATCTCAGGTTCCAGGGTATCGAGAAATCCACAAATCCCTGCGGATTGTCTAGTATGGTTTGCAATTCATCTTGCGTCCCCCTGATGTTTGGATCATCCAGTATATCCCTGTTTTCAGCTACACTTTTCTTGCCTTTTGGTTTCAATTGGTACGAAAAGCTTACCCCATAACTATTGCTCTTGAACCTGAGAAGCTTTTTTGAACCCTCCCAGATAAATTTATTTATGGTAACCCCCATTGAGTCCACCTGGTATGGGGACCATGCCCCGGCAAAAGTGACATCTACCTTATCAAATAGCCTTGTCCTCCCACTTATTGATAAATCGCTTAGGTTTAACGAGTCTTTTGCAAAATCATAAGAGGAGTTCACCGTAAAACTTTCTATAAGCTTTATCTTTTTCTCACCGCTAATGGTATCTTTGCTCGACTTGATTTTCATCTCAAGATTATTGTTTATGGACAGGTTTAAAGCTCCTGAACGCCCATCTGTAGGCCCTCCATATTTTGTTCCGCTAAAATGTGAATATCTTACCTCTTTATTTGATGCTGCATTATAATATGAATCATAGTAACCATAAAGCTTTTTCCCAAAATCAGGATTAAATGAAAAGCTTAGCGATGGCCTTACCACATGCCTGATAGCTTTTACCGGCCCATTTTTAAGGTTTAACTGGCCATATACCGTCGTATTGATCCCTGTTGATATATTCCCATAATGGGCAGCCTTAAAACCTATTACGGTATCTGTAATTACCTGCCCTAACAGCGCCCCGGTACTACTTACCCCTGTCTGCTCCCATCTTTGGTTATAGGTCTTTAAATACCATCTTTCGTAAATGTTAATGGAGGTCGATAATGAAAAAAACTTGAAAATCTTTTGGGTCTGATTGATCGTGAAATCATGCTTCATCCCGTTATTCATGTCTTTGAGCGTTTGCTTCCTTAGCAACAAACTGTCAATGGTATTAACATCGTTCGACAAGTTTGAATTATAGCCCAAACTTATATTCTCGAACCACTTTAAATCCCCTTTTCTGATTTTTTTCCTGAAAGGGTATAATTTGGTCATACTTATTGAAACTTCAGGCAAACTAACACTCATGGCGTGGGTTGAGTTGTTTTGGCTATGCCTGGCACTGGCTGTAAGGTTAAACCTCCCGTTAAACAAGGTTGTAGCATACGAAATCGATGAGTTCATCGTATTGTTCAGGTAATCATTTGTCGAAACATTGTTATACCTGTTAAACTTACTAGTACCTGCATTCACACTGGCCGAAAAACTACTGTTGGGCCTGGCCTTGGGATCCTGGGTATGCGTCCATCTAACCCTGAAATCACTACTCTTTGAATAATCCGGGAAACCTTTTTCCCCTTCTATATTCTCAGCATAGTCAAATGCCAGGCTCCCGCTATATTTATATCTTCTCTTGTATTGGCTTGAAGTCCTGATTGCCCAACTGCCCCTTGAATAAATATCGCCCCTGATCGCCAGATCGACATGCTCATTGATCCCCCAATAAAAGCCACCATTCTCAAGAAAAAAGCCCCTGCTGGCCGATTCTCCATAAGAAGGCATTAAAATCCCGTTTGCCTGCCCTTTTTTATTTGGGAAAAAACCAAATGGCAATATCAATGGCGTACTTATGTCCTCTATCACAAGCCATGCTGCCGAGGTTATTATCTTATCTTTGGGAAGAACTTTAGCTTTTTTAAACCTGATCTCGAAATGCGGGTGTTCAAGGCTGCATGTTGTATATTTCCCATCAAGGATATGGATACTGTTATCCTCCATCTTTTTTACAACTTCCCCATGAAGGAAACCTTCTGCTTCCTGGGTAATAACCTGTAGGATACGCCCTTTTTTGGTATCAAAATTATAGGTCATCTCCTTACTTGAAAAATTCTGCTCCAATTCCTTAAACATTGGGTTCCCTATTATCTTGCCCAAAGAATCGGGCATACCCTTGGCATACAGCACATTTGTCTTAAAATCAATATCCACATAGGCTGCTTCAAGATAAATATCTTTATAGCTTATCTTCACATCCCCATACATATACACTTTCTGCTCGCGCATATTTAGCAGTATTGAGTCACTGGCTGAATAAACAACCTTTGCATCAAGCATAAAGGATGATCCGCTTTTTCGCTCAACGCTATCTCTTCTGGCAACTATTGGCTCAATATTTGCTGATTGCCTTCTGCCTGGCTTTATACTATCTGGTAATAGAAACTGTTCTGTATCTGGGGTAATACTATCGCCTGGAGCAAGATGAATTTTTAAACTATCCGGCACTGTATTGCCTGGTTCACCCCCAATAACGTTCTGTGCCTCTAAGCTTTTGGCGAAGCTTATTAGCATTAAGGTCAAAACAAAAAATTGGCAAATGTTATTGGTGCGCAAAGGTTTTAGTATTATTTTTGTGTAAAAATGATGCAACAAAGATTCTACCAGATATTATTGTCGCAAAATTAATTTTAAATCCTGTTAAGTGAAACGAAATTTTATAATTTTTGGTATATGGGCTTGCATACTTCTTTTCGGAAGTTTTTTTGCTCCTGCTCAAACTCCTGCCAATACCAACAAAAATCATGCCTTTACCCTGGTCATTGACCCGGGACATGGAGGACATGACCCCGGCGCTTTAGGAAAAAAAGTTAAAGAAAAAGACATTGCACTTGCCATTGCTATTAAACTTGGCGAATATATTGAAAAAAACTATCCCGACGTCAGGATTATTTACACCCGTAAAACAGATATATTTATTGAACTGTATAAAAGAGCACAGATTGCCAACGAAAATAAGGCCGACCTCTTTATCTCTATACATTGCAATGCCAGCCCTTCTGCTATTGCTTATGGAACCGAAACCTTTGTTATGGGATTGCACAAATCGCAGGCTAACCTTGACGTGGCCAAAAAAGAAAATGCCGCAATCCTCCTCGAAGAAAACTATACTGACAAATACGATGGCTTTGACCCCAATAGCCCCGAAGCAAACATTATCTTTAGCCTCTATCAGAATGCATTTCTGGACCAAAGCCTCAGCCTTGCTTCCCAGGTTCAGTATCAATTCAGGGAAAGGGCCAAAAGAACCGACAGGGGGGTGAAGCAAGCAGGTTTCCTGGTACTCTATCGTATTACAATGCCCGGGATACTCGTTGAAGCAGGCTTCCTTAGCAACCCTGCCGAGGAAGATTATCTTTCAGGCGAATCCGGACAAGATTATATTGCATCTGCACTCTTTAGAGCTTTCAGGGATTACAAGGAACAACATGATGAAATCACTAATGGGAAAGGCCACTCCGCCCAAACAAACGATATTGCAAATGAACAGGCTTCCCAAAAGCCTCCCGTCATTGAAAACAACAAACCTTCAAACCCTGATAAAGAAAAAACACAATCACCTGAAAAAAAACCTGAAACTGTCAGGGATGATGAAATTGTTTTTAAGGTCCAATTTGCTACAACTTCTATGAAAAAAGAACTCAATGCCCCTGAATTTGAAGGACTTGAAGAAGTTAGCTATTACCAACAGGATGGACTTTACAAATATACCGTCGGCTGTGTTAAAAGCCTTGAAGATGCTACACTCATTCAGGGAGAAGTTCATAAAAAAGGTTTTAAGGATGCTTTTGTTGTTGCATTCATTGGCGATAAGCGCATCTCCCCTTCCGAGGCTATTAATATCCTTAAAACCAGAAAACCCTGACAAAAACATTTGCCCTTAAATTGATTTCTTTTACCTTTAACAAAAAATACTGACTGTGAAAATTAAACGAGAAGCAAAAATAGGCATCCTTGCCATCATTACCCTGGCATTATTCTATTGGGGATTTAACTTCCTCAAAGGAAAAGATATCTTTTCAAAACAAATTACTTTTTATGCTTTATACCCCCAGGTTAGCAATCTTATTGAAACAAACCCCGTTTCTATTAATGGCGTTAAAATCGGCCTTGTTGACAAGATTTTTTTCCATCCCGATGGCTCTGGGAAAATCATTGTTAAATGTATCATCGGAAAAGATATTAAAATCCCAAAAAACTCTATCGCACAGCTTTATTCAAGCGACCTTCTGGGAACACGGGCCATTGAGCTGCTCCTTGGCGACAGTAAAGAATTTATCCAAAGTGGAGATACCCTCATTTCCCAAACCCAGGCCTCTCTGGGCGAGGAAGTAAGCAAAGAGATTTTACCTATCAAACTGAAAGCCGAAGAACTCCTTTCTTCAATTGATTCTGTCCTTATCGTGGTTCAGACAATTTTCAATGAACAAACCAGAAACAATATCTATCAAAGTATCGAGAGCTTAAAAATGACGGTTGCAACTATTGAAAAAACAACCCGTACTATCGATACAACATTTACCCAACAAGCCACTCGCCTTGCACATATTGTTGCCAACGCTGAGTCGATTAGCACCAACCTGAAAAATAACAATGAAAACATTACCAATATCCTCTCTAACTTATCTTCGATAACTGATGATATTACAAAAGCAAATCTGGTTCAAACAATTGAAAACGCAAATAATGCCGTTGCCCGTCTTGATACAGTAATTGCTAAAATAAACTCCGGTGAAGGTTCACTTGGGCTTTTGCTTAACGACAAGGAGCTGTACCAAAATCTTGATAAATCTGCACTGGAACTCAATAAATTACTTGAAGATATCCGAAACAACCCTGAAAAATATCTGAGTATTAAGCTGTTTGGAAAATAATCAGTAAAAAATGCAATTCCCTGCTGCAGCCATCTTTTTACTTGTCTTTTGCCTTTCAATATTCCCCCTTCAGGAAAAAAGACAATCGCAGGACACTCAATCCATAGAGAATAAATTCAACGAACTCAGGCAGCATCCTTCACTGAAAGATGCAAGCCTGGGTTTTATTGTTCTTGATCCCATATCCGGCCAGGTACTCTTTGAACACCAACCCGACCAGATGTTAATCCCTGCCTCTGTCCTTAAGCTTGTTACCACTTCATCAGCAGTTTATCTGCTTGACACCTCCTTCAGGTTTAATACATGGCTTAAAATCTCAGGCACCATTGATAAAAACGGAACCCTTAATGGTGATATCATCATTGAAGGAGGAGGCGATCCAAGCCTTGCTTCCCCCTTTATTGAGAATATCCCCGGTCTTGACAGCCTCTTTGGCCTTTGGCTGGGTGCCATAAAAAATCAGGGCATTAAATCTGTCAATGGCCAAATCATTGCCGACCCCCGTATTTTTGACAATCAAATTGTGCCCCCTCACTGGGGCGATGACGATACAGGCAATTATTACGGTGCCGGTGCCTCCGGACTTAGCTTCCACGAAAACTTCTACACCCTGTTCTTTAAAGCTTCCCTGAAAAAAGGAAGCCCCGCATCAATAATTCATACCTATCCACCTCTTGAATCTGTGACTTTTGATAACCAGGTCACTACAGGCCCCAAAAACTCTGGTGACAATGTGATTATCTATGGCAAACCCTATGAAAACAATAGATTGCTTACCGGGACCATACCCGCCGGAACAGATTCCTTTGCTGTGAAAGGAAGTATCCCCGACCCTGCTGCTTTAATGGCCGGGCTTTTTCATACTTTCCTTAACAATCAGGGCATTTCAATAAGCAAAATGCCCTTGGTGATCCGGGATGCAGATCAAAAAAATCCAATACCCACCGACTTTAAAGTCATCTTTCAGATTCAATCGCCACCCCTTCAATGCATCCTCGACAGGACAAATAAAAACAGTGTCAATACTTATGCCGAGAACCTTTTGAAAATGATGGGATATAAATACCTTAATTCAGGGAGCTTTACCTCAGGGATTCAAATCATAAGGGCTTTTTGGCAACAAAGAGGAATAGATGTTTCAGGCCTTGAGATGTATGATGGCAGTGGCCTCTCCCGCCTCAACAGAGTTTCACCACGCTTCTTGTCCCAATTGCTTTTATGGGTTTATAAAGATCCGATAATTTTTCCCTATTTTCAATCTACACTTTCGGTATCAGGCGAAGCAGGCACACTGGAGAAACGATTTTCAGATAAGGCCAAAGGCCTGGTCCATGCCAAATCAGGATATATGAAAGGGGTCAGGGCTTTTGCCGGCTATGTAAAAACCCAAAATGGACAGGATCTCATTTTTGTACTAATGGCCAATAATTCAAATGGTATCCCTGCCCAGGCCCGTGAGCTTATGATTTCGCTTATCGAGTCCATCACTTTGATTGAATAGGCCAAGCCTTCCATCCATTGCCCAAATTCACCTGACAAAGGGCTCCTCCATTTTCCTCCCTTCTCATTTTATCTTATATCC
>CAYLYP010000039.1:0-27583 GCA_964387795.1 uncultured Bacteroidales bacterium
CCAAAACAAAGAGGGGCAAAAAGAATAGTGGGAAAAAGAGAAAAAACCTTTTCATAAAATCCTTGTTTAGAAATTGTCTTTCAAAAGTATAAAAAGCAATTGGAAAAAAAAGCATGTGTTCATGATATTTTTCATACTACCTGATAAGGTACATCTTTCCAAAACCATGATGGAAATATTTTGAAGCAGAGGTTTCCCTTTGCTCAATCTGTTGTTTGTCAATGCTTGAAACAACGCGGTATAAATACACCCCATTTGCAAGCCGGTCGCCATATTGGTCGGTGCCATCCCATGCATAAGTGGTGATGTTTCTACCAATACGTAATGGCCCCAGCTCATCCATTTCAATTTCTTTTACCACTTTGCCGCTGATGGTAAGGATCTGAATTTTAAAATAATCAGGTAACTGGCTGCCTGTAAGAGTAAACACAAAATGGGTCTTATCCGAAAATGGATTTGGCCAGTTCAGGACTTCAGTAATTGTGGATTTGTTGATGACTTCAAAAGAAATCTCATAATCTATACGTCCCGATTCATTTAAGGATGCATCAGCAGCCTGCACCAATAAGGTGTAAACCCCATCTTCACCAAAATCGGGTTGAAACTCAACTTTACACTGATTGTTATTGACGGTGGCAGGATGAAAAGTCATTACAGTAAAGCCTCCTTTGTTAAAGAATATCCTGTCAAAGTCATTCTGTCCCGGGGCTTTCAGGAATACTTTTATAAGGGAAGTATCATTAAGGGTAAGGAATGGATTTTCATCCTTAAGGTTTATCTGAATAAAAGGTTTGGCAGATACCACTTCCCCGTCAAGGATATGAATACCATCAAAGCTCACCTCAAGGACCGGGTTTTTGTTATCCTTCTTAACATAAAAATTAATCTGCCCAAGATTATTAAAATGGGTTTGTTCAATCTGGTCCTGATTGGGGTTCACTTCCATCCACATTGCATTGTTACCGACAAAATTACGGCTTGACACAACAAGGGTGTCTGTTAATATATCACCGGCAGGATGGGGCTTTTGCCTTGGATAGTTTAACTTATGGATATTCCTTTGATTATCAACAATCCAATAATCAACCAGAAGGCTATCCATATCGTATTCGCTGATATTATGAACCGCTACTGAAAACCTAAGGCTATCACCTTCCTGCAAGGTATCGGCATGGAAAGAAAAATGCTTTGAAGGATCAATTGCCGTTTCGGGGATGCCCTCATAAAACACCTGAAGCTTTTTCATCTGTGCCGGTGTTCGCTGTTCATCATCCTGCATAAAAACAATAGTCTTCAGATAAGGATATTCATTTGCATCTACCCTTCCCTGAAGCGGCACATGAACAGAGTCGGAAGGCATGGCAGAAAATAAGGTATCAGCCTGCCCATTTTTCCTAATTCCCAGGACACTAAACCAAACGGAGTCCGTATTCAGTGTTTCGAGGCTTTGCTGCGACCAATAGAGGTCTTGCCATTCAGAAGCAGGGCCAATCAATGGTGAGCTCACATAACCTGTGTTATAATTTGTTTTTATGCTGTCAGCCAACTGTATGATTGAGGTTATGCTTCCCCCGATAACTTCATTGGCTGAACCTATTGGAGAACCCTTCTTACCAAAAATGATAAATGGCGTATTGTTGATCATTTGCCTGATGTTGGCACTGCCTATGGATTCAAAAGCAGTATATAATTCTTCTTCATACTCCTGGGCAAAATGATTTCGATGGCTATAACATAACACATAATAACCCTCAGGCACAATACTAATGAAATTTACTACTTTTTGCCTTGCCTCAGGGCTTGCAGTAGAAAAATCAAATCCCCCAAAATCGTAAGAATAACAATGTGCATTGCCATACTGACCCTGGTTGTTTCCCTGATTAACACTCATCCAGTATTCAGCGTTCACCGGATTAAAAACTGCAAGCTTTACACCATTTCCCGTATTGGACAAGCAAGAGAAATAGCTTATGAGGATATTATTTATCCGCATATATTCTTCTGTCCAAACGATATAAGGATATACCCCTGTTTGGGCGGTAATTGAGTTCACTGTATTCACAAAGTCAAACCTCTGCAAGTCTGGTACATAAGACACATAACGATAAGACGAAGATTCAAATTGTTTGAAATGTGCCTGCGCCCAACCTCTTTTTCCGGATATATGTTGAAAGGATGAGCTTCGCCAGTTGTGATTGCCATTTTCCTCCGGGACAGGGCTTACCCTCCAGAAATATACCATTGAATCCTGGAGTGCCAAAGAAGGTTGCCAGCTTATTACTCCCCCACCCTGCGTAATAAAAGTTTCTGTTGGATTGCTGAAATTGGGATCAGTGTCTATTTGCATCACATAAGACCTTGGCTCCAGGAATGGGTCTCCCGTTGAAGCTTTTAAAGTGACCTGTGGCCCGGGAACAATTGCAAACTCAGGCGGATAAACCGGGGTTACATTATAAGAACGGACAATAAGTGTATTAACTGCTGTATTATTGATTTCCGATAGCTCATCAACCTGGCTTAATGCATCAATACTTACTGAAAAAGTGTTAAGCCCTACCCCTTTTTCAAGGTTAACAGGAATCCGAAAAGTCAGGGTATCTTTAAACAAGGTGCCTCCAATGCGGGTCTGATACCTGTCAAAACTTCCATCAGGGAATGTATGTGTAAGTTCAATAAATATGGAATCCGGGATTGCTTTCCCAATATTAAGGGATACCACATGAACGCTAAAAGTATCTGTTTCAGTGGATACATCTTTAGGAGAAAAATAAATGTTTTCCTGAAGCGCAACGTAATCAGGCTTCATGGGGGCATAAAGCGACATTACGGGATCTCCATGCAAGACAAATAAAAGACATGCATTTTTAATATAAATATTAGGGCTTTGTATTTCCCTGATTGCTTCTTTAATACATTTCCCAACCGACTGCCCGTAATGGGTGTTGGCAGTATTCTTAAAGAAAGCATTTGAGTATTTATTGATTTCATAAGGGGCCACAGAGGAAGTAGAGCCAAGATAGCCAATAGTGCCTTTGTTTTCCAATAAGACAAACTCCTCGCTTGAATTCTGTCCGGTATTAAAAATATCACCGGCATAACAGGAGTTAGCCACCAGAAAGGGGTATTTCCCATAATTACTATACTCGGAAGGGTTATCGATACTAATATCGAAGCCTATCCCGGCAGCATGGCCAAAGAAAGTCATCATATAAACCCCGTTATTTATCAGTTGCTTAAGCGAATCGCTTTGATTAATCTGAATGGGTGCTGTAGAACTTTTGAGGAAAGTCCTGACAAACCCGCCTTTAAGGGTATCTTCAAGGATGCTTTCGTAGCCTGCCAGATAAGCTGCCAGGGTATTTTGTTCAGTAATACTTGAACCGCCCCCAAAGTGCAGGATGTTTTTCATCCATTCCTCAGGTTGACTGGCACTCTGTTCATATTGTGCCATTTTATCAAGATACAGGTTCACATCTGAAGGCAATGAAGCACTCAACCTGCCTGTTGGGATAGCAGGGGTGTATAATTCATCCTCTATTCCTGAAGTAAACAAGATATCAGAAGGAGGGTTCCCAAAAGATGGCACCAGGGTCCTTTTATATACTGCTGTTGCATTTCGATAAAGGTTTGGGGCAATCCCCTTTCCCATCAGGAACAAACCCTTTGGGGCCTGCGAATATGTATTGAGGGTGAAGCGTGCAAAATTCCTGATCGCCAAAGGATGTTTATTAACCCCATAAGCAAACTGATCATACAGCTCCCCAATATCAGCCACAAGGGATTTGTAGCCCATAGTATTCCGATAGGAGGCATACTGTTCGGCCTCAGTGAATAGCAACGAATGAGCGATAATAATAAAATCGGAATTGAGGTTTTGGGCAGAGGCATAATTTTTAAACCTGCCCGGTTCGCTGCCAACACCTCCTACAGGCCTTATGCTGCTAATTGTTTTTACTTTGCTTTCAGCATACAAATAACAATTCTTAAGGCCTCCTGAATTAGGGACCAAGGCTTTAAAGACTGTATTTTGTTTAACAACAGGAATCTTTCTATTGTTAGTTAAATCCAATATCCATGCAATGTCTGAATCAAGGATATTGAGATTGTTCATTGCAAGCAATGCTTTTCCCTGTGAGCCATCCTGAACAATCATTCTCAGGCTGCTAATATTATCAAGGGCGAAACTCCTGGGATAAATCAATGAAATAAAAGAAACCGTATTTCTGTCAGCCCCGGAACCAAGGTCGTTGATGGATGAAAATATGATAGGCGTTGTTTCGGTGGGGAAACCCGAAGCAGGGATTTGAAGATCAAATTTTAGCAATTGATAGCCTTCAAAAATAGTATCAATGGTGTGGCCTGAAAACTGAACCCTTACATGATGGTCAAGGGTAAGCGTCCTGAAATTGGATGCCCCGATAAGGTTAAACCTTAGGCGTGCTGTTCCACCCGAAAGGACACAGTTTGGTGTATTAATATTCTTTGTAATGCTTTGCCCAAGGTTAAAACCATTGTCAAACCATCCTTCGGTCGGAACATATTCGGGGTCGGTAACACCATACAGATTTGTTTCCCCGGCAAAATACGCGTTTTTATAATTCTGAAGTGATTCAAAATAAAAATAAGGAAGCGGGGTATAAGGATCAAAATCCACATCTGTCTCCAGGTTGATCCTTTTATTGTTCAATGAGTTGTTCCAGGTAATAAAATAAGTTGCTGTATCATTAAACAGGCTATAGTTTGGATTGGGATGGTTTTCAGCTCCTTTATAAAGGTTTTCGTCAAGGAGCCCATCGTTGGCCTTACCATAAAACTCAATGTAATCCCCCGGCAGAAAAGTCCCGCTTTGTTCATTTTGAACAAAAATGGCCTGTTCAACGCCCTGCCTGAATACCTGAAAACTCCTCGGGTCGAAAGTTCCCAAAGGGATACCTGCATTGGCCATCACATTATAAGGGATTCGGTAAACCCCTTCCTCCACTACCTGAAGCTTATAATAATACTGGGTATGGTTTATCCACTCATTCCCTATGGATTGTGAATAAGCTTGAAAAAAGGGTAAAACCACCAATGCAAAAGCAATGATTAAGCTGTGCTGCAATTTTAATAGCCATATCATTAAACGGCCACTTTTCATACCCTCTTTGTTTTGAATCTGTTTATTCTTTTCTTTTGATGTTCAGCTTTACTGAAAACACATTGGAATACAAGGCCACTGTTTTATCTCCGGCATCAACCAAGGCATAATCTATAGTAAGCATTTTTTTTATGCAAATCCCTATTCCAAAAGCCGGGGAAAACATCCTAATGGGATTTCCCAGATCATCTGTTGCCTTTTGGTAATCAGAAAGCCCTCCCCTCAAAAACACAATATTATCATATTGAATTTCAACCCCAAGAGAAGGGTTCAGGCTAAAAGGCTCACCGGAAAAGAGGACATTTCTTTTGCCATCAGTAGTTATTACAAGGTCAGTAGCAAGTAAAACCGAAAAATCCTTAGGTAAATCAAAACGATAAGCCCCCCCAATAACAAATGAGGGCATTGTAACTTCTACACTGCTTTCCGGTATCTTGTTCCCAGTCAGCGTAAAAACCTCTTTCATTTCATCTGTGAGATTGTACTCCCAGGCATTAAAAGTAGTTGTAATATCTTTCCCAACAAATGCAAGCATCAGTTTGTTGTTTTGATATTGCAAGCCGGCATCGAAGCCAAAGCCCCAGGCATTGGCAAAAGTGCCTGCTGTCCTTCGTATGATCCTGGCATTGACCCCATATCTGAAATGATCGTTAGATTTTATCTTACGTGCAAAAGAAAAGCAAAATGAATTATCAGAAGCAGAGAAGGAACGGATTTTATCCATATTGATATTCCCCTCGGCATCAATGAGTTCAGAAGTATCAGGAATATCATCTATGCCAAAGCGGAGATAAGACAATCCCAGTGCAGTATGTTCGTCAGCCTTAAAGGCAAAAGCACCATAATCGTAAGCTGCAAGGCCTGCCATATATTCCGAATGCATAAAATAAAGCTGGATATTTGAAGGCACAAGCACCAGGCCTGCGGGGTTCCAATAAGAAGAAGTAGCATCATCACTGATGGCACTCATGGCTTTTCCCATCCCAAAAGCCCTTGCCCCCACCCCAAGGCTCATGAAATCATTGCTGTACTTCACAGGCTGCGCCTGTATCAGCAAGCTTGAGAATGAGATGAAAATTAACAGAAAAGCTCTTTTCATACTTTTCAAAAGGTTAAAAGCAATAAGCCATCAATACGCCTTAAAGTTACGTAATTTTATAAAACAAACATGTTTGCAAATCAAAGACAAACACCAATATAAAAAATAAATATGGAGTTTTATCCGACCTTTAAATACAATATCATTTATAGATAAAACAATAATGCCTTCCCATCTGTAACAAAACAGGGGAAGGTATTACGGTTTTTATTAATTAGTAAACAAACTGTGCAGCATAATGCTTTGCAGTAAGTTTTTCCCCTGTGGCTTTTTCAATCATTTCATTCCATTGATAAAGTGCCCCGGGCTTAAATACTTTTTCTAAAAGAAAACTCCCAACAGCTTTTTGATTTACAAAACATTGCTGGTTAACCTGATCTGTCTTCAGTATTTCAGTTGAAATATAGTGCTGAAGCTGAGAAGCCAATAGTTCGCCCATCAGATAGTTATGATAGTAACAAGGAGATGTGGCAATGTGTATCTTAGTTGCCCAGTCAGGCATATTCCTGTTTTCAGGTTTTTTAACCATTTGATATTTCTCAACAATGTCCCACCAAAGTTTATTCAAATCCTGGTCAGGGTTCTCATACATGCTTTTTTCAAAACGGAACATAACCTGTGACCAACGGCTAAATACCAATTGTTCGAGCCTGAGCGTATTAAAACTCTCCTGATAAATACGATCGCGCTCTTCAGCGGATAGGAGGCCCATCTGTTCCATCCAATAAGGATTAGATGACATACGGCCAAAGATCATGGCAATAGCTTCGGTTGTAAAAATATGGGCAGGGGTTTTCAATGTATAAGGAAGCCCTTCGCCAAGGTACCTGTCATAAACAGCATGGCCAAACTCATGCAGGTTGGTATTCATCCAGTATGCGTTGGGCCTTACATTACATAGCACCCTAACATCTTTCTTGCGGTCGATATTGATACAAAAAGCATGTTGGTTTTTACCCGGCTTTTCAAACATATCACTATTGGCTAATATTTCATCAATAGGCAATCCAAGACCTTCATAATACAACCTTGTTAGTTCATTTAAATCCTTGCCTGCATAATAAGCATCCAGATTTACATTATAGATTGCAGGGGCTTCCTGAAAAAACCTATTCTGATAATGCCAGGGCATCAACTCCCCAACAGGCACACCAACACGTACAGACAAAAAGCTGTCTACCTCTGCTTTCAATCCGGCATAGGTATCCCGGGTAAGCGAATCCAGCTCATCAAACAACATTGCTACCTCTTCTGGATCCTGATCTGAAAGCATTAACGACATCTGATGATAATTGTCATAACCCATGCTACGGGCTGCCTCATTACGCATCTTTACAAGTTTAATCACATCTTCTGCTACCAAAGGCCCAATCTTCTTGCTTTCTGTCCAGGCTTGTTCCAACACCTTGTTATCCTTCGATGTCCTTAATAGCTCATCTACATCATTGTCCCCAACTTCTTTCCCATCAAGAACAACCCTGAAGGTAGAAAAACGGTTTTCGATACTGGTACTTAATTGAATCAAAGCTTCCAAAACCTTTTCATCCATCTGGTTGCCCTGATACAGGTTGTACAAAACATCCATTTGCCTTTTTAATACCGTATCGTTAACAAGCCCTGATTCCTTTATCTTTTTTATTTTAGCAAAGGATTCTTTGTTTGCATAAATCTTACTCTCCTGCAAACTCAATGTGGCATATTTTTGATAATCCTCTTCCTTGCCTGATAAGGCAGCACTATAATATGCCCTGGCTGATTCTGCCGACAAATCTACAACTGCAGCTTCATGTGAGGCTATGAAATCTCTTAAATCCTGCTCCATCTTTTCTTTTTTATTGTTACACGAAGTAAAAAAAACGGTGATGACCACCAAAAGCGTTAGTTTTTTAATAATGATTGACATGTGATTTTAATTTGATTGAAAACTCTTGTGTCTTTAACCCCAAATAACCAATTGATCTTCTCTTTATTCAATAACAACTATTCGTCTTAAAGGGGAATTCAATCAGCATTGTTCTTCAAAATTATAAAAAATCATGCTTCAAGCTTAATTTATCAATAAATATCTTTGATTGGCCATGGCAATTATTTCATCATGGTTTCAAACAGACAACAAGAAAAAACACCGATAACATCAAAAACAAAACATATATTTGATGGGTGTAATACAGTATTTCCAATCCCTGATTTTGTAAAATCCAATTATTTTACCAGATAGAATAAAGGCATAAAAAAAAGCGGATTGAAAACAATCCGCTTTTTTTTATAGGCTTTAAGCTATTAATAGAATAAATGCCTGTTATCAGTAATCTTTGTTTTCTTTTCAAGGGCTTGGAACAACTCATTATTTATTTTTGAGTTGAAGCTGTTCTTCAATTGCATTTTTGCCATTTCTATCTGGCCTTCAGCATTCGCAGCTTGCCTTTCATCAACAACAATAACATAAACACCAGTCATCCCTTTAATAGGAGCAGACAATTTGTTTAAATCCAATATTGATGCCTGTCCCATAACTGCTGGTTCAGGTCCAATAGCAGGGAGGTTAAGCATTGTAAAACGGTATGCACTTGCAACACCCACTGTAGTATTGGTTTTTGCTGCTACATCCTCTATTGTCGAACCACCGACTTTTGAAAATTCTTCTATGAATATCTCTGCTTTCTTGTCGCGGATTGCCAATTCTTTAACACGATCTTTGAGTTCTTCCATTGTCGGATAGCCTTCTTCCCTAACCTCTTTAACAGCAGCAATAACATAACGGTTATCAAGGTCAAAGATATTTGAGATACTACCTTTATCAGTTTTTTCATCAAAAGCCCAACGGATGATTTCACGTGGGTTTTCAATACCAGGGATCACATTGTCCATAACCCGGATATAATCAGCTACTCTCTTTGACAAACCTTTTGCTTCTATTTCTTTTTCAAAGCTTTCATAATCTTTTGCTTTTCCTGCAAAATCACTTGCCTCTGCCAATACCTTACGGAAGGTGTTATCACTTGGTTCTACATTCAGGAACACTTCAGCTAACTGTACTCTCTTTTCAGGAGCTGTTTTTCCAGTAATATGGATTACATGGTAACCAAAGTCAGATTTCACAACCAGCATATCGCCAACTTTCCCATTAACAACAGCTTCGTTGAATTCGGGAACCATAGCGCCATCAGCAAACCAATTCAGGTCACCCTTGTTGGTCTGGGCAGATGGGTCGGTAGAAAACTGCATTGCCAATTCTTCAAAACGGGCAGGAGTGCGACGGACAATCTGTAATAAGCTATCAGCTTTCTGTTGTGCCTGCTCAAGAGTGAGCGTTACATCCGGGGATACCCTCATAGCTCCTTTATAGGCAACCAGGATATGACTTGCCCTTAATGAGTCAGGACGCATTTGAACATCCATCAGACGGGAAACTACAAGACCGTTTTCACGGTTAAAAGGCCCTACAACAGTTCCAACAGGAGAATTAAACATAACAGAATCAATCTGAGGGTCTAACTCACCTTTTTTTACAAAACGGCCATTATACTGAACGTCTGATACACTATTGATAAAAGAGGCCATATCTTTAGCTTCAGTTGTAGCAAGCTCTTCTTTCAACTTAGTAATCTCAGCAGTCACTTCATTGATATCTTCTTCTGATGGGAATACAGGGAATACAAGGTATTCGATATCACGGCTGGCTTCCTGCTTGTGCTCATACTTATACTTATCATACGCTTTTTTAAGGTCAGCATCAGTAACAACAACTGTTGAATCTACAATTGATGAATAGGTCTTTCCAACAAACCTGAATGAAAAGCTTGAGTTTTTCTCATCAATATCCCTCTTTACAAAATATGAAGGTGTGTAATAACTTGCTTTTACAAGATTATTGTATTTTGTATTAATGCGTTCCTGGCGAATCATCCTTAACAAATCATTCCACTGAACTTTAACAGCAGGATCAACCTGATCAAGATTCTGAACAAATTGAATCACCTGGTTTACATCAAATACCCCAGTCTGTGGATTTGTAAAGCTCTGCATGATATATGGATGGATATTTGCCCCCTGGACCATGTCAGTTAATTCATCTGCAGAAACATCAATGCCCAGTTTTTCAATTTCACCACCGATAATTACTTCGCGCAGCATTTCATTCCATATTTGCTGACGGATCTGAAAACTTTCCCTGGCTCCAACATTAGGGTTTTGGGTCTGCTGTTTCCAGCTTTCAGTCCTTTCCTCAACTTTTTGTTCAAAGTCCCTGTAAGTTATCTTTGTTTTGCCAACTTTGCCTACATCATAAGCTCGTTGTTGGTTCCGGCCTTTGCCGAAAAAATCACCCAGAACAAATGAGGCTAATGCAATACCGATAATGGCGATCAGAAGACCGGAATAGTTTCTTATTTTTCCTATAACTGCCATGTTGATTCTTTTTTTATTATTTTGAAGTGCAAAGGTATAACAGAAAATTTAAAAACAAACGACCGGGACATATTTTTTAAAACTTATATGCACGCCCAATTCGTTTATCCTTCATTTTTTACTGTTTTTGTTGTTTTTTATTTGTTTTTTTTCTTTAAAAATGCTTTTAATCTTTTTTTAAAAAATTTGATTTCTTAAAAATTATTCATTTGGGACAACCTTCAGATGAACCTGAAGCACCCTGGTTTTGCTTACCTGGACTATCGTAAACAGATAATCCCCAATCCTGATTTCTTCATTCAGGTTAGGTATGCTTTCATGAAAATCTGTAATCAGGCCTCCCAGGGTCTCATAAGCCTCGCTTTCCGGGAGTTCAAGATTATAGGTCTTGTTCAGGTAATCAATTTCAAGGCGGGCAGAAAAAAGATATTCATCTTCAGATAATACTTTTTCAACCCTGTTATCCACATCATATTCATCATCAATCTCACCAAAAATCTCTTCCATCACATCTTCCAGGGTAATCAAACCACTGGTGCCGCCAAACTCATCAACAACAAGTGCCACACTTCGGTGCTGCTGTATGAGTTTCTTAAGCAAATTGTCTGCATGCATTGTTTCGGGAACAATAAGTATCGGGCTTATCACCGACTTGATGCTTTCCGGGTCTTTAAAAACATTAAATACATGAACATAACCAATTATATTGTCAATCGATTCCCGGTATATCAATATCTTGCTTAATCCTGTCCTTGTAAATTCCTGTTTTAAAACCGATACATCTTCATTTTCTTCAAGCGAGATAATCTCTGTCCGGGGTATCATACATTCCCTGAGCTTTGTCTGCGGGAAATCCATTGCATTCTTGAACATTTCAACCTCCATGCCCTGAAACTGTTCATTATCCGATGACTCGGAATATTCCCTTAAAAGATTATCCATATCAAAAGTACTAAAAACTTTTTGTTCTTCCGAAAAATCCATCCTGAACAAGACCTTAAAAATAAACTTGGTCAGCATCATCGTAAAACTTGATAATGGAAATAAGAAAAGATAAATAATCAGTGTTGGAAGGGAGAAAAACCTTAAGGTACTGTTTGGGTTAATCTGAAAAAGAATTTTTGGAAGGAACTCACCAAATATCAAAATAAAAATTGAAGATATCAGGGTCTGCAAAAACAACAACAATGCATTGTTTTCAAATCCATCAGGCAACCATGATATCAATAAGGGGTCAAGCACCCTGGCTGTTAGCATCCCATATAATACCAAAGCAATGTTGTTCCCAACCAGCATTGTTGAAATAAACCTGCTGTCAGAACGTGTAAACAATGCAATGATCCTGCTTGTAAATGAGTCCTGTTTACGTTCCAGTTCAATTTTTAATTTGTTGGAAGTAACAAAAGCAATTTCCATCCCGGAAAAAAATGCCGAGAATAACAATACAACAATTATTAACCACAGGGTTATAGGATCCACAAAAAATTTTAAAAAGGTGAGTTTACAAAAATAGAAAATATTATTTCAATTATCACTTAAAATAAAATCAAATCAAAAAATATAAACCATCACTTACAAAGATTTATTAAATCCTGCTGAAAGACAAATATCAAAACTATCAGGATAAATAGCAGGATTTTAATAAAAACACAATAGGAAGCTATTCCCCTGATTTTTTTTAGTTTCCCCGAAACATTTGTCTTTCAGCAGTCTCAAATCAGGCAGGTCTGACGGGGACACAAAAATCAACAAGATAATTTCCCTCAACAGGCTCATGAAGGTACATTTCAAAATAGGGCCTGTCATCAGGCTGGAAACCGCTCACCGGCATCCATTGTCCATACAACCAATCCCAGGCTTGCTGAAACTCCGGACCTCTCAGTTCAAACCTTGCAACAGCATATTTTCCAGGATTAAGGTCCATCTTCCCTATCTCTCCATCTACCTTCGTTTCTGGTTTAACTTTAAGACATAAGCTCATCCTAAGCTGTTCGCTCAATGCCACTGTGGGATCGTCGTGATATACCACCAAAAAAGTAAAATCACCCCCTCCAATAAGGTTTCTTGCTGCTGCCCATGAAAACAGCTTATTCCTGAGTGTTCCAAAAACTTCCTGGTTGCCGTCATAAGGCCCAATGTTTCTTACATAAGCTACTGTCATGCCCGAAAGCTCTTTTACCTCAACACTTTTGTTTAATTTCATTTTTGCCCTCCATTTAAATGTTTTTGATTCGGGACAAAAATACATCTCAGGCACATCTTCAGCTTGGGGCATATTGCGCTTCAGTTGGTAATTATTGCTTTTTTGGCCTGATAAGCAACGATAATCTTTGGCCGTAACTTTAAAATAATCCTTAAAACACTTTGAGAATGCTGTTATATCAGCATAGCCGCATTTAAAAGCAATATCGGTGATGCTTTCATTTTTATTGGATATGATCATTGATGCAGCTTTCTCAAGCCTTAGCCTCATCATAAATTTGTACGGGCTTTGGCCTGTATATGCCTGGAAGATCCTGCTGAAATGAAACTTTGAAAAGTTGGCTGCCCCGGCAAGGTCTTCAAGTGTTATTTGATTTTGAAGATTAGCTTCCATAAAATCAAGTGACTTATTAATCCTTGATATATAATCAGCATATCCCTTTTCTATTCCTTTCATTTTCTGATATCATATTGTTAAATCCATGATTTTGCCAAACAGAGAGCCTTATCTATTCAATTTTTTACCAAGATACGGTCATTATTACAAAAATAAAGCTTTTAGGACATCATTTAAATTTTTGATTATAAGCATTACACATCATTTTTAAAAGAAAGGACCAAGTCATAAAAAAAGAGGCTACATGTCTTGACTTAAATCGGATTTTAAACGGACTTGAACCGGGCTTGAGCCGCTTTCAACCCGGCTCAAACCCGGCTCAACACCGCCTCAAACCCGGCTCAACCCCGGCTCAACCCTTAACATGAACCCTCTTTGTTATGGATGTAAAACATTTAGGTGGTTTTAAGAAACATATAAGGCAAAAGATTTCAAAAAACAGGATTAGTAACAACCACACAGATAATAGGGCTATTTTAAACCATAAAAACACTTTAGCACTATTGTTAGTGGTATTTAAAGGATAATACTTTTTTCAGGATGCCCATTTAAAAATGAAACTATATTAAAATCCTCATGATTAAGAAACCCAAAAGACGGTTTATAACAGTCTAAAAAATAAGTCCCTAAATAGCAAAATAAAAACCATGCAAACAGTTACAATACAATATATTGAGTATTATTTAGCGTAGCCTGTTTATGATGTTTTTTCACAGATATTAAAATCAAAAAAGATAAAGAACTACGATTTGCATTGGGGCAAATAAAAAAAACCTGCAATCTGTTTTCCTTGAATCTTCATTATTTTGTAATTTTATCAAGGTTTTTACAATTCGTTTTGGCACCAGGTAAATCATCAATGCACAGCAGTGATATCTTCACATAAATGATGACAGGCTTTTCGTATCCCAATTCATTGGGGAGTAAAGAATAAGCCACAATGCATAAGCTACCTGGCCGAAAACACAAATGCAATATATGTATGGCTATTGAAATTATTGAAGCAAAATCAAAAAAAGACATTAAACGTTTTGTCAACTTTCAGTTTGATCTCTATAAAAACGATAAAATGTGGGTTCCACCACTGAAAACGGATGAAGTGAAAGCTTTATTGGCAGGATATAATCCATCCATAAGAAAATGCGACACAAAAATATGGCTTGCCATTCAGGATGGGCACATTGTTGGGAGGATTTGCGGCATCATCAACCATCAATATATTGAAAAAAAGGGAGAAAAGATTGCCCGTTTTTCAAGGCTGGAATTCATCGATGACCGGGACGTTGTGAAATGTTTATTGGAAACAGCCGAGAACTGGGCAAAAGAGAAAGGCATGAAAGGCATTGACGGGCCACTGGGCTTCACAAACCTCGACCATCAGGCCATGCTCATTGAGGGTTTTGAACACTTGCCTTCGGTAGCTTCAGAATACCATAAGCCATATTACAAGGCACATCTTGAAGCATTAGGTTATGAAAAAGAGATGGATTGGATTGAATTCAGGATTACAATACCAGAAAGCATTCAGGAGCGCACCGAAAAAATTGCTGATGTTGTTAAGGAGAGGTCGGGGATTTATGTTAAAACCTTTAGCCGGACAAAAGATCTGATGCAATATGGCAGACCACTTTTTAAACTTGTAAACGAATCCTTTAACGACTTGTTTAGTTTTGTCCCTTTGGATGACGAAATGATTGATTTTTATGTTGCAAAATTTTTGCCCATCTTAAAAGCAAGTTTTGTAAAACTAATCTTCGACAGGGAAGACCAGCTTGTGGGCTTCATAATACCAGTACCTTCGCTTTCAAAAGCGATGCAAAAGGCCAAAGGGCGATTGTACCCCTTTGGTTGGTACCACCTGATGAAAGCCTATAAAAACAATGATGTTATAGATTTGATGCTCACAGGTATAGACCCCAAACTCCAGGGGATGGGATATGTATCTTTGTTGATGCTTGAGACCCAGAAATCGCTCATTGAAGCAGGTGCAAAATATGCAGAGACCACAGGAATGATAGAAACAAATTCAAAGGCGATACAGCACTGGAAAAATTTTGAGCATATCCAACATAAGCGCAAGAGATGTTTTATTAAACGTTTTTAAAAATCAGCATTTTACAGGAGCTTTACCATAATAAAAAGCAGAAAAGCTGCTTTAGAAATATCATGGGACACAACAGCATTTACAGCAGTTTTATATGTTTATGAAAACAAAAATACTTAGTAATATCAAGACAATTAGGCAGATATTGCAAGGCAAGGCTTTTATGAAATAATTCGCAGTGTATCCTTATTAAAATAAATAAAAGTTAAAAAGGGAAAGCATGAAATTAGAAGGAACGAAGAGGCACTATTCGGTCTCTACCAAAAAGTTCCCCCTTGGTTTCTTGATGGTCCATTTATCAAAAGTATCATTTGATTCGCATCCATCACCATAAAGGACTTCATCTTTTGTGGTTATTTTAACAAACTTATCGGTATAAATCTTTGCTTTTTTCTTGTCCCAGATCAATTGTTCCGAATTAATAATATTCCCTTCCCTGTCAATAACTTCAACATCATTGCGGGCTTCAATTTTATCTTCATTATAATACTGAATGGCATAGCGTGCTTTAAGTTCGGATGACACATTTTTCAGTGAATCGTAAAAAAGAACATGTATCCCTTTGGGATATTCAATATAAGGGTTTTCATTCTGATAATTGTCCATCACAGGTGCTTCAAGTAACACTTCAGTGTTGGCATAAGAGCTATATATAATCCTGACATTTTTGGCTGATTCAACGGGCATGTTTTCCCGATTTGTGATTTCCTGGACTTTTGCGATATCGTTTTCGCAGGAAACAATCATGGCCATGCCCAAAGGCATGGCCATGAGAAAGAATACTTTAAATATATATGCCAAATGACTTTTCAGCATGCTTATCTTGCCCTTACGGTTGTGTTTTCGTTAATCCAGCATTCAACACGGTAAGAGTCACCGTTTTTATAACCATAGAAGAACAGGTCCTCTGTTGATGGGAAGTGTTGAGACCAGACATTGATACTTTGAGTAGCAGCGCTTTCGATGGCAGGAGAAGAATCAATACGTCTTGCATATTGGTACTTATCAACAGCAGCCCATATAGCAGCTTTATCGCTAACGTTGTCACCTGAACCACATGATTTGGCAGAGGTAGCGTACATATCACCAATCAGCATATAAGGACGTCCGTCATTGGGTTTCAGTTCAGCAGCTTTGTAAGCATTTGCCCTTGCCTGTGAATAAGACCTGAGTTCGCGGAACTGAATATCAGCGAGGCGCAGATAAGCATTAAACTTATCATTGGGGTCTTCATATAAGTCGGCAGCCTGCTGGAAATACTCACAAGACTTATTAAAGTTTTTAGCATTTGATTCAAGCGCACCCATCAGGTATGCACTCTGAGCAGTAGGTTTGAGGCGGTGAAGGTTTTGAGTTGCATCAAAAAACAATTTGGTATCAGTACATTTTGCTTTGTCAAGCATTGAAGTAATGTTTTCGAGCACAGAAATATCTTCAGGTGTAGCATCAAAACGTGCCTGATAAATGCCAACAAGGACATCGCAGGTAGCATAAGGTTGGAAAAGTGATTCAACAATTCCCTGGGCTTTAGAATACAAATCAGCATTTTTGCCACCATTTTTTATCTGAAAATCAATTGCAGCCATACTTCGATCAAAAGCGACAACAATTTCTTCTGCTGAAGCCCCGCCATCTTCTACCATACGGATTGCATTCTGCATATAAACAACAAGGACATCGGCAGCCGAGTTTTCAGCTTCAAGTTCAACTGATTCCTTAACAACAGGGAAAATTTCAGCATAACGTTCAGAGCGGAATTCCATCATATCAACAGCTTTACGTCCAAGCACCATTCCTTTTCTGCTGGTAGGGGTATGGCCAAAACTTGCAATCCTTTGGTCGTGAACCATTAAAAGTGTATCAATATATGCACTTTTTCTTGTTGCATCTGTTTCCAGATTGTACAAGTATTTCACAATTGTTGAGCCATGAATATACATATTCTGTGAAGCCAGGGGGCAATTGAGGAACACCCATCTCCAACCAGGGATTGCACTTGGGATATTACCCTGTTTGTAAAACTCGATATACATTGAGAGATTCTGAACACAGGCGATACTGTCTTCCCCATACTTTTTCACACCCGGACGATCTTGTGGATCAACGGTATTTGGAACCATAACATTATCATCCCCTGCTAAAACGATATCAGCTTCCTGTGAAGTGCCATGATGCTTTTTAGGAGTCATTCCTTGCAGGGTGAGGGCTCCTGTTATCATAGTCATTAAGGCAAGACCTGATATGAGTTTAAACATTTTCATTGCTTTATTGGTTTTTATTAGTTAAACTTTCTTTTCACAAACCAGCGTTCCTGAATATTTACACCAACTTTTACCCTGTACATATCTTCCTGGATCAGGTTATTGTCGGTATTACCCCTACGGGCATATTCAAAACCAAGGTTAAATCCGGATTTGGTTTTTCTTAATGGTATTCCAATACCAAAACTTATGCCAATTTCATTAACAGGTGTATTGTTAATGTTTAGGTATGTTTCATTGTATCTGAAGCCAAACCTGTATTCCCATCTGCTCAAGCCTCTAGCCAACATATAAGTGCTGGGGATAAAAGAAAATCCCGCAGCCATTTGTAAAGATCTATTAAGCGAATCAACGCGTTCATACATTTTAAAAGTGTTCCAGTCCTGAATTTTAAAATCAAGGCCGGCATTCCATTTTCCACTTTTTCCAAACGATACCCCACCCCCATAATAAGAAGGAATTGAAACATTGCCACTCTCGTCGGTCACCCATTGTAAAGTATCAACAGAAGTAGATGTGGTAAGCAAATAAGAAAGGACTGTTTGTGAGCGGGAAGCATTTAGATTTGCCTGGGTCCCATATATCCCTCCAATGTTTATATAATGGTTATTTGCAAGAGGCAATGAATACTGAACACCACCATTGAGAGCAACACCTGAAAGAGACATGCTGTTAATAATATCGGAAACATAAAAATCGCTGGAATCGCTATATACCAATATACTGTGTGATATATTGCCAAAGACATAGGATACATTGGCCCCAATAGAAAAACCTTTAAAAGGTTTAAAGGCCATACCAACATAACATTGATTTAAACCTCCTTTGCCATTGTAAATATATTTTACCTCGCCAAAAGGGTCCACTATTTCTTCATGACCAATGTTATACCCAATATTTGAAAAAGGGAGGATTCCTATCGAGGCACCCCACCATTTTGTAATCGGGAATCCAAAAGTTAGCCCATTGATAGCACCATTATTTGAAAACTGTTTTTGGCTCAGGGTCTTTTGCTGATAAAAATTACCAGCCACACTTGCTTCAACCACAAAAGAAAGGGAATCAAAAGCTGTGTAAGAAGCCGGGTTGCTGTTATTGACCGAAGAAGCATCCCTGAAAGCCAGTGACACCCCGCCCATACCAAAGTTTTTAGTGTTTTGGTTAAAATTCAATTCACCCAATCCATAACGCGAATAAGGCGTATTTATTGAGGTTTGTGAAAATGCCTGAGTACTGGCAAAGATTGAAAAAGAAATAAATAATAGTATAAAAGCGCTATTTCGCATGAACTGGCAACTGCTTCTCATTATATTGAAGAATTTTGTTTAAACCGTGTAAAACGATATTTGGGATTGCAAAGATGCTATTTTTTAGTTTTTTATCAAAAAAAATTAAGTCCCCTCCACTTAAAATAATGTTAACGTCTTCATATCCATTAACAAAGTAATCAGTCATTCCCTGCACTTCGGCTATGGTTCCATTAACTACGCCCGACAATATGCTCTCACGGGTATCTTGTCCAAGGAGCTTAATATTTTTTTCTAAGGGTATTAACGGTAATTTTCCCGTAAAAGTATGTAAGGCTTTTAGCCTCATTTCCAGGCCGGGAGCTATTGCACCCCCCAAATATTCGCCCTGCGAATTGACAAAATCATACTTGATACAGGTTCCGGCATCAATAACCAAACACGCTTTCTGGTGCGAAAAACTATATCCTGCCACAGCGGCAGCAAGCCTGTCGGGTCCAAGTGTTTCAGGACTGGCATAACAGTTTTTTATAGGAATAGGGGTATCCGGCCCAAATTTCACAAATAAAAATGAAGATTCCAGTTGGGACAAAAAATCCTCGTCCACCCTTCTCACACAACTAAGGATACAACTATTCACATCCAAATCTTTGACAAGATGAAAAATCAACTGCCAATCAGGTAATGGGCCTGTTTCGAGCGCAACAATCTGATCCCCGTCAAACACAGCATATTTAACTAAAGTATTTCCAATGTCTATTACAAGCTTCATTGATTGTTGATTAGAAAGGGTAAATATACGCCCTTCATTTTTAACAAAATAAAAAATCATGTTTTTTTTTATTTTTTTATGGTTGAAGATATTGATAATGAGTATGGATTCAACCAGGCTGCTATTTTTATCAATTTTTTTTGAAAAAAATGTTTTCTAAAAAGAAAATATCACTACCTTTGCAAAGCAAAAAAGGTCATGGTACCATAGCTCAGTAGGTAGAGCAACGGACTGAAAATCCGTGTGTCCCTGGTTCAATTCCGGGTGGTACCACACCAAACAAAAAGGCCCCTGATAATCAGGGGTTTTTTTATTTAATCCCCTTTGTTTTTATCCCTTTTTTGATGGTTTGTTACACAAATGTTACCCAAAAAAATATGATTTAATTATTTAAGATTGAAGCAAAAAACCCATCTGAATTAATTAAGAAATTACCAAAAATAGCATAATGAACCGAACATGTTGGCGGATGATACAAAAACAACAATTCAAATAGCAAACATGGAGTTCCATCCGACCTTAAAAATATTTTTCTAAGGATGAATTTGATTTATTAATGAATAATGATATTTTTTGAAGCTGTGGGAGCCGGAGCAAAGCAATACCGGTAGCTATTTTTGATTTGTGCTTTTAAAGGAGGTAAAAATGCATCATTAAATAGCTGCTATTTATAGTAACAGATGCAAATCTACAAGGGTAAAAGCATAATAACAAACAGAATAGAAGGATTCTTTGAAAATGAATCCGTAAGGGATACAAAAAACAGGTATAAAATAATTGCATCTTATCTAAAAAATTCATGCACCCTTTTATAGCATTTCATTGTAAATAATTTACACACTGATTATTTAGGATTATTGTGAATCCCAGATATGTTTTTTTACATCACTCTTGCAAATATAGAATTTACTCTCCTAATTTCACATATAAAGCATTTCTTTCACTAAGCTCAATAACAAAATTGTATTCGGTTGATTTTTTTAATGTAATATTTTGCAATTCATTTACACAATACTTCTCCACTGAAGAATAAACAACATCATACACTCCAACGTCACTAATATCGTCAATAGGTCTTTCAGAATCGTTCTTGACAGAAACCATTTTCAACTTATATAATTCATTATTGCATTGGCAATCCTTACTTCTAGTATCTTTATCAATTACCCCATAATATGCACAATACCAAACAATAAAAAATAAATCAACAGAATCACCTTTTGACTCACAAGATATGAATTCAAAATGAAGGAATCGCAACTGTCCAAGCATAATTGGGCTATAAGAAGTTTTATAGTTATCACTTAAAAAGCTCCATTCTACCCGTTCTTCTTTTTGTATAGATAAATCAATATGTTCTGATTGAGCAACAAGACAATTGCTTATCAAAATAAAAAAACCAAAAAGAATCTTTTTATTTAAGTTTAAAGCCATATTTAAGGTATTGAATGTTAATTAAATTAAGAACATGCCCATGTGTTGGCATTTTGTATGGGGTACTAAAACCAACTATTGTTCCAGGCGTTAATGATTTGCCATGCCAACTGTTTTCAAGTCCTACAGCTATCGAATGAGCACCCAATGAATAAGGTGTATCATGAAAGTTTCTACCATTAACCGTTCTTTCATAATTTTCTGACATTTCATGAAAAACCACAGAACTCCTTGTTTTTGGCACTTCCTTCCCTGTAGAACTATCAAATTCCGTCCAGGTACCTTCGCTTGAAATAACAACTTGCCCATCAAATCCTTCAGCAGGTAAAAAAGTATGCCTTCCTTCAGAATCCAATCCCCCATTTGATGCATTAACAACACCATTATTATCATTATACATTGGCTGCGCTATTCTTTGTCCAGCTTCATCACGAACAAGTGCTATTTCAGAAGCTTCATATAAAATTTTTTTTGTTGTATTATCACAATTGTAAACTAAATTTAGGCCTTTATCCGAATCAAGCAATGTTTTAACATTATCAGGAGACATCCCATCAAAATTCAATCCAACTTGAAGAAAATCACCTTTTCCCCCAAAATATAAATACTTTAAATTTGAATTTGAAATTAGAGACCCAATATCAAGTTTTGATGTTAGATTGTTTGCAATTTATAAAGTATCACCATTGGGATCAATAAAATTAATCGAATTGTTTGCACAGTAACAATATAAGCTTAAATTAAAATATTTTTCCGCCATTGGATCCACTGAATGCCATCTTCCAATCCCGGCATCATAAAACCTTGCCCCATAATCCATCCAGTTCAGACCCAAGTCATCCTGGAGCTCTTTGCCATTGTAGAGGTAGCGGTTTTCTTTGCCTTCGGGGGCGGTAGAGGTGCAGAGGTTTTCCCGCATCTGCTTCCCGTTCTCATACACAAAGCGACCGCAAGCCTTTCCGCTTTCTGCTCTGTTGTTTTGTGTATCCGGGATAAGCTGCCTCATGATTACTGGGATTGAATTTCTGGCTTTAAAGATATAAAACTTTTGCACCAATAATAAACTTAAGGATTTTAAATGCATAGAATTTATTATCCACGAATTGAAAAGCAATAAAGGATTATTCATTCAAACCTTGTATGAGCTAAAACAGAAATTGTATAACTCTATCCCTGCGCAATTAAATTTAACTGTAACAAAAACTCATCGTGCATTCAAATTTACATTTGACCGTGATTTCAATTGACTTTTTTTTGTCAATACAAATAGAAACCCCGGAACAATGAATCATTCTTTGTAACAAAAGAATAAAATGATGCTTCTTAAAAATCGTCAATGAACTGACAATTTTAATGTAAATTTTGTCAATTGACAAACAATCGCTATTTTTACATGAAAGAAATTGAAATAATGGAACCGCTAAAACGATTGTTACATGATAAAATAGTTGCCAGGTTAGAGCCCAATAAAGCTGTCCTGATTTTTGGAGCCCGTAGGGTTGGGAAAACAATATTGATGCGGCAGATAATCAAGGACTATAAAGGTAAGACAATGCTGCTTAACGGAGAGGATTATGATACATTGGCACTGCTTGAAGAACAGTCTATAGCTAATTATAGACACCTGCTTGAAGGTATTGACTTACTGGTTATAGATGAGGCTCAAAATGTTCCAAGTATTGGTTCAAAAATAAAGCTGATGGTAGATGAGATTGAAGGTATCCGAGTAATCGCAAGTGGTTCATCTTCTTTCGATTTATTGAATAAAGCAGGTGAGCCTTTAGTAGGGCGAAGTACCCAATTTCAGCTTATGCCTTTTTCGCAAAAAGAAATTGCACAAAGGGAAACATTACTTGAAACCAGACAAAATATTGAATCCCGTCTTATTTATGGTTCTTATCCTGAAGTAGTAACAATTGATAGCTTTGATCGCAAGACAGACTATCTGAGAGATATTGTAGGAGCTTACCTGTTAAAGGATATTTTGGCAATCGACGGATTGAAGAATTCCGGTAAAATGAAAGAATTGTTGCGCCTGATTGCATTCCAACTTGGAAATGAAGTATCCTATGATGAACTTGGAAAGCAACTTGGCATGAGCAAAAATACAGTTGAAAAATATCTTGACTTGCTTTCCAAAGTCTTTGTTGTTTACCGCCTCGGAGCTTATGCCCGTAATCTACGTAAAGAAGTAACAAAAGCAGGTAAGTGGTATTTTTATGATAACGGTATCCGTAATGCAATTATAGGGAACTTCAACCCCTTATCAATACGACAGGATGTAGGTGCCTTGTGGGAAAACTATATGATAGGGGAACGAATAAAAGGCAACTGCAATGCAGTATTGGGTAAAGAGTTTTATTTCTGGAGAACCTATGACCACCAGGAAATAGACCTAATTGAAGAAAGTTCGGAGTCACTTACTGCATTGGAGTTCAAATGGGGCAATAAGAAACCAGACATTCCGGGTGTTTTCAAGGAGGCTTATCCAAATGCGACATTTGATGTAGTTAACAGGGATAATTATCTGAATTATATTTTGGGAGGATAAGGATACATATTATGCCGTTATGAACATTTTTTCAAGGTTGAATGGACCTTGTTATTTTAAATTTTATTTGGGGTTTATGTTTTTTTTGCAAGCATCTTCATTTCTTAAGAAAAATTCCTTTTTCAATTAACTCAATACTCCAAAATACATTCATCTCATTTTTATTACTTTAATTACCATTACCCGCAGAAAGGCAAAAACAATTAGGTGTTACACCCGTGTTTTTAATCCTATAAAAACCGGTAAAATTACCTGTACGTAAAAATACTGAGGTGTCATAAATTTGCATAATGGTTTTTAAGATAAATCATATATCTATAAAGACTAAATTAATTAAACAAAAAGGAAACATAAAGGCACTTAAAAAATGAAAAAAATCTTTTTTTCAAGGCTCCCCCTAATCGCCATTGTGGGACTGTTACTACTTAGCAACTATACTACAAAAGCCCAAAGTAAAGAACTGGTTATTATTGATCAGGCAGTAGGAAACATTGAGGAAATCAAATCACAATTTGCACGTGAAATTGATGTTTTCATCATCCCCTCACCAGGCAATCCCCTGGAATTAATTACTGAAACCCTGAAAAAACATCAAGACATAAAAGTGATTCATTTGTTTGTGATGTGCAAGCCTGGTGCTATTGTTTTCGACCAACTATGCATTCTTGAAAGTAACATTGAACAATATGATACTTTTTTCAGCCAATGGAATGATCTTTTGCCATCAGAAGCAGAGATTATCATTTATGGCAACCATCTTGCCTATGATGCAAATGGTAAAAACATGGTGAATGCCATTGCAGAAAAAACTGGAGCTGGTGTTCGTGCTTCAACAATTGCACCTGGTGCAGAAAAGGATGCATTCAACCGCAATCCTGATTTCACAACCGGCAGGTCAAAAGCCAAATCTGTATTTTTAAAAGAAACTAATAATAAATAACTCAATATTTCTTTGTATGAATGCAAAAACACTCTTAAGGACAAGTTTAATTTTGATACTTTTTGTATTTTCTGTATCAAAGAAATCGTACTCCCTCCCCGTCGAAACGGAATATCCAGGAACACTCGTGCATGAAGGTTACATCGATGATGAAGAATGGGGGCCATTCCCTATTGGGTTTAGCTTTAGCTTTTTCTGCAATAATTATACAGATTTTTATGTGACTTCAAATGGCTTGGTAATGTTTGGGAGTGGATCAAATGTCTGGACTAACACTAACATACCAAACAATAGTATTCCCAATAATTATATTGCTGCATTTTGGGATGACCTGATTGTTCACTCAACAGGTGCTATTCACTACAAAACAGTTGGTACGGCACCTAACAGAAAACTTATTGTTCAATATACCAATATGGCTTTCTGGAACTCACCTGTTCTTTTAGGTACTTTTCAAATCATCCTTTACGAGGGTTCCAACAAAATACAAACTCAATATAGAAGTATCATTGACCTTACAAATCCAAGAGCCAGTGGAAACTCAGCAACGCTTGGACTTGAAAAAAGCAATGGATACTCAGGGGTAAAAAATTCCTACAACCAGGCTGACATGGTTAGAAGTGAAAAAGCAATAGCTTATACCACCGATGGTTGCTCATATACCTTTGATAACAATGCAATATATGATGGTGTATTATTAACAGAACCCACTCCCAGGGCAGGTATTACTAAACTCCTTAGTCCGGCCAATAACTCCATTACCAGCTTTGATGTGAATTTTAAATGGGAAGCTGCACCTAATGCATCCTCCTACAATGTCATTATTTCTACAAACGCTGACCTTAGCAGCCCTATTCATACCTCAGCCAACCTTACTGACCTTAACTATTTATATACGCTAACACCAGATCAGACATATTACTGGTCGGTAAATGCAAAAAACAGTAACAACCTTGTTACCTGGACAGAAATATGGAAATTCACAACAAGTAGCAATCCTCCTTTGGTTGCTGTTCCCCAGGAATTATTCCTTGAACAAAACGATCAAAGGACTGGTTCACTCCTGTTCACAGGTGGTGATGCTACCACAAAAACTGCTACTATTACTTCCCTGCCTGCCCAGGGTGCCCTTTTCCAATTCGATAATACTCCTATTACTACCGTTCCAACAGACATTACTGATGACTCCTTCAGGTTTATCTACAAAGCTACCGGTAGCACTGGCAATGGGGTAGGGAACTTCAATTTCAGGTTTAGCGATGCTTCTGGAACATCTGACCCGGCAACCTATACTGTTAACGTATCACCTGCCGGAATACCCAACTTCCTATATGCATCCAAGCAAAGCAACAGGGTAGAGATAACCTTTGACCGTGCAATGGCTGACCCTACAGGTAAACACCTTCAATTTTCAATCCGTGACAACGGGGCACTCGTTACACCCCAATCAGCAGCACTGAAATCAGGGGATCCTGCCACTATCATCATTTATTCAAGTTCGCCTCTTAATGTGGACAACACTATTGAAGTAGCATATACAAAAGGGACAATAACTGCACTATCAGGTGGTGTACTGGAATCATTCTCATTCCAGCTTGCAGGTAAAAAAGCCCAGGTTATTAATTTTGATGAATTAGCTGCAAAAACTTATGGAGATCCTGCTTTTACAATTTCAGCTACTGCATCTTCAGGCCTGCCTGTTACTTTTACCTCCTCAAACTCAACTGTTGCAGGGGTATCAGGTAATACTGTTACAATTAACAATTCTGGTTCATGCTTAATTACTGCCAGCCAGGCAGGGGATGATGAATTCCATTCTGTTTCATTCCAAAGGCTTCTTACTGTCAACAAGGCAAACGCCACTATTACCATAAGCAATACAACCCAGGCCTATACCGGCTCAGGCATTGCTGTAACAACAGCTACAAATCCTGTTGGATTACCTGTAAAAGTAGAATACGACAATGCTGATGCCCTTCCTTCAGATATTGGAGCATATAATGTAACTGTGGAAATTATCCATGCCAATTATCAGGGAACTGCCTCTGCTACGCTTACAATTATAGATGATGTCAGCCCTGTTCCCGATTTAGCTTCCCTCCCTGATATTACTGCTGAGTGTTCTGCTGCTGTGAGCACTATTCCAACAGCCACAGATAATTATTCAGGTACAATTAACGGGACTACTACAAATCCTCTTACATACAATACCCAGGGGACTTTTGTGATTACCTGGTCATATAATGATGGCAACGGGAACGTAGTTACTCAGGAACAAAATGTTATTATTGATGATAACAATAATCCTACCATCACTGCACCTGCCAATAAAACTGTAAATGTTGATGCGGGTTCTTGTAGTGCAACTGGTGTTGCTCTTGGAACTCCTGTTACTAACGACAACTGTACAGTGGCATCTGTAACAAATAACGCTCCGGCTTCCTTCCCTATCGGTGCTACAACCGTTAAGTGGACTGTAACCGATGGCGCAGGGAACACTGCTACTGCCAATCAAACTGTTACTGTAGTTGATAATATAATTCCTTCAATTACTGCACCTGCCAATAAAACAGTGAACGTTGGGGCAGGTTCTTGTAGTGCAACTGGCATTGCTCTTGGAACCCCTGTTACTTCAGACAACTGTACCGTGGCATCTGTTACCAACAACGCTCCGGCTTCCTTCCCTATCGGTGCTACAACCGTTAAGTGGACTGTAACCGATGCTGCAGGAAACACTGCAACTGCTAATCAAACAGTTACTGTAGTTGATAATATTATTCCTACTATCACTGCACCTGCTAATGTAACAGTGAATGTAGGCACAGGTTCATGTAGCGCAACAGGCGTTTCTCTTGGAACCCCTGTTACTTCAGACAACTGTACTGTAGCATCTGTTACCAATAACGCTCCTGCTTCCTTCCCTATCGGTGCTACAACCGTTAAGTGGACTGTTACTGATGCTGCAGGGAACACTGCTACTGCCAATCAAATTGTAACTGTAGTTGATAATATTATTCCTACTATCACTGCAC
>CAYLYP010000040.1:0-27508 GCA_964387795.1 uncultured Bacteroidales bacterium
GTATTAGTATACAATTTCGCCTTGTCGCCTCACATCTGATGCCTTAAAGACTTTTCCAGCAGACCCTAAGTAAAGGGATTATTTTACAATTTATCATGTCCTAAAAAAATAAAGCATGTTAGTAAAATAACACGATGCTTTTCTGAAATAAATATTTATAAATTCGTTTAATTTATGGAAAAAGTAATAAATTTGTTAGACGAAACAAAAAGCATAGTATAGTTATGAAACAAGGGGTAAAGCAAATATGTTTAATTGCCTTCATGGTTACTCTGTCTTTACAGTGTGTTGCGCAAATGAGCAAAGGCAATGTTATGGTATCAGGGACCATAGGTATTACAAAAGAAAAACAAAAAGTAAAGAAAGGCACTCAAACTACTGATGGACCAGTTCAATCGGGATTTGAGCTGAAAGCTGATGGTTTTTATTTCTTGTATAACTATCTGGCAGTGGGTGCAGGACTGGGATATACAAGTAGTTATTCGAGAAGTTATACAAATTTACCCTATACTGAAGATAAAACTACCCAATCAACATTCGGTATAAAACCAATTGTTCAATACTATGTTATAAATTCAGGAAACTTTGGTGTGTTTGCCGAAGCAGGAGTTGAACTTAGTTTTGGGGCAAAGGAAAAGTATGAAAAATTTAGCACTATTGAAGAAACAACAAATTATTCATTGTTTTCGTATTCATTTGGATTAAGTCCCGGGATGCATTATTTTGTTACTGATAAAATAGGTTTAACAGTTTATACTGGTTTTTTTGGATATACAAGCATAAGGGAAACCCAGAATGAAACGCCTGAAGATATAATAAGTATAACCAATAAGCCCAATTTTTCCTTTGATTTAAAGAATGTGAGCTTTGGAATTACCATAAGGCTTTAAAATCTAAAGGCTTTTTTGGCTATTAGTTCTATAAATCAAAGACATTCTTAAGACGTGCATAACCGGCTTTGCTAACAGGGATTTTTTTACCGCTCTTGAGAATGGCAATAAATGCATCTTTTGAGTAAGGTTCAATACGGTTTACAGCATCAATTTTTACTATTGCAGAGCGATGTACTCTAAGAAAAATACCTGGGTCCAGGTGTTCTTCATAGTATTTAAGGGTTTGTTGTTTCAGGTAATGGCCTTTTGTCCCATAAACCATTACATAATCATCTTCAGCTTCAATACATTCCAGCTCAGTGGCAGGAACCACATGAATGGCGCCTCCGCTCCTGATAACAATTCTTTCAAGGAATTTGGATGGGTCGCTTGCCTGGATGGCAATGTTTTGATAAGCTTCAGTATCAGTAGTTCCGCTTTGAACTTTACTGATTGCTTTTTCAACCGCAGCATTGAAGCGTTCCAGTGGAAATGGCTTTAAGAGATAATCAGCAGTATTGTGTTCAAATGCCTTTAAAGCAAATTCATCATAAGCAGTGCAAAAGATGATAACGGGTTTATGCTCAATGATTTCAAGCATTTCAAATCCATTTAATTTTGGCATTTGGATATCAAGAAAAATGAGATCAGGTTTTAGTTCATTGATGGCTTTAACACCCTGAAAGCCATCACCAGCTTCACCAATAAGCTTAAGGTTCGAATGCTTCGAGATGAATGCTTTTAATAAATCCCTTGCAGGGGCTTCGTCTTCAACAATGATAACGCTAATCATAATTAAAAAAATTTAGTTCTTTCTATTCTGTTGTTCGCTCAGGAATTATTATTGCTGCCAATTGAGGGATAGTCAAGGAAACTGTAAACCTGTCGGCTTCTTTTTTCACCTGCAGCAAGCCATGTCTGTTGTAAATCAGTTTAAGGCGGTTCCTGATATTTTCCAAACCAATGCCTTTCCCTTTTGCAGATGGCCATTGAGGATCAAAGTTGTTTGTAACTTTTAGCAGTAAATCGTTATGTGTGAGTTTGGCATCCAGGTGAATTGTCACAAGCTCATCAGATTGTTGGACACCATGCTTAACCGCATTCTCGAACAAAGGCTGAAGGATTAGGTTGGGGACTAAACATTTAAGGGCGTTTTCATCAATGTCTGATGTAAACAAAAGCTTATTGCCAAAACGTATCCGTTCAATATCCAGATACAACTGGGTATGTTCAAGTTCCTGCTTAAAGCCGATTGTCTGAAGGGCGTCCTGTTTTAGCGAATATCTTAAAAACTCCGATAATTTGATAGTCATTTCACAGGCCTTTTCAGGATGTGTGATTGTCAGGGAGCTGATTGAATTTAAACTGTTGAACAAGAAATGGGGGTTAAGTTGGTTCTTAAGGGCATCCAGTTCTGTTTTCCTTATCATCTCTTCCAATTGGGCATGCCTGAGAATTTTATCCTGTATGTCCATATAATACCGGATAAGATAATAAACCAAAACGATGATAAGGGTAAAAACCAGGCCAAGAAGTAACCTGAAGGGTATTATCCCTGTAAGGACTTCTTTATAGGTATCACCCGACCAGGGAAGTGCTTCAAGGATTAATAATGAAACAAAAACCCAGGAGATAATCATCACCTGTCCTGCAATGAAATAGTTTAACAGGCTTACGAATAGTTTTTTTTGGGAATTTCCTGCAAACCTAACCACATACCAAAGAACTAGGCCCAATAAAAAAAACAGGCTGTTGTGAATGATTGTATCTGAAAGTGCTTCAACAAAGCTTACGGGATAAAAAAACAGAAAAGCCCCAAGATGAATAGCACCAATAATGCCCCATATCAGGGCATAGTTCCAGAAATACCTGGTATTTGTTGTTATTGGGTTCCTCATAAAGAATAAAAATCGAAGGTGTCTTTTAAAAAAGCAATCCTGCTATTAATGAATGATATTATTGTATTAGAAACATTTTATTTCTCCACCTCCAAAAATTACCATGCCTTTAAAATACACTTCTTTGTTTGGATCCGGGTTAATAGGCCTGTGTTTTATCCTTGAATCGGTAAATCCCCCAAAAACAGCATTCACATCAATTTTAACAGTCCAGTCATCAGGGATAATAAATGTAGTACCACCAAATATAGCAACAATGTCAATCACATTTTTGCCTTCAGCCAACTGAACCTGGGTAAGGTTTATTTCAGAACCGCCAAAAATACTGGTACATTGGCCGCCTTTAAAGTTCTGGGTTGTAAGTATTTTATTTCCCCCACCAAAGATACTCACATCGTTTAGGATGTCAATATCGTCATTAGATAATTTAAAATCATTAAATTCTTTCCGCTTATAGAGTGTTTTTCTGAAAAGAATTGATATACCTGCTGCGATTAAAAATACAGGCAGTGCCATTCTTAGCATTTCACCAAAACTAAAGCCATAAATTTCCTTCACAAGGAAAAAGCTTCCAATAATAAAAAGAGTGGTTCCGGTTGACTTATTTTTTTCAGTCAGCAATAATACCAGACCAAGTGCCATCAATCCTGTTTTCCAGGCCATAGAAAACGGAAAATCAAAAGGAAGGATGTTTATGTTTCTGAGTAACCATATCCCACCAAAAGCGATGAGAATGATTCCAATGTATATCCTTTTATCTGTGTTAGGGCTTTGTGTCATATTTCAGGAGTTTATTATTTCGTTTATCAAAAATCTTTATCAAAATTACAAACTGATTATTTTTTTTCAAATAAAAACGGGGCGAATAGCTACCTGTTGTCGGTGAATAGCTATCCGCCCCCTTGGATTGGATTTTATGATATTAAAATCTTACTATTGTATTACCTGAAATTTAAGGGAAGTATTAATAGCCCCTCTCATTTGCACTACATAAATGCCAGGAATTAAATCTAAGTGACCTATCACGATACGGTCAGCTTGAATTTCAAACTGCTGGTCAGTAATCATTTTACCGGCCATGTCAATAATACTAAGCTTGATTTTGCCTTCAATGCCTTTGATATTATCAATAATCAGATTTTCGTCTGAATAATAAATATTTGGCTGGATTATGATTTCAGAATCAATACCAACGCCACTTATCACCTCCATTTGAAATTCAAAAACTTCACTTTCGTCTATTCCATCCGATACGCTAACAGGTATTGAGAGCATTCCAAGATAATCTGTTGAGGGGGTAATTGTATGAGGCGGGGTAAGTGTATAGTTTTCACCTTCATATACTGTTAAAGTGAAATCAGCAGGGTAGGAGTTGTCATCATCTTCAACGGTAAGGTATTCTGGCAATATTTCCTTTGGCTGGTTCTTGAAAGTACTTACGGCCTGTTGGCCAGTGATAGCAGGGATACTGTTATCTTTAAGGCAACAAATTTTAACTGTTTGGGATACAGTTTGAGAGTTGCTTGTAAATGAGAACAATACATTTTCTTCGCCAAACCAGTCTTCGTTTGTATTAGAAATTGAAAGATTCCAGTCGTTAAGCTCAAATTCAATATTCTGGTTGTTTTCCCATGTAAAAGTAGCGCCTTCGAAATTGGGGGCATATAAATAATCCAGAAGGTTGACCTGAAGGGTTTCATTTTGGTTAAAACTAATACTATCAGGGAGTGATATTGCAGGGGCGGTAGAAGCAAGCATTTTGACAATTTTAAAATCATCAAAATAGAACCCATCCCTGGTTTGCGAACCATCACTAGACAGAAGGAACCTAAATTTTACTGTCTGGCCAAGATATGCTTCAAGGTCCACTTCTTCTTTTACCCATTCATTTTGAGTTCCATCATATAAGGGTTGGCCCGTAGGTTGGTGTGAGCCGCCGGGAATTGTATAAAGGCCTTCAAGGGGTGTCCATGTTTGTCCATTATTTGTAGATACCAGAAACTGGACATAATCCCAGCCTGATTCAGTATTCCATTTGGTATAAAACTCAACATATGCCATGGAAGCATTGCTTAGGTCAAAAGACGGAACTGAAGTAATGGTGCTATTGGTGTTGTTGTTATATTCACCTGAAGGGCTGTCGGTAATTGAAGCCGGGGAAGAATAATAAGATTGGGTTGTAGTGTTCCATTGGGCAGAAGTCCAGTTATCCATTGTATTACATGGATCATTCAAAACGTATTCCACCTGGCCATAAACTTTCTTAATGGTGTCGTTCCATGTAAACTCGCCATTTGACAGTTTTATTACAAAAAGCAATTCAGCTCCGTTGGGAGTTGCAGGATTAACTGAATAGCTAATCGAATCTGTTTCAATCTGAAGGCTTTCCATACTTTCAAATGTAATAGCATCCCCAACCTGAGTGAAATAACTACTGATAGGTTCCACAGATACAGTAAAATCAGCAGGAACGTCAATGCCAAGACATTCAATATCAAAGGGGATATAGCCGTTAGCAGCATCTAAAACCTTGGGCAATTTATTGGTTACCCTTGCATATTTGGAAGCCAGGCGTGCAACGTTAAGGTTCATTATTGTATGGCCTGCACACAATAATTCTATACGGCTCGATACTGGCCAGAAACCATCAGAAGAACTACCTGCTTCAGGGGTAAAGGCTAATACTTTGGGTTTTGTGGTTTGTTCTGCATAGAGCCAGTCATCTGCACTTCCGTTAGAATTATAACCCAGGGTTTGATACACATTACCATATTCATAATGGTTTTCTTCAGTGAGTATTTGGGCATATCTGATAAAAAGACTGCTGTCAGGGGTAAGAGCATCTTCGTAATGCCAGGGATAAATAAGGATATCGCTGTAAGTATGATTGCTAAGTGATATTTTTACAGGAAAGGTTTCAGAGAAATATTTAATAATCTGAGATTCAGGTTCGCTAAAAGCCGAAGGGCCACGATATGTTTCTGAACTGGGGGTAGGGGAAGAACCAGAGTTATCATAACCCCATTTATAACCAAAATTACGGTTTAAGTCAACGCCTAAAGATCCATCAGAGTTTTGTCTCATATTTTTACGGTGCATACCACCACCGCTTGGGCTGCTTGTTTGATTGTATGTATATCCGTCAGGGTTTACACAGGGAATAAAATACATTTCAATGTTATCAACCAGATATTGAATTTCAGGGTCTGTAGAATAGTTTTCAAGCAAATACCACATTTGAAACAACATCTGTTGCATTCCCAATGGTTCACGTGCATGGGTTAAACCAGTAAAAAGAACTTTAGGTTTATCCTGTAAGTTTTCCGGGTCATTTGATATCCTTACATAATAAACAGGCCTGTTTTGATGGGTAAGGATAGTCCCAATAACTTGTTTTGTAGAGATTAAAGACGGGAATAAAGTCTTCATTTCATCTAGCTCGGTAAGAAGCTCTGCATAAGTATGGTAGCCTGCCATGCTCCCAAGGGTAAAATTGCTTGGGGTTTTACAGTTAGTACCATTGCTTTTTGTGCCCATATTCCTATTTAACTCATCAATATCAATGCCTTTATTCCTGTCCTGATAGTAGGCAGTCATGTCAGGGATGATGATTTCAAACTCAAAACCTGCATCCTTAAGGATTTGCAAATCCTGTTGATTATAAATCCCTTGTATAGAAATTTCTTTCTGATATTCATCATTAAATATCTCAAGTCCTAATTCAGAAATCTTCTCCAGGGATTGCCCGTTGAGGTTAATTTTGACTTTTGAATAGACTTCATTGTTTTGTGCTGACAGCTTGCCTATCATGAGCATCAGGCAGACTATAAACAGGATTGTGGCATACTTCTTCATTCGTAGCGAAATTTTAATTTATGAATTTGGATAAGACCTGCATGATAGATGATTATCCGCTTTATTGAATAACGAATCATACTCGTTGTTTTCTTTTTATAAGAATGGCTATTGTTGCCAACTCTTAATACTTGATATGAAGGCTGTAAAGGTAAATATTTAATAATATTTCAGAAAAAAAAGTGATGGTTTTAATAAAAATATCATCAGCGGCTTCTAAAACTTTTAATTTAACTTGCATGCCGGGAGGTTGAAAAAGTCTTTAACGCATCAATTGCGGGCAACAAGACGAAATAAGAAATAAGGGATCCCTGGCATAGCTATGTTTATTTAATAATTTGAAAATGTTTATAAAGAAAATAATTTTCATAATTTAACATTTATGTATTTTTATATATATCAGGTAATGAGCATCATAGTTTTTGCTTATCTTAAAATTAACATAAAAATTGTACAATATAACTTAAAATTATTTTATAATTCCCTGAAAAACAATACCATGGATAGGTCACGGTATTACCAAGGTATTACCAAGGTAATACCACGTCCATATCAAGTCCATGTCAAGTCTAAAATTGTCCACTTGGTTTTTGGACATGAAGTATCCATGGTAGGGTTTTGGTAGTTTATTGATAATTTACGATTTTTATTTAATGAATTAAAAATGCAAGGCGATAATATAAAACAATAGCTGGAAGAATTTGAGTGAAAAAATAAGCATTTATCCTGCAATAATCATGTGAAAAGATAGATATAATAAGCATAATGCATTGTTTAACTGATATTTATATGATAGATTATTCAAGATGATATAATGATTTTAATTAAGAAAAAAGTGTTATTTACTTTTGCATAAAAGTATTACTTTTGCAGGTGCAAAAAGAGTGAAGATAAAAACTTTGAGTATATGCAATAAAACCAAAATTTTTGAGTTTATTGCAGGGTCAACGATAATGTAGTTGACAACAAAATAAATATCAACACTCATTGGCAAAAATGAAAATAAACCTAATGGCAAGATTAATCAAACCTTTATTTATTGTAAGCCTTATAGTTATCTTAGGCGCTTGCAGCCCATATCAAAAGCTATTAAAAAGCACGGATTATGAGTTGAAGTATAATAAAGCAGTAGAATATTATGAGGCAAAAAGCTATGCCCGTACCATTCAATTGCTGGATGAGTTGGTTCCGATTTTTCGGGGGACACCAAAATCAGAAAGCGTGAATTATTATTACGCAATGGCCCATTATCAGATTGGGGATTATATCCTTGCCAGTCATTACTTCAAAAATTTTGCAATTGCATTTCCATTGAGCGAACATGTAGAGGAGTTCATTTATCTGAGTGCATATTGTAAATATATTGAATCACCTCGATATAACCTTGACCAGACAACGACTTATGAAGCCATAAAAGAGCTTCAAGGCTTTATCAACAAATATCCAAAGAGCGCAAGGGTTGAAGAGTCGAACAAACTGATAGATGAACTTAGGGGCAAGCTGGAGCGGAAAGCCTATGAAAATGCATATACATATTATCAGATTTCTGATTATCATGCAGCTTTAAAAGGTTTTGAGAACCTTGTTAAGGACTTCCCCGACACCAGGTATAAAGAAGATGCATATTTTTATACCTTTAAAAGTAAATATGAGTATGCTTTTTATAGTATAGACTCAAAAAAGCTTGAGAGATATACTGAAGCAAAAGAAGCATATCAGAAATTTGAGAATTCCTTTCCAGAAAGCAAAAAGCTTAAGGAAGCACGCATGTTGAATGCGTTAATTGAAAAAGAAATACAAAGGTTTACAGTGCAGGCAAACGAAAACAAATAATACCCAACATGGATTACAAAAAAATAAAAACTGATAATACAACTGTTACCCGCGACCTTCGTCAGTTTGATGATAAGACAGGGAACATTTACCAGACAGTTACTATTATTGCTAAAAGGGCAAATCAGATTGGACTGGAAATGAAGGAAGAGTTGAACTCGAAGTTAAGCGAATTTGCCAGTTCAACAGATAATCTTGAAGAGGTATTCGAGAACAGGGAACAGATAGAAATTGCAAAGTTCTATGAGCAATTGGCAAAACCTACCCTGATAGCTGTTCATGAACATTTAAGCGGCAATATTTATTATCGGGTTCCTCAAAAAGAGGGAAAAGAAAAGTAATCGTTTTCTTTAATATAAGCTTCTCTGAATGAAAAGGAATGATATTTCTGTCATCAGGGAAGTTTTTGTATTTAAACCCCAATCAAATGACGGAGCAGGACCGATTAAAAGGAGTAAAGGTGTTATTAGGGATCAGTGGTGGCATTGCTGCATATAAATCACTGATACTAATCCGCTTATTTAAAAAGGCAGGCGCTGAGGTAAGGGTTGTTGTCACTAAGAACTCACTTGAATTTGTGAGCAGGGTAAGTTTGGAATCCCTTTCGCAAAACAAACTTTACTCAAGTGTTTTTGGAAGTGAGAATGACTATTCAACCGAGCATGTCTCATTAACAGATTGGGCAGATGTATTTGTTGTTGCCCCTGCTACCGGTAATATCATTGGGAAGTTTGCTTCAGGTATTGCCGATGATGCATTATCAACATCATTCATGGCGTTTAATGGCAAGGTTTTTATAGCCCCATCGATGAATGTAAAGATGTATGAACATCATGCCGTTCAAAAAAACCTGTCGTATTTAGCTTCACAGGGGGTAAAGATCATAGAACCCGGGGAGGGTTATCTTGCATGCGGATATGAGGGCAAGGGGCGAATGGCAGAGGCTGAAGAAATCTTTGAAACGATTAAAAGGGATATTTTTTCAAATGTCTTGTTAAAAGGGAAAAAGGTATTGGTAACAGCAGGACCTACTTATGAGGCTATTGACCCAGTGAGGTTTATTGGGAACCATAGTTCGGGAAAGATGGGCTTTGCCATAGCAGAAACATTGTCGGGGATGGGTGCCGAGGTTTATTTGGTCCATGGGCCTGTATCTGTAACAACAAAAGACAAGGCCATAAAAACCATAGGGGTGCAGGGGGCAAAAGAGATGCATAAAAAATGCCTTGATTTATTTGAGCGGATGGATGCCTGTGTTATGTCGGCAGCTGTAGCTGATTATATGCCTGCACATACAGAAGCCCAAAAGATAAAAAAGAAAGTAGGGACATTGAGCCTTGAATTAATTCCTACTCCTGATATTTTAAGCGAATTGGGCAGGATGAAAAGGCCGGATCAGGTGTTGGTAGGTTTTGCACTCGAAACACAAGATGAAGAGCAATATGCACGAGAAAAGCTCAAGAAAAAAAATCTGGATTTTATAGTCATGAATTCTTTAAATGATGCCGGGGCTGGTTTTGGCACGGATACAAATAAAGTAAGCATTATAGACAATAAATCAGATATTGTGCGTTATCCTTTAAAGACAAAAACTGAAGTTGCCCAGGATATTTCAAATAAACTTTGTGAGTATTTATTGGCAAAGAAAGTTTAAACAACTGCATTCAACACATTGTAAACGATAATAGAAATACACAAGTGAGAGCATATATAATCATTCTAAGTTTGGGGGTGTTATTGGCAAATTCATTGTCGGTTAAAGGACAAACCAACGAGTTTAACTGCATGGTACAAATATCATCTCCTGGTTTATCTGAAGCTGACAGGACAATATTGCAGACACTGCAAAGTTCGATTTATGAATTTATGAATGGCCGTCAATGGAGCACCTATTCATTTAAACCAGAGGAAAGAATAGAAGCTAGTTTACTTATTACAGTATCCAGTAAATCGGGTTCGGATGATTATACTGCCACGATACAGGTTCAGGCGCGCCGCCCGGTATTCCAAACATCATATAGCACCACATTGCTAAATATCAACGATAAGGATTTTAAGTTCAATTATGTGGAGCATCAGCCCCTTGATTATGTTGATAATACATTTTCATCCAATTTGACAAGTGTTCTGGCATATTATGCCTACATTATCCTCGGGATGGATTTTGATACATTCAGCCCGATGGGAGGTACTCCTTTTTATGAAAAGGCACAGGCAATCGTAAACACTGCACAAAGTGCATCTGAATCGGGTTGGAAGTCTTTTGAGGGTCAAAAGAACAGATATTGGTTGGTTGAGAATTTGTTTAATACAACATACCGGTCATTGAGGGAAGGTTATTATGTGTATCATCGTAAAGGTTTTGATTCGATGATTGAAAATATGGAAATGGGTAGGAGTGAAGTGACCCGTGCCCTTGAGTTGTTTCAAAAAGCCCATCGCGAACGTCCGGGCAGTTATTTGCTTCAACAAATCATAACAGCAAAAAGTGATGAAATAATAAACTTATACTCTGAAGCACCTCAGATGGATAAGACAAAGGTTATCAATATCATGAATGAATTAGACCCATCCAATGCAGCCAAGTATCGCAAAATAAGCCAGCCATCCTCTGGTACGGGGTCATCAGTTAACCCTAAATAAGGCACATATAAAACCCAAAACCTGCATTTATTTTATGCCCTGGAATTTGAATGACGGGCATCTATAATGCAGATTTTGCGCAATATTTTTGATGGGCAGGGTCAACAATATTTAGTGATTTTTGTTACTTTTGCTGGTATAAGCCTAATTTTATTATTATGTTAAAGCACTTACTGGTAGAAAATTATGCCCTAATTGAGAAACTTGATATTAGTTTTGATAAGGGTTTAACGATAATTACCGGTGAAACCGGAGCAGGGAAATCAATTTTATTGGGAGCTCTGGCATTGATATTGGGTCAAAGGGCTGATACCAATGTTCTTCATGATAAGGAAAAGAAATGTCTTGTTGAAGGTGTTTTTGATATTAAATCATTGGATTTGGAGCATTTTTTTGAAGAAAATGAACTTGATTACGATGATGAGACCACAATACGTCGTGAAATAAATGCACAAGGGAAGTCCAGGGCTTTTGTAAATGACACCCCGGTTACAATAAATATACTCAAGGATCTTGGTGAAAAACTTATTGATATCCATTCGCAACACCAAAACCTTTTGCTTTCAGGAACAGGCTTTCAATTTAATGTTGTTGACGGGTTTGCCGGTAACCAGGCGCTCTTATCCGACTACAGGCAATATTTTGTTCAATGGAATGTGTTTTTGAAACAACTTGAAGCCCTGAGGGAAGAAGAATTAAAAGCAAAATCAGAACTTGATTTCATGCAGTTTCAGTTTGATGAACTTAATATGGTCAAACTTGATCCTGAGGAATATAAAGTCCTTGAGGCTGAACTTGATACTTTAAAAAATGCTGAAACAATACAGTTGGCCTTGAAAAAAGCTGATTTTATTTTGTCGGGCAGTGAACCCAATATAAACAGGCAGTTGATAGAAGTATTATCAGAACTCTCGCAAGTATCAAAGTTCAACCCTGCATTTTTAGCCCTTAAAGACCGGCTTGATGTTGTTGCTGTGGAGTTAAAGGATATCGACAATGATATTTGCCACCTGCTTGATAGTATCCATGCTGATAATGAAAGGCAGGAAGAACTGAGTGCTTATTTTGATGTTTTAAACCGGTTGTTTATTAAACATCATGTTAAAGATATTGAAGGATTAATTGAAGTAAGAAATGATTTGGATTTAAAAATCAATAAGATAACATCGCTTGATGATAAGATTGAGCAACTTGAATCAGAGATAAGGGATGTTGAGCAAAGGATGAGTAATGCCGGGAAACTGTTAAGCGAACGGCGAAAAGCAAAGATCCCAGACTTAGAGAAGCAAATTGAAGGGATGCTTTCGGGATTAGGGATGCCAAACGGGCAATTTAAAGTCAGGACAGAGGCTGTTGACAAGCCAACACAATATGGATATGAAAGCCTGAATTTTATGTTTAATGCCAATTTGGGCGGAGTGCTTGGGGAATTGGGCAAGATAGCATCAGGTGGTGAATTATCAAGGGTCATGCTTTGTATTAAATCTATTTTGATTGGACAGAATATGCTTCCCACGATAATATTTGATGAAATTGATACAGGGATTTCTGGAGAAGTAGCAGCCAAAGCAGGCATGATGTTATCAAGTTTAGCCCGGAACAAGCAGGTGATATCAATAACACATCTTCCCCAAATTGCTTCAAAAGGGCAACAACACTTTTTTGTATATAAGACCGAAGAAGGCGACAACACATATACCAGTATGAGAAAATTAACTGATCAGGAGCGTATAATGCACATTGCCCAGTTAATAAGCGGAGAAAAGACATCCCAGGCAGCTATTGAGACAGCAAGAATATTGCTTGAAGCAGAAAAAAGTCTGAAAAATTAGTTATCTTTAATTTTCGGGTAATTAATCAAAACCAATAAAATGGCATATAATCTTTTAAAAGGAAAAAGGGGAATCATCTTTGGTGCCCTTGACGAAAACAGTATTGCCTGGCGCGTAGCGCTTAAGGCAAAAGAGGAAGGTGCAACATTTGTATTGACAAATGCCCCAATAGCATTAAGAAAAGGCACTATTTATGCGCTTGCCGAACAAACACAGTCTGAAGTGATCCCAGCTGATGTGACCCAGGTTGATGAATTGGAAAATCTTATGACAGAATCGATGAAGATACTGGGAGGAAAAATTGATTTTATCCTTCATTCAGTAGGCATGTCGCCCAATGTTCGTAAAGGCTTACACTATGCCGAACTTGATTATAATTTTCTGATGAAGACCCTTGATATTTCAGCAATATCACTTCATAAAGTATTACAGGTTGCATATCAGATGGATGCAATCAATGAATGGGGTTCAGTAGTAGCGTTAACATATATTGCTTCTCAAAGGACTTTTTCATCCTATAGTGATATGGCACAGGCAAAAGCAATGCTTGAAAGCATTGTCAGGTCGTTTGGTTATCATTATGGGATAAAGAAAAAAGTAAGGGTAAATTCAATATCCCAGTCGCCCACCCAGACAACAGCAGGAGGGGGGGTAAAGGGCTTTGATGCCTTTTATTCATATTCTTCATGTATGTCACCATTAGGGAATGCAACAGGAGATGAATGTGCAGATTATTGTGTTACATTGTTTAGTGATTTGACAAAAAAAGTTACAATGCAAAACCTGTATCATGATGGGGGCTATTCGACAATGGGCATCAGTGATCAGTTGATTAACAGTTGTTTTAAATGTACCGGCGACTGCAATGAGTCAAAATAGCAGAGTAGCTTAAGCAAATGTTTAAATCAAAATCAATATTAGTATTTTTTTTTATCTTTGCCGCTGAAAACAAAATGGCAGTTATATGAAAGCTGTCAGAATAAAAAGGAGAAAAGGTAAACGTTGAAAAGCGGATACCAAAATATTATTAACAAGAAAATTCACTTTCATGAGTTTTAGAATTGTTGTATTAGCCAAGCAGGTTCCTGATACCCGCAATGTTGGGAAAGATGCTATGAAGGCTGATGGCACGGTTAACCGTGGAGTCCTTCCAGCCATTTTTAACCCTGAAGATCTACATGCCTTGGAGCAAGCCCTTAGGGTAAAAGAACAGGTTGAGGGTGCAGAAGTAATAATCCTTACCATGGGTCCTCCCCGTGCTGCAGAAATCATTAGGGAAGCAATGTACAGGGGAGCCGACAAGGGCTATTTGATCACTGACAGGAAATTCGCCGGCAGCGATACCCTTGCAACATCTTATGCGCTTTCGCTGGCTATAAAGAAATTGGAACCCTTTCAAATGGTGTTTGCCGGACGTCAGGCTATTGATGGTGATACCGCACAGGTAGGGCCTCAGGCAGCTGAAAAACTTCATATTCCACAAATTACTTATTGTGAAGAAGTATTGAAAGTAGAAAATAATGAGGTATATGTTAAACGTCGCCTTGAAAGGGGTGTTGAAACAGTAGCCTCTCCTTTCCCATGCCTTATTACTGTTCATAGCTCAGCGCCTTCATGTCGTTCGCGCCATGCTAAGCTTGTAATGAAATACAAACATGCAAGGACAGTTTCAGAAATTCAGGAAGAGACAAAAGATTATACCGAATTACACTCACACCGCCCATATCTTAGAATTGAGGAATGGAGTGCTGCTGATTTGGATGCAAATGCTGATTGGCTTGGATTATCTGGTTCACCTACAAAAGTTAAAAAAATTGACAACGTGGTGCTTCAACAAAAAGATTCCAGGATTATCAGTTCATCTGACCAGGATATTGAATCATTAATGCGTGAGCTAATCAATAGCCATGTTATCGGTTAAAAATTTTTTATCACTAACCTGAAAACTCTCTAAACGTGAATAATATATTTGTTTATTGTGAAATAGAAGACGGCATTGTTGTTGATGTCAGCTTAGAGCTGTTGACAAAAGGCCGCAAACTGGCAAATGAAATAGGGTGTAAACTTGAGGCTGTTGTGATTGGTTCAAAACTACAGGGGATTGAAAAACAGATATTCCCTTATGGGGTTGATATAATCCATCTGGCAGACCATGATAAGTTGTATCCATATACTACTTTGCCTCATTCTGAAATAATAATCAGGCTTATCCAACAGGAACAACCACAGATTGCTCTGTTTGGTGCCAGTTCAGTAGGTCGTGATTTAGCTCCCCGTGTAGCATCAGCTTTACGTTCTGGCTTAACAGCAGATTGTACAAGCCTTGAATTTGGCGATCATGTTGAAAACAAAACAGGCAAAGAATATAAGAACCTCTTGTATCAAATACGTCCTGCTTTTGGTGGTAATATTATTGCTACAATTGTTAATCCCGACACCCGCCCTCAAATGGCAACTGTCAGGGAAGGGGTAATGAAAAAAGAAATCTATTCGGCAACCTATAAAGGAGAAATTAAGAACGTTGATGTTAAATCAATTCTTAATGATGCCCATTTTGCTGTTAGGATTATAGAAAGACATATAGAAAAGCAAAAGATCAATATCAAAAACTCAGGCATTATTGTTTCTGGAGGATATGGTGTTGGTTCAAAAGACAATTTCAATATGCTTTTTGAACTGGCTGAAGTGTTAGGCGGAGAAGTTGGCGCATCGCGTGCTGCTGTAGATGCCGGATTTGTAGAACATGCACGTCAGGTTGGTCAGACAGGTGTAACAGTACGCCCTAAGCTTTATATTGCTTGTGGTATATCCGGAGCAGTACAACATACCGCAGGAATGATGGAATCAGTTCAGATTATCTCAATCAACAGTGACCCCAATGCCCCTATCAATAAGATTGCAGATGTGGCTATTATTGGCGAGATTGAAAACGTCATCCCTAAAATGATTAAGTATTACAAACAAAACAGCAAATAATTGTTTTGCGTTTGTATTACGCTTCTAACCTTTAAACATAAGAAAATGGCAAATTTCTATAACGACAATAAAAACCTGAGCTTTCACCTGAACCATCCTTTAATGAAAAAGATTATCAGGTTGAAAGAAAATGACTTCGCCGATAAAGACCATTATGATTACGCTCCATCTGATTTTGAAGATGCACTTGACAATTATGACAAAGTGCTCGAAATCATTGGTGAGATATGTGGCGATGTAATAGGCCCCAATGCTGAGAGCGTTGATCAAGAAGGCCCACAACTTGTAAATAACAGGGTTGTTTATGCCAGGGGCACAGCCGAAAACCATCAGACTCTTTCAAAAGCTGGTGTTATTGGTTTATCATTACCCCGTGAATATGGTGGATTGAACTTTTCTATCGTTCCATATGTAATGGCTGCTGAAATTGTATCAAGGGCAGATGCCGGATTTTCAAATATCTGGGGCTTACAGGACTGTGCTGAGACCATTCATGAGTTTGCATCTGAAGAGATAAAAAAAGAATTCCTTCCCCGTTTTAATAAAGGAGCCACCGCAGCAATGGACCTAACTGAACCTGATGCAGGTAGCGACCTTCAATCAGTCCAGCTTAAAGCAAGCTATAATGAGGCTGATGGGAAATGGTACTTAAATGGGGTTAAACGTTTTATTACAAATGGTGATGCTGATATTTCTCTGGTGTTGGCCCGTTCAGAAGAAGGTACAACCGATGGGAGAGGACTTTCACTGTTTGTTTATGATCGGAAAGATCCTGGCTTTAGTGTCCGCCGTATCGAAAATAAACTGGGTATCAAAGGATCTCCTACCTGTGAGCTTGTATTTCGCAATGCACCAGCCAAACTGGTTGGCGAACGTCGTATGGGCCTTATAAAATATGTGATGTCATTGATGAACTCAGCCAGGTTAGGTGTTGGGGCTCAATCAGTGGGCATTTCTGAAGCGGCTTATCGTGAAGCATTTAAATATGCGACGGAACGTGAACAATTTGGAAAACCAATTATTCAATTCCCTGCAGTATATGAAATACTTAGCGTGATGAGGGCAAAAACAGATGGTATCAGGTCTTTGCTTTATGAAACAGCACGTTATGTTGATGTTTACAAAGCATATAGTTTCCTGGGTGAGATTCGTAAACTTAGTCCTGAAGAACGTAATGACTTCAAAGCAAACTTAAGGATAGCGGATGTTTATACTCCTCTTCTCAAATTGTTTGCAAGTGAGTATTGCAACCAGATTACCTATGATGCAATACAAATCCATGGCGGGACTGGTTATATGAAAGATTTCCCGGTTGAAAGACTATACAGGGATGCCCGAATTACCAGTATTTATGAAGGAACATCCCAGCTTCAGGTTGTTGCAGCCATTCGTGGTGTGGGCAATAGCGCTTATCTTAACATGATGAATGAATATCTGTTGATGAGCGTTAAACCTGAATATGAATTTTTAAGGGATACATTAGCGGTAATGATTGATGAATATGAATTGGTCTGTAATGCCATCATGCCTACCAAGGATGATGAACTCATCGATTTTCATGCCCGTAGAATGGTTGAAATGGCAGGTAACATTATTATTGGCTTCTTGCTCTTACAGGATACCCAAAGAGATGATGAATACCGGAAATCAGCAGAAATTTTTATTAGCAGGGCCCGCTCTGAAAACAAACAAAAAGCTGATTTTGTTTTGAATTTCGATCCTAAAGAAATTGGCAATTATAAGATTGCTTAATTTTATAACATAAATGATAAAAAGCTCCGGGATACGGGGCTTTTTTTTTTTGATAAATTAATTCTAAATAAGTTCTTTTACCCTGAAAGTTTACGTAATTTTGTACTGATTTATAACAATTAAGTTTTTTTCAATCATGATATACCATCCAGAGAAATACAGGATAAAAGACCAACGGATGGAGGCCTTTATTGATCCTAGTGAAATTGAAGAAATCCTTAGAAGTGTAAAACCTACTGCTTCACAGGTAAGGGACATTATTGCAGCGTCCCTTGACAAAAAAAGGCTATCGCTACACGAAACAGCAGCCTTGATAAATACAACAGATCCTGATTTGATTGAAGAGATTAAACAGGGGGCACGTCAACTTAAAGAAAAAGTATATGGGGAACGCATTGTTCTTTTTGCCCCTCTCTACGTTGGTGACCTTTGTACTAATAACTGTCAGTATTGTGGTTTCCGCACTACCAATAAAGATGTTCAACGTATCACGCTTTCACACGAACAACTGATTAAAGAAACAACTGCACTTATTGATCAGGGACATAAACGTTTAATATTGGTGTACGGTGAACATCCGAAATACTCAGCAGAGTTTATTGCCGACACAGTAAGAACTGTTTATGGAGTTAAACATGCCAATGGAGAAATCAGACGTGTAAATATTAATGCTGCCCCATTTGATATCCCTGGTTTCAGAACTATTAAAGATGCAGGAATAGGTACTTACCAAATATTTCAGGAAACATACAACCCCGAAGCATACTCAAAAGTGCATCTTGGCGGCATGAAAAGGAATTATGAATGGAGGCTCACTTCACTTGACAGGGCTCAGGAAGCCGGTATCGATGATGTAGGTATTGGAGCTTTGTTTGGTTTACACGACTGGCGTTTTGAAGTGATGGGATTGCTAAGGCATGTTAATCACTTTGAGGCTGTTTATAATGTTGGTCCTCATACAATTTCTTTTCCGAGGATACAGAATGCATCTTCGCTGGCAATCTCTAAAGATAATATTGTTTCAGATGAGGATTTCGTTAAGCTTGTTGCAATCCTTCGCCTGGCAGTACCTTATACAGGAATGATCCTGACAGCAAGGGAACCTGCGCATATACGTGATCAGGTGATGCGTTTTGGGGTTTCTCAGATTGATGGAGGCACAAATCTTGAAATCGGTGGCTATTCACAAGAAAAGAAAGCTGATCAGGATTTGAATATGGAGCAATTCCAGATTAATGATACCCGTTCCTTAAATGAAATCATGAATGAACTCATTAGTAATGGTTACATCCCTTCATTCTGCACTGCATGTTATCGTTTGGGCAGGACTGGGGAACATTTTATGGAGTTTTCTGTACCAGGTTTCATAAAACGTTTCTGCTCTCCTAATGCCATTCTTACTTTGGCTGAGTATCTGGAAGATTATGCCCCTGAAGAAACCAAAAATAAGGGATATGAACTGATTGACAAAAAAATACATGAACTCTCAGAGCACAATAATGTTGATGCCTTACGCGAAAAACTTGTATTGCTCAAACAGGGGAAAAGAGATTTGTATTTTTAATTAATGTAGTGTATCTTTAAATGCTTTAACATGAACGAAATAAGGATTTTAGGTATCTCGGTTTTCGACCGTATTAAAGAAGCAGGAAGAGTTCAAAATATCCTGAGCAAAAATGCCCCTTTAATAAAGACCAGGTTGGGTTTTCATGAACTCTCCCAGGATGTATGTAGCCGCCACGGGATTATTGTGCTTGAGCTGATGGGAGATCCCGTGAAATGGGATGTCTTTGAGGAAGAACTTAAGACAGTTGGGGGCATTGAAGTTAAATCAATGCAATTTTTGCTGTAATTCATTTTTCTTTATTAATCACAAAAAAATCATACAAAATGAGCGAGATGAGAATTTTAGGGATCTTTATCCATGATAGGAATAAAGAAGCTGGCAAGGTACAGGGTGTTCTAACCAAATATGGTTGCTCAATTAAAACCCGATTAGGCCTTCATGAGGTAAGCGATGATTTTTGTGCTTCTTCCGGGCTTATTCTTTTAGAGCTTGTTGGAGATAAAAATGAATGCACCCGTTTAGAAAATGATTTGCTCGGGATAGATGGTATTCAGGTAAAGAAAATGTATTTCAACGAATAAGATACTTTTAGTCACGAAATACTTTTGTGCTGAAAGTTAGAAATCGTTTGGCTTAATTGATTTTTTAATTCATCCATGCATGTTCAAAAGCTTGGATTAGAGGTTTTTTTTAATTTATGAATTAAAAAATATTGTAAATTTACGCCTGATTTTCTAAATTAAGCAAGATCAAAAAATCAATAATGGCAAAACTTGTTCAACTATCCGAAGCCGCATCTCTGGCAGTTCATGCAATGGTACTAATTGCAAAAGCTCCCGGACATATCAATGTCAACCAAATTGCAGATAAAATGGGCGCATCCCGCAATCATCTTGCAAAGGTTTTACAACAGCTTGTAAAGTATGATTACTTAAGATCTGTTAGAGGGCCAAGTGGTGGTTTTATTCTAAATAAAAAGGCTGCTGATATTACTTTGCTGGATATTTATGAAGCTATTGAAGGCAGGATTGAAATAACTGGTTGCCCTTTAGACAGGCAAGTATGCCCTTTTAATAAATGCCTGATGAGTGGAATGGTGAATGAGGTAACTATTCAATTGAAATCATATTTACAAAGCCAGAACCTGGATGAGTTTGTTAATAATCCGGAGTATTGATCCTGGTTCACTTAAAAAGTAAAACCCTCATTGAATATTCAATGAGGGTTTTATTTTGCTTAAAACTTTTCTTTATGCTGGGGCATTAAACAATTCTTCCATCTTTTTATCAAGGATACTCCCTTTAAGATTACGACCAATAATAACGCCATTGGGGTCTAAAAGCACATTCTGGGGAATGCTCTTAATACCATAAAGCTCAGCCACAGCGTTCTGCCAGCCTTTTAAATCGCTAAGGTGAATCCAGCCTGCCAGTTTATCATCATAAATAGCTTTAATCCAGTTCTCACGTTTACTGTCAAGTGATATACCAATTATCACAAATTCTTTGTCCTTATAAGTATCAAATACTTTTACCAGATGAGGGTTTGCTTCACGGCAATAAGGACACCAGGATGCCCAGAAGTCAATTAAAACATACTTGCCTTTAAAATCACTTAAAGAAACCTCAGCACCTGTTGTATCAGCCTGAGAAAATGCTGGTGCTGTCTGCCCAATAGCTACTGTTTTTAAAACCTCATAACGTTTCTGAAGGTCAACAAAATAAGCCATATTGTGAAATTCTTCAGGCACAGTACCGATAATTTGTTCCATTTGTGCTGGCTCAAGTTCGTAAGAGAGGTATTTAACTGTAATAAATGTTGAAGCAGGAGAGGAGCTATTTGAAGTAACAAACTCAATACCTTGTTTCAACCTTTCAATATCATTTTGTTCAATCACTTTATTGATGCTGTCCTGAAGGATAGTATCCTGAGTGATTGAACTCTTAATCAGGAGTTGTTTTAACTCATCATTCTTAACTTCAAAAGACTCAGTTAAAGTAAGATACTTTTCAAGTAAGGCATGAGCCTCCGAACCTTTAACAACTATATCAAAGGGCTCCTCTGTATTGAGGGTAACCTCTACAGTACCTGGTTGTGCCAATACCTGATATAAATTGTCAAAACCCTGTATTTTCAAATAAAAAAGTTCTGTAAGGTCACATTTGGTCTTAAAGGTAAAAGCGTTTTCTGCAAGCTGGATAGAATCAAGATTGATAAACTTCCCGTCCTTACGTGTCATTAAGTATACCATTCCTTCTGTATCACTAAGGACTTTACCTTTTAATTCAAGCTTATTTCCTTCTTTTTTGCAGGATTGGAAAACAAGCAGCAATGAAACTAAAAGAACTGACGAGATTTTTAATAGTCTTTTCATATTTTGGTAATTTGAAATTTGGTATTAGTTGTAAAAAATCAATTGTTTCTTTTTAGTCTGGTGAAAGAGCTATATTTTTATAACCAAATGCTTGGCCATATATTATCATAGCATTGAAGAACCAACATATTAGGATTAAAAATCCTTAATGTCAAAATTAAAATAAAAAAACGTTATGGAATTAATAAGCTGTTAAAATGATTGGAATAAATATAAAAAAAAACCACCCGGAACGAATCCGGGCGGTGTCAAGCTAACAACATGAAGAGGAATATGAAGATATAAATACTACACCACAAAAAACATTCCAAAAAATGATTAATGCATGTAGTAAATCAATTAAAATCAATACGAAATGAGGTTTTACAAACAAATAAAAACCTATCATTTAGGCATTTAAATCATTATTACAAAGGTACGAAAAAAAGCATACCTTGCCCAATAGTACATATACTGATTTTTAGAAATAGTGTTAAATGAGCATAACTTAGGGCTTTCTGAAATAATATCTGAATTAATTGATTAGAAGCATTTGAAGTAACAAGAAAAACAAATTTCCTTATTTACTTTATTTCACTTCATCAAGATTTTTCTCAAGGATACAGATATTTTCTACATGATGGGTATTTGGAAACATATCAATAGCCTGCATGTGGGTAAGTCGGTAGGAGGGGAGCATCTGTTCAATGTCCCAGGCCTGAGTAATCGGATTACAGCTTATATAGACGATTTTAAAGGCATTAAGCTTTAAAAGCAATGGAATTAAACCTTTTTTCAAACCACCTCTTGGTGGGTCAATAACGATAATATCTATTGCCGGGAGCGAATTAAAGAAACTCCCGCTTAGTTGTTCAAAAATATCACCACAATAAAAGGAAGCATTACTAATATTATTCTTTTGGGCATTCCAAACAGCATCCTCAATACTGGTAGCTGAATGATCCATACCAATTAGTTGTGATACTCCATCAGCAAGATAAATTCCAATTGTGCCAGTACCGCAATACAAATCAAGGAGCACTTCATTGCCCTGCAATCCTGACAATTCTTTAATCCTTTTATACAATATGGGTGTTTGGACCAGATTGGTTTGGAAAAATGATTTCGCATGAATCCTGAAATGATATCCGTCAACATCTTCATGGAAGTATGGATGGGCATTTTTGTATGGGAAATACTCAAGCTTTTCAAATATTGGCTTTGAATCCTGCTGTAGTGTATAAAAGATTGATTTTATTTCAGGAAAATTCATCCATAATGTTGACATCAGGAAATTCTGGGTTTCACCAAAAGGCTCATGATTATTAAAACCAATAATAACAACAACTTCATTTAGACCTGAAACCCTGACAGTAAGGTTTTTTAATAATCCCCGTTCAGTTTTAAAATCATAGAAAGAAATTTTATTTTCAATAGCTAGGTGCCTGATAAACTGCCTGATTCTTTCTGCTATGGGTAAAACAATCGGGCATTGTTGAATATCAAATACTTTTTCAAACCAATTGGGAACATGATAACCCAAAGCCAAACGCTCTAAAGGATTTTCAATCTTTGGTTCATCGGGTTGAAACCACCTATTGGCCGAAAAAGTATATTCTGCTTTATTTCTATAATGCTGTAGCTCCTTACAAGGGATAATGGGTAAACTTTGCTCAGGAACAATATTGTTTTTCATTGTGAATGAATAAAGGATATTATCCATCTTTTGAGCTAATTGATATTCATACGATATATGCATCCAATTACACCCGCCACATACGCCAAAATGATCACATTCAGGTTCCTGTCTGTAAGCAGAAGTCTGATGGATTTTTTCAATAGTGGCTTCAGCAAACATCTCTCTAACAAGGTTTATTTGTATATCCACAATTTCGCCTGGAATGCCATTGCGGACCAATATTGGGAAACCTCTAAATTTGCCCATTGGGAAACCATCAACATTAAACCCTGTTAATCTGAATTTCTCAATTCGTTTGCCTTTTAGTTTTTTTGGATTTAAATTCATGCAGTTTTATTTGTGCAAAAATACATAGAAATATCCCCATGAGAAAAAATTATAATCATGCATTTTAATTATTCTTTTTTGTTTTTGTTTTTTCATTGAAGCAATTGCCTATGAATTACGTATCGGGCTTTTGTTCTACAGTTCAACAATTCATAATACAAATAATACTCATAATTAATATTATGTTAAATACACAGTATTGCCATTCCCTATCAATATATATTTCTATTAGCTAGTTATTATGTATTGAATGCGATAACAATTGATAGTGTATCTTGATAAAAAACACGAATCATTGAGTATGTATAAAATTTTCAATACCATTCAGGGATCAATGGGGCCATGGTTAGCTTAAATATGTCTTATTTCTTTGGCAAATTATTTATATGAAATTCATAGATTTTATTAGCTTCTTCCAATTTTGCATACTTCTTTAACAAATAGAATTTTCCTTTTTAATAGCTATAAATACCTTTTTAAATCTCTCTTTTATTAACAAAAAACGCTTAGCTACCGGCTAAGCGTTTTTTGTTATTAAATTAGTAATCCAATATTTTAATTTTGAAGGCTTTGCAAAATTTCATTCATCTGTTGAAGCTTTTCATTTTGATTGGTGCGTGCATATAACTCACGCAGCGATCGAACAGTCAACTCATAGTCTCTACTTGTTTTGTCAATCAGCGATAATGCTTTCTCCAAATATGGCTGAGCAGTTTTCCAAATCTCTTTATACTTTAATTCTTCCTGTTGGTATTTATTAAAATCCTGAGTTTTCCTTAATTCATTATCTGCCTCAGTATAAATTCGGACACCTTCATTAAAAATTATAGCTCCTAATGAATAATTAGATTCAAAATTATCAGGGTCTATTGATAAGGCCAGATTAAATGCTTTTATTGCCTCATTATAGTAATTTAACCTGCTTTCCAGACTATTCTCTGTATCTTCATAAAGTGTCTGGTAATTAACACCAACGTTAAAGTGCAGGATTACGTTATCAGGATCTTTTTCAATTGCTAACATCAGGTTTCTCTGGGCTTTTTCAACGTCTCCGTTTTTAATATAATAATTTGTTTCAGTCAGCAAAATATTATTATCATCAGGCCATTTCTGGCGTGCAATCTCTATATATTCAAGTTCCTTTGCAGGGTCTTTTTTGCCAGCATAAGCGCTAATGATTGATAAATATAGGTCAGGTTTATCGTAGTTCATCTCAATTAATTTGTTATAAGCTTCGATAGCCTTATCATAGTTTTTAGCAAGCATTATTGTATAACCTGAATAATATAAAGCCGCTGTATCAATAAATTCAACTAACATAGTTGATTGATTGGCTTTATCAAATCCCTGAGATGCTTTTGTATAATACTCTTTACTCAAAATGGAGTCAGCTTTTAAACTATCACCGAATTCATAATTTTCTAATCCCTGTAAAAAAAACTTATTACCCATTGCCCTTACATTTTCAAACATCTCCAGGTAATACTGTTTTTTTGTATCTAACTGAACAGCTTTTGTATAAGCTTCAAGTGCTTTATCAAGTGGATTTTCAACCAGACTTGCATACGCAGGTTCTTTTGTTTCATGAATTTGTAACAAGATATTCCCCTTATAGAACCATGCCCTTGGGTCATTCATAGTCTGTTCATGAACAATAGCTTTTTCTATTGCTGTTAAAGCCTTATCGAGTTTTCCTGCACGCAGGTAATTAGATGCAGTCTGAACTTCTCTTTTTTGCGCAAACCCTGAAATGGCAAAAAGCACAAAAACAACTGAAATCAGAATCTTTTTCATGTGTTTAAGATTTTGTTTTAAAAAATTGGTTAATGTGATGCAAAACAAATTTAACAAAAATTTCTGTTGCTTTCAAATCCTTTTCAATTATATGGATTGAGCACAGACTTTTATTTGTAAAATGTGCCAAAACTCCACAACTTGTGATTCTTTGGCACATCTGGAAAACTTTTCTATTCTAACGAACTATCAACTTCGTTTTCAGGATTTTCATTATTTGTTTCTTCCTGGTTTTCTTCAAGCAGTTCTTCTTCAGATAAAGCCATTACTTTAGCTACTGCAGCAATTGTATCGCTGTTTTTCAGGTTTATTAGCTTAACACCCTGTGTGGCACGGCCCATAATCCTTAATGCAGCAACTGGTTGTCTGATGGTTAAGCCTGATTTGTTAATTATCATCAGGTCGTAGGCATCGCTTACATCTATCATTGCAATAAGCTTGCCAGTTTTTTCTGTGATGTTTAGGGTCTTAACACCTTTTCCGCCCCTGTTGGTGATACGATAATCTTCAAGTGCCGAACGTTTACCAAAACCTTTTTCACTTACAACAAGTATATCCTGCTGATCTTCAGCTGAAACGCAAATCATACTTACTACTTCATCTGCTTCATTTGCCAATGTGATTGCCTTTACCCCTGATGCATTCCTGCCCATTGGCCTGACACCTTTTTCAGGGAAACGGATCGCTTTACCGCTCCTTAATGCCAATAACATTTCACAGGAACCATTGGTCAATCTTGCTTCCAGCAATTCGTCCCCTTCCCTGATGGTAATAGCATTAATGCCATTTGAGCGTGGTTTGGAATATGCCAGTAAGGATGTTTTTTTAATAACCCCTTTCTTGGTACATAAAATAATGAAATTGTTATTTATGTATTCAGTATCGTTTATATCCTTGAGATTAACAAAGGCTTTTATTTTATCACCAGGTGGAATATTAATCATATTCTGGATTGGTCTTCCTTTACTGTTTTTTGAACCTTCCGGTAATTCAAATACCCTGATCCAGAAACACTTGCCTTGTTCAGTAAAGAACAGGAGATAATTATGGTTGGTTGCTGAGAATAAATGCTCAATAAAATCATCATCCCTGGTAACTGAACCTTTAGTGCCGCGCCCTCCCCTGCTTTGTGTTTTAAAATCTACTAATGGGGTACGTTTTATATAGCCCATCCTCGAAATGGTAATTACCATATCATCATCTGCAATGGTATCTTCAATCTTGAACTCATTTGCAGCATATTCTATTTCTGTTTTTGCTTTATCTCCATATTTATCTTTCATTTCGGTAAGTTCTTCCTTAATGATGTCCATACGGAGGGTTTTATCTGCAAGTATCGCCCTAAGATGCTCAATGGTTTTCATTAGCTCTTCATACTCATTCTTCAACTTTTCCCTTTCCAGGCCTGTTAACCTCTGCAATCTCATATCAAGGATTGCCCTGGCCTGAATTTCGGAAAGATTAAATTGGGTCATTAATCCTTCTCTTGCAATATCTGGTGTTTGAGAAGAACGGATCAGCTTGATAACCTCATCCAGGTGGTCAAGTGCTATCAATAAGCCTTCAAGGATATGTGCCCGTTTTAAAGCTTCATCAAGATCAAACTGAGTCCTTCTTACAACCACTTCATGGCGGTGTTCAACAAAATAATGGATAATTTCCTTGAGGTTAAGGAGCATTGGACGCCCTTTGACAAGCGCAATATTATTCACACTAAATGCTGATTGAAGAGCAGTATGCTGATATAATAAATTAAGGACAACATTGGGCACTGCATCTTTTTTTAGCTCATAAACAATACGCATCCCATTCCTATCGGATTCGTCCCTGATATCTGAAATCCCTTCAATTTTCTTTTCATTAACCAGATCGGCAGTTTTCTTAATCATTTCTGCCTTATTAACCTGATATGGGATACTGGTAGCTATTATGGAATCCCTTCCTCCTTCCAGAGTTTCAAAGGTAGTCTCTCCCCTGACAACTATACGTCCCCTTCCGGTTTCAAAAGCTTCCCTGACCCCCTGGTAACCATATATAATGCCTCCTGTTGGGAAATCAGGTCCTTTTATAAACTTCATCAATTCACTTATTGTGATTTCAGGATTAT
>CAYLYP010000041.1:0-27087 GCA_964387795.1 uncultured Bacteroidales bacterium
GTAAATTATACGGTTCATTTTTTAGGGTAATACTGTTTGGCAGCGATAATCCAATAGCTACCTTAGTATCAATAAAAAATGGAAAGGGATAAAGCCATGAAAGCAATTTGGAGTGCCAGAATACTAATAGTAATATCAAGTATATTTTTTTTAGGTTCCTGTGTAGGAGTAGACAGGATGTTTGTTCATAAGCCCAAGGTTTATGATTTGGCGATGGTTGAGATAGGAGGGGTAAAGCAGGCAATCATGATAAAAGGGCGGAGTTATGACAATCCTGTATTGTTATTTTTGCATGGGGGGCCAGGATATCCATTGTTTCCGTTTGAGCCTTTTGAGAAATCGATGCGTAAATTGGAAAAGCATTTTACAATTGCTTATTGGGAACAACGAGGCACAGGAAAATCATATAATTCAGATATTCCGGTAGAAAGCATGAATGTGGAGCAGTTTGTAGAAGATACCCGACAGGTTGTAGATTACTTGAAAGAGCGGATGGGTGTACAGAAGGTATTTATCTGGGGCCATTCGTGGGGCACAAATGTTGGAGCGCTGTATGCATCAAGGTATCCTGAAAACATATATGCTTATATAGCAACAGGCCAGTCAGTAAATTTGATGGAAAATGAGCGGATGGCTTATGAATTTGTAAAGGAGAATGCGCTTAGGGAGAATAATCAGAGGGCTTTAAGGCAATTATCAAAAATAGATACAACCGAGGCAGGATATAAGCTTGAATATGCGCTTACATTACGTAAATGGGTATTCAGATATGGTGGGGTTGTAAAAAGCAATGATGTTGAAAGGCCTTATGTGGACCCGGAAGAGATATCAAGGATACTTACAGCATCAGAATATACAATTGAAGACAGGTTGAACCTGGTTCGTGACCCATATTTTTCAGTACAATCACTGTGGAAGGACATGAAGAAGATAGACCTGATTGAACAAGCTCCTGAAATAAAGGTTCCAGTATATTTTTTGATTGGGCGACACGATATTATTGTATCACATGTATTGGCAGAGAAATATTTCAATAATTTGATTGCCCCAAGAGGAAAAAAACTTGTTTGGTTTGAAGAATCGGCACACCGTCCCCAGGCCGAGGAAGTAGATAAGTTTGTTAATGTGATGCTGGAGAATGTTTTAGTTGAAGCGCAAAAAAAACCAAGCACCTCGGAGGGGAGCATAAATTACTGATCTTTTAAAATACTTTCAGGAATAAAAATCAGTTTGGATTCATAAAGATGGATCAATTTTTCCTGAGCAGCGATAGTTTTTTTCAGGCTCTGGATAACATTTTCCTGAGCCTGATTTATTTTTATCAGGTTTTCGCACTGGATGCAGTTGGGATTCGGGTAGGGTTTATTTTCAAGTGAACATATATCCTGTTTTTGATTTGGCAGTGTATCTGATAATTGAAAGTCAGCTTCCAGAAAAAAAGAATATGGTATCTGAAATTTTTTGGAAAGTTTTATAATCATTTCAATGGAAGGCTTAAGCTTTCCAATTTCAATTTGAGAAATGACCGATCTGCTTGTATCAATGCTCTCGGCAAATACTTTTTGGCTTAAGTTTAGTTTTAGCCTTAACCATCTAATTTTTTCGTATATCTCCATGTAGTTTGTTTTTGCAATATTAAATTGCAATTCCTTCAAAAAATGTTTTATATTTGCGCAATTGCTAAGTATTAAAAAAGAAACTGAAAAAAAACACGCACACTAAGGAAACAGGCATTTTTATGAATATCTATATTGTGGAAAAATGCAATGTTTTTTTGCAACACCAAAAAGCTTCCTGATAGGTGAAGTGTTTGATTGCAAATATATTAAAAACTATTGACGGTTTTCAGGTTTTTTGATAATATTGGCAAATTTGTATAATTAAAGTTATTACGTGTATTGGTTCAGGTAATTAAAACTGAGTAATTCAGAATAGTGTTTCATCCGTAAATAATATTTTTGTTAAAAGCCGGATGGAACTTGATGTTTGCTATTTTAATTGGTGTTTATGTATAATTCATAAACATGTTGGTTTCAATTTTGTATTAGTTTAAATAGGGATGGGGAATAAGAAAGGAATGGATAACTGGATTTTCTATTTTTTAGATAGCATTGGCTATCCGGCTTTTGTGTTAGATGCTACTAATGAAATTATTGCGGCAAATAAAGTATTGAAGGATTTTCATTGCAGTGAAGCTGATTGTGCAATAAATGAATTCAGGGTTTTAAAGACAAATAAGGGAGAAATCAGGATCCCGGAAGGAAAGTGTTTGTTTTGTACTTTTATCTCTGAATATAAGGTGCCATTTGACAATGAAATAGAGCTAAAGCATAAATCAAAAACCTGGAGATGCCTTTGTCAAAGGCTCCCGGATTCAAAGTATCTTGTTTTTGCAACTGAGATGACCTCATTAAAACATGCAGAAAGCCATCTGGATTCGAGTGATGTTTCAAGACCAGAGTTGCCAATTGGAAATTCACATGCAATAAAGGATATCTCTGCAAAGGAAAGCAATATTTCTGAAGGCTTTCAAATTGCACAGCATCTTTCAATTCCGGTAATAGCTTTAAGAAACAATATCATTGTAAATGCAAACGATGCGTTTTTTGATTTTTCAGGTTATCAGCCTGATTTTGTTCTTGGGCACAGGGTACAGGATTTCTTTTGTGAAAGTATCAGATATTTATTTAACAAAGATGATTTTAATATATTTGAAAATAAAAAAGAAATACTTAATTTTATGGCTTCTAATGGTGAGAAAATCAGGGTTGGTCTCAAATACTTATCTCCCGGATTGATGTTAAATTTTACTTCCCTAATAGTGATGGAAAAGCATTATTGTGCTATTGATGAAACAACAAAAAAAGACAAGGAGTATAATAATCCGGGTTTTTATCTTGGCTCAACTAGTGCTGAATTAGAACAATCACCGATAAATCCACCATCATTATCCCCCAAAGATGATATAAAAGAGAATACGGGTAGTTTAGGACTTCACATTTTATATGTTGAGGATAAATTCGTTAACAGAAAAGTGATGACCCTGATGCTTGAAAGCCTGGGATGTATTGTAAAACTTGCAGAAAATGGTCTTGAAGGAATACAGGTTTATGACTCAAATCAAAATTTTGACATTATCCTCATGGATATCCAGATGCCAGTGATGGATGGTTTTACGGCTGTTCATGAATTAAAAGCGAAGTATGAGAAACTTCCCCCCATAATTGCTGTTACTGCATTTGTTGATATTGCATCCTTTCAGGGTTTTACTTCTGCCGGTTTTTGTGATGTAATATATAAACCAGTACCAATTAATGATTTATTTGAAAAACTATTATATTGGTCTCAGAAATCATAAACAATATCCTGTGTTTCAATTAGTTTGAATTCTAATTTTAGGTATAATTTATTATCCTTCTAATTTTGTAATAATTAAGATGATAATTTTGTTAAGCGAAATATAATTTTTCAATGTTGTTTTATGCGCATATTTTTAATTGTAATCAGTGGTGTTTTTATTGGCTTAGTGTCTTGTAGTGTTCAAAAGAATTATGCAAAAAAATGGATTAGAAATTCTGATACGATACATATTCTGGTATTAAATACGGAGAGGGTTTCAAAGAATTGTTCAGATTACAGGCGGTTAGATAGTTCGAATGATATGCATCAGGCCCTTATAACCGAAGACTGTTTTATGATAGGAGAGATTAATGATTCTGATTTTTGTAAATCATATTATAACCAATTGATTAGTTCACTTAAACAGTATCCAATTGTCAGGGTGTATGGAGAGGGTCAGATAGGAGATTTTTTTAATAAAAACAATAAAAGCTTTATTTTCAACCTTGCTCAAGTTGAAATAGAGGAGTTTCTTAGTTTATATGAAGATGATGCCCAGTTTGACACCCTTGTTTATTATCAATGTTTTAATTTGAACAATTTAGGTTTATATTCATGGTTTGAAGTTACTGAGCCAAATCAGACAGAGCGTGCAATGACTATTGTTTATTCAGATTATATTATTAAAGACAAAATTGATGGAGGTTTCAGATACAATATTTTCACTACAGATGTGGATTATGTACATTCAAAAAAAAGAATCTCAGTTCAGGATATAGAAAAAGTATCTGTTATGTCAGCGCAACAGAATGCTTCCTATATTTTTGATTATGTTATGAACCAATGCATTGCGCAAGACTTATATGGCAGGAAGATCAAAATGAAATATCTTTCATACAAACTTGGGAAAAAGAAGATTTCAAAGGCGTACACCCAAAGATTTGTAAACTTGTCAACCGATTTGTAAGTCTCTGTCCTGTTGATACCTGGTATATGGAGTGGTATTAATATGGGTGAATTTTCCAGATTGGTATCTTAAAAAACCAGTAACAGCAATCATCGCCGCATTATCTGTTGTATATTCAAATTTTGGGATATAAGCTTTCCATGTTCCATTATCCTGATGTTTGAGAAGTGCAGCCCGGATAGCTGAATTGGCAGAAACTCCTCCTGCAATTGCTACCCTTGGGATGCCGGTTTGTTTGGATGCCCTAAGAAGTTTTTCAACAAGAATATCTACAATTGTTTTTTGAACAGAGGCACAAAGATCGGCTTTATGTTCATTAATAAAATTTGGATTTTCTTTAAGCTGGTCGCGAAGGAAGTATAAAATAGATGTTTTTAATCCGCTAAAGCTAAAGTCAAGGTTAGGGATTCTGGGTTTAGCAAAGACAAAAGCTTTAGGGTTTCCATCTTTGGCAATTTTGTCTATCAGAGGGCCGCCGGGGTATGGGATTCCCATAATCTTAGCTGCTTTGTCAAATGCTTCTCCGGCAGCATCATCAATTGTTTGCCCAATGATTTCCATGTCAAAGTAATCCTTTACGAGCATGATTTGGGTATGCCCTCCTGAAACGGTAAGACAAAGAAAGGGAAACTGAGGCTTTTCGGGATGTGTAGGATCCTCAATAAAATTAGCCAATATATGTGCTTGCATGTGGTTAACTTCAATGAGGGGGATACTTAAAGCCATTGAGAAAGACTTTGCAAAGGAAGAACCTACAAGCAGTGAGCCAAGAAGCCCCGGGCCATTGGTAAAAGCAACAGCCTGAAGTTGTTCTTTTTCAATCCCTGCTGTTTTAAGAGCTTTATCAACAACAGGTATGATGTTTTGTTGGTGTGCCCTTGATGCCAGTTCAGGTACAACCCCCCCATATTCCTCATGTACTTTTTGATTTGCTACTACATTGGCAAGGATTTTGTGGCCATAGCAAACTGAAGCAGAGGTGTCGTCGCATGAAGATTCGATTCCGAGGATATATGCACTCATATTTTTTATTTCACAAATAATAACAATGGTTTTTTTGAGTTTTTTAATTACTCCTTATTAACTTTGTTTCTTAGTCAACGTAAAAGGAGCAAACTGTTTAAAAACAAAGCAAAATGCAAGGTTTTTGGTTTAAAGTTTTGAAAGGGCAAAATTATTAAAAAAAGATATAAAATATTAATATCCATTGGAATAAGCATGGTAGTTTTACCGCTTATCTTTTATGCAGTGCTCAGGACCAGTGCAGTACAAACATATATTGCCAAAAAAATTGCATCATATCTTTCAAATGAATTAAATACAAAGGCAAGTGTTGGAGGGTTAGATATCTCTAATTTTTTAGATATTGTTCTGGAAGATGTGTCAATGGAAGACCAAAAAGGGGAAAATATGTTTTATGTAAGAAGGTTGGTTTTTGACGTTGGTCGCCTTTCCTTTCGGCATAATTATCTTTTAGTGGATAAGCTCATGTTTGAAAATGCTTTTGTAGGCTTAAAGAAATATCCCGGAAGTGACACTTTAAACGTACAGTTTCTTATAGATTATTTTGCAAGCCCACAGGAGGATACAATTAAGAAAGATGGATGGAATATCGAATGTAAAGCTTTTGAGTTAGAGGAATCAGGATTGGTATATCAGGATAAAAAGAAATTGCCCCTGAATGGCCAAAAGGTTGATTTTAATAATATGTCGTTTAATAATATTAACCTATTAGTCAAAGATATCAGCTTTGAAAATGATACCCTTATGGCTCAGCTTGAGAGGTGTTCTTTTTCAGAAAAAAGTGGGTTCAGGCTAGATGACCTTTCTGCTGAAGTGTTGTATTCCCCATCTAATGCTTCATTGGGCAAGCTTTCATTAAAAACTCCTAATACTTCTTTAAATATTGATGCTGACTTTTCTTATGGTGAGTTTGTTGAAATAAATGACTTCTTCGATAACTTAAGGATTGACATTGAACTTGAACCATCAGTTGTGAGTCTTGCCGATGTGAGCTATTGGGTTCATAGCCTTGTGGGGATGGATGAAAGGATCAGGTTAAATGGAAATGTAAGCGGTAATTTTAGCAACCTGAGAGGTAGGGATTTTAATTTGGGATTTGGGAAATCCACCATTTTTAGGGGTAATTTTTTTCTTTCAGGGCTACCTGATTTCAATGAAACATTTATTAACCTGTTTATAGATGAATTTTCAACAATAAAATCAGATATTGATAATCTTAAATTACCTGGTGGTGAAAAAGTTGATGCCATTCAACTACCTGCAAGCCTGGCTAATATTGGTATCTTAAAATATCAAGGTGAGCTTACCGGTTTCTTAAATGATTTTGTTGCTTATGGCACTTTCTCAACAGATCTTGGGAATATATCTTCTGACCTTTTACTCAGACAAGAGTCTGGAAAGAAGAAACTTAGCTATAAAGGTAAAATTTCAACTGATGGTTTTATGATCGGGGAATTATTAGATCCGAAATACAGAGTTGGAAAAGTATCTTTGAATGCGAGCCTTGAAGGCAGTGGTGTTTCTATTGAAACCCTTGATGTAAGCCTTAAAGGTGAAATAGATACCATACAAGCTTATGGTTATTCATATCGTGATATTTACCTGGCGGGAGATATTTCAAAAAAAACTTTTATCGGGAAGATGGATATTAATGATCCTTATCTCTCTCTTAGTTTTAACGGGCTTGTTAATCTTTCATCCCAAATTCCTGATTTTGCATTTAAAGCTGACTTAAGAATGGCCAGTTTGTCAAAGCTCAATTTGGTTAAAAGAGCCCCCGAGCTGGAGAATACACTATCAGCAAAGCTTAACATTGATTTCTCAGCCAGCAATCTTGATAACCTTAACGGTAAAATTGAACTTACAAATGTCAGGTTCTCTGAATTCAATAAAGAAACCCAATTAATTAGCGAGTTTCCACTGGATTATTTCCTGCTTGAAAATCATGGAGGGGAAGGAGGGATTCATAAATTGAATATTGAATCTGATTTTTTTGAGGCAGGTTTACATGGTAAGATAAATTACAGCAAATTTGGTCAGTCGATGAAATGGTTTTTAAGCCACTTTCTCCCGTTGAGATTTGAAACCCTTTCACCTGATAGTTTAGGGTCAGCCCCTGCTGACCAGGATTTTTCATTCTGGCTGGCTTTGAAAAATACTTCAACTCTTACAGACCTGCTATTACCGGCCATTGGGCTTGCTGAAGGGACTCTGCTTTCAGGTTCATATAATTCGAATCGAAATGTCCTTGAGTTTGAAGCAGGGGCAGACTATTTTTCTGTTGGAGGCAGGACTTTTGATGAATGCCTGATTACAGCAAGCTCTGATTTGGATGAGATGCAATGTGATTTTAAATCAGAGACATTAGATTTTGGAGGCGGTTTTGGGCTTGATAATATCCAATTAGGGGCTTTTCTAAGAAACGACAGCCTGGAGTTTTCATTGGATTGGTTTAATGTCAGTTATGCTTATTTGAATAAAGGCGAAATAAAAGGAGTAGCCCGCTTCCCATCACCTGATGTAATAGATGCATCTTTCCTGCCTTCCTATGTCTTTATCAATGATACCCTTTGGGATATTGCCCCAAACAACCGCATACTCTTTGATTCTGTTGGCATTTCTTTTACTGACTTACGCTTTATGCATAAAGACCAGTATGTGAGCTGTTCTGGTATATTATCTAAGTTTCCTGATCATTATCTTACTGCCAGCTTTAACAATTTTGACCTATCTAATATTGACTGGCTTACCAATCAAAGAAAGGTTGACTTTGATGGGATGCTAAGTGGTAGTGTTACTCTTGGCAGCTTATGGCAAAATCCCAGTGTTGAGGCAGATGTGTTGGCTAAAGACTTTGGTTTTAATCATGATAAACTTGGTGATGCCCAAATAAAAAGCGAGTGGAACAATCCCCTTAAAGCTTTTGAAATTGATGCACGGATAGTCTATTACGGAAATATTGGACATAACACCCCTCTCATTGCCAGTGGCCTTTTCTATCCTGATAACAAAGAAAAAAGCTTTGACTTTGATATAGGTATAGAAAATTTAAAAATCGCTTTTTTAAGCCGCTATATGAAAGGATTTACAAGTAATTTCAGAGGATTGGCAACTGGGAAGCTTCGACTTGAAGGGAGCCCCAAAAGACCTGAACTCTCTGGGAATGTTAAACTCTCAAAGACTATTTTCAGGGTGGATTATCTGAATACGGTTTATCAGTTTGCCCATGATGTTAAAATTCAAAAAAACAGTTTCTCCTTTGAAAATCTTGAGGTTAATGATAGCTTGGGCAGGAAGGCTTTTGCAAGTGGTCATATTACACATAATTCTTTCCGTGATTTTGCACTTGATATAACCTTGAAACCAACAAATTTCTCAATACTTAATACAGATTTTAAGCATAATGAATTGTTTTATGGGAAAGCTGCTGTTAGTGGACTTGCAAGGATACATGGGCCTGTCAATAACCTGATTATGGATGTATCTGCAAAATCAGAAAAAGGAACCGTGCTGGCTTTGCCCCTCAGTTCACAGGGAACCATTTCTGAAACCGGTTTTATTACATTTGTTAAACATGATACTTTAGGACAAAGAATTAACCAGGTGTCACAAATCAAAAGCGAATCGCTTGGTTTAGTTTTAAACCTTGATCTCCAGATTACCCCTGAAGCTGAGATTCAAATGATTTTTGACTCAAAGATTGGGGACGTAATAAAGGGAAGAGGTTCTGGAAATATAAAAATGGAACTTAACCGACAGGGGGAATTTAAGATTTATGGTGATTATATTATTGAAGAGGGTGATTACCTGTTTACCCTGCAGAATATAATTAATAAAAGGCTTAAGGTTGAAAAAGGGGGTGTTATCCGTTGGGCAGGGGATCCGTATGATGCAGATATTGATATCAATGCTTTGTACAAACTCAGGGCGCCCCTGTATGACCTTGTTTCACATGTTGATACTTCCTCAGTGTATAAACGAAGAATCCCTGTTGATTGTATTCTGGGGCTTTCCGGTAAGCTTTTTAACCCTAATGTGAATTTTGATATAAACCTCCCTTCCAGTGATGAGGGTACCCGCGAAATGGTTGACAGATTGATTAGCACTGATCAGGAAATGAACCGACAGGTTTTTTCTTTGCTCCTTCTTAATAAATTTATGTCTTCAAGCCCTCTTCAATATAATACAGCCTTTGCTTCAGGTTTTAGCTCTACTTCAGGTGACTTCCTATCAAACCAGATTTCAAACTGGCTTTCACAAATAAGTTCTGAGGTTGAAATAGGTGTAAATATCAGGCCTGGTGACGAGATAAATTCCAGTGAAATGGAACTAGCTTTATCAACACAGTTCTGGGATGATAGGATAACAGTGGATGGAAACGTAGGGACTTCTTCTAATACTGCATATTCGGGGGAAAGGGCCAGTAATATTGTTGGAGATGTGAATGTAGAGGTTAAAATTACCGACAGGTTTCGGGTTAAAGCCTTTAACAGGTCAAATACCTATGATCTTCTCAACCCTTCATCCCCTTATACCCAGGGTATTGGTATTTTTTACCGACGTGAATTTGATAAGTTTTCAGAGCTTCTGAGGCGAAAAAGAAAAATGGTTGAAGAGTGATTTGTTGAAAAAGAAAGCCATTTAAAGCATAATCATTACTTCATATTAAATAATAAACCCATAACATATAGGGAATGATGTAATTAGTGAACTATTTGATTTCTAAAATGAAACGAACATGTTTGCGATTAAATCACAAACACCCATAAAAACAGCAAACATGTAATATCATCCTACCGTTAACTAAATATTATCCAAGGGTGAAATAATATTTTAGCCTGGTATCCGTGTTTTTGTGATGTAATTAGCACATATTTATAGATGTGTTGTCTTGCCTGCTAAATGTTTATTTGTTTTCTTTTTGAAGCCTTTGTAACTTTGTGCCATATTAAAAAGATAATGGTGAAAAAAGAAAACAATAGGAGAACGCTCCAGGAGAGCACAATCCTAAATACTATAACAGTAAAAGAAAATGCTGAGTTGATGAAATATCTGCTAGGTAACCTTCCTGGAAAGAACAGGGATAATATAAAATCTTTATTAAAGTACCGGCAGATATCTGTAAATGGACATATTGTAACAGCATTTAATCATCCGCTGAATGTAGGTGATCAGATTGAGGTTGCAAAGGATAAAATCCCGGTAGAGAAGGATTATTCAGGCTTTTCGATAGTATTTGAGGATGCGCATATTATTGTTATTGATAAACATGCAGGTGTTTTATCCGTATCGGATGACAGGGATAAAACCCTTACGGCTTTTAGGATGCTGAGCGCACATGTCAGGAAAGCCCGTGCCGGGAATAAGCTTTTTGTTGTGCATCGGCTTGATAGGGATACATCAGGCTTGATGATGTTTGCCAAAAGCCCTATCGTTCAGGAACGTTTACAGGAAAATTGGAAAGAGGCAGTTACTGAACGCACCTATCTTGCTCTGGTAGAAGGTAAGGTTGAAGATCCAAAAGGCCGCATCAGGTCATATCTGAAAGAGAATAGTGCATTAATGGTTTTTTCCAGTCAGGATCCTTCCCAGGGTCAATTAGCAATCACAAGATATGAGCTTTTAAAACAATCCAATGATTATAGCTTGCTGAAGGTGAATCTTGAAACAGGGAGGAAGAACCAGATCAGGGTACATTTACAGGAAATAGGGCATAGTATTGTTGGGGATAAAAAATATGGTGCACAATCAAATCCGATTGCCAGGCTAGGGTTGCATGCCTGGGTGCTTGCTTTTGTCCACCCGATAACCAATGAGCCAATGAGGTTTCAAACAAATATACCAAGAAAATTCCTCAGGCTGTTCTAATTTGGAAAAGCCTGAGAAATCAATTGTTATTCTTCGGTTCGGATTAGGATTTCGCACTCAGGGGCATCAATAATGATTTTTCCATCTCGTTTAACTGTTCCTGAAAGGATAGCCTTAGAAATTTCATTTAATACTTTTTTTTGCAAAAGACGTTTTACAGGCCTTGCACCATATTGAGGGTCGAATCCTTCATGTGCAATCCACGTATTTGCCTTATCTGTTGCCTCAACCTGTATTCCATTTGTTAACAGCATTTGTTGGATGTTATTGAATTGTAACTTTACAATTTCTGAAATTTCACTTTCTGTTAAAGGGGTGAACATGATTATCTCATCTATTCGGTTCAGGAACTCTGGCCTTATAGTTTTTTTAAGCAAGTCGAATACCTCATTTTTTGTTTTATCAAGTACTGCTTCACGGTTAGATCCATTTATGCTTTCCAGATTTTCCTGAATAAGGGATGAACCCATATTAGATGTCATTATGATTATTGCATTTCTGAAATCAGCATGGCGACCTTTATTGTCGGTAAGCCTTCCATCATCCAGAACCTGAAGCAGGATATTAAAAACATCAGGATGGGCTTTTTCAATTTCATCCAGTAAGACCACTGAATAGGGCTTGCGGCGTATAGCTTCGGTAAGCTGGCCACTTTCCTCATATCCTACATATCCAGGAGGGGCTCCTATTAATCGGGAAACAGTATGGCGTTCCTGGTATTCTGACATATCTATTCGCACCATTGCGTTTTCATCATTAAAAAGGTATTCAGCGAGTGCTTTAGCCAATTCTGTTTTACCAACGCCTGTTGTGCCTAAAAAGATAAATGATCCTACCGGTCGCTTTGAATCCTGTAAGCCAGCCCTGCTTCTTCGGATTGCATCCGAAACGGCTGCAATGGCTTCTTCCTGTCCAATAACACGTTTATGCAATTCCGATTCTAATACCAGAAGTTTTTCCCGCTCGCTTTGAAGCATCCTGCTTACCGGGATTCCAGTCCACCGTGAAACAACATCAGCAATGTCTTCGGCATCTACCTCTTCTTTAATCATAGCTGAGTCAGCTTGCTGGTTTTTTAATTGTTGTTTGAACTCTTCAAGGAGTCTTTCCGATTCCTTGATATGACCATATCTTATTTCAGCAACTTTGCCAAAGTCTCCTTGTCGTTCGGCCTGTTCTGCTTCAAATTTATAATGCTCAATTGCTTGTTTCTGTTTTTGAATTGCGTCCACAATCTCTTTTTCACTTTGCCATTTGGCTTTAAGCCCTGAACGAATCTCATAGAGGCCGGCAAGTTCTTTATTAAGCTGATCAAGCTTAAACTCATCTTTTTCGCGCTTAATAGCTTCGCGTTCAATCTCAAGTTGCCTGATCCTACGTTCTGTTTCATCTAATTCTTCGGGTACTGAGTTCATCTCCAGCCTTAGCTTTGATGCTGCCTCATCAATAAGGTCGATGGCTTTATCCGGGAGAAAACGGTCGGAAATATATCTGTAAGAAAGATCAACTGCTGCAACGATGGCTTCATCACGAATCCTAACCTGATGATGGTTTTCGTATCTTTCTTTCAGCCCTCTCAGAATAGAAATGGCATCAGGTTTAGAAGGTTCATCAACAACCACAATTTGAAACCTACGCTCCAGGGCTTTATCCTTCTCAAAATACCTTTGATATTCTTTTAAGGTAGTTGCGCCAATTGCCCTTAACTCGCCCCTTGCAAGAGCTGGTTTTAAAATGTTTGCTGCATCCATTGCACTTTCACCTCCACCTCCTGCTCCAACAAGGGTGTGTATTTCATCAATAAAAAGTACAATTTCACCTTCTGAAGCAATGACTTCATTAATTACCGATTTAAGTCTTTCTTCAAATTCACCCTTATATTTGGCCCCTGCGATTAAAGCACCCATGTCTAAGGAGTATATTTTTTTGCTTTTAAGGTTTTCGGGTACATCGCCATTGATGATCCTATGGGCAAGACCTTCTGCTATGGCTGTTTTCCCTACACCGGGTTCGCCAATTAGGATGGGGTTGTTTTTTGTTCTACGTGAAAGGATTTGAAGGATACGCCTGATTTCTTCGTCCCTGCCAATTACTGGATCCAGCTTCCCGCTAATGGCGAGTTGGTTAAGGTTTAAAGCATATTTTGATAACGCATTATAAGTATCTTCGGCTGTCTGGCTGTTTACTTTTGCTCCTTTTCTTAAATCCAGAATGGCAGCTTTTAGTTCTTTTTCTTTAATGCCACTATCGCGAAGCATTTGCCCTGTTTGTTCTTTTGAAACCGAAAGGGACAAAAATACATGTTCCAATGAAATAAAATCATCCCCAAACTCTTTAAGGTAAATCTCGGCTTTTTGGAGTATCTGGGTAGCTTCCTGACTTAGATATGGTTCTGCTCCTGATACTTTTGGGTATGATTGGATAATCCTGTCAAGAGCCTGCATTACTGCCTGCTGATTTATGTTGAGCTTCTTGAGTAAATAGGGTGTGACATTTTCATCCACCTGAAATATCCCTTTTAAGAGATGCCCCGGGCTTATTGCCTGATGTCCTGCTGATAGTGCAGTTTCCTGGGCTTTCTGGATAGCCTCCTGGGCTTTTATTGTATAATTATTAAAGTTCATTATCTTAATTGTTTTTCTGATGTATTATCAATTCACAGGCCAATACTCATAATGACGAAATACAAGACAATATGACATGATTGATGGGTTATCCGGTGTCATTTTGGCTGATATTTAATGAGGCATTAAATAATATGGCTTATGTTTGAATTTCTTTTGTATTATTGTGCATCAATTCCATCTGGACTTTTATTAGTTTCCTTTATAAAAGAAGTATTCAATAACAAAAAAATTGTGTTACACATGAGCTTAAGAATAAAAAAGTTCCCCCTTCATTGGCAAATTCTAATTGCTTTGGTATTGAGTATACTTTTTGGGATGTTTTTCCCATCGGAGGTGAAATATGTAAGCTGGTTGGGGACAATGTTTATCAGGGCATTGAAAATGGTAATAATCCCTTTGGTTTTTTCTTCAATAGTAGTTGGAGTATCAGGCATAGGGAGTGGTGAAAATCTTGGAAGGATGGGATTGAAAACGATTTGTTATTATATGCTCACTACACTAATGGCTGTTTTAACCGGATTGTTTTTAGTAAACATCATAAAGCCTGGAGTAGGAGCAGATCTTGGTTTTGTTGAGGTAGTTGAAGGATTGGATGTTGCTGACAAGAGTATAAAGGACACATTGATTCATATTATCCCTGATAATATAATTGGGGCAATGGCTGAAGGCCAAATGCTTGCAGTTATATTTTTTGCTGTCGTATTTGGTTTTTTCATTACCCGTGTGGAAGATAAATATGCTATGCCTGTAAAAGGATTTTTCGAGGGTGTTTTTGAAATCATGATGAAACTAACAATGTTTATTATCAGGTTTTCACCCATAGGGATTTTTGGTCTTGTTGCAACCACAATATCTGCTCAGGCTTCTGATACTAAAGGATTGTTGGATGTACTGGGACGGCTGGGGATTTATTTTCTTTGTGTGCTGGCGGGATTGATTATTCATGGGGCAGTAACGCTTCCATTGCTTGTTGCGCTAATTGGGAAAAGTAATCCTTTTAAACATGCCAAGGCAATGAGTGTTCCTTTATTAACAGCTTTTTCAACCTCTTCAAGTAATGCAACACTGCCTTTATCAATGGAAGCTGTCGAGAAAAACTGTGGGGTGTCAACTAAAACCACAGGTTTTGTATTGCCATTAGGCGCAACTATAAATATGGATGGAACAGCATTATACGAATGCGTAGCTGCGATGTTTATTGCTCAGGCATATGGAATTGATTTGTCAATAACTCAACAAATGATTGTTGTGGTAACCGCTTTGCTGGCCTCCATTGGGGCAGCTGGAATCCCTATGGCAGGGCTTATTATGATGACAATAATCCTGTCAGCAGTTGGGCTTCCTCTGGAAGGTATAGGGCTTATCCTTGCTGTTGACCGTTTGCTTGATATGTTCAGGACAACGATAAATGTATGGAGTGATTCCTGTGGTGCAGTTATTATTGCAAAATCAGAAGGGGAGAAGCTTAAGGTATAAAGGGCTCAGAATTGGGAAAGGTCTTGAAATAAAAATTGACCCGGCTCATTTTATATTTTCTGGTACAGGAGTATAAGCGCACGGGTCAATTTTTTTAGTCGAATCTTTATGGGTTGATCTTAATTGATGCAGTATTTGATTTATAGTTATTCCAGAAGAATCAATTCAACCATATTTGATGATTACATTTCTTCTGGAGTTAATGTTGGGAGTTATATTGATGCAAAGCATTAAAAATCATATACAATACCACCCCTTATAATAGGGTTCTTTTGTGGAGAGTCATCATCCAACAATACATCATAAAGCACAGAACCCTGTGCAGTTATATTTTTGGAAATTTTATACCTGTATCCAACCCCTATTGGCATTGCTATAATCCATTTACGGTTATCAAAAAAGATATCACTTGAAACTGTGCCTGGTATTTCGATGTTTGTAACCTGAAATTCTGCATGTGCAAAAATGTCTTTGTATAAGGTTACTCTTGAAAATACCCGGCTGCCAAAAGAATAGTGGTGAGCCTTGTCGATTTGTTTATAGGATACAAAGGGTGCTATTCCAACCTCAACAACTTTATAGCGATATCCTATTTCAGGAGCCAGATCTACATAAACCCCATTGTTGTCATAATTGACGCCAAAATTACCACCGGTAAATACCTGGGCATTTGATATTGAATGGATTGAAAATGTTAACAATCCAGCAAGAAATGCTTTTCCAGCCAGTTTTTGTAAAAAGTATGTTGTCATTTTAATGTGATTTTATTGATTTTGCTTTATTAAAAAATACCATGCCTGATTCAGTTTAAGCAATATGGGATTGATGTGTTGCATAGTTTTGATTCAATAAATTGAAATGTTGTTAATAACTATGCTGCTCCAAGTTCCTGATTATTTACTCAACACCAGAAGCTTTCTGGCTATCAGGACAGAGAAAACAACCCAGGGGATAAGTGATAAAAGGGAAAAGACAAGCCCAATAGTGCCTGCTGTGGAAGGTATTATCATTAAAACCCCTGATGCTAGCCCCCATATTGAAGTGGTTTTACTAAAGATGTCAGATTTAAACATGACATAAGAAACAAGCAATAATGTAAAGGCATTTAATACGTAATATACATCGAAGGCTGTCCCTTTATAGGTTTCAATCAGCATCCTTCCTGAGGCTAAAAGTTGTGATTTAAGTTCAGGAGAATCAGCTACTTCAAATTGATTGCTCAACGAAAGCATCTCAAAAGCAACTGAAGACGCATAATAGACGGCTATGCCAATAAATCCCGGAACCAATGCAATTATCATTAAAGAATGGTTTGCCTTACGAAGTGCAAAATATAAAGCCAGATAAACAAAGGCCAGCAAAATATTATTCAGAAGGTAAATGAGGTCAAGGCTTAACAATCCTAAAAGCCAGTTATGGTTAAATAAGTCGAAGAAACCTTCTACCGTATCAGGGGGTGGCCATGCTGAAAATACAAATATCTGAACAGGGATTAGCGATACCACGATAAGAGCCATTATCGCACCCCATTTTAAGATTAAGCTAAAATTTTGATTCTGTTCCATGTGGAGGTGTTTTAACAATAAATATTTTGGTTTATACGTCGATTTTATCTTTTGGGTTATTTTTTTTACAATGTTATTCCTTTTATTGTTGAATTGTGAAGTTTATTGATAAATTATCACTAAATGTTAAAGAAGTGAAGTTTTATTATTGTGAAAAATGTTCATTCTTAGGTATTTATTGTATTTTTGACAATAGATAAATAGAATTTATGAAAGTAGAAACTCATATGGCAGGAACTCGCATGGTGGCTGAGTTAATTTCTGATAACCTTATCATCAATACAATCGGTGACGGGATTGATTTAATTGGAAATATGTATTATAATGACTTTAAAGGTGTGATTGTTTATGAAGAAAATATTGTCCCTGATTTTTTTGACTTAAAGAACAAAATGGCAGGCGAAATACTTCAAAAGTTTTCAAACTATAGGCTTCAACTTGTTATTGTTGGAGATTTTTCTAAGTATTCCAAAAAAAGCATCAAGGATTTTATTTATGAAAGCAATAAAGGACGACAGGTGAACTTTGCAAATTCATTGACTGAAGCTCTTGCATGCTTTTCATAGATTTGGATACTTTAAAGCCAATGCTTGTAAATCTGTTTTATAACAATTACAGGTTTTTGTAATAGCCTATATTGTATAAAATTGAATTAATGTGATTTTATGATGTTCCTGTTGATATATTATTTTCGTTTATATTGATTTGACGATATTAATGTTTTTATTATCTTAGCTATTGTTAAGACAAAAATTAAGGTAGGGATTATAATCAAGCTAAAAAGTAAAGAGATGAAAAAATCTTTCAATGAGTATGTAAAGGAATATAATGCCCTTTTGTTGGAGGGCAATGTTCAGATTGCCTATAAGGGACTGATTGAGTATATGCAAGGCTTACGGGCATATTTTAATAATAAGTATTCTTCAGATTACTTTGTTGGGAGCTTATATCAGGGTTATATGGATATGACATATTTTTCGTTTACCCCCAAGGTGTTTAAAGCAGAAGCACTTAAGGTTGCTGTCATATTTCAGCATGAGGAACTATATTTTGAGATTTGGCTTGCAGGGCAAAACAGACAGGTTCAGAAAAAATACCTGGATATTTTTCAGAATAGTGGTTTTAGTACATATCATGTCCCTTTGGATATCAATGAAGGATTCTCTATTGTTGATACAATCTTAGTTGATAAACCTGATTTTAACAAGCCTGATGAATTAACAGCCAATATCGAAAAGGGAACCCTTAACTTTATTGATGAAATTAAGGGGGTGTTGAAGTACTGATGGTGATTTTGAGTTTGTTAATTCTGGTTGAGTTGATAAATTGATATGCAAAGAGATAATATCCAGTTTACATGCTAAGAACAGTAAATTTGTTATCTGTTTTTTTGGTAGAATTAATTGTTTGAATCAAAGTTGAGGTGTTTGCAGCTATACCGTTAACATAATAATTGAGTAATAGTTTTTTAAAAGAAAAGATGTTGTTGGTGATATTAATACTAATACATTTGAAGAATAAACTATTTCAAAAACAACAAACAATGCAGCATATTCTTTGCCTGCATGTCTAAGAAACTTTCAAAAAACCAAGTCTTACTTACAACATCTCCCTTTCTTCAAGTATCTGAATGATAAATGGTTCCAGATAGGGGTTAAGGGCATAAACAGCCTGGAATTTTTCATGGATAAGCCCCATACGGTGCAAACCATTAAGGATTGCTACAGACTGGCTTAATTCAACACCCATTATTGAAGCAAGGCCAGGGATACTTATCCTGCGGTGAAGAACAAACTGAACCAACAGGTTTAAAGTGTCCGTATTAAGGTTTTCTAAAGGTTTTAAGTAAGGGACTGAAGGCGTGCGAATAATTATATTCTTTGCTTCTTGATGTTGAATATTTGCAATCCAGGCTTGAAGGGTATATCCCGGATTCCCTTTAAATACTGTGAAATATCGGTTAAATAACCTTGCCATTTCCCATTGTGAGAGTTGTTTTTCGGTTTTACTGTTAAGGTAAAAAGTAAGGCCTCCGGCTTTATGCCTGAGCATAACCAGATCACGCAGTTCGCGGGCATCTAATGGTTGGCATTTAAGGTGTGCAAGGAAAGATGACTCTGGCCAATGCATCTTTGAGATGAAGTTCCAGGCAGATGTCCCCGAGTTGATGATGAAAAGGTGTTTCCCGCCATATTTATCAATAAGCCTTATTATCTCTTTTAGCACATGATGTCCGTTGTTGTTTCTGGCCCACCAAAGTTCCAGGTCATTGATGATAATAATGCGTGGTGAAGCAAGACTTGCAAGATAGATATCGAAATCTGCCTCATTGAAGTTAAGGCTTTGTTTTATAAACTGATGAAAAACCTTAGTGCTTGAAGAGCCTTCTTTGGGTGGCTTTATGCGAATGATTTCCCAGTTGGGTAGGATTTTCTGGCAAATAATTTTTGATAAACCTGATTTTCCACTGTTCCTTGGACCTGTTATCAATATAGCGCCTGAATATCCGTTTTGAAACCTTTTTATTGCCAATCGGGCCTGATTAATTTGAGTTTCCATTCCAACCCACATATCTGTGTTGACTGGGCTGTGTCCTGAAAACAGGTTTTGATAATAGAAAGGGGTATCCTTGAGAACCGGGGCTGAGGGTGATAGTTCTTCAATCAATTGGTGGACATCCTGTGAGAAGGTGATTTTGTTTTCTTCCTTATCAGAAAGCTTTTTTATCCAGATAATTCCTTCGCTTCTGGTATAGAGTAATCTTACAAGTGTTTGGTTAATACCATGCTTTAGTGAATTTAACCATGAAGCAGGCCATTTGAATGGCCAGATACGTATTGAGGGATTTTTGGCAGCAAAGAATGATACAATATGTTTTATTCCCGCTAGGCTTAATGGGTCGTATGCAGTTTTTATGGCATCATCAATGTTTGAATCTGTTGAATTCAGGATGTTATTGATCTGATTTGTTTCCTCACCAATTCTGTTTTGAATATTTGAATAAAGCAATTCCTGCCTTTGTTTTTCAATTTCTTTGTTATCAAAAGAATTATCATGCGAATCGATTGTTGTAAGGCAAAGCCTGATGATATCTGATATGGCAGATGAAGCGTCATTTAATTCCTTGTCACTGGTGTCAAAATGCATGATGACCTGAGAAAAGAGTATTGCACCAACCTGGTAACGGGCTATTTTCCTTATTGGGATCGTTTGAGGTGCAATGGCAGAAAGATTTGTTTGGTTTGAATAGCTAAAAATGCTATCATCAATAATCGTGATTTCTTCCGGGATATGCTCAACAAGGTGTTGGATATCTTCAAAGGCTATCTGGGCTTCTGTTTTAAAATCAAATTCATAATTGTCATCAAGTAATAGTCTTAGGAGCTTTTCGGAAAGAGGCTCTTGCGTTTCAATTGAATGTTGGATTTCTTTATTAATTGCATCAAGTCTTTGGAATAGATGTTCATTGGTTTTTGATTTTACCTGTAGCAACTGTTTTTTAATCCTTGCCTTAATCCTTGCTTTTAGCGTTACAAGTATAAATTCCAGCTTGTTCTTTTCCATGAACAATTGCATGTTTTTAAGCCAGTCTGAAGCGAATGCGGAAAGCTCTTCATTTATTGATTCGTCAGTTTTTAATGCTTTTGAATAAGGAGCCAGCAATAATGAGGAATGGGGCTTTTCTATCAGATTGCTGATCTTTTGAAGGTTAACAAAGAAATCTGCATCCAGACGTTCTGATAGCTTGTTAATCCGGTCAACGGTTGATTGCTTTAAAGCTTCAAGCATTGTTGCCAATTCGATGGCTTCTTTTTCGATGCTCTCGATGGATGAGGCTCCGTTTTGATTGATGTTTTCTGCTTTTTCAAGCAGTTGGTTAAAGTTTATAAGGTTGTTCCTTAAATTGGATAGCATCTGGAAGGATACAATCTCGAAAATATTTAATACATCCTGAATGGTTTTAAACCTTCGGTTTAATAGCAAAAGCCTGCATGAATGCCTTAACCTGAATGGAATTGAAGTGTTTTTTTTGCCATACAGACTTGCCTTTCGATACTTTCTTTTAAGGTATGCTTTGGCTTTATGTGTGTTTGGGGTGACAGCTTTTAATTCCTTTAAGGAAAAAGTGATAAAGATTTTATCCGGGACTTTATTCAGATTTGCATTTAATTGTCCTATATAGTCCTCAATTGATTTTGCAATGTTATCAGCTATCTGGGGCAATAATTGTTCCTTAAGCGCTTTTTGGCTTCTTTGTACCTGTAATGTAAAATCGTTATGGACTTTAATGAATGCCTTATGTTTTAATTCTGTAGAGGAAATGCTTTTAACAGTTGGAAGTGTATTGATAAATCTTTTTTGAAAGAGGATAATATTTTCAAGAAAGCTTTCAATAGTATTTAATGAAACATCGAAAGCTGTGCTGTTAAACTCAAGATGTGATTTCCCGAAATCAGCTTTTATTGTTTCAAAATAGCTTACTGCTTCAGGTCTGGACGGATTCGAAATTTCAATTGTCTTTGCCTGGAGTTTCGTTGATGGAACACTTAATGCTGGTGGAATAACAAGCTCTTCATCAAAACCAATACTTTCAAAATCAGAAGAAGCTTTTATGAGCATACATGAGCCAAGTGCAGAAAGCTTTTTTTCTATTATTTCAAAAGCAGGGATCCCAGTTTGTTTTTTTGCTTTATACAATTCAATAAAACACAAATCAGTTTTTGCTGATTCGGTTTGAATAATCATTGTTTCATCAAGATTGTCCACAAAATTGTTTATGATTTTTAGTTCTGCTGCAATCCTGTGGTTTTCTAATAGCTGATTGATAATGGCATGGATTCGTTCGGATAGGTGGACTTTATAGTTTATGTATAGAATGCGGATGCGGGCACTTCTCCACAATGGGTTGGAGGTGATAAATTTGCTTAAGGTTAGGGCAAATGTAAGCTCCTGTCCTTTACCGCTCCACCAGATATCTATTAGGTTTTTATTGCCAAATCCCTTTGATTCATTGAAATGAAGCAATGCAAGGTTAAAGTCAAGCTTTGATAAGTTCTTTAATGTCTGATAGAACATATCAGTGTTCTGGGGTTTTTTAGGCCAACCCATGACAATGGTATTGGGTTCAAAACCTGAAAAGCCGTAAACCCTTGAAATGGTATCAATACCCTGATAGATATTTGTGCAAACATGCTTACGGGTAAAAACAGTTTTTCCAAGGTGATCGATCTGTTTATTTGTTTGGGATGATTTATCAATAAAATGCTTTTGGTCGGGGTCTTCTATGAGTTCAAAATTGGTAAATATCCCAAGCCTGCCTGTAATGAACCTTCCTATCTCTATCAGGTGTGGCCTCTCGGATGCTTTTCCGCTGAACAGGATGATGTTGGGTTTCCAGTTCTTTTTATCTTTTTTTTCCCTTCCGCTTAAACGGATTAATCCTGCTTTAACAATTCCTGACCATATCCCGTTCCATGTGTCGCCTGATTCGAGCTTGAGTTCTTTACGTTTAAGAAACAGAAATAAGGCAATGAGTATTGCTGAGGCTACAAGCATAGCTGCCAGATCGAGTTGTATCATCACAACAAAACAGGCAATTGCCCCAATGATGCTGATAATCACTGGAATACGAAAGGAAGGCCTGAAATCAGAACCTGCCCAGTTTTCAAGGGCACAGGTGAGGTTAAGGAACCCATAAGTGATAATAAAGAATATGGATACGATCCTTGCAATGGTATTCAGTTCGCCAATAAGGATGCCGGCAAGTGCAATGACGAAGGTGAGAAGAAGGGCGTTGCGGGGCTCATTTGATTTGCCATAGCCTTTTGCAAATATCTTTGGGGTGATTTTATCGCTCGCAGTTGCCTGTAGAATACGTGGGGCGCTTAATATACTACCCAGCCCAGATGAGAGGGTTGCGCCCATAATACCCGCAACAACTATAGGGGCAAACCATGAGATTTTTAATAAAACAGAAGAATCGTTGATTAATAAATCCCGGTCAACTTTATATGATAAAAATATGGTAAGGATCAGGTAAACACATAGCCCAACAAAGATTGCAAGCATCGTGCCCCGTGGAATGGATTTCTTTGGATTTTGTAAATCTCCCGACATGGATACACCTGCTTCAAAGCCGGTGACAGCGGGAAAGAAAATAGCGAACAATGCAATCCAGGGAAGGGAATTCTCAATGGGGCCTATACTTATGTTTGTAACTTCCTGGTTGTTATTCCCAATAAAAATGGATACCAGTGATAAGGCCATCACTGCAAGGATGATAAACTGTGTTTTTAAAGCCAGGTTTGTGCTGATAAAGGTAAGGATTGTAATTGCCAGAAGTGATATCACTCCGGTAATCCTAATGTTGTTCAAGCTGGCTTCTATGCCTATGGTGTTTAGTAATATCTCGGAAAAGCCTATTAAATAGAGGCTTACACTTAATGAGAGCCCTACAAATAAAGCCATACCCAAGGTTCCGCCAATAGGTAACCCCAGACTTCTGGAAATCATATAATAAGTCCCGCCGGTCTCAACTTTTTTATCGGTAGCAATGCTCGAAACGCTAAGCCCTGTGGTGATACTTATTAGATGGGCCACGAAGATAATCCCCAATGTGCTCCATAATCCTGCCTGTCCCACAATCCAGGGAAGGCGCATATACATGATGACACCAAGTATCGTTAGGATGCTGGGGGTAAATACGCCTTTAAAAGTTCCGAATTTTATATTGTTGCTGCTCATTTTGTCCTCAATTCCATTTTAATGCAATGATATAAAAAAAGAGCGTTCTGAGCGCAAAAAAATACAACTAACGTATTTTTTTTTGTTTTAACTGACATCTTCCATCCCGATAAGCTCATTTATTATTGCATAAACGGTTAACCCGGCAAGTGATTTGATTCCAAGTTTATGTGAGATGTTTTTACGATGAGAGATTACTGTATGGGTGCTGATAAACAAGATTTCTGATATTTCCTTGGTATTAAGTCCTTTGACAAGAAGTTTTAATACATCAAGCTCTCTTTGCGTTAATTGATGCTGGTTGGATTTTACTTTTGTTGACTTCCCATGGTTTATTGCCAGGTCAATCTTGCGAAGTATCTTTTGGCTGTTGTCACCAATAAGGATAGCTTCATCATATTGATCTATGATTTCAGGTTCGTATAAAGAATATACAATGGCAATAAGTTTTATGTTCCCATCAAGTTCTTCACGTATCGAATTTACAGTGTGTCTATCAGCTATCGATGGATTCATCATGATAATATCGGGCTTGAAACTTACAATAGTCTGATTGAGGTTTTGAATACATGACAGTTCCTTTATTTTTGTATATACGGCTTTTGTCTCCAATATCTGGATAAGCCCTTTCCTGATAATATCTGATGGCTCAGCAATAAGTAATTTGTATTCCATGGTTATTTGCTGATTTTATTTTCCAATTGCCTTACTATAGGAATGAGAATATGGTCTTCAATTCTTCCATGATTGGCAAGGTCTTCCTCCAATGCAATGAGTTCATTTAATAACCTGACCCTTTGATAACGGTCGTTTGCAGGTGGAATGTATTTTATAAGCAAGTTCTTTAAGTCTGTTAGCTTTTCTTCTATATTATCATGCCTTTTTTCAAATTCTTCTATGGAATAACTACTTTTTACCGGGGATTCCTCTTTTGATGATGTACTTGAGTATAAATGAGATATGTAGGGAAACACTACCTGGTCTTCATAACCGATATGTTGCTCAACTTCAATGATATATTGATTAAAAAAACGAATGAGTTGTTCTTTGGCTTTCAGGTTGGCACTTGAAGTGTATTGTTCAAACAACTTCCTGATATGGGGAATGATTTCCTTAAGATAATAGGCATGGGAGTTCTCTAAGTATAGCAATAAGGTTGAAATATCAATTTTTTTTATTACCGGGATTGAGATTGGTTTGGTGTCCAAAAAGGTATTTATCATTAGAATAAAAAAATGGGCATCAATCTTTTTTATTTCACATATCTGTGCAATAGTGTTGTCTCCAACTCCAAGATCAATGCCGAAGCGTGGAAGTAAAACCATTGCACGTTTATCAGCCTGGATGATATCTGATATTTTCGTGTCAGGGCGTAATAATATGGCTGTCATTCTTTTTTGTTTTTACAAAGATAACTATTTGTATTTATTCTAAATAGCTGTAAGGCTTGAAAATTATTTAAAAACAAAGCTTAATACAAGGGCAGGGGCTTTTTAAAATTGTAAATCCATCATTAACGGATTAGTAATCTTATTCAAAGAGGTCGTCTGTTAATTGATAAAACAATAATTATAAAGGTTTGTTTAGGAACAAAACTGGTTTTTATGAGTAGTGTTTAACCTGTATTTTTAATTGTAGAAGTTTGTCAGTTTTTAAAAAAAAGTATTGAAAAAAAAGAGATAAGCCTGAATCCATATAAAAGCATGATTTTTAGTATTTTTGAAGAAAAAAGCAAAAAGCTCAAAAGATGTCAAGGCAAAAGCTATATGATTTTCAAAAATTTGCATTAGAAATATTGCCTCATGAAGCGCAGTATCTTTTGACTATTGAGCAATTTCAGGATAAGGATAACCTTAATATTTTGCGAAAAATCCTTAAGTTGTCTGAGAACCCGGGTATGTTACCAGAATTTAATACCGCAATAGACAAAAGAAAATATTCGAGGCTTAAAGCCTGGATTACTGAACAACTTGCCCGTATAGATGTTGACAAGTTTTATTTGTGGCTTTCGGGCCTTGAAAAAGATATCATGACCGATTCGATTAGCCCGACAGATGAAAAAGAGCTTATCAGGCTTATCTCAACTTATAAGGATCCGGGTTTTTATTTCTTACGTTTATATGAAGTTGTGCAGAGCTATCGGTTTTATTTGTTAATCCGCGTCCGTCATGAAGCAGGGGCTCAAGCTGCTTTGTTTTTAGATAAATATGCTGAAGTTTATAAAAGGGGGAGAGAAACCAATCAAAAACTATTACAGGCTACAGAAGATATTATCCGCCAGTATAGTTTAAGCAATACCGAAACCAGGCAATGGGAGCAATGGCTGATAAGCGTTTTTAAAGATAGCAGCCTTGATGGGCTGAGCCGCTATTATGCTATTATCAGGCTTACATTTCTGTACTACAATTACAAAGAGTATGACCGACTGATCCAACTTTACCAGGAATTGGATGGCTTGTTTGCAAAAGGCCAGTTTTATTCTCCTAGAATTTTGGTGAATTATTATTCAAACCGCCTGCTTATCCATTCAAGATTAAATCAAATGGGACTGGCCGAAAAATATGGATACTTATCAGTAAAACACAAAGGCACGGATTATATTCATTACGTGAATACTTTATGTGCCGTATTGTTAAGGCAAAACAAGCCTAAAGTAGCTTATAAGCTAATGCTGGAAGCCTTTCCGGATGCCCGTAATGCCTCTAGTTCTCATAACAGGATAGGTTTTGCCTCTTATTATATCCAAACCCTTACCCGACTTGGTAAAGCTGCTGATGCTGATAGTTATGCCCGGTCTTTTATGGACAATTGGCAAAAACAAATCCTTTCTCACAGATGGCATCTGTTTTTTGTGTCTTATTTTTTTGCACTAATACATCTTGAAAAATACAGAGAGATTATTGCCCTGGTTAAGAAATTTCAATTACTTGATAAAGAAACAGATTATTCGCAAAGGGCTGGATATACCCCTGTGCTGTTGTGGTACTATCAACTATCGCTATTTATAGAATGCCATATCGATAAGGCTGCATTATATCAATTTTTATATGAATCTGCATTGCCCTATATCAACGACAATCATAAATGCAGGCAACTGAAAGAACTTTGTCTTGATTTGCAGATGTTTGATAACGAGGTGTTTTCCAAGCTCAGACAGGCCTTATTCTTATATTGATCAGTTTTATTTGTTTGGTTCTGTGAAATCAAATTCGCTATCGCTCATTGGCAAACGCAACATGCTGGCTCGTGCTAACCATATAAAACCCTGTTTGTTAGGTGCTTATTTATTGTAAATTCCTGATTTGCTCTTCTGTCAAGCCAGTTGTTCTTACAATCAAATCAATTGAAACCCCACTCATCAATAGGTTTTTAGCGACTTCAATCTTACCTTCAATCTTACCTTCAATCTTACCTTCAATCTTGCCTTCGTCTCTTGCAGTATCCAATGAGTTTTTTAAATCCCGGTAATATTTCAAAC
>CAYLYP010000042.1:0-26955 GCA_964387795.1 uncultured Bacteroidales bacterium
TTAATGATGTCCGTCATGCTTACGGAGGGCTCAGGCCTTTGATTGATGACCAGACGGAAGGCTCGTACGAGACTTCAAGGAAATATGAAATATTTGACAATAAAGAGGAAGGTCTAAACAACCTGATAACCATAGAAGGCGGGAAATACACCACCAGCCGCAAGCTGGCTGGCAATGCCATGAAAATGATCTGTAAGAAAACCGGAAGGCCCTTAAAAAAGTCAATTACCGATAGCCAATACCTTGATGGGTGCCAGATAAAAAATCTGGAAGCATTTATCAGGGAAATACATCTCCAATATCCTAATTTCACTAACCAGACAATAATAAGCCTTGTGGGCAACTATGGCACTTACTGCCATGAGGTTTTAGATATTGCACTCAGGGAGCCACATTTAAAGCAAAGCATTACTGAGGATGGTGAAATACTTGCAGAGGTCAAGTGGGCAGTAGAACATGAAATGGCAAGCTCTTTAAGTGACATCCTGTTTCGCAGGACAGGTATTGGCACCCTTGGCAATCCGGGACAGGAAACAATAATGCTGATCGCAAACCTGGCCGCATCCATTCTAAACTGGCCTGAAACAAGGATCAATGAGGAATTGGCAAAGGTTGAAGAAGCTTATTTAACAGTTTAAATCAACACACACAGGATCAAGGCCCATCAGACATTTTTTAAAAGCATCCTCACAAAAAAAGAGTTCCGGATTTATCGTCAAATGGGATTTTGATTTCAAATCATCATTCACTATTTTTATCCAAAGAAACAAATTCCTGCAAAACAACAAGAAGAACACAAATACCATGGCCTTAACATACCGGGATATCCTGAAATGGGGCGATAAAAGGGAAAACAAGATTGATACGGCAACCCTAAACCTCATCAAAGAAAAATTCAATATTCAAATATCTGATAAGGATGCCCCCCATCTTTCGGGCAACATACCAGTCAGCTTAGGCAAAGCATGTGGAATAGCAGAACATATCCTCGATAGCATAGCTGGTGTGACAGGAAAGGAAAATATCTCAATAGCGGATGACGAACGTGCATCGCATGCTTATGGAAAATACTATTCTGAACTTTTATTGCTCCGTATGGGGCAAATCCCCAACCCGCCCGATGCAGTGGTTTATCCCGGGAGCATAGCTGAAATAGAAAAGATTGTCGCAATTTGTAACCAGCACCAGATACCAATAACCCCGCAGGGAGGCTTGTCCTCAGTAACAGGGGGCGCTTCTACATCCAAAGGGGGCATAAGCCTTGACCTCACCAAACGTTTAAACAAGGTATTGGAGATAAATCCTGTAAACCAAACTGCCACCATTCAGGCAGGTATTTATGGCCCGGCCCTGGAAGCAGCATTGAACAAAGAAGGCTTTAGCTGTGGGCACTTCCCCCAGTCCTTTGAGTTTTCAACCCTGGGAGGTTGGATTGCTGCAAAAGGTGCCGGGCAGGCTTCTACAGGATATGGGAAAATTGAAGATATGATATGCTCCCTGACAGTTATCACCCCTTCAGGCACCATTAAAACACCATGTTATCCCAAAAGTGCCCAGGGCTGGGACCTGCATTCCTTATTCCCGGGTTCTGAAGGCACATTGGGTATTATTGCCGAGGCTACCATAAAAATCAAAAAATACAATCCTGATCTCACTGCATATAGTTCATTTATCTTTAAAGACTTTTCTTCAGCTTGCTTAGCCATGCGCAATTGCATGCAGGCTGGCATTGGTACGCCCCACCTTTTCAGGATATCTGACCCTGAAGAAACTGAAATAGCTTTTAAAACAAGCAGCTTTGAGAACACCCTCTCCGACAAAGCACTTAAAGCCCTTGGCTTTAAATCAGGAAACCGTTGCCTGATGTTCGTATCTATTGAAGGACAAAAAGTATATACACACAACGTCCTCAAATCAATAAAGAAAATATGTGGCAGGCATGGGGGCTTTTTCATTGGGGCCAAACCAACCAAAAAATGGCTTGATCAAAGATATTCAAGTGCTTATCTCAGGGACCCCCTGATGGATGCAGGTATCATGACCGATACACTTGAAACAGCAGTGATGTGGGATAACCTGATACCCGTCTGGGATCAGGTCAGGACATACCTTAAAAGCAGAAAAGACACCATCGCCATGACCCATATTTCCCATGTTTATGAAAATGGGGCAAATCTATACTTCACATTTCTGAGCCCTATGCAAAAAGGAAATGAAGTCCAGGATTACATTGATTTCCATAAAGGACTGATTGACACCATACAGAATAGCGGAGCAGCACTATCGCACCACCATGGCATAGGTAAAGTGCTAGCACCATGGATGCAAACACAATTGGGACCTGATAATATGGCACTCATGCAGGCCATTAAAAACCACCTGGACCCCAATGGGATCATGAACCCGGGCAATACATTAGGGCTCAGACCTTAAATGGTTTATTATCCGGATGAAAGTTCATTGTCAATTAATTCGGCATATCAGGTGAATTTAGTTTATAATGCTGTAAATCAATAACAAATAAGATGGTTAAGATAATATTATTCATTAAAGAATAAATTGTAATTTTGTTTTCTTATTAAAAGTCGCAATTTACAAATATCCACTTAAACAGGTTGCCAAAATGAGCTATCTCCTTGTAATTGATGCCGGGACACAATCAGTACGCGCAGTTATTGTTGATCTTAATGGAAATATTGTCCAAATAGAAAAGACTGAGATTGAAGCTTATTATTCAACAGAGCCAGGCTTTGCAGAACAAGACCCTGAATATCTGTGGGAAATGCTATGCACCACTACCAAAAGGCTCATGAACAATCTTTCAATTCCCCTTCAGGATATCAAAGGCCTTTCCGTTACCACCCAACGATGCTCGGTAGTCAATCTGGATAAGGATGGAAAACCATTAAGGCCTGCAATAATATGGCTTGACCAACGAAAAGCAAACAGGGAGAACTGGCCAAAGGGCCTCATGGACCTTGGGCTCCGGATTATTGATATGAGGGAATCGCTTGTCCATGCAATCAAAGATGGTGAATCAAACTGGATCAGACAAAACCAGCCTGACATTTGGGAAAAAACCTATAAGTATGTTTTTCTTTCCGGTTTTTTTAGTTTCAGGCTATGTGGTAAATACATCGACTCAATAGGCAGCACTGTAGGATTTATGCCTTTCCACTATAAGAAACAAAGGTGGTGCAAACCCGGGGAAATGAATACCAATCTTTTCCCTATCGAAAGGGAAAAGCTCAATGACCTTGTTAAGCCATCAGAGCTCATGGGATATATCACTCCGGAGGCGGCAAGGCAAACAGGAATGCCCGAAGGCTTGCCAATTATTGCAGCCGCAGCAGATAAAGCATGTGAAGTTTTGGGTGCCGGATGTTTCTCCCCCGAAATCGCATGTTTGAGCTATGGCACCACTGCCACAATCGAAACTGTCAACCCACGTTATGTGGAAGTGGTAAAGCATTTCCCATCCTATCCCAGTGCCATACCGGGTTACTTCAACACCGAGATGATGGTTTACAGGGGATACTGGATGATAAATTGGTTCAAGAAAGAATTCGGGCACAAAGAAGTTGAACTGGCAAAGAAACTTGGCAAGACTGCCGAAGAGCTCTTTGATGAAATGATCAATGATATCCCTCCGGGCTCAATGGGCTTAACACTTCAACCCTATTGGACACCAGGTGTTAAGATTCCCGGTATTGAAGCCAAGGGGGCAATCATTGGATTTGGGGATGTCCACACCAAAGCCCACCTTTACAGATCCATTATTGAAGGGATTACTTATGCTTTAAAGGAAGGTGCAATGCTTACCCAAAAACGCAATGGGGTAAAAATACAGAAACTCAGGGTTTCAGGTGGTGGCTCTCAAAGTGCAAATGCATTACAGATGACTGCCGATATTTTTAATCTACCGGTCGAAAAACCTCATACCTTCGAGACTTCTGCATTGGGAGCTGCTATTAATTGTGCTGTTGGCCTTAAGCTATATCCAGATTTTGAAACAGCCATCAGCAAGATGTGCCGCATTGGTGAAGTATATAACCCAATACCTGCAAACCGTGATATCTATCAGGAGCTTTATGAAAAAGTATATCTTAAAATGTACAAAAGGTTAAAGCCTCTTTATGGTCACATCAGGAACATCACAAATTACCCGCCTAAAATCTGCTAAAAGAAACCCTCCCGGCTCCTGGCTTTCAGCCTGCCTTCATGCCTGTGATGTCCGGTTAAGAAGCATTAAGCTCCTTTCTGCCTCAAGTTTCAATCTGGGATGAATTGCAGTATCCTTTATTAAATTCAGGCTTGATTCGCATTCCCTGAATGCACTCATTGCCCTGATAAGTTTCCATTGTATAAGCTCATTGCCTTCAAACCTCCTCATTGCATCCATGATAAGGCCGGAAATACCTTTTCGGGGCTCATAAAAACATATATAACCTATAGCATCAACAGCTTCACTGATCTTAACAACATCATTGCCCTTTAATACCTCCAGCAAATCAGGCAGGCAATAGTTTCCCAACCTGATTAAAGTCCGGGCTGCAATATCACGTGGAAGCGGATAACTGCCTTTTTTAAATTCCCCGTCAGGGATTTCTTTATGCTGATTATCCCCTATTTCCCCCAGCACATTAATTAAAGGATCGACAGCCTGACTGCCCATTGCAATCAAAGCTTCACAAATAGCAAGCTTTGAATACAACATGTCTTCTTTTCCAAGGGCATCGATGAGCCCGGGAATAGCTTTTGCTTCTTTTCTCTTCCCCAATACGCGGGCTGCCAGGGTCCGCTCATGTGCAATACTGCTATTCAACATACCCAGACAGGAATCAATATCAAGGTATAAATATGCATCTTCGGCACCTTCCTCTAAGTACCCCCTTCTTTGTAATATTCCAGGATCACTCTTCATTTTCACCTATTGCTTTGTTTTTACAAATAAAAGTCTTTTTCAAATCATACAGAAATAATGTCAATTGCATCCTGACATAAATCCTTCATTCAATATTTAAAGATAATAATAATATATTTTAAAACCACTCATTAATCACACTGACAATACACCGCAACATCTGGTATGCCAAACTCTAATGTTTAAAAATAACACCTCAAACAGTATATTAAACAGCTTATTCATGTAAAATCGGAACATAAGTCAAACAATAATTATGAACAGGTATTTATAAGCAATTTAACAAAATAAAACATTATTTATTAAACGAAAAACTGAATTTGAATCAGGTTTTTTAGTAAGTTCGCCCTGTTATTAACCCTATTGACACTCTACAAAATATTCAGCCCTAAAAAGATGAACGGAAAAATAATGGTATTAAAATCTTCAGGAGAGAAACAAGCATTTTCTTCAGAAAAGCTAAAAGGTTCTTTGTTGCGTTCAGGCGCCACAGAAGAGCTGGCACAATCAATCCTTGAAGAAATCCTGGATTATTTCAGGGAAGAGACCACCACAAAAGAGATATATCGCAAGGCATTTCAACTCTTAAGAAAAAATGTAAGGGGAACAGCCGCCCGTTATAGCTTAAAAAATGCAATTATGGAGCTTGGCCCTTCAGGTTATCCTTTTGAACAATTTGTAGGGGAACTCTTCAGGTCTAAAGGCTATAGTGTTGATGTCAGCCAGATCATTCAGGGCTGCTGCATCACGCATGAGGTAGATGTTGTGGCCCGGAACGGAAATAAGAAAATCATTGTTGAATGTAAATATCACAATAGCCAGGGGTCTATTTCCAATGTAAAGGTTCCATTATATATCCATGCCAGGTTTAATGACATCATAAAAAATCATGAAGCCACAAAGCCTGATGAGAAACTGGAATTTGAAGGCTGGATAGTTACCAATACCCGTTTTTCGGATGATGCTGCCACCTATGGGCGCTGTGCCGGATTAAACCTTATTGCATGGGATTACCCAAAAGAAGGAAGTCTAAAACAATGGGTCGAGAAAACAGGTTATTTTCCCGTTACTGTTCTGACAAACCTAACGAAATCGCAGAAAAAGCAACTCATCGATTCCGGTATTATCTTATGTAAGCACCTCCTCGACAAAAAAAATGCCTTAGACACGTTTGGCCTTTCAGAAAAAGCCAAATCAAAGGTCTTTGATGAAATCAAAGAACTAATAAAAATATAGCCAATAATCATTTCAATATAGAACAGGAATAAAAAAAAGCGCTGAAATTCAGCGCTTTTTTTTATTCATTGGGGCAATAGTTCCTTATTTCCTGATAATTTCATTCAGGAATACATTTCCCTCGCCTATAATGCGGATAAAATACACTCCGGCAGGCTGGGCCGATAAATCAATAATCACACTACTCTGGCCTTCAGGTATCATTGACTGGTACACTTCCTGACCCTGAATATTGGATATGCTAAGCACGTAATCGCCCTTGGACTGATTCATATTTACAGTCAGCATTCCATCTGTCGGATTTGGAAAAACATTTACCTGTGCTGAGGTATTGTCATCAATACCAACATTTTCAGTAAATATGGCTTTTGCAATCATGTTTTCGTTCATTGTAAGGCTAATTATGGATTCCGTTGTTGTATATACTGAACCATTGACTTCCCATTTGCTTAACTTCCAACCTGAAGAAGGAGTTGCTGTCAATTCAACCTCAGTGCCAATATTATAATTATATTCACCGGGAACAGGATTGGTTTCACCATTTCCTTCCTTTGAAACAGTTAGAACATAAATAGCTGTGTTGATTTGGACATAGTCCTCTTTTATAATGGGCTGTCCTCCATCCAGGCTAAGGCTTATCGTCTTTGCCCCTACACTCGAATAGGTCACTTCATGAGGACCAGGGCCAGATGCTGTTGCAGGATTGGCACCCTCACCAAAGTTCCAGTCATAAGTGCTATATGTCAAACATGAAACATCGTTAAATATAACAGTTTCGCCAACCATAGCTTCATTTACGTTTGAAGTAAAATCAGCTTCATCACCAACCACTTCAAAGCTGTAAGGCCCTTTAGAACCCACAATTGGGCGGGCAAGGGTTTTGTTGTTGTTATTTGTAACCGAGATATAATAAAATACTTTTTCACCGCAAGCCTGTCCGGGGATATTTGCAACAAAAGTATCATTAACAAGGGTCATGGAAGATTCATTGAATCCGGCTAAAGTATCTATTGACCAGAAGAGTTTTGCAGACTGAACACCGCTGGTAGTCTCAATAAAGGCTTTCACAGGAAAAGAAGTTTCAGAAGATTCCCCTTCGAGGATTTTCTTGTGCGAAATAAATATTGGATCGTTTGCAGCAATCTCATGGGTAATACAATGAATAGCACCACTGGCAGGAATTACATCATACATATCAAGCCCTATAACTTTATACCCGGGCATCGCATTACGATAAACTTCAAGTGCTTGCTCATCCTGGGCAAAGCCATAAACAGGCACCAAAACCAATCCATTTAAAATTACAGAATTGGTATATGTGTAATAACTGCTGTTTGGCGGATAGGAACCATAATTACTGGCAGGCATGGGGATGCGGACCACTTTATAAGGTCTGCCATAAGGGGTCTGGAAATTATCAAGTATATATTGAAGGTTTGCTTCTATCTGGGGGCCATCAGCAACACCGGCAGGATACTGTCCAACAAGCAATGTCTCTTCATCAAGCAGTTTCATGTGCATATCAATATGATGGATCCCATCATAAGGCAGGGTATTCATTTTAATATAAGAATCAATACCCATGTAATTGTTCATAATTGTATTAATCTGGGGTTCTGTAAGGTTTGAATTCTCTTCAACAATAAGTTTTGAAGAAAAAGCTGTTCCATGACCATCCATCATCAGGTTACCACCTGTGGCCACAAGCTTATTGGGGTTTACGGTCATCTGATAGATTGGAAGGTCAAGTTTATTTGCAACCAAAACAGGCACCTGGTCATCGGCAGGCCTTGGACGGTTATAAACCCAATCAACGATTGCAAGTTCATTTGTCCCCTGGAGATAAACACTTTGAGGGCCGTAATCCCTTATCCAAACAGAGTTATAATCACCAATGATATATTTGATATTCTGAAGCGCTACCCCACCATTTGTAAGGTTGTTTTTTACATAAGTAGAATCATCACAAACAATATAAACAGTCACATATTCCCTTGCATATCTGACAATCTCCCTTAACTCAGGGGTGTAGGAAGTCCATGCTATAACAACAGCCTGATTCTCATCCCATTCTCCCGGGGTGCGTGGAGGAGCAGAAGGAGGGTTTGCATCCCTGCTCCCAACAATGCTTTCAAGATACATCGGAAAGATGGCTTTTTCTTCCTCAGTCATATATCTTGGAAGAGGTTGCTGGGCAAACAAGCCCACTGAGCAAAAAACAAAAAAGACAAGAAGTAAATTTCTTTTCATAAAACTGTTTGAATTAAATACGAAACCAGCAATCAAGCGGGTTAAAAAAATTGTTAATCAGTGATTTATGCGGTAAAGATACGTAATTTATATAGATAAGAAAAAAGCACAGGAAAAAAATATCCCAGGCTGCTTTAAAAATAAAAGACGATATAGGGCCAACTGAAAAAAACTTTATGGTATCAGATACAGGGCAAAAAGGCAAAAATGAACAATTTCAGGATAAGCCATTGGAAACAAGGCAGATATCTTAATTTTTAACACTCACAAATTATAACATGATTATATCAAAGAGAGGGTTGAGCCGGGGTTGAGCCGGGGTTGAGCCGGGTTTGAGCCGGGTTTGAACCGGGTTGAACCCGGCTCAAGCCCGGTTTAACATCGCTTCAAGCCCGGCTCAACCCTTAACATGAACCAAAGGGGGGCACTGTCAGTAAAGTATTTGCAGGGTTCTTTGTTCGGTCATGATGAGTAGCAGGCAATAAAATTTAAGATTTACGATCTCCTGGAATTCAGGAAGCTATTGACAATGAAACACAATAGAGGAAATGATTAGCAAACCATGCCCCAGTATTCAGAATCAGATAAAAACTGTTTGAAGGAAATGGGATAAGTAGCTTTACCGTTTTCTTTTATAAAAAACCTTCCGTTTTCACGGCTCCAGCTAAGAATGATATATTCATGCCCGATAATCATGTACATATCATACACTTTTTTAAGTATCATCAATTCATTTCTTAAAGCTTCGATAGTTGTTAGCTGACCATAATCCTCACCGATAAAGCTATTGATGACAGCCATATCACTTTTTGATATTTCGTTTAAACTGTTGTTCAGGAGCAAGTCAAGGGTCTTGTCATTTTTAATTTTTCCAGCCATTGCGCCAATGGCAAAAAGGTTTTTGCAATTAGAATAAGATTCATTTTCAGAGATTTCGAAAGCCAATGGAGTTTTGCTTTGTATTTGCATGCCAAAGGGGATTAGCTTTATCTGAACTTTTGTGTCAGTTCCATATCGCGGAAGCTCAATATCCAGATAGAAAAAAGCATATCCTTGAACCGGATTAACAAATCCTTCGGGTATAAATGAATTGATCCCAAAACCTTCCGGTAATACTTCTATGAGGTTACGGTTTGAAGAAATCTTCCTTAACCATTTACAGTTCCAATCTTCCTTATCTATCAGTGTAAAACTTCCATTACTGCTTTTATAAGCAGCAGCAGTTTTTGAACAGCCACAACCACAGGTAGGCCATGTCCCTGATACTTTCAGGTACCCATTCTTTGAATCATCAATGAGCTCTTCAAAATCAATGGAACCATCTTCATCCATGTCTTCAAAATTATTACTGCAATTCTTTACCCTGTCCCATAATAACTGGCTTAGGCTTTTGTTGGCTTGCGATAAGGCATTCCCGGATATAAAAAGAACAACAAACAGAATTACTATATTTTTCATAAAAAAATGTTTTAGGTTATAAACCAATGACTAAGCACATTATTTAACCATTTCAGATATTTATTGGCCTTGATTTTTGGTTATTGGTGTTTTTTTGAAAGAGAAAAATCTCATTTTTAAAACTGCTTTCCTGGGTAAAGCAAATTGCTTTAAACGTCTCCACAATATCTGCAATTCAAAAATACAATTAAAACAGATAAATCAGAAAACATATTAGGATTTCATTGAAAAGCATCTGTCCTGTTCTTCATTTGTCTTTAAAATATTTACCAATCAAAATGATAAAAAAAAGTATCAGATATTTTTCAAAAAACGAAAAGCCTGCAACTAATCATTTGAATCAAAAAAAAAACCTCCTCCATGATTAAAAAAGTATTGTTCCATCTCATAGTGTTTTTGTTTGTATTTCTGGCAGTTGTAAGTTGTAAACGTGAAGACTTAAATATCAGTGAAAATGAATTTACAATAAAACCGGATTATGATGACCTTACGATGCTAAATTTAAAACAAAACAAGATAGCAATCAGGGCATATTTAATACCGGAAATTACGAACGAATCAAACATTGATGTAAAAGTTAGCTCCAATGCAGACCCAGATGGTTATATTTTAAGCGTCCCCCTAAAGGATGGAACTTATTTCCAGGCCAATACAAATTATCATTACAGAGGGATTGAAACCTATATTTTTGCAGCCAATCACAGCGATAGCACCAGAAAGTTTATTAAGGTCAATGCCCCCACTGATGCTATCAATATTAGTATTGGGGATAACATTTACTCAAAAGCCGTGATGATTAGCAGCCAGGAGATACTTTCAATGACCTACTGGCCTGAATCAATGGAATCAACGTTATTTCTATGGGGATTGAAATATCAGGGGGATGAGCAAAAAAACTTTGAGTGTTGGACCTCTTATAATAAGACCCCAAAACCATTTACCGGGATTTATAATAACCCCATGCAATACCAAAATCTCCCTGAATTTGAAAATTTCTCTGTTGACCTGACTTTTACAAACAATCTTTCATCAAGCGTCCCTGATGTGTTAAAACTTCAGAATGAAGGGGATACTGTATTTATAAAGTATGCCGGGAAAACTTATTATTCTTTGTTTAAACGAAACACCTTTGCTCCCCTGGGCACCTTAAGGTAATTGTACATTTTTTTTAAGATACTGGCCGGAGAAACCTTTTTTGAGCAGGGATTCAAAACAATACCATTGGCGTTTTTGGTATAAAAGGTGATCCGGCCTTTCTTTTCTTAAAACGCCTGAATAATCAAAGGGACAAATATAATCAGCCCCACAACGAATGCTGTAATTGCACTCACAAGTACAGCTGCTGCGGACAAGTCTTTAATGATTTTAATTGCCTGTTTCTTTTCGGGAGAGACAAAATCTGCCATACATTCAATGGCTGTGTTTATTAGTTCCATTGCAAACACAAAGCCTATCGCGAAAACTATCATAGCCCATTGATATAATTCAATGTGGGAAAATATTCCGGCAATAATTACTGCAATTGCAGCTACAAGGTGAATGATGGCATTCAACTCTCCAACTATCAATGTTCTTAATCCATTGAATGCAAACTTAAATGAATCACATCTTTTGGTGACAAATGTAATGAACCCCATATTGAAACTCCTTGTTTAGATGTTTGTTTCCCAAAAATAAAGCTATTTAAACCTTAGTGGGTGTTTTTTTATTAAAAGTTTTACTTAATAAGGCTGACTTATCATTGTTTTATGTTTTATAATGTTTGCCTCTGTAAATATTTTATATTGCAATATCGATAAATAATAAAAACCAGATATATTTGTTATTAATTTAATCATTATCAATTCTTTTCCGTTTAAAATTGGATACAAAAAAGATTCAGGACAATCAGTATTTAAACCTGATAAGGTTTATTAATCAATATGTTGAGTTTAGCAATAAGGAACTCATGCAGGTTTTACCTTATATTAAGACCATACAACTTAAGCGAAATCAGGCTTTTATCAACGAGGGGGAAATTGCCAAATATATTGCTTTTACCAATAAAGGTTATTTGAGGGTATCTTATGCCCATGAAGGAATTGAGACAACCCGCGATATTACCCCCTTGAACACTTTTGCTACCACATTGCCAAGTTTTATCACACAAACCCCTTCTTTCGAAATTATTAGGGCAATTACACCCTGCGAGCTTTTTATTATCCATAAGGATGACATTGACAGCTTGTATGACCTCTATCCCAAATGGGAAAGGCTTGGCAGGCGCATTATTGAAGATATGTTTGTGGCAGCTCAGCGAAGGTTATATCTTTTTATCACCGAAACAGCAGAAACACGTTATAAGTTACTGCTCAAAGAACATCCTGATATGATTCGTGAAGTTCCCCTTAAGTATATTGCCGATTACCTGGGTATTAAGCTCCAATCGCTAAGCAGGTTAAGAAAAACTATCAATTGGTAGCAAGCTGGATCTTTTGTTTACTCACCTTATTTCTTAAATCAGAAGGACTATTATTAATGGGAATAATTTCTATATTTCTCAACTAAAACAATCTGAGTTATTTTTTTTCAATTCAATAGTATTTTTTTTGTATTATTACATCATAAAATATACTACCCTCCTTTTGTCATTTAATAAAGAGGGTAAATGGTTGTAGTTTTTACATTTAACACAAATAAAAGACATGTTAGCATTTCAGAAAAGATTATCCAATATGTTTTATGTCATATTGGGATTGCCTGCAACAGCGATGGGATTTGGCTTATCGGTACAGATTGCGGTATTGAGTTGGATACTTAATACAAAATATGGCCTTGACATTCATGAAATTGGGATTGTTTGGGCTGCTGGCCCTCTTGCCGGGATAATAGGACAGCCAATTATTGGGTTGATTAGTGACAAACAATGGTTTTGGGGTGGGCGTCGCCGTCCTTTTATTATCATCGGGGGAACACTTGCTGCCCTGGCTATCTTAGCACTTCCTTATATCGGTGAGATCAATGATTTCTTTGGTATTGGTAGCCTGATGGCAGTGGCAATCACTGTTGCACTTACCTTAGACCTTGCAATAAACATAAGTTTTAATCCTACCCGTAGCATCATTGCTGATGTTACTCCTGATGGGGCACCCCGTACCAAAGGATATACCTGGATGCAATCGGTTTCAAACCTTTTTGGAAGCCTTGCTTATCTTGCAGGGGCAATATTTGGAAATTATATTTTGATTTATATTGGGGTAGCTGTGATTATCGTATTTTCTATTGTCCCATTGTTTTTTATTGAAGAACCACGTGTTCTGGAAGCTGCCAAAGAAGATAAGGATGATGTTAAAGCTACAGCAACCCAATGGGGCCAGCTTTGGAGGATATATTTTGCTCATGGCTTCTCATGGCTTGGAATACAAACAATGTTTGTATATGCAATCATATTTATTAAACAACACCTCAATCCTGAAAGTGACCTTGAAACAGGACAAATCATTGGTTGGTCTTTCTTCCTCCTCAATGCTGTTGGCACCATTTTCCCAATTGTAGTGCTGGAACCAATGGCCAGGAAAATCGGAAGGGTAAAAACCCATATCATTGCTGTCTTTGTAATGGCTATCGCTTATTTTCTTATTGCCTTTTTTGCGCAAAGCCAGCTATGGATGTATCTTTTTATGGGAGTAGCCAGCTTTGGGTGGGCTGCTGTGGTCTCTTTGCCCTTTGCTATTATGACTGAAAAAGTGAACAAAGCCAGGATGGGATTTTTCATGGGGGTTTTTAACCTGAGCGTTGTAATCCCTCAACTAATCTCCAGTCTTGTTATTGGCTTTGTAATTAAAGCCTTTATGGAAAGCAGCCTCACCTTAAGTGTTTTTGGAACCCAATTGAATATTGGGGGCAGTTCAAAAATCATTTTCCTTATTGCCGGTGTTAGCCTTGTAATTAGCGCACTTCTTTGGACTCTTGTCAAGGATTCAAAAGGCATACTTGCAGAAAAAAAATAATTTAAATAAATTAGCAAAGTAAAAAGCCCGGTCAGGGGAAATTGGCCGGGCTTTTTTTAAAATGCTAAAGCTAATAATATCAAAAACTACTGTTATGCTGAAATCCGGAACCATATTTCGTTTTCATGGCCAGGGGATACAGGTTAAAAATCAGATCGGAAAAGGGAAATCAGCATATTCATATATGGCTGAATTCAATAATCAAATCTGTGTTTTCAAGCTGTTTCATGATGAAAAGCATTCTTATTATACCTTTGACCGCCCTAAGATAGACAAGGAGCTAATGGACCATGAGCTTTTACAACATACTTCTATCCAAATTCCATCGCTTATCATTGCAAATCATGATCCGGATTTAATTATAAAAGAATATATTGAAGGGCCTACGCTTGCCCTCTTGATTGCAAATGCGCAAATCACTCCCGATCACATACGGGAAGTTGCAAAAATGGCCAAGATTGCAAAATCAATTGGATATAACCTTGACTATTTCCCAACCAATTTTATTGCTTCTGAAAAAGGGATTTATTACATCGACTATGAGCTTAATCCATATTCTGATACCTGGAATTTTGAAAATTGGGGCATTTATTATTATTTCAACAATAATGGGATGCGTCATTTCCTGACAAGCGGTGATGCTTCAAAGCTAAATGAAGACCTCCACCACGGCATCCCCATAAAGAAACCCTTTTCCAAACAGGTCAAAGAGTTTCTTGATGTAAATGCCGTTTAATGGTGGAGGCTGTTTCTGTTTTTTTGTAATAAAATATCTATTACATCATTCCACCTCCAGGTGGTGGGAGCATATTACCGGGAGGGGGAGGCATGTTCCCAGGTCTTTTTATTTCTTCTGGCCCGATAGCTCCATTCTTGAATTTCTTAAATGTGTATGTTAGTGTGAACAGGGCATATCTATTGAGGATTTTGGTATTGCTGTCCTGAGTGTATGCTTCAGTAACTGTGCGACTGATACTCTTATTCTGGTCAAGGATGTCATAAACGCTAAGCTTTAGTTCCAGTGAGCGATCTTTAAAGAATTTATAGCCCATGTATGCGTTCCACAAAGTAAATGTTTGGTTATAACTTTCCGATAAACCTGCATAGTAAGATTGGGTGAGGTCGGTATTAAGGACAAGTCGGTTCTGAAAGAATGTAAAGTTTGCCCTTACATTTGCATTATGGTTATAATAGCTTGTGTTGGATTGCTTTTGCAGGGTGTTGGCTACGGTATTGTAGCTGCCATTGTAGCCTATTGTGAAGTCAATATTCTCATTGATATTGCTGCTTAAGAACATCCCTCCATTAATCCCGTTGTTAGAAGCATAGTTTAATGCACCATTAATGAGTGCCGGGGTATGTGAGTAATTGTACCCTGCCATAAAGTTCAGGTTACTCTTGATGACAGAAACAGGGAAACCATACATACTCATAATCCTGACATTATAATAATTATCAAGGTTAACAGGTTTTGTAAGCTGGCTCCCTGAACTGATAGCTACATTCTGGACTACTGTATCAGTATCCATAATATATGTAGCGTTTGAAATATAATCTTTTGTTAAGCCTGCCCTTAGAAATACCATGAAATGGCTGTCTTTCTCTGCCGGCCTTCTTCCAGTCCTGAATGATATGGAGTGTTCATAAGACTGTTTGAGATTGGGGTTCCCAACCTTTACAAATAGCGGATTAGAAACATCAATACTATTCTGCAACTGGCTTATTGAAGGCACGTTGGTACTGCTTCGGTAATTAAGGTTTAAGTTTAAGGTTTTATCAAAATTATAGGTGTACCTTGCCGAAGGAAGGATATTGAAGAAGGATTTTTTTGTTTGATAAGCATCAGGAAAGCTTTGCTGACCAATAAGTTCAGCTTGTTCAACGTCAGCACCAATAGAGAAATTGGACTTATTCGTGTTGAGCATATAGTTGATTCCTCCCCGCTGGCTTATATAATCGCTCTTGTAAGTATTGGAGAGGTATGTATCTGTAAGGGTATATTCACCAAGGGCATCAGGGTTCAGGGTTTCTTTAAAGGCATTGCTTGAAGTAATTGCAGGTTTATAGCTCAGAAGGATTTGGGCTTTGGAACCAATAGGCTCAGAGTATGAGAGATTAGCCCCATAAGTGACTGTCCGGCTGTCAGAGTTATATTTTTGATCCGTGGTATCGCTTTCAGACAATAGGTCATTATATATTGTGGAAGCGAAATAGTTCCCAAGTCCCTGCCTGTTATTAATTTGTTGATTTAGGTTAAGCGAAACAGTCCTTCCATTTTTGTTGAATTTATGTTGCCATAACAGGTCATTAGAGAAATTATAGCCTTTTGATTCCGAAAATGTATTGCTTTGAGTAGCGTTTAAGGGGGCAGAAGCGAGTGGAAGGATATTTGTTCCTGAAAACAAACTTGTTGTATTGTTTTCCTGAACAACAAGTCGTGGGGTTAATGTGATTTTATTGTTCTTGTTAAGGCTATATTCAAGTTTAAAGTTAAACCTGTGGTTCATATTATCACTTTGTGATTCTGAGTTTTCTATATACTGTAAATTATTCTCAGTGAAATAATTCCTTACAATATCAGAAGTATTTGTGTTATGTGTCTGGTTAAAGAAATAACTGCCTGAAACTTCAATTTTTTTGCCCCATGAATCGATGTAGTTAATACCAATTGCATTTGTTTTTGTGATTCCTCCCTGCTGTCCTGTAAAGAAGTTTCCTGCACCGCCCCCTCCCATAGGACCCCTTCCGCCTTGTTGGCCTCCTGAATTGCTCATCACACTCATGATGTCTGAAATATTAAAGTTTTGCTGGTTGATATTATTGGACATCCCCAAAACAGAAACTTTTCTTTTCCCATTGAAATGATTAAGGGTAAAGCCTCCTGAATACTTTCCATCAGTTCCATATCCAAAATAAATATTACCAAAATCCCCTACATTCATACCTTTTTTAGTGGTAAGGTTAATGGCCTTTTCTTCATTGCCATCGCGGAAACCTGTAAACAATGCCTGATCACTTTGCTGATCGAATACCTGGACATTATCCACGATATAAGCAGGTAGGTTTTTAACAGTGGCATTGGGGTCATCGCCAAAAAACGGTTTCCCGTCAACAAGCACTTTTTTAACTTCTTCCCCATTTACTTTCAGGGTGTTGCTTTCTGATGTCACTCCGGGCATCTTTTTTAAAAGGTCTTCTGCTGTTGCATCAATATGCGTTTTAAAAGCCCCTGCATTATACTGAACGGTATCGCCTTTTATCTCAACCCTTACCTGGCTTGCTTCTACCTGCACTTCTCCAAGAAGCTTTGAGCTTTGTTCCAGCACTATAGACCCAATATTAACATCTGAATTTGAAATACGGATTTCTCTTTCGATGGTGTTAAAACCAACATAAGATATTCGTAGCATATATTTTGAAGGCTTTATTTTTTGCAGATGAAAGCTCCCATCCAGATTGCTTATCATGCCCTGGGTCTTGTTGGTGTCTGACTCATTGATCAATAAGATGGTGGCGCCTGGTATAGGTAAATCTGCCTTATCTACTACTTTTCCTCTTATGGAATACCCCTGGGCAAAGCTTGTGCTAAACCATCCTAACATCACAACAATCAAGAGTGCCGGTCTGAGCTTGTTTTTGATATCATTGAATACTCTTAACATTTGTATGGTTTTAATCGTTTGAAAAAAAAAGAAATCAAGGTTTGCTATTTTAAGCATGGAAGAGAGAGGTGAAAGCGCTTTTGAATTGTTTTTGTCTTTTGCTGGTTCATTCCTTCTGGATTGCCCATCGGCCCCTGCTGCATTTCCCCTCTATATGGGTTTCCCATACCTCCTGGTCCCATATTTCCTCCTCCCATTGGGGATGGTGAACCCATATCATCGCCTATTGGACGGGAAGGCATTTCAGGCGCAAGGATTTTTATTGTCATTGAAAATACGCTTGCTGTATCTTGTTCAGCAATTGTATTTTTATAAAAAGTGCTGAATGGAATGGCTGTCTCATAGATAAGTGCTTCCTGAGAGTCGATGCCCAGCCTTACTTCTATGCCACTTTTATTGTTGATGGGATAGGTGCCGCTCACAAGGTTTTTAAAGCCTTTTAACTCAACAGAAATCTGATTTGCAATAAGATCCTGAAGCATGGTTTTAGGATCAGGCTTTTTACGAAGGCTTAGTTCCTTTGGCATTTCCGGTTTTATATCCATTGCTGATGCAAGTGGAAACAATATCCCTGTTTTCCTTGTTGATTTTTTTGTTGTATCAAGCCAAACTTCCATGCCTCCTTTAAGCGCCTGGAATTGCAACTGTTTGTCAATAATTTTTAGGTTCAGGAATAAATGGGATTGATTGTTCGAAATCTGAAAGAACACCTTTCCTTCACCTGAGAAATATGGAAGGTCTTTGTATTCATTTATTTGCCCATCAATAACCGGAGTAACTTCTTGCCATGAGATGTTCTCTGTCACTTTTGGGGAACAGGCTGTAAGGAAAACAATCAATATACATGCAGTGATGGATATGCTTTTTTTGCTCATGGTTTTCATTAGTTATTTTTTTTAAAAAGGTTGGATGGAACTCCATGTTTGCTATCTCCATTGGTGTTTGGGTTAATTTGCATACATGTTCTGTTTATATCCGAAATCTACTTTTTTTTAGTCTTTGTGCAAGTATTATTATGAGTCCTGAAAATTAGGAAGAGGCTTTTACAACCTCAACGAACAATGTGTCAGTATTCAGCCCTGTAAATATCCCATACCCGTTTATAATGCTTGTTGAAGGATTTGTAAGGTTTTGGGAGCTTGAGCTTGTTGATTCATAGAGTGTTGCATAATCTGGCAATACATGGCATAATATGATGCGGTGCATCCCATAATATTGAAACTCCATGGCGTTGAGCCTTACCCCGGAGGCTGTTGAAGGTTGTTTTCTGAACCTGGGTGCAGGCCTTTCTTCATCATCTTCAAATTCAAAGACTGCTTCAGGCTCTTCTTCGATATTTTCAATGACAAGCAAATAGTAAGAAGCATCATCGTTGGTCCAGTTAAGCTCAATGGGCTCAGGCATAGTAGGAGGGCTTGTGGGTTGCCCTGAGGATGAACCCATTTGACTTATACTGATTGATGTGGCTGACTGGGTAAAACCTGACGGTTTCACAGGTATATATGAGTAAGCAGAAACATTTTTTTGATTGAATGAAAACCTGATGTTTATCATTGAACCCTCCTGCAAAACAAATGTGCTGTCAACATATTGCCCATTGCCTATGGGAGTTAAGGTAACACTATCCTGGGCATCATACACAATGATTTCAAGATTGTTTATATCATCATCTGAATATGTAACTTCTGATGAAAAAGGAAGCTGACGGCTTAGTTTTACCTGTATCGGGCAGCCGGGTGTGAGATAGGCTTCAATAATAGGCCAATCGGTAAATGCATTATCCTCTGAATTCTCACAAGCTGTTATTGTAAAAATGAAAACAGGTATAAGCATTAAATAGCGAAGCTTTCTTTTCAGTGAAATATCTTTGTTCATTTGATTCTGTTTTTTTATGTTACCAGAGTTTTAATGAGAGGCTCAGGTTTGGGGTAATCCCCAGATAGTTTACATTGGTTTCAAGGATTTGGCCATCATCAATGACAAATTGTTTATACCAGACATTTTTTTTGTTATAGAGGTTGAAAAGTGAGAAGCCTATATGACCGATTTCTTTTCGTTTTCTATCCCCTTTTGCCCCGGCAAGGATTTTATAGTTTACCGAAAAATCCATCCGATGATAGTCGGGAAGCCTCATTCCATTTTTCTCTGTCACTGTAAAGTATTCCTGTTCAGTGCCATCAAGGAGGGTGATGGTATAAGCCCCTGAAGGAGCAGTATAAGGCCTTCCTGTGGCATAAACCCAGGTGGCTGCAAAGTCCCAACGCTTATACTGGTATTGTGTAACAATTTTAAATTCATGGGTTGCATCCTGGTTGGCTGCATAATAATCGTCTGAATATACGTTGAACCTGCTTTTTACCTCCCCTAAGGTATAGCTTATCCACCCGTTTATTTTTCCTGATTTCTTTTGGGCAAGGATTTCAATCCCTTTGGCATAGTTATCCCCCACATAAAAATCTTCATTAAAATCAACACCCTGTGGGTTTGGATTAAACCTTAAGGAATATTCGGTGAGATTTGCAATTTTTTTATAATAAGCTTCAACGCTTAACAATATATCGGTATTTTCATAAGAAAGGCCTGTAATATAATGTTCAGCAGTGCTTACCGGGATTGCATTGCCATCCGAAAGCATCCAGAAATCTTTACTTCCTGAAAGGATGTCTTCACGTGTGACCCTGTTTGTAAACTGGTAAAATTTTCCCCAGGCTCCTTTATAAGAGAGCTTATCGCTAATGTTGAATGTGAATGAAGCACGTGGTTCAAAATATAATTTGTTTGTGATGCTGTAATGGCTTGCCCTGATACCTGGAAGCAGGTTGAGCTTGTCATTAAACAGTTTGAGTTTCGTTTGGATGTATGCCCCGGAAAGCAGGCCTTTATTGTTTTTATTCAATAGGTTTAAGGTGTCGCTTTGCGCATATGAATAGTCAATATCATAATATGATGAATAAATCCCGTATTGAAGTTGCATGAAATTCAATATATCCCATTGATAATCTGATTTAATACTAAAGTCTTTGAGATCGTTGTTTTCAAACAATCCTGTTTTTGTGGTATCGCTTTCACCTGATTCACCAATACGTTGCATGTCCTGTGAGCGTTCACGGTCACTGAAATAATTGGAGTAGCTCAAAACAGTGTTCCCATATACCTTAGGCGACCACCTGCGCGACCACTTCAGGCTGCCTCCCATATTCCCATAGGTAGTGATATCTGTGGCACTCATGTTTCTGGTCATTTCCCCTCCTCCCATCGAAGGCATTTGAGACGACATGCTGTTGTCAAGCATATCGGTACCTTTAAAAACACTGAGTGTTATAATATCCTTATCGCCTGGCCTAAAAGTTAATTTCCCGTTCAGGTCATAGAAATAAGATGTAACTTCTGATTCCTGAGAAAAGCGGTTGCCTCCCGGCCCTTCTTCAACCAATGATGCCTGATTTGCTGCTGTTGAGCTTTCATTGAATTTCTCAAATATTGTCTCGTAAAGAAATCCTTTAAACGAACGCCGATAGGTGATAATGGATGAGAACCTGCTGCCAATTGGTATTTCAGCAAATGCATTTACACTCAACAGGCTTAAGTCTATCCCGGCATTTATCCTTTTCTGGTTGCCATCTTTCCCTGTAATCTCAGTTACACTTGAAAGCCTTCCTCCAAAACGTGGCTCAAAACCTCCTTTAAACAATTGCACATCTTTGATTGCATGTGGGTTGAAAGCACTGAAAAAACCATACAAATGATCAACCTGGTAAACAGTAAACCCGTCATAGATTACCAAATTCTGATCTGGTGTGCCGCCCCTCACATATAAACCCGATGAAGATTCGTTGGAAGCACTAATGCCCGGCATTAATTGAAATGACCTCATAACATCCTTTTCCCCAAGATTGGGTAGCTGTTCCAGTTTACGGGGGCTCATCCTTACTATGTTAATATCTGTTTTAGAAGCCAATACAAGCTGTTCCCTGCTGGCTGTAACAGTTACCGCTTTTAGCTTTTGGGCTGATGAAGACATCTTAATGCTAAAGTCATGTCTCGAAAACTGAGGTGTCAGAAAAACTTCAGTCTTTTCGTAACCAATATAGCTGGCTATAAGCGTGCTTGTGTCAGAAGGCACTTTTGGGATGCTGAAGTATCCATCGGCATTGGAGGTGGCACCAATATTAGTTCCCTTAACATATACAGTTGCAAAGGGCAAGGCTTCCCCACTTGATTTATCTTTTACAATTCCAGATAAAGTAAACTGAAATGCTGTCGGAGGCCCAAAGTAGCTTTTTTTCATTTCAGGCAGCCAGGTGTCTTCTTCATAAGTATCGGTATATTCATCAATAAAAAATGTGCCCAGCTCTTCTTCAACTTTAATATCTGTCTTAATTTCTACTGCTTTAAAATCTTCTGTGACTTCCGGCAATGCTTCCTTCTTTTCCTGACCTGAAAGCCTGATTTTTTGAAAGTATTGCTGTAACCGCATATCGTCTATATCTCCCTGGCTTATTGTACTGTCATTGATAAACAGGAATATATTTTTACATCCCTGCTCATAGTTAAATGACAGCAAACTGGAAAGCGATTGCAGGCAATGTAGTTTGTTTTCTGCTGTCCCTCCTTTATTGGGTACATAAACAAAGAAATACCTGCTAAATTCAGGGATGTTTTTTAGTTCATCCTTTTCAAATGTTTGCTCAAGACTTTCATTCCCGGCTGCAAGGTAAAATATCAAAGGGCGTTTCCTTGAATTATAATAAAAATCAGGCGCATAGCATAAATACTGGAAATGGCAAGCACTACCCTGGGTATTGAATGTATATTGCTTTTGAGCATTGGCTTTTGTTATTGGCAATGCAAAATACACCAGGCTGAGAAGTAAAAAACTTTTTATATAGCTTTTTGAAAACAAAATGGCCTCCTTTTTTATGCAAAACTAAAAAGGAGGCCAGGGCATAAAAAACGAAATAGAAGTATGAACTTAAAAGGTAGAAGATCTGATTAAAATCGTCTATTGGAATATTTTTGATTTGTGATGTTAGTTTACGGACTTACTTGAAAGGAATTTTTGGAATTCTTCTTTATACGCTTGGGCAATGGTGATACGATTATTGTTGATCACTACCTGGCTCCTCTCAATGGATTGGATCTTATCCAAAGCAATTATAAATGACCTGTGGACACGCATGAATTTATCTTTTGGAAGTTCCGCCTCCAATGACTTAAGGCTTGTCATTGTCAATATTGCTTTTGGGTTTCCTTTCACCCAAATCTTTATATAGTCCTTCAATCCCTCAAAATACAGGATGTCATTTAATTGGATTTTTATTTGCTTGTATTCTGATTTCACAAAAATATAATCCCTTTCAACCCCTGAAGATGCCTGGTGCTTTTCTTCCATGTCCTGAAACCATTCAAGGGCTTTGTTTGCTGCCCTTAAAAACTCTTCATAGCTGAATGGTTTTAACAGATAATCCAACGCGCTAACTTTATAACCCTCAATGGCATATTTAGAAAAAGCTGTTGTAAATATTACTTTAATGTCTTTTTTAAGGGTCTTTGAAAGCTCCAACCCATTGAGTTCAGGCATTTGAATATCAAGAAATATCAGGTCAATGTGTTCGGAATGAATTGTTTGCATAGCCTCAATTGCACTACTGAATGATCCTTTAAGGTCCAAAAAAGGGGTGCGGCCCACATAGCGCTCGAGCAGGTCAATGGCAAGCGGCTCATCGTCAACAATAATGCAACTTAATGTATTCATGATGAAACATTTTTAATAAAATCCCTTAATCAAGTCCGATTGACAATATTACTAAAAATACACCATCAATTACATTTGTTTTGAAAACATGCCTGTCGGGATAGATTAGTTCAAGGCGTTTTTTAAGGTTGTCAAGCCCTATCCCTGATCCGCTTTTATCTGTGCTGTCTTTAGGAAAATATGTATTCTCCCCCGAAAAATGCAATTGATTGTCATGGATTGTCATCTTAAAAGAAATACGTGAGGGATTTGAAACTGACACCCCATGTTTGAACGCATTTTCAATTAATGGGATAAACAATAAGGGGGCTACAGAAAAACTCCCATCTTGTAACTGTGGAAAAGAATATTCAAGCTGGACTTTATTTGTCAGCCTTAACTTCATCAATTCAATGAACTTTGTCAAAAATGATATCTCCTGGTTCAGGTCCACTTTTTCCTGCCCTGTGTCATATAGCATATAACGCATCAACTTGCTCAGGTCAAGTATGGCTGTCTGTGCCCCTTCCGGTGATTTTTCAATCAAAGAGTAAATGTTGTTTAATGAGTTGAAGAAGAAATGAGGCTGAATCTGGTATTTCAGATGAATAAGCTCTGACTTTAGGTTCCTGTTTTCTATCTCTTTTTTCTCTGCCTCCGATTTAATCCATCGCTCTGTTACCCTTACTGCAATTGAAAATATTAATGGAACCGAATAGGAAAGGAAGTCTTTTATCATAAAAGGCTTAATTCCCGGAGGACCAGGCCGCCGATGCCTTATGCCCCCCTCAGGCCCTCTTTGGTCCATGATGGGAATCTCATCTCCAAAAATCCCTAATGGGAAGTCCCTGTGCATGAAAAAATCAAAAATCCTCATATTGGCATAAGACAGTATTGCTATTAGCCCAATATTTATCATGAAAAATAAAACAAACTTCTTCCTGAACAAGAGTGTTTTTATCAACAAAAAATAATTCAGGTAAAAAATCAAGGCATACTGGATCAGGGGCGACCATATATCCAATAAAAGCCTTCTTACATAAGTCGATTCTTCGGGCAATAAAAGATATGGAAGCGAAAACAAAAAGGCCCATATAAAGATATGCAAGCCAATTTTGAAAATCCGGTTCTTTGATTCTCTTTTTATCATATACAATTTTCTTTTGAAGTAAACTTCAATATCTCAAAAGCAATTTATTTTTAAAGATACACCTAAAAAAATAAATTCCACTTTAAAATCTCTTTTTCAGCTTCCTATGTGAATACAAAATTGAAGATTTTATTCATTCGGGCTTTTGAAAATAGAAGAACTGTATAATTGTACAGATAAACTGCTTGTATTTATCTAAGACCCAATTAATCAATAATTTAACCAACTATTTACACCAACTATTTGATTTTTATTATTATCTTTGCATTAAAAATAGCATTAACCGCATCATTGTTCCATGCAATTGTTCAAAACCAGTCATGAGTATTTGGCATAAGAATTGATTGACAGACAGATGCAATTTGCTAAAAACATATTAAGCCCCAAAAAACAATATCCATAAAATCAGAAAACCAATGAAAAAATCTACACTTTTTACTATTCTCAGTTCCAACATCAAAGCATCATTGTTCCTAAGCATTTTTACCCTGTTTGCCTTAGGCCTTACCGCCCAGAGCCTGAATTCAATACAGTCTGGCAAAGCCCAGCCTAAAGCCATGAAAGGCTTTTATGATTCGAAAACCTCCTTTGTTGTTATAAATGAGTTTGTAGCTTCAAACGATAGCGGTGCCCAGGATGAAGCCGGGGAATATGAAGACTGGATTGAATTGTATAATACAGGTGATAATGAGGTAAACCTTAGTGGATATTATTTAAGCGATAAAACTGATAATATTGTTAAATGGCAATTCCCTGAAGGAACAGTCATTGCTTCACATGCGTATCTGATTATATGGGCTGATGAAGATCAGGAAGATGGCCCCCTTCATTCAAATTTCAAATTATCTGCTGATGGGGAATCAATATTGTTAGTGGATACAGAACTAAACATCATCGATCAATACACCTATGAAGCAGTTGCCTCAAACATGGCTTATGCCCGTATCCCCAACGGAACAGGCAACTTTGTTGTCCAGCAACCTACCTTTGCTGCAAATAATGAAGGAAACACTGGAATTGAAAAACCTGTAAGCACTTCAGCTAATATGCTCAAAATATATCCCATCCCTGCAAAAACCACATTGAACCTGAATGCTGGCAATGCTTTGGTTGGTAAAAGAATGGACATCATCAACCTGATCGGGCAAACTGTCTTCTCTGAAATTGTCAATTCCACTATGACAATCAATGTCGAAAGCCTTGAAAAAGGGATTTATTTTATCAGGTGCGAAAACATCACTAAGAAATTCATTAAAGAATAGAATCAATGAGCAAATGTGAAAATTAGCAAATGAGCAAATGTTTTTATTCCACAGATGCACTCAAATGGATCCACAGATTACTCAAATTAAATGAATTACTCAAATTATTGCTAATAGCTAATAAGCTAATGTGTGCTCAGGGCATAAGTCTTTTTGTCATTTGCTGATCGATAAACTGAAAGAAAGATTGTGGGGTGAAACGGCGCCATGACAGGTCATTGAATTTCTCACTGAAGGCAATATAGTAATCAAGGTTTGCATCTTCAAATTCTTTAATTACAAAATCCCTGAAATTAATAGCAGCAATCCATCCATCTTCAAGGTCTTCGAACCATTCCTGGTAATAACAATCGTCTGAGGAATGAAAATTCAATACGTTTTCACCTATCAGTATAAATTTATTGATCCCGTTTTCAATCAGGCATTCTGCAATGTTTCGTTTTAAATACATGATGTCGTTGTGAAGGCAGTCATTCCATTCCCCAATCATTTCAATGATACAATAACCTTCTTCATAGTCGGCAAAAAGGAGTTTTATAAAGAGGGTTGATGAGCCAATAAAATCCCATTGAGGGTGTATAAGATGGTTGTAAATAGCATGGCTGAATTCAAATTCGCTGTATTCCTTTCCATAGAAAGGGGATAATTCATCTTCAGAAGCAATATAATAATTGCGCCATGAATAAAATGGCTCTATGGTATGCATACAAACAGGGATTAATTACTGTTGAATGCAAAGGTATATATTGGAATTGTGACTACGAAAAGAATTCTGATAGGGATATAAAAAAATCAGGATGCAGGCGTTAAGGGCAAAACGTCCCCAATTACCTGTGAAGCCTTTAAAAGAATTATTGGCCCAAGGTAAAGGCTGTCGCCAATACGTATGTGATGGGGCTTAATGGTGTAAACATTCTTCCCACTTTCTGCCTTAAGCTTATCATACTTGTCTTTCATGGGGAAAGAATTTTAAAGTTGTGAATTTTTTTTTACTTCATGTCAAATGTAATAAAAAATATTATTAGAAGCAAAAAAACATTGATTAGTTTATTAAAATAATAAATGCATTTTGAAATATGCCTGGTTTCGATATTCTGAAACATCAGATTATTCGCTATTTGGGTTAAGAATGAATAACTGTTTTGATTGGTATGTAATCTTTGAATGAAAGCATTTTATCAGCCCAATATCATGGTATAGGTTGAGCCGGGGTTGAGCCGGGTTTGAGGCGGGTTTGAGCCGGGTTTGAGTCGGGTTCAACCCGGCTCAAACCCGGTTTAACATCGCCTC
>CAYLYP010000043.1:0-26483 GCA_964387795.1 uncultured Bacteroidales bacterium
AGAGCAAAATTGGAAAATTCCGAAAGGAGTGGATTTACAAGTGATACCAAAGAGCAGATTTTAAAACAGTCGAAGTCTCTGCTTAATGGCTGAGTAATGATTAAGCAATGCAGCCAAAGAGGACTTGATCCGCATACATCATTTTGGGGTCAAAGTATTTGGTGTTGCCCAAGCTGACAAATACTTTGATGTTTATTTTGACTATTTTGAGATTATTGCCGAAAGGCCATTTGCATTTGAATCTGTGGATTATATAAAAGCAGGATATAGAAGATGTCCTTGTGGCTCTGACACCATATATTACAGGATCAATGATAATATGGTTGAGATAATGGCAATAGTTGGAATGCAAGATTTGGAAAATTTACTTTGACCGTCAGGATTACAATAATCCTAAGATGAAAAAGTGCTGTTGGCAATAAAAAGGGCTTCATGTGGTTGGCACGTCCCAGCATGTTGCTCCAGCTATTGAGCGATAGCAAATAAACCAGTTTGAACCATTCTGGCAGGATAGAACTTTTGATTTTTGAATGCTTGCAAATGGATTTTTGAAAGTAAGAACGTGTCATGGGATGTCCACCTATGGGATATCCAATACATGCGATGCTCACATAACCACCCCGTATTTAGGATGATATTTATTTCAGGGAAGGGGAAATATGTAAGCGCACAGATTAAGAATATCAGGGATTAAGAAATGGTTAATTGAATTATTGTTGTCGGGAGACAATTTAGATTTTCGATTTTCGATAATCAACCAAGCGATTTTTGATTGATGATTAAATTCCCATTATGTTGGTAACTAACATAGGCATGCTAAAAAAAAATCAAAGGGCTGGAATAGTTTAATTTGAAAAATAATTGATTGTTTCAAAAAAAAACTTTCAAAAGCACTTATGGTATATTATATTAAGGAATATTATGGTGTTGGATTGTGTTTTTATTGTGGTTGGTGAATGTTAACAGTTGGTTGTTGGGGTTTAGGGTTTCAAATTGTCAAAATGTTTTTATCAAAATTCATTTTATTCAAAACTATCCAAATCAAAAATTAGAGTTTGGAAGGCATGGTTAATATTAAAAAGAAGCACTTTTTTTCTAACTTCTTTTGTTTCTATTTCCAGCATATCAAGATAGTATCCGTTATTATCTTCACCAGAACCCATTAATCCAATATTTTCCCCGAAAATGTATTTTATAATGATTTGCCCATCAATTGGATCTAGTACAAAATAAGGATGAGTAAAAGAACCATCGCCGCTCCATAATATTGCTTCACAAACCTTTCTAAACTTAAAGGAAGGGAAATATTTTTTATTTTTCTGTATCTTCATTAATGAGAACCCTTGTTCCATTAAGGCTATTAAGTTAAGTGGATTGGTTTCAAGCAACTTATTGCTCATTGATAGTGCTTTATTATATTCTTTATCAGCAATAAGGTTCATAATTTCGCGTTCAAGACTAATAATATCATAAAGAACGTAATTTTCATTTTTTGTAAATCCAATCATTAATGCAATTACTTCATTATGTTTTAAAGATATGTCATGATTTAAAAACTTCCCCAACAGTGTTTTATAGTTAAATCTGGAGTTCGGGACTAATGATTCTTTTAAGTAATATTGAAAATCCCGGTGGTAATCAAAATATACTTCTCGAATAGTAGTTTTCTCATTAAAGTCAAAACTCACGATTTCTTTTTTACCTGAAGGATGTGATATATATGCATATAATTGTCTGTATTCTTTATTAAAAGACATTGAATCAATATGAATTCCAATTTCTCCGTTGAGATAAATAAATGCTTTCGCGTCATTAATATCGGAAATATAATAGGGTTCATTGACTGTTCCTTTTCCAGATTTCTTAATTGCTAAAAAAACCATTTCAGTTTGTTTAATAAGGGCTTGTAGCTCTTTTGGTTTTTTCAGGTAAAACATGGATACGGTTCTGTAAAACAATGCAGTAATACAAAAAGGATTTTCATTTAGTGTTTGTTTGGAAAGCAAATCCATTTCTGCAAACAAACCATCTTTTTCTAAATCCTGCATTTGCTCTAACAAGCCATCATTTTTATTCATTTTAGAAATATTCCTTTGATGGAATAATAAATCAATTACTTCAAAGTGGCTTAATGTTGTATCTGCATTTTGAAATCTTTCAAATATTACTGAATTATTCGGCTGTCCAAAGCTATATATTGAAAATAGAACTAAAAATCCGACAATTGCAATGATACGCATGATATTTTTGTTTTTGTTCGTTACTCAGTTTATATTGTTATTTTGAAATAACAAGGCAAAAAATAGTGTAAAATTCAATGAGCATATGGCAACGAAACAAATGACCTAAAGGCTAACGCACATGATACATACAAATCCACACCTATGGAAGTAAATCCTTGCTTGTTATATTATGAAATTAGTAGTAAATTATATTCATTCTACAAGTTAAGTGTATTATAGCAGTCTCTGTTTATTTCACCGGGATGTTTGTGTAGTCAAACTTCGAGTTGGGAAGGTTTTCAGCATTGTCTTTAACGAGCAAAATAATATCGTTAAAGTCTTTATCCCCATCGGGAAGCCTTACATCTTCAAGGGTAAACACCAGGTCATTACAGTTGCTTTCGATAAAGAGAAGGTGCTGCTGGCGGTTTTGGGGATTGAATTCCAATGTTGAATAATGGGTGTATATCCCTGGAACCATCATCCCATTTTGCCAACTTTTGGCTATCATATAAAAGCCAATTGTATAACCGGCAGGGAATGTGTCAAGCAATACCATATCACCCTGTTCGAGCCCGCCCCCTTCTCCTGTTTTAGAAACATTGGGGAAGACAACATGCGAGATGATATCATTGACTGAAGCAGGAGGGTTGTTTGTTGGGTAAGCATAGTATCCAAAAGTGTTTTTCCAGATGGCTCCCTCATCCACAAAGACAACGTAAACAGGAGTTTCTTCAGTGGTCTTAATTGATGGTGCGTTGGTGCTATAGAACAAATCAGGATGAGCTGTATTTGCATTCTGCCCCTGAGGGAACATATTTGAAATGGCATCAAGCAATTGAGGGCAGGTCTCAGAAGGGATGATGTCATCAGGAATGCCTTCATCTATTGAAATACCAATGATTTTTAGACCAGCTGTTCCTGATGCAACAAAGATAAGGTTGTCTTTTGATTCAACAAGGTTCGCTGACGGGGAAGCATTAAATGCCATTGATCCCAATAAAGAGATATTGTCATCATTTTCAGGGATGCTTGCCCCAACGTATATCCCTGATTCCCCATTGGCCAACAATACCAGTTGGTTGTTTACCGAAACGCTGTTGGTTACATGGTTTTCATCTAATGCACCTGCAGGGGTAAGGGGTTTGGGGATATGTTGTTTGACAAGGCCTTCCTTATCGAGCATTTTCATCCCTTCTTCATTAAGTGCCGCAAAGATATAATCATCGGTAACAGAAATCCCTGATTTACACTCCGGCAGTGTAGCACCTCCGGTTTCAATACAAGCTCCCATTGAAGCTGTTTGGGTATCATAAACGAATATTTTTCCGGGTTCTCCTGCCAATACATAAGCCTTTTGATTGTTGAAATCTACTGCCCGGGCACAAGGGACAGGTATTTGTTTTAATAAGTGATAGTTCTTGTCGAAAACAATGAGATGGCCATTAGAGCCTGTTGTAACAAATATATTGTCCTGAGAAACTGTAATGTCAGTTGCAGTGTATGAAGTAAGTCCTATGATAGTATCAACAGCTTCAATCTCTTTTTTGTTGTTAAGGCTAAACACTTCCAGAAAAGCAGGGTAGGGGAAGTTGTAATCATAGTGGTTTTCCATTGCCCCAACAACAAACAGCTTTCCGTTGGAGTAGCATAAGGAGCTGATATCGGCTTTGGGAAAGATACCTAAAGAAACAATCCCAGGATGGCGTATATCTGTAACGTTATAGATTTCAACACCACCACAATACACATCACCTCTAGTATTATAGCTGACAAAAGCAAAGTTCTGTTCGATACATACATGGGTAGCCATAAGTGCCTGTCCCTGATATTTTAGGGGCGATACTTCGGCTTTTATCTTGAAGGCATAGTTCTTTGAAAGGTCAATAGGGGGGAGTTCAGTAGCAGATTTTGAATTATTTTGTGGTATTTGCTGAATGGGTATCAATTCGTCCCTTGTTTCAATCCTGTTATTGGCTTCAGTTGAGTTGTTTATTACAAGCACATTTTTTATAAAACCAGGTTCATTATCAGGATCCTGTTCCTTATTACAGGATAAAAAAACGATTGCTATTATAAAACTGAAATAAAAGAGGTGATGGCGTTTTGCATGCATTGTCCTGCAATTTTTTTGTTCAGAAAAACATTTCTTTTGAACAGTGGCTTGATTTGTAGCTTAAAGATATTTTTTGTCCAACGAAGGTCAAATATATTAAAATTATGCGCAAATTTGCCTGGTAGAAAAGACTTGTTTTTTAAATAAATGTACGTACTTAATCCTAAGGGTTTTATACGTGTATTCTTGATTATTGTTTCCCTATTGGGCTTTGAACACAAAATTAGTATTTTAATTATCTTTGATAAAAAGTATTCATGGAATATCAGGAAAATCCTTTATTAAGGCTTGCCAATGATTTTGTCCAGCAGACAGGTTGCAATATTTTTTTAACCGGAAAAGCTGGTACCGGGAAGACAACATTCCTGCACCAGTTGAGGAATAACACCTCCAAAAGGATGGTTGTCCTTGCTCCTACAGGAGTGGCTGCAATTAATGCAGGTGGTGTTACAATACATTCTTTTTTCCAGCTCCCTTTTGGCCCTCAGCTTCCCGAATCCAACCCACACGATGGGATGAGTGAAGAACAAGCTGCCCGTTCTTCTGCTTCAAGGCTTCAGCATTTTAATCGAGATAAAATAAACATTATTAAAAGCCTTGACCTTTTGGTTATTGATGAAATAAGCATGGTCAGGGCTGATTTGCTTGATGCCATTGATGCTGTATTAAGGCGTTACCGCAACAGGCAGGCCCCTTTTGGTGGTGTCCAGCTATTAATGATAGGTGATCTCCAGCAGCTTGCACCGGTAGTCAAAGAAGATGAATGGGCCTTGCTTAGCCAATATTATGATACCTGTTATTTTTTTAGTAGCAGGGCTTTAAAACAATCAGAGTTTATCGGTATTGAACTCAGACACATATACAGGCAACAGGATCAGAAATTTATATCTATCCTTAACCAGGTGCGCGATAACCAATTGACTGCTTCCACTATTCAAAGCCTGAATGAACGTTATGTGCCTGGTTTTGTGCCAAAAGATGATGAAGGTTATATTACCCTTACAACTCATAATAACCTTGCCCAAAAGATTAATGACAGCAGGCTTGAAAAGCTTAAGGAAAGCAAAATGAGTTTCAAGGCAACTATTGATGGGGATTTTCCTGAATATGCATATCCCACTGAAGCCAACCTTATCCTTAAGAAAGGTGCCCAGGTGATGTTTGTTAAAAACGATACTTCCTTTTTAAAGCAATATTATAATGGGAAAATAGGCATAGTAACCCACCTGGATGATGATATAATCTATGTGAAATGTGAAGGTGATGAAGACCCAATAACAGTTACTCCTGTTGAATGGCAGAATTGCAGGTATTCGATAAATGATGAAAATAAAGAAATCCAGGAAGAGATAATAGGTTCGTTTACACAGTTTCCTTTAAAGCTTGCCTGGGCAATTACAATCCATAAGAGCCAGGGGCTTACATTTGAAAAAGCAATTATTGATGCACAGTCTGCTTTTGCCCATGGACAGGTTTATGTAGCCCTGAGCAGATGTAAGACACTTGAAGGGCTTGTGCTTAGCACCCCTATTGTTTCACAGGCTATCAAAACAGATTACACCGTTTCAAGGTTTTGTAAGGATGTTGAAGAAAAACAACCTGATGAAGCCCGTTTCAGGCAAAAGAAAAATGAATTTCAAAAGACACTTTTGCAAGAGTTGTTCGATTTTGTTCCCCTTCAAAAAAGGCTGAGTTATTTTGTTAAGCTTTTGGAAGAGAACAAAGGGAGTATTGAAGTTAAACTTATTGATGCATTTAGGAACCTTATCCAGGAAATTAATACGGGCTTTAAGGATGTTGCTGGTCGTTTTTTCATTCAGGTTGCTCCTTTAATTGAAAAAGAACCTGATATTGAATCGAATATTGTTTTGCAGGAGCGCATCCGTAAAGGTTGCAGTTATTTTACAAGCTTACTGAACGATAAAGCTGAAGCACTTATTCTGGAAACACCTGTTGAAACAGATAATAAGACTGTAAAGAAACAACTAAACGATTCGCTTGCAAAGATAAGGGAGGTGTATTTGGTGAAAAAAGCCTGCCTTGCTGAGGGTGAAAAAGGCTTTAATGTGGCTTCATTTCTCCAGACAAGGGCAAAGGCTTCCATCGAAGGCCCCAAAGTGAAGAGGACAAGTTCAGACATGTCGCAAGGCAACAATGATATAGTTCAGAATCCCCGGCTTTATTATTCATTGCTTACCTGGCGCAACGCTAAGGCAAAGGAACTTGATATGCCTGAGTTCCAGGTGTTGCCAATAAAAACAGTTAAAGAAATAGCAGCAGCCCTGCCAGCTACAATTCAATCGCTTAAGAACATCAAAGGCCTTGGCAATAAAAAGATAAAGAAATTCGGAAATGAAATCATTTCATTTACTATTGACTTCCGCAAGGAAAAAGGCTTAGATATACCCATTGAGATTGAAGAATTGAAAGAAACGGTGAAGGAGAAAAAGCCGAATTCTAAACTGGCTTCGTTTGAGCTTTATAAAACTGGAATGTCGATTGAGGATATTGCCAAAGAAAGGAACTTAGCACCATCAACAATTGCAGGACATCTTGCGTATGCTGTGGGGCAAGGCTTAATTGATGTAGGGCAGCTTGTTGATAAAAAACATATTGATATCATCGTCCATTATTATAATGAACATCCGGATGCTTTGCTTTCGCAGGCAAAAAATGACCTTGGTGAAGAAATCTCATACGAAGACCTTCATTATGTAAAAGAATATATGGCTTTAACAAACAAAGACAAGGTTAAAACAGAATAATGCACATGGAATTAAAACCTTGCCTGAAATATTACAGGATTGCACTATTAATGAGATGCATCCTTTTTGTTAAGTGTTTTTAATCAGTTCCTGCCTGTTCATTCGTTGCTTATTTGCTTTCACCTTCTTCGGTTGGGATTTCCGGTAAGTTAATTGTAAGGGGGCTAAGGGCATAAAACAATCCATAGCCTCCACTGATGTTACTTTGGGTAATGGATGGCTCGGGTACACCAAATAAAAGCCCCATATCTGCTTCGATGTCAATAAAATGGTTCATGCTTCCCATGTATTCAAAGAATTCCTCTCCAACGGTTATCACCGATAGGCGGAGGTTTTCATAATATGGATATTGTGTTTGCCCTTCAAGGCTTTGACTATATTGAAGGTCGAAAACATACCGAAGGGTGTCGATGGATGATAGTCCGCATTCAGTTGAAAATACCATTCCATAACGGGAATCAACCATGCAGCGATCAGAAAAGTTATACATGAACTCATCGTAATGAGAATAATATAGCATATCTTCTTCATCGGAATGTATATGAAGGTAAAAGAATTGTGTCTGATTCTGATTGAGGTTGAGGCACAAACTGAGCAATCCCCTTTTTATTGAGCTCCCACTACCAGGCTCAGCAGAGATTTTTTCAAGTCCGACATAAGAAATTGTAACAGCTTCAGGGAACAGTACTTCACTGCTTTTTGCTTCTCCATATTTGTTTGATTTTGCTTCAATACGGTATTTTTTCCCTGCTACAGGAACAAAACCATCATCCAGGGGAAGGATGTAATTCCCGTTCTCCTGATGTTGAAGTTCGGCAATCAGGGTGTTTTCTTCAAACAATAGAACCCGGGCATCTTCAACATTCCTTGGTTTGCTTTCTAAAAATTCACCAACAGGATTGGTAGTATAGCTGATATGGGCATTAATACCTTCTTCAGTAGAAATGAAAGCATTGATAACAAGTTTTTCACCCTCGAAAGGGGGATTGATATCCAGGTCGCGCTTACAGGAAAATGTCGTTAGTAAAATAAGTATTGCAAAAACTGTTTGCCAATAAGTATAGCTAAAGCTTATCCATGTAAATGGTTTTTTAGTCCCGTCTATGAGCTTTAAGAAATGCTTCTTTTCTGGGAGAATAAAAGAAGAAGAGAGGATAGGTTTCATAAATGGCAATTCTTAAAAGTTAACATTATAGTTGAAGAATGGAATAAAACCAAACATGGTCCCGGTTTGGTATTTATTAATGAAGCCCAGGTATTCATAGTTTGATCCATTAATGCTTGATGAGTTTAAAGATAAATACTGAGGGTTGGCCCTCCCATAGGCATTAAAGGCACCAAATGAAATGGAAGATTTTCGGCCTCTTTTGGAAACATAATCCTTTGTAAATGCAATATCAAGCCTGTGGTACAAAGGCATGCGGTAGTTGTTCCGTTTTGTATAAACCGGTATTTCATTCCCATAAATATCAAGCATATAGGCTGTTGGAATGGTGGTTGTGAGACCAGAATAAAGTGTGAAGGTTGAGGAAACCTTCCATTTTGGTGTGATTTGGTAGCTTGCCACTATATTTAAGTCATGTCTTCTGTCGTAGCGGGCATCGTACCATTCGTCATTGTTGATATTGGCAAATTTCTTTTGGTTCCTTGCCAGGGTATATGCGATCCAGCCATTGAACCTGCCTGATGTTTTTTCTATCATAAGCTCCAGCCCATAGGCTTTTCCTAAGCCATTGGTTTCTATCATATCTTCCCATTTTCCGGTAAGATTGGCTGCGTAATCAAGTCCTGTCTGGTAGTCAATGACATATCTTGAAGGTTTGTAATAGGTTGCCAGGCTTATCTTATAAGGTGTTTGAGGGAAGCTGTGGCTGTATCCTGCCGAAATCTGATGCGACTGCTGTGGTGGCATGTTCTCAGTTACCGGGACCCAAACATCTATTGGAATGCCTTGTGTGGGTTGGGAGAGCAAATGTATAGGCTGTTTCATAAATGAATATGCCAACGTAATTGCCGAATTTGCACTTAAAGGAACCTCAAGGTTAAATCGGGGCTCAGGGGAGAAATATTTGGTTTTGCCTACATAAAATACAGCCATTCGAATGCCACTGCGCAGTGTGAGGTGCTGGGTGCTGAAAAAATCTTCAACATAAAATGCTGTAGTGTGAAACAAATACCTGTTTTTCCTTTCGGAAGCATAGCCGGCAGGAAGGATGTTTTCTGATAATTTGTATTGATCAGGGGTGAGGCTTTGACGTTGCAACTCAATACCACCTGTTAGTTTATGCTTGTCGGAAAGGGTGTATTCAAATCGTTGGCGTATAGATGCATCAAATACACCCGAGCCCCTTGAAAAGGATTTATCGGCAGCTTTGTTTATTGAGGTGTCCTGGTTACTAATAAGCGCTGAATTGTTGAAGTCGAAAGTATTTACAGATACCATTGTTTCTCTGAAAAGACGGGGCGATAGTGTTGCAACAAATCTTGCACTGGCAGTTTTGTTTCCCCATCCAAACTTCGATGATGTTTCTTCCCCTCCCCAACGTTCTTTTCTTAAAAACACATCCCGGCCTGCGTAGAAACTTAAATAGAGTGTTTGTTTGGGAGAAAAGGAATGGTTGAACTTGGCATTCATATCATACAGGTAGTAATTATAATATCTGTTTACCCCTGTGCCTGGATAGCGGTACATATACATGGAAGGAAGTGAAATGAGGCTTAAATAGGCTGAGCGCATCGACCACATGAAGGTTGATTTCCCTTTGTTCAGAGGGCCATCGATTGTAAATTGTGAACTTAATGGTCCTAAACTTAAACTGGACTTTATTCTCTCTTTGTTGCCTTCTTTCATGCTGACATTTACCACTGATGACAAGCGTCCTCCATATCGGGCAGGAAAGCCTCCCTTTATGATTTCAACGCTTTGAATAGCTTCCGGGTTAAAAACTGAGAAAAATCCAAACAGGTGGTTGTTGTTATACACTGTGGCTCCATCAAGCAACACAAGGTTTTGGTCGGGAGTGCCCCCACGAACATGTATGCCCGAACTGCCATCGCTGCCTGTATTTATACCTGCTGTTAAAGCAAGCCCCTTCATGATATCATATTCACCCAGAAAAGGGGGTATTTGCTTTATTTGTTGCATGCTTAGGATGGTGCGATTGGGGTCTTTTGCAGCCATATCGGTTCTTTGTGCCTTAACAACTACTTCCGACAGGGTAATGGGCTCGAGGTAAAAGTTAATTAAGGTGTCGCTTTTGATGAGGATTGTATGCTGCTGTGACTGATAGCCTGAAAAGGAAACGATGAGCTGTGCCTGCCCCTGTTTGAGCATGAGGCTGAAGTAGCCATAATTGTTGGCTACTGTGCCCCTGCTGCGGTCGCTAAGCGATACTGTAGCCCCGGGCAGGCTTTCGGAACTGCTTTTCTCCCTGATGTATCCGTGAACACTATACTTTTGGGCTGCTACAGGTTTGTAATGACCTGCTGCTATCAGAACAAAGAGCAGCAGGCTGATTGTGAAATGCTTTGTTAGTGCCATATTTTTATTCATCTGCTTAGTACAGGTCGAAACCCACTCGTAAATTTAGATTGATGAAAAGGGGAGGATCGTTTTTCCTGATCTCTGGAACAAAAAAATATGTATAGCCAAGGCCAACACCCAATTCCCAATTAAAACTTTTATAGGGCCTTCTTCTTATGCCCCATTCGGCTGATATCCTAAATGCTTTATCATAATCAGAGAGAAATATGAGTGATACCTGATTAGGGGTGGAGTATAAATTATTGGGGAATGAGAAAAATGTTTTTACACCCAGATAATTTGCTGAATTACCTGCTGTTTTTTTCCCCATTGCCTGTCTTTTTTCTGTATTGTAATACCACCGGGGTTGAATAGCAAAGCCAGTTCCAAGAGTTAAGTGTTTATTAGCATAGCCTGTTAATATGCCTCCTTCAGCTCTGAGGAAAAAATCATCACTGATTTTTTGTTCATGGTAGTAAAGGATGCCTCCGCTTTGGTTAAAAAAACCCACTTGTATGCCTCCAAAGGATTTCTGGGGAGAGGGTTCCTGGGAAAATAAAAAGATTGGAGCAAAGAAAAGTAAAGATAAAAAGATGTATTTTTTCATAATGATTGTTTGATATTTATGAATTTAGAATTTCACAATAAGCCCTGCCATAAGCTTGTTGAAGCCAATACTGTTCTTTTGCAAGCCCCACGTTCTTCCTGCCTCAACATTTAAACCTACATGCCGGGTGAAATACCAGGAAAGGCCTGTGCCCAAGAAGAAGTTCATAAAAAATCCCCCACCATAGTATTGTTCTGGGTAAGAAGAACCTCCCAGGTGGCTTGTTATATACCCATCAAAGCGAAGGTTTTTACCCGGTGCCAGATATGGAAAGAGGTGGTAGTTTAAATGAAGGTTGTAAATAGGATAATTTATCTGTTTTATGATAAGAGGTTGTCCTGTAAACGTTCCATCTGTAGTTATTACAACATCTCCATTCTGAAATCCAAAATCCAACCCGGCTTCAAGGTTGGGGTGGAAGCCATAGTTAAGTCCAACCATCAGATAGGCGTAGTGTCTTCTTTGTTTGATGTCTAATTGGGGAGCCCCTTTTACTCTTACATTCCAGCGGCCTTTAATAAATGACTCCTGTGCCTGGGTTTTGTAAGTATGGGTGCCAAGCAATATTATTGTGGCTAAGAGCCCGAAAACGAAATTTTTATTCATGATAAAGCAGCTTTTTTAGTCGTTCTTTAATGGGTGGTTTTTTAGTTTTTGCTTTTTGATTGAAGTAGTATTTGTATGAAACGTTGGGGATTATCGGGAAAAGTGAAAGTTGGTAAAATGCAAAAGGTTTGTATTCAGTGCCGCTGCTTTCGGGATTAATGATTTCACCTGAAGCGGAGGTGTTGAAATAATAATAAACACGTAATGCTTTATAAATGCTAAAACAACAAAAAACTAAGGATTTTTATTGGCTGCAAAGATATAAATTAAATAATGCACCTTTATTATATTTATAATTTAAACCTACAAAACAAACCTTTCATTAAGTGGAAAAGGATTTATTTTATTATATTCAGATATTAGGTGGCTCCATGTTGTCATATTAATTAAAAGCTTTCCTTTTCTTTGATGATGGATATGGCATTAATATCATGCTTTTCTTCAGCCAAAAAAGCATTCAATCACGGACTCCTTTTAGCCCTCTTTTTAATAAATCTGATGATAATATGCTTGGGGTGAGCTTTGAAATATGGAATTTATTAAATATACAATCATCAGACAATTAATCTGATAAGTAGATAATTGGGTGTTTTTATTAAACTTATTTTGAATTATTGACTATTAAAAAATCATTATAAGGATAATAAATAGCTACCTTTGTTACTTATGCAAAAAAAAGCAAAAAGCATTTCCTGTTGTCAGGTCAAAAAAATATTTTTTTATGAAGTATCTTAATGCAGTGATTAGCGGGACGGGTAGTTATATCCCTCCTGTTATTGTAAAAAATGTTGATTTTATAAACCAACAGTTTTACGAAAAGGATGAAAGTACAATTGAAAGCCCCGGAGAGATTGTAATTAATAAGTTTAAAGACATTACCGGGATTTCTGAACGACGTTGGGTGACTGAATCACAAAGCTGTTCTGAAATTGGTGCATTGGCTGCACAAATAGCTATTGACGATTCAGGTATTGATCCCGAAACGCTTGATTACATCATTTTGGCTCATAACTTTGGTGATGTCTTAAAAGATACCATCCAAACAGATGCAGTACCAAGTTTGGCTGCCAGGATAAAACACCGCCTGAAAATAAAAAATCCAAACTGTGTAGCCTATGATATACTGTTTGGATGTCCTGGCTGGATACAGGGGATGATACAAGCTTATTCTTATATCCGTTCCGGGATGGCAAAACGTTGCCTTATTATTGGGGCTGAAACCCTCTCAAGGGTGGTGGATGTGTATGACAGGGACACCATGATCTTTTCGGATGGGGCAGGAGCTGTAATCCTTGAAGCACGCGAATCGGATACACAGCATGGCATTTTGTCTTCGGCTGCAGTTACCCATTCAATGGATGAGATTCATTATCTTAATATGGGCAAATCTAATATTCCGGGCAGTGACCCGCGTGTCCGTTATATTAAAATGAATGGCCGCAGGGTTTATGAATACGCCGTAATGAATGTCCCTCAGGCAATGAAAGCAGCACTTGATAAATCAAATATCCCTGCTACTGACCTTGATAAAATACTTATCCATCAGGCCAACGAAAAGATGGATGAAGCCATTGTAAAACGTTTTTTCAAACTTTGTGGGATAAATAAGGAAATCGCAGAGATGATGCCAATGAATATCAGGGAACTTGGCAATAGCTCAGTAGCTACAGTGCCTACCCTTTATGATATGGTTTTAAAAGGAAAGATTCCGGGTCATAAGATTACCGAAGGTGATTTACTCATATTTGCTTCAGTAGGGGCAGGGATGAACATCAATGCATTAGTTTACAGACAATAATTTGGTCTGATAAGAGTTTAAAACGGGAGGATTGGATTATCTATTCCTCCCTCTTTTTTTTGTGTCTGCTTACATTCCCAATATTCGTAATCTGTTTTGTGATTTCGTATCCATATTCCGGATACTCAAAAATAGGTGCCCTGTTTTCAGTGATGCCTGCTGAATATGCCCAAATGGATTGGTATTCATTTTTATCTTCTCCCATATCTTCCAACTGTTTGAGGTACCGGCCTACAGGTTTGGATTCAATGATGATCATCTTCCCCATTTTCTTTATTGCCGGGCTATGGTTCCTTGAGTGGTCATGGTCGAATTCAAGAATTCGTCTTCCAAAACGTGTAATGCCAATAGTCCTGAATGTCATGCTTTTTCCCACTCCGGGTAAGTTTAAGACATTACGGTCAGTGGCAAGGAATGGGATTTTTAACTCATCCCTTATCTGGTTTATCTGATTGACAATGTCTTCAGGATTGTCTGATAATGATTGGATTCGCTTATGGTATTTTTCCGGGATGCGCCCTGAAATCTTCTCTTCCTGTTGTTCCTGTACAGCCCTTGCATTGGTTGCAAATTTAAAACTGTTCTCCATATAGCCTTTAACAGAGAAAGTATAATAGCTTATCACCCCAATATCATTGAGAACTTTCCTTAGCTTAACCGAATGGCCTCTTCGTGAAGCAGCTGATGTAAAGACCAACTGGTTTGTTACTATCCAACCGGCTGAGATAAGCCGGTTCACTGCCAAAGCTGCTTCCGGGCTTACTTCCATGGGTGATTGAAAATGCGTCTGGATTACAAATTGCCGGATGCCAATAGTGCTTGCTTTTTGTTTAAAATCAGCCAGTATCTTTATTAACTCTGGTGTGATACGCTGTGGTAAGTAAACCGGAAGACGGGTTCCAAGGCGTACTCTTAGGATACCTGCATACTTTTCTCCTTCTGCCCTTTTCTTATTGGCATTGTTTTTCCTTATGGCCATCTGATAAACAGCCTCCAGTATTTTTTCAAGCGTTTGGTCGGCACTCATTAATGCATCGCCACCTGTAATCAGGATGTCCCTTAGTTGTGAGTCATATTCCCAATAACCCATAAGCTTTTCAAGAACTTCATCCCAGCTTTCTTTAGGTTTTAGTTTTTCAAGATTAAAGTTCAGCCTGCCTCTTTGAAAATCATACATACGTTGGCAGCTTGCACATAAGCCCCCACATGCCCTGCCCATGGTGTCCGGTATTAGTATGGCCACTTCAGGGTATCTCCTGTGTACATTGTGCTTAGTGGGTAAAATCCAACCTGCTGCATTGGGTTTGCCAGGCTCCACAATATCTTCCTTTTCCCAGGCTACAATATGCCCAAACTCTTCTACAAGCTGCTTGCTGTAAAGAATATAATACCTGATTGCCAAATCGGTGCCCTTTGCAAACGCTGGTTCTTTTACATTTAGCAGCGACAAATAATAGGGATTGATGAAAAATGGAATACCTGCTTCACGGGCTTTGTTCAAAACATCCATTGTCTCTTCGTCAAGGGTATTGTCAAGCATTTCATTTAGTAATTCCGGTGAACGGATAGCAAACTTTAAATGAAATAAATGATTATTCCACCAGTCTGATGCTGTTTTGTATTTTTCATCAAAACTTTTGCCTTCTTCAAATTGAAATGACTTGCTTTTTAAAACCCCTTCATCTATTTTTTTTATGATGATGGTAAGTATCCTTTTCTTATTCTCCTGCCTTAGCTTTTGTATCTCTGGTTCTAATCCGGATGGATACCTGTCCATCCACTTTTCTATTTCTTCCTGCTTAGGTTTTTCAAAGAATTCTGTCCCTTTAAAGAGCCTGAACAAATGGAGCATATCTAAAAAGAAACTGCCCTTTCCGCCTCCCTTCCCGTTCTTTAGTGCCATCCATAATATCTTAAACGGATTTGAGGTCACTGTATTCCCCCTGAGATTTTGATCCTTAAATTTTAATCCTGTATGTGTAGCATAATCTAAGATCCTTATAGCTGCTAAGTCCCTTGTTGTTAGTTTCTCGAATTTTGAACGGCTGTTCTGTTGATCTTCATAAAATGATAATGCATCCGGACGGTTTAATAAATAATTATATGCTAGCTGAGACACCTTGACTTTCGCCTGAATGCCATTCTTCGATTCCCGGATGAGTTGTATGATATCAGGATGCTCATTTATGATACTATCCAGTATTTTATGAGATTTTTGCGAAATTGTAATATTATCATAATCAATTTTTTTTTGCATCGGCAGTGAAAAAAGGGTTAAAAAATTTACGAGAAATATTGTATTTAGTTGTAAATCAATATTTAAAGCATTATGCGTATAAACAAATATAAAAGAAAAAGGATAAAAAGTCAAAGAAAAAATAAAGAATGAATTGCAACCTGTTTTATATCAGTTGTTTATTATTTAAAAATAATTTGTGTAAGAGAAAGGCTTATTTGGAGGTGATAACGCCCACTATTCATCAGCTCCCATATATCCCAAAATTCTTTATCTCGTATGAGAAAGCCTAAGTTAGAAACGATTCAATAACATTTAATAAATAATAAAAAGAAAACCATAGTCCTTGAATTTGAATAATCTCGTTGAATGTCTCTGGATATATAATGAAAAGAGTAGTGACATCAATGAATTGAACTTGGTTCCCATGCGAACCTGAATACCAATTAAAATGCCAAACATGGAGCACCATCCATCTACAAACCGGAAAAATTATTGACTTATGAAACAGAAATATGCTGAACAAATAATCGTTTTTGTAATTGAAAGCTTTGTATTTCTTTTCTACTGTAAAATTTGCTAATTTTGACAAAACCATATAATACTGTATGTCCGATATCAAACAGATAAGTGCTCCTATTAAACATCATATTGATGCTTTTGAAATAATTTTCAGGGCTTCGATGAAAAGCAGTGCGCCATTATTAGATAATATTACCCGTTATATTGTCAAACGAAAGGGGAAGCAGATCCGGCCAATGTTTGTTTTCTTTTGCGCTGAGCTTTGCGGAAAACTTACTGATAAATCATATCGGGCTGCTGGTCTTATCGAACTTTTACATACTGCCACCCTTGTTCATGATGATGTGGTTGATGATTCAAATGAGCGAAGGGGCTTTTTCTCTCTGAATGCCCTTTGGAAAAACAAAATTTCTGTTCTTGTTGGCGATTATCTGTTATCAAGGGGCTTATTACTTGCTCTCCAAAATGATGATTTTACGCTTCTTAGGATTGTTAGCGATTCAGTAAAGGAAATGAGTGAAGGCGAATTGCTTCAAATCGAAAAAGCCAGGTCTTTGGATATTCATGAAGATGTGTATTTTGAAATTATCCGAAAAAAAACTGCCTCCCTTATTGCTTCCTGCTGTGCCTGTGGTGCTGCTTCCGTTGATGCCCCTGATGAGGTTATTCAAAAAATGAAACAGTTTGGTGAACTCGTTGGCATTGCTTTTCAAATAAAAGATGACCTCTTCGATTATTCCCGCAATGGAAAGATTATCGGGAAACCAACCGGTATTGATATCAAAGAACAAAAAATGACCCTGCCATTGATTTATTTACTTAATAAATCCTCCTATCTTGAAAAGAAGAGGATTGTTTATATTGTGAAAAATCATAATAAGGACAGGAAAAAGGTTAATGAGGTCATTGAGATGGTTAATAAAAGTGGTGGTATCGAATATGCTACATCTAAGATGGAAGAATACCTTGGTCGTGCGCTTGATATCTTGGATACTTTTCCTGATAGCCCTTCAAAAGAATCCCTCCGCCAATTGGTTAGGTTTACAATAGACAGGGAAAATTAAGCTTGATATTATACCCGGAGCCTTGAATTGTAGCAGCTTAGTCTTTGAAAAAATACTTTAAGAAAAAAGAATTAAAATGGACAAAACAAAACTAAAGAGTTTCTTAGGCCAGGGGCTATTTATGCTCCTGCTTGCTTTTGCATTGCCAATTTCAGCACAGGTGAGCGTTGACCTTGAAGAAGGTATGCTCAATGGGCAAGGTGCTTTTATTGATGGTGCCAGGCATGGGCAATGGAAGTTTTTCCATCCGGATGGATACCTGGTCATGGAAGGTGAATATGAAAGAGGCTTGCAAAAAGGATTATGGAATTATTATGATCCGCAAGGCGTTCTGCTTCGTTCAAAAGACCTTCAGAACAAAATACTGACTATCTGGTATGAAAAAGGTAAAAAGAAAGAAGAAGGAAGCTTTGATGCTGCCGGGAAACAGGGTAAATGGTCAGGATATCACCTGAATCAGATTTTAGCTTCCTCCGGTTCTTATAAGAATGACATCCCTCAGGGAATATGGCAATATTATGATACCCTTGGTGTTTTAACACACCAATATGATTATAATAACTTGGTCTTTAGTTCATATTATCCCAATGGGGCGCTTTATGAACAGGGAAAGCTCCTTGACGAAAAAAGGGAAGGGAATTGGAAAGCCTGGTTCAGGAGTGGACAGCAATGGTTTGAAGGTGCTTATCTGGCCAATGAAAGAACTGGCCTTTGGACATGGTGGTATGAAGATGGCAAGAAAAGGGTTGAAATGAATATTGAGAACGGGCCTTACCAAACATGGTTCCCTGATGGGAAATCTGAAACCATAGGTCAGATGAAGGATAAAATGAAATCCGGCCTTTGGAAATTCTATCATGAAAATGGAAAAATCAAAGAAGAAAGCTTTTTTGAATCAGATATGCTTGAAGGCCTTTCAAAAAGGTTTTTTGCAAACGGAAATAGGGAATTTGAAGGTTATTTCCAAAAAAACATGCTCAATGGCTATGCCCAATGGTGGTTTGAAAACGGGAATGCCGAAATGAAGGGCAAATCAATAAATGACCTTCAGGACAGCATTTGGGTCTTTTATCATCTCAACGGGAATAAGGGTAGCGAAGGTTGGTTTGTTGAAGGTGTGCAACATGGAATGTGGACCTATTATTATGTTTCGGGCGAAAAGCTTCGCAGTGGCATGATGAAAAATGGCCAGCGTGATGGATTGTGGACTGTATGGTACACCGATGGTTCAAAGAGCCACGAAGGCCCTTTCACAAATAACAAGGAAAATGGCGAATGGGTGAGTTGGTATGAGAACGGGCAGATGAAAGATAAAGGCAGCTTTAACATGGGAGTGATGGAAGGACTGTGGGAAGGATGGCATGAGAATGGCCAGAAGAAATATGCAAACCAGTTTGTAAATGGCGTGATGAATGGCCCTTCAATTAGTTGGCATAGCAATGGAAAAACACGCAATGAAGGGGTTTATTCAAATGGACTGCTGAACGGAAAATGGGTTCAATATCATGAAAGTGGAAGGATAATGGAAAGTGGGGCTTTTATTGATGGGAACAAGGAAGGCAAATGGGTCTTTTATGATATTTATGGAAAGAAATACAGGGAGCAGGGTTTTAAAGCCAATCGGAATGAAGGGAAGTTTGTAAGTTATTTCCAAAATGGGAAAGTATCAGAGAAGGGGGCTTACCTCAACGGAACGCGCCATGGTAAGTGGGTAGTTTATGGCCCGGATGGTAAAAAGCTAAAAGAAATGGTATTTGAAAAAGGCTCCCTGATGAGCGAAAAAGACTATACTGAAAAACCTTAAAAAAAAGCCCCTGAAAGGGGCTTTTTTTATGGAATATATTTTTTTATGGCTGCCAGTCCGGCTCCTATCATACCTGCCTTATCGCCCAATGAAGCTTTACTGATACTTATCCTGTCTGCATGATAATCAAAGGTGTAATGAGCCACTGTATCGTTGACGGCGCAATAGAAACCTTCCCAGGCATTGGATATGCCACCTGCAATAACAATACGGTCAAACCTCATCAGGTTGAGCAGGTTTGCAATGGCTATACCTAATACATTACCAGCCAGCTTATAGGTCTTTATTGCAATAGCATCACTTTGTGCAGCTAGTTCTGATAGTTCTTCAGGACTATATTGCTTATAACGTTTTTCTGTTTCTTCATTGGCTTTTGCCTCTTTTAATATGGTTGAGAGGGTCTTTTTAAGGCCGTTTATGCTGATAAAAGTCTCAAGGCAGCCTTTGCGCCCACAATCGCACATGTAGCCATTATAATCAACTATAGTATGACCCAGCTCAGGGCTAAAACCATTCATCTCAAAAATTCTTCCATCAATTACAAATGCTGAGCCTACTCCAGTTCCCAATATGATGAGGGCCATCGAGTTCCCTCCCTGTCCTGCTCCGGCCAAATACTCTCCATAGGCAGCCATGTTGGCATCATTGTCGAAACAAACTTCAACCCCTAAGCTTTCACTAACAAACTGCCTGACAGGAAAACCTATCCAGTTCTTTAAATTCCCCGAATCAATAACACATCCTTTTGTTTGGTCTATTATGCCGGGAATCCCTATGCCAACTGATTGTAAATGGTAATTGTCATATTGTTTTTTCCATTGCTCAATAGTGGCAATTACCTTTTCTAATCCTTCTTCAGCTTGTTTGGTTTTATCAAGTGCTATCCTGTTGGTTTCTAAGCAATCGCCTTCCAGGTTAAACAATCCACATTTGATTGCTGACCCGCCGATGTCTATACCGGCAAACATAGTTTGTTTAGTTTGCTTTGGGAATTTCATATCATTTAAAAAGGAAAATTCATTGACTATTTGTGAAAAAAACAAATGGGAAATGAGGCTTTTGTGTTAAAAAACTTCATTTCCCGAAATTAATACTTTTTGCTTTTATCCAGTATTGCTTTGAGATAAAAAAAATCTGTTTCTAAAATTTTCAGGCTCCGGTCTTTGCCATCTCTTCTAAAAATTTATGAACTGCATCTTCAATGATTTTGTTATGGTCAAAAGCAAGCTTAGGCAGTTTTTCAAGATGGAACCACTGTGCAGTGATTGCATCATCACCAGCTTTGATACATGCTTCCGATTTATCGGCTACACCCCAAAAGGCTACTGATACCGTGCGCTGACGTGGATCGCGATGGACTGCACTATAAACCTTTAACTGAAATAATTGCACATCTTCAAGGCTGGTCTCTTCTTTTAGTTCTCTTTTTGCGCATTGCTCTATGGTTTCGTCCATATCAAGAAAACCACCAGGTAAAGCCCAGCATTGAGCATAAGGCTCGTTTTTTCTTTGGATAAGCAACACCTCAAGACCCTCTGATTCAGGGGAAAAGATTACAATGTCGGAGGTAACACATGGTCGGGGATACGAATAAGTGAAACTCATGTTAAAAATGCATTTTGTGATAATCGTTAAAATCTGTTTTTTTATTGTCAACAAAAAATCCAATCTTTTTGCTAAGAATCTGAAATATCTGAAGATTATTGTCTTCAAACCACTTTATGGCATCTTTGTCGTCCATCGAGGCATCGGCTAGCTTTACAAGAAACTCAAATTTATTTTTCTTAAGCCAGTCCATAGCATCCTTTTCACCATAAACAGCTTTGCTTAATGCTGCATAATGAGGGTATTTATGCCTCATCAGCCAATCAAAAGCATCCTGGCTCGTATGTATTGCCCCGGCCAGGGCTGCCAATTCGGGATACCCATTATGTGCAAGCCACATCATGAATTTCTCATTGTCATCTACTGCCTGCCCAAAAGCAATCAGGATTTTTGCAGGATAATTGAGCATAAACCTTTGTTTCTTTTATTTCTTTATAGGGTTCAACCTTTTTTCTTTGTGTCGGTAAAAATCATCGTATTTTCTACTTACACATAAAGATACAAAAATAACAAGGATTTATGTTTCATCCATAAGTGCTTTTTTAAATTATCAGATTGCAACAATACTTAATGTCTGTAGACAAAATTAGGATGGATTCTTATTTTTAAAACTCAGGGAAATTCGGCTTTTTTTTCGTTTTATACCTATAAATTGCCTCCTGATTTTTTATGATTTGCTAAAAAGTCTTTATCTTAACCTCTATTCTCGTCTTTAATAATCCATTACCAACCTTCTAAAATCAATAGTGCTAGCTTGCAGGAAGTAGTTAAGGCTTGGGTTATTCGCATTTGCTAATTCCTTTGAATAATATACTATGGTGTAGCAAGACCATGAAGCCCTATTTGTTATAGGCTGACTATTATATTTTTATCTTTTCTGGATTCTGCCTACAGTCAAAGACTGTTGATATTGTAATAAGATTGTCTTTTTGCCAGTAAATTATCTTATAATTAGTTTCAACTAGAAAACGGTATCCTTCGGGATGATTTTCCAATAACGGTTCTTTTGGGCCTGCGAGTGGATTTTTCTCTAGTATTGTTACCCTGTCGTATATCCGATTAACTATTTTTCTTGCAATCCTGGTATTGGCTTCTGTTGAGTAATAATCAAATATGTCTTTGAGTTGTCTTGTTGAAAGTTCTGACCACTCAATCATTATTTCCATGTTTTGATTCTCTTTTTTAATTCACTATGAGAAATTACCCTGCCTTCTTCGCTGTCTTGCCTGGCTTGTTCTATCATTTCAAGAAACTCATCCTTATGCATAGGTTTTAGGTTTCTTTCCCTAATGGATTTCTTTTCTTGCCTAATAAATAATTCTAACTTTGCGATAAGGTTTTCATCGCTTATTCTAAGGAATTCTTCAATTAAGACGAGTTTTCTTGCTTCTATATTCATTGGTCTGGCTTTTTACAAAGATAAAAAAAAATAAAGAGAAATGCATCTTTTTGGCAACCATTGCTTGTTGTAAGTAGTTTAAATTTGGTGTCATTTACTTGTTAAACTAAGTCACCGATTCTTGTATGATGTGTATTGTTCTTATCTAAAAACAATGACTTTTGATTATTATATTCACCAATAGTCATGCTTTTAGGTTATTTCTTTCAATTTAATAATATCTTCCTCAATCTCTTTCAAACTCGCTTCTTTTGATAATATCTTTTGTTCTTCTTTGAATTTTTCATATTCTTCCTCAGACTTGTTCAAAGCCATTTGATGGCTTATTTATCAATTGTTTGTTGGCTTATTGCCCAAAGCAGCTTGTTTTGTACCACTTTAAAGAACTGAATGGTTTTTTCATCGTTAGCATCGTAATCAATGCTGGTTTTGTATATGTCTTTAATCTTTTGATAAAAGAAACGTTCCGAAATCCGTATCTCCCTGATACGCTCCTGTAGTTCGGTAAAGTAATTCATTGAATTACCCGACTTGAAACGCTCATCGTTTAGTGTAAAGCCTTTTACAATGTATTCTTTAAGCCTTTGGGTTGCCCAAATACGGAACTGTGTACCTTGTTGTGATTTTACCCGATAACCAACGGAAATAATAACATCAAGGTTGTAATGGTTTACATCGTAGGTTTTACCATCGTTTGCAGTTGTCCGGAATTTCCGGACAACTGAATTTTCTTTCAGTTCGTGTTCTTTAAAAATATTACTGATATGTTCGGATATTGTTCGTTTGTCCTTATTAAAAAGCATTCCCATTTGAGCCTGTGTTAGCCAAACGGTTTCTTCTTCGAGGCGGACATCAATTTTAATGTTGCCTTCTGAGTTTTGGTATATGAGTATATCACCTGTGTTCATATTAAAGCAATTGATTTATTTCCAAAAAGGCTCTGTTTTCCAATCGTTCGGGAAGCCCATTTCTTTTTCTTGTGCCAATGGACAATTTTTCATTAATTCAACCAAATTGATTTTAAAACCATTTGCAGGAACGATTGAGTTAAGCATATATTGAATGCAACAAATAGCTGCATAAAGTTTGTATGGATATACTCTTTTATTTGAAATGAATAAGTATTGTGGATTAGAGGGCACTTTTATATGTGCCGTAAACCTACGGTTCCATAACCTGCCATGATGAGCACAAATATTGCGGATGTTGCTAAAACAGTGCATCCAATTTTCAAGTATTGTAATATCATTTAAACCAAAGTGTAAGGCTACTGCTTTTTTTTCATCACCTTTCTTAAGGTTGCTGAATATTTGTGATAACAAACCAAAACTACTAACCTCTAAACTCATCCATGATGGAGGTTCCGAGGGGTTGGTATAGGTGTTTTGATAATGTTCAATAAAGGTTTCGTGGCTACGGTCGATTTCGTTTTGCAAGCTTTTTATTTGGTTGTCAAACTTAACCGGATCACGGTATAGTGCCTGAACAGTATGCCAATGGCTGCCATTTGTCATTGCCCACTGGTGAATAATTTGTGTGCGCAATGCGATTTCAATTTTCTCTAAAGCGTTAAATAATAACTGGCTCAATTTACGGTCGAACTGGTATAAATTTATTATTTCCTCAAATGTAACCATAACATTAAATGGATGGCTGGGGTTGGTGTTATCCTGAAATGGATAGGTGTATGCACGCAACCTGTAATAGCTGATATTGGAAAGATGCAACATAGCGCTAGGTTCACTGTCAAATTGCAAACCACGAGCTTTGAGCTTGTTTACTTGTTGCTGAAATGAAATGGGGGGCTTACAGTAGTGCATAGGCATTGGTATTTAAAACTTTGAAAACCGATAGCCTATAAAAGCGAAAACCTGCCCGGGTGCGCTATTCAAGTGGGAAGCGTGGCAGGTATTATTGGTAATAAAGGTATAGCAGTTTTTTGAATTGACAAATATTTTATTGAAAATAATTGTTAATGTGGCTGTATGGGGCTGATATACAATTTTTAAGACAACTCTAAAATTTCTTAAGCTAATATGGAAATAGTGCCGATTAAAGGTGACAGTATTTATGTTGTCTTCTGAGTTTTGGTATATGAGTATATCACCTGTGTTCATAGCTTATTGAATTCTGAAAAAATTGATTTTACGATTTACGGATTTGGGTTATTTGCCCAAGATGATATATATTCGACTTGAAGGAACCATCATATTGCTTTTAATAGTATTTTTAATTTAATTCATTTATGCCAAATGCTGCATCACAATCAAATGTTTGCAATACCGTAACTAACCTTAGGGATTTTATTCACTGTTCTCCCCCCCACAAAAATATCAAAAAAGCGATAAAAATAATGTTTTAACAGAAAATGTTTTACTACCAAAGGTAACCGCTTTGTAAAAACCAGACCCTTTTCATATGAGCTTTAAATACAAATACCCACTAAAATCAATCAATTCATCTGCATCAAAGCGTCAATAAAATCCTTATATCTCAATAAACCACCCTGTTCAAGACTCACAACTAAGGAAGTTTGAGAGGCTCCCTTATAGGTTAAGGCTGGTGAGGCATTTGCTTGATTAGGAGCAGGGATTATTCAATTCTCACAAATTCCCTAAAGTTTTCTCTATCAATAATCTTTGTATCTGCCTTATAAGTTTCAGAGAATGATTTTGGTAATTTTTGATTATTCTTTTTTTGCCACTTAAACTCAAAACCAAAAATTTTCCCTCCATTTTCCTCTACAAAATCAACTTCCTGTTGTTGTTTTGTTCTCCAGAAATAGGTATGCGCAAGACTTTGTTTATACTCAATCTGCTTAATCCTTTCTGAGATAAGAAAATTCTCCCAAAGGGCACCTTTGTCAATCCTTAACTCTATTGGATTAAAATTTCCAATTACCATATTTCTTATGCCGTTATCATAAAAATATATCTTCTTATTTGTTTTAATTTCATTCCTGATGTTTCGGCTAAAGCTGCCCAGTTTAAAAATAATAAAAGCTTTTTCTAAAATGTCAATGTATTTGCTGACTGTATTTTTATCAACGTTTACAATTTGGGCTAATTCTGAGTAGTTAACTTCACTTCCAATCTGAAGGGCTAATGCCTGAACAAGCTTGTCTAAGACTTCCGGCTTTCGTATGTCTGCGTATGAAAGAATGTCTTTGTACAAATAGCTGTTTACTAAATTCCGTAAGATACTAACTTCGTCTCCCACGTTATTTAATACATCAGGGTAGAACCCATATAGTAATCTATTCTCAAGGTTCTGCTCTGCGTGTAAAAATCCGTGGTGGTTTTCATATTCCTCCCATGAAATTGGGAATAACTGATATTGCCATTTTCTACCCGTTAAAGGTTCATTGATTTTATTTGACAAGTCAAAAGACGATGAGCCACTTGCAAATAATTGAACGTTTTTAAACCTATCAGTTATTATTTTCATGGTAAGTCCTATTCCTTCAATCCTTTGAGCTTCATCAATAAACACATACTTATGTTTCCCCAAAATTGCCCTAATCTGTTCAGTATTCGGTTCTGTCAGCAAAGTTCGGGTTTTTGGGTCATCTCCATCAAGTAGCAGATAATCTTTTGATTCAAGGATTGATTCAATAAGGGTTGTTTTTCCTACTTGTCGTGGTCCGATTACAACAATAGCTTTTCCTGAATCGATACGATTCATTATCCTTTCACTAAGAAATCTTGTGTACATTGTTTTTTCTTCAAAGATAATGACTTTTGATTATTATATTCACCAAAAGTTATGCTTTTGTGTGAATATATCTTTAAGATAGTCTATAATGGATATGTAAATGAAACGTGACGGCAATCGGGATTATACCCTTTTCTGTATGCCAATATTAAATATTCCTTAAAGCTTGATAACACCCTGATATTATGTTTGTTTTCATAATTTTCAATACCGATAATCATGCCAATGACCTGGCATTAATTGTAATTGTCTTTGAATCGGCCCGTAGAGACGCACGGACGTGCGTCTCCCATATTCGCAAGAGACGCACAGCGCCAAAACATCCATATTACGTCCAGGAGACGCACAGCCGTGCGTCTCTACAATACATTAATAATCAGAAGACTGGATCCAAACCCTGCCCATTCTCAGGACAAATCCATACCTTCCCCACTATCCACATGGACAATACTGAACCTGATAAGACCTTGGTATATCCTTGGTAATACCGTGACCTATCCAT
>CAYLYP010000044.1:0-25319 GCA_964387795.1 uncultured Bacteroidales bacterium
GCGCTTCTGCCTTAATGATTGCAGTGAACAGTGGAAACCCTACTGCCCTTGCAGTTCTTATTGAAGCCGGGGCAAATCCAAATACAAAAGACAGGGAAGGTTATACTGCTATTATGAGAGCAATGGAACAAGGTTCCAATCTCGAAAATATTAAACTATTAGTTAAGGCAGGGGCTGATATGGAAGCCCGCGATAAGGAAGGAAATACTGCCCTGATGATCCATTCATTCAGGCCAAGGATACCTGCTGCTAAACTTTTGATAGACCTTGGTGCCAATGTTAATGCCCAAAACAACGCTGGTGTTACTCCTCTAATGAAAGCTGTCCTTGAAGGTAACATGGAAATGTCTAAATATCTTGTTGAGAAAGGTGCTGATATGGATGTTAAGGATAAGGAAGGGATGTCGGCACTTGATTATTCTTTTACCCAGTTTGATATAAGAGAATACTTTCTTAGCATAAAAAAACAATAAGCAGGTGATTGTAACCTGTATTTAAATAACAAGAATATCCCGGACTGCTTTAATGATAAAGGGTTAATAGCTCATTTTTACTATTGAATAACTATTTTATGAGTATTAACTATTAAACCATTTGGATAATCAGGTTTTTTTTTTCTATTTTTGTCCTCCGTTATATCAATGGAAGGAAAGTATTGGATGTTTTTTAATATGATAACAATAAAGGGAAATGAGTTTTGGTTTAATACATAATGGAAGCATTATTGCTGCATTTTTATGTCTTATAGTTAATCCTGAAGTAAATAAATTATATGGAAGCTCAGCTTCTGTTGAGTTTTTTGAAAATGACCAGGAGCAATACATTAAGGAAAAAAAAGCAATAGTTGATGAATTAAAGATTGGGGATACATACGAGCATTCAATGCCTGAAAAAGCCCAGGAGCATTACTCCAGGGCTGAAGAAATGGCAATTGAATGGTTGAAAAATAACACCGATAGAAGCGATGGGTCTGTTGAAAATATTCAGTTGCTTCTATCTAGGTCATACAGATATAATGGAATTATTTATAATGTTTCAGGAAACTCGGAAAAGGCGCTCGAGTATTTAAACCTTGCCTTATCTACCCTTGAAATGATCAATGATACATCCCTCCTTGAGGAAAAAGGGACATGGGTTATTGAAAAAGCAAAGGTGTTAAGTGTAATCGGAAATGTATTCTCTAAAGCAGGTAATTTTGAAAAAGCACTTGAATATTGTCAACTTGCAGAAGACCTCTATTCATTGGCCAATGATTTGCCTGGTAAAGCTCAAATTCTGAACAATAAAGGGATTATTTTTGTCAGAAGGCTTATGTATGAAAAGGCATTGGATAATTTTGAGAAATCGCTTGATATACAACAAAAATTAAATAATTGGGAAGGGATTTATCAATCCCTTAACAATCTGAGCGGGGTTTATATTGAGATGGGAAGCTTTGACAATGCTATTGACCTTATGCTCAGGGCCCTTGATATTGCTCGCCAGAATGGTTCTGTTGCCGGTGTTGCAGCTACAAATGGAAATCTTGGAATTGCATACAGGCATAAAAACGATTTCAAACAAGCTATAAAAAGCTTCAGTATCGCTTACGATCAGTATGAAAAGCTTTCAGATTATTCCGGAATGGCTTTAATGCTCAATAATATGGGCGAAATGTTTTTAAATGAAGAAAACGCTGAACCCGCTTTATCCTATTTTGAAAGAGCATATAAACTCTCATTAAAGACTGAGGATGCCCACCTTCGCAATGCTTGTCTTAATCAGCTCGGAAATGTTTACCTGCTAACAGGAAAACCTGAAAAGGCAGTATATTATCTCGAAGAAGCCTCTCGTATTGCAAGTGAAAACAAGTATTTCCACCAACAAGCAAATGCTTATAGGCTTTTACATGAAACCTATGCAAAAATGGGCAATTTTGAGAAAGCTTATTTCTATTCCAGGCTCCATACAACCATTAATGATAGTATATCTGTTCAAAAGAATATCAGTGCTACCAAAGAACTTGAAATGAAGTTTATGACCGGGGTCAAACAACAGGAAATTGAACTTCTAAAGAAAAATGCTGAAATTCAGGAACTTGTCCTTGTTAAACAAAAAACACTCACTTATGGACTTACTGCTTTTGGAATTATAATGTTGCTTACAAGTTCTTTGTTTATTATTAAATACAGACAGAAAAAACGTATTGCCCTTAAACTTGAAGCAGCCAATAATATGCTTGTAAAAGCAAATGAAATTATTGCTGAAAGCAATAAGACAAAGGACAAATTCTTTTCTATTATTACCCACGATTTACGAAGCCCTTTCCTGGGCCTGGTAGGCCTTACCGACCTGATGGTGCAGGACATGGATAATCTTGAAAAAGAAGAATTGCGCGATTATTTAACACTTACACACCGTACTGCCCAAAATCTTTTCAGCCTCCTCGAAAACATGCTTAGCTGGGCTCGTTTGCAAACAGGAAAAATGGTCGTTCAGGCTTCTAATGTTAACGTTTGCGAATTGGTACAAGAAGTGAAGGATGTACTTGAAAATAGTGCCAAGCTTAAGGAAATAGGGATTCATGTTCAGATTGAAGGCCGCTTATATGCTTATGCTGATAGGAATATGTTGTTGACAATACTCAGAAACCTGATCAGCAATGCAGTGAAATTTAGTTTTCCAAATCAAAGTATCGATGTTTTCGCCCATAAGATTGATAATAACCAGGTTGAAGTCTCAGTGACCGACCATGGGACAGGGATAGCAAAAGACCGGATTGACAAGCTGTTTCAATTGGGCCAGAAACAATCAACAAGGGGCACAAGCAATGAAAAAGGAACTGGTCTTGGTTTGGTTTTAGTTAAAGACATGATAGAACTGATGGGAGGACAGATACGCGTTGAATCAGAAGAAAACAAAGGTTCAGTGTTTATTTTTACCCTTCCGGGTGAGAAAGCCCATGTTGCTTTATAGATTCATTAAATAGCAAAAGGGAGTGTATGATTATCATGCACTCCCTTTTGCGTTTTAACTGTATTAAAATCTATTACAATACTCAAATGAAAGCTTTATTTCATTTGCTTTAGGTATGCTTTCCTAAGGTATTTGTAATAACTCTTGTCTTGTGTGTATTGAAGCACCTGGGTTTTTGGTTTTGTAGTAATCCCGTTTTGTTTGTCCCTGATGGCAAGTTTATAACCCAGGCTTTCCTGTAACGAACGGGTAGTCTTTTTGCTTACTTTTCTTATTTCAAGCTGATTTAATAAAGAAAGAGAGTTGTCCAGGTCATTTTCATTACAAAGGGTTTGTGATACCTGAAGCATAAAATTTGTTGTCTTTTGTTTTGCATAGTCAGCAATATGAAGGTGCGACAGTCTGTACTTTTCTACCGAGAAGCGGTTAAAGTATGATTGGGCTTCCATATATTTGTTCACTGCATCCTCATTTCTGTTGCGCCCTATCAAACTCTCTGTTTCATTGATGAGGCTTTGGTAACTTATTGCCGGCAAGACCTCATTCCGCCTTTGTTGGGCTTTGCTGATGTCAATCATGCATTCCGAATTTGTTGATGCCAGGTTAAAAGCTTTTGTGAACATGTTTTCAGCCTCAACAAAACGAAGTTGCATAATCTGGTCATTTGCCTGGCGAAAATAGGATTCAAACTCCTGCTGGACATTCTGGCAATGGCGGCTCATAATACTACTCCGTAAATCATTTAAGTGTTGCATTATTGCCTTATCGTTGCTAAACTCATAATAGTTTACTTCTTCGCTAACCCTGCTTACAATCTGGTTGGCCCCCGGAAGGTTGTTGGAGGCTACAAGTTGAGAAGCACGTTCCATGTCTGATGATAACAAAGGTTTTTTTGCCTCCCTGAGTTTACCCCATAACCTTGAATCTTTTTGAACCGCGTATTCATTTTCAATCCTCCAGGCCTTATCAAGGGCATCAAAGGCATTTTGATATTGCTTTTGCTCCAGGCGACGAATGCCCTCTGCAATATTTTGCTGATATTGCCCATTTTTTGCCTGAGTAAGTAATGATAGGGCTTTTGAATTATCCTGAACCCACTCTGATTGTGCGTTCTGATATTCCATTGCTTCCCTGGCCAGATTCTCGGCATTATCATAACTACGACGATCAATCATATCCTGGCCTTCTGATAGTATTTGTGAATAATAGGCATTATGCGCCCTGCCAAGGCTTCTGTAAATCCTGTCATCACATATTACCTCACGGATTGAATTGCAAAAAGATGATGTGCTGTTTAGTATTGCAATGGCATCCTGATATTTATATTGCAAAATAAGGGCATCTGCTTCTTTAATCTGAAAACTCATCAATTCATACGCCAGTTCGATGCTCATGTTTTTTGTTTCAGAATCAATATAAGGAAGCCTGAACAAGCCTGTTAATAGTTTTGCACTTTCATTGGTATATCCTTCTTCAAGCTCAAGCAATGCAAGCTGATAAACAGCCGGGGCAAACTGGTTGTTTACGTCCAGCGATCTGTTAAACATCTCTCTTGCAGCACTTCTGTTTCCCAATCTCCTCAGGCTCAAGCCTCTTTCAAACCATATCTCATGTAAATGGGCAATCGTTTCAGCAATACGGTCAGATTTTTGCTGGAGCCTGTTGCTGGTTTCCCTCATGCGCCTTTTTAATTCTACCGGATCATTGAACTCAAGGTTTAACTTCCGGTCAAAATTCTTTCTGTCAAGGTCCATCATAAAGCCTTGCATTTGCTTTATAGTCTCATCGTTCTTAAAAACAAGCTCTGCATCATCAGGGTCTATCTGATGTAAATCCCTTATCATTGAAATCAGTTGTGCGTCTGCATCATAATACTCATTGATAAGCCTGATCCGCTCATTAAACCTGGATCTGTTTGTCTGATCAAAAATGAACTTCTTATCGTTTACAATGAACTTAAGCTGTTGCCCTGTCAGCGTATCAGGTATCTCAAAGCTAAATTTCGTCTTTTCAGGATTCAGGGGAACCAAATTGCTTTGAACACTAATCTGTTTTGACGGTGAAGCAACATACTTACCAAAGATTTGTACTTTCGCAGGTATTAATGCTTCTGTCATATCAAAACCTTTAAAGCTGTTAAACCCTTCGGTGAGAAATTTGCTTAGCTCAACAGTTGCCAATAGCTTATTGTTCTCACGGGTTAACCTGATTGACTGTTCAAAAGCAAAGATATATGACCTGTTTCCAGGTTGGTGGTGCATGCCCAATGACATTTCTTTTATCATCCAGTTGGCAAGCTGTTGGCTTGCATCGCCTCCATTTGTCATTTTTACTTCAAAGTTTTCTCTTTTGCTTTCATTAAAAAGTATCGGCACCTGTCCGATAGCAAAGTCTGAAATGAAAAGAACCAGTAAGGTGAGTAACAGTCGGTTCATACGTTCTGCATTTATTTGGTTTACACTGTCTGTAAGGCCTGTTGCCGGTCATTTGTAATAAAACCGGGCTTTAAAATCCCTTTATTACAAAAACCATACTTTTTTCATATTTTATTTAACCAAAAATACACAAATTTTTACGGATTGAGTTTCCTGACTTTACCTGATAATGTATTTTTGTATAAAAAAAGATGGTTCCTCAGAAAAAATATCCGTTTATTAATGTTCACACCCATCAGGAGGATGATCCCGGGGTCGTTTCTGTATTGAATATCATGGCAGATAATGGTGTTTTGAATGAATCCCCGAAAAATGTATTTTTTTCAGCCGGCTTTCATCCCTGGTACATCAACCCTTTAAGTTGTCCTTCCGAAAATGAGGTTGTTGGTTTTTTGGATCATTGTTATAAACAACAAGGTTTTTTGGCTGTTGGTGAAGCAGGGCTCGATAAATTGTCGGCCGTATCTATGGAAATCCAGAAGCGTGTATTTTTATATCAGGCACAATGGGCTGAAAGAAACCAGTTTCCTATGATTATCCATTGTGTGAAATCTTATGTTGATTTGCTTTTGATCCGAAAAGAAAATGCTTTTAATTCTCCCTGGGTTTTTCATGCCTTTAATGGGAACATTCAACTGGCACAGGAACTCATCAGGCATGGGTGTTATTTATCAGTAGGGCATTTTCTGTTCAGGCCTCAAACAAAGGTGTATAAGGCCTTTGAAATGATTCCCGGGACTGCTTTGTTTCTTGAAACGGATGAATCTAACCTTAGCATCCAACAGATAACAAACAGGGCTGCAGAATTAAAAAACACCCCAACAACTGATTTACTAGCCCAACTAAATCAAAATTTCAAAACTGTTTTCAAACGAAACCCTGTAATACATGAACCGTGAAATCTGGCAGGAACGCACACGACTGTTGCTTGGTAAAGACAAAACTGAAAAATTGCATAATGCCCATATCCTTGTTGCAGGTCTGGGTGGGGTAGGGGCGTATGCAGCAGAAATGCTGGTTAGGGCTGGTATTGGAAAAATCACTATTGTTGATTCAGATGTTGTCAATCCCTCAAATCTAAACCGGCAGCTCCTGGCTTTAAAGAGCACGCTTGGGCAACCAAAATCTGAAATTATGAAAGCCAGGCTCCTTGAGATTAATCCCGAGCTTGAAATACAATCCCTGAATATTTTCCTGAAAGACCAGATAACAGTTGATATTCTTTCCCATCGTTTCGATTATGTAGTGGATGCTATTGATACCCTTTCACCAAAGATTTTTCTGATACACCAGGCCCTTGAAAACGGACTGCCTGTTGTAAGCAGCATGGGTGCAGGTGGAAAATTTGATCCGGCACAGGTTCGGGTAGCAGAGTTTTCGCAAACCTACAATTGTCCTTTAGCCCGGATGCTTCGAAAAAGGCTCCCAAAGCTTAACGCAAAGCCCCACTTCCTTGCTGTTTTTTCCCCTGAACTTCCTGTCGAAGGTTCCTGCATTGAGGTGGTGGGAGAGCAGAATAAGAAAACTACTGTGGGTACTGTTTCATACATGCCGGCTGTATTTGGTTGTCAATGTGCTTCAGTAGTTATCCGTGAGCTTTCCGGTATCCCTTTGAACCTTCAGAAAAGGCCCCCCGCCTTAAATAAATTTGCTTCCAAAGCAGACCAGTAAAGGAACTTCCGGGTTTAGGCAACAAGCCATAAATCTTTCTTTTAAAAGCTAAAATCCTTAGCTGCTGCCTTTGTTGTTGTTCTCTTTATGTCTATGCCCATCTCTTATCATGGTATAGGTTGAGCCGGACTTAAAGCGGTTTTAAAGCGGGGTTGAGGCGGGTTTAACCCGGTTCAAACCCAGCTCAACCCCGCCTCAACCCCGGCTCAACCCCGCCTCAACCCTTAACCTGATATGGATCAAAAGAGGTGTTTTAATATAGAAGCCTTGTTAATGATTGAATGAATGAGTTGTTGGGAGAATGTAATTTACAGATAATCATTATAGAACATCAATGGGGATAATAAAAAAAAGCAGGAGCTGAATACAGCCCCCGCCATCCCCATAAAAAATAAAAACACCCGGACAGTAGGAGAGATAGTTTACTGTCCTAAGCAGGGTTTTATGCCCTGAAACGATTTTTTACCTTTGATAATACAAAATACATACAAGGAACAATTATTAATGTGAGGAAGGTTGCAACCGTTAATCCAAAGATAATTGTCCATGACAAAGGACCCCAATAAATTGCATTATCCCCACCAAAATAGATCTGAGGGTTCAGGTCAGTTATTAAGGAAACAAAGTCAAAATTCAGGCCTATGGCCAATGGTATAAGGCCTAGTACAGTAGTAACTGCAGTAAGGATAACCGGGCGGAACCTTGTCTTGCCTGCTGTTTCAAGGCATTTGGCAGTATCACTATCCGGCAAAAAGGTTTTTTCAGAGCCTCCAAGTTCTATTCTTTTTTGTAAGCGCAGATAGTCTGAGTAATCAATAAGTACAATGGCATTGTTTACAACAACACCAGCCAGGGCCACGATGCCTATTCCGGTCATGATGATCACAAAGCTCATATTGAACAGTGCAAGTCCCAGGAATACCCCTGCAGTGCTAAAAACCACACTGGCAATGATGATTAAAGGTTTTACAACAGAGTTGAACTGTGTTACAAGTATGAGTGCAATTAATGAAACAGCAATAAGAAGAGCTATTACAAGAAAGAACATTGAATCCTGTTGTTCTTTTTGCTCTCCGGTAAACTCCATCTGGTATCCATCAGGAATTGTGTAGGAAGCCAGTACCTGTTTTATTTGGTTGTTGATGGATGTAGCATTGAACCCTGGCCTGATATTCGAGCTGATAGTGACTGCCCTTTTTAAGTCAATACGTTTTATGGCGTCAAAAGATTTATTGTTTTCAACATTGGCAATGGCAGAAATGGGTATTTGCATTACTCTTCCTGTTGCCATGTTCCTGAAAGTAATTTTCTGGTCTATCAGGGCAGTAATGTTATTTCGATATTCAGGTTTTAGACGAAGCATGATGGGATATTTATCTTCACCTACCTTGAAGTTTGATACTTCCTTTCCAAACAGTGCTGTGCGTATTGTGCCTGCAATCTGACGGGTTGAAAGCCCAAAGCGCCTTGCCTTGTCCCTGTCGATGCGAATAATAATATCGGGTTTATCTGTGTTCAGGTCTGATTTCAGGCCTTCAATGCCATCAATCCTGGCATTTTCTATCAGGCTTTGGATGTCCTGGGTAATCTTTATTAATTGTTGAAGGTCTTTTCCACTGACTTCAATATTTATTGCTTTTCCAGAAGGAGGGCCCTGGGAGTTTTTTTCAATATTGAAATTAATACCGGGATATTTTCCAATGAGCGATTGGCTTATCTCGCTCATGATATCACTTGTTTTAATCCCTTCCCGTTCTTTAAAAGGAATAAAAGTGATTGTTATCCTTCCTTTGTTTGGAGAGTCACCAATCTTTGTCTGGTTTTCTCCAATAGCCCCTTTTCCAACGGTTGATTGAACTGATTTCACAATAGACCTATAGGGCGCTATGACTTTATCAACCCGTGCTTCAATAACCTTCATTGCTGAATCTGTTGCCATAAGGTCAGTGCCAACTGGCAATTCGGCAATGACATTAATGTATTTTGGTTCATTAACAGGGAAAAAGTTCACTTTTGGCTGTTGGGAAAAGTAAAATGTAATTGATATGATTAAAAATGCAACGGTCCCAAGTATAAAAAATATGGGGTTTCGCCCTTTAAGCGAGAAACGTATTGCACGTTCGTAAGTCGATTCCAAATAGGGAAGCACTTTATTCTCAAACACCCTGCCCAGGGGAGCCAACGCAAATTGACCGAAGGCATATAAAATGGAGCCAATCAAAAATATATTTCCCCAGATATTTAATTTAAAAATATAGAAGATGCAAGCAATAAGTAAACAAATCCCAATGATGATAAGCTTGGTTTTTTGATTGAGTTTATTGTTCTTCTTTTTGTCTTGTTTTTCATGATAAAAAATATAGCTGAATACGGGAACGAACAACAACGCCACAACAAGGGACGATGTTAAAACAATAATCAATGTTATTGGCATGTATTTCATGAACTCACCAACCATGCCTTCCCAAAAAGCAAGCGGAAGAAAAGCTGCAAGTGTAGTGGCTGTTGAAGCAATAATGGGCATGGCAATTTCACTGGTGGCAAGTTTGGCTGCATCAAAGACACTATGGCCATTTTGAATAAACCTGAATATGTTGTCAACCACTACGATGGCATTATCTACAAGCATACCCAGTGCCATGATTAAAGAAAACAATACTATCATGTTGATTTGTATATCTGCCAATCCAAAGACAACAAATGACATGATCATTGACAGGGGGATTGAAATTCCCACAAAAAGTGCATTCTTCAAACCCAGGAACAGGTATAATATCAGCACTACCAATATGACAGCAGAGATGATATTGTTTTCAAGGTTGCCGAGCTGGTTTCTTATTTCTTCACTTTGATCATTTGTAATTGTGATTTTTAAATCATCAGGAATCAATCCTTTTTCCCTTGACCCATCAAGTATATTAAAAATCTTTTGTGTGGCAGATAAGAGGTTTTCCCCACCTTTCTTGATTACCTGTAATGTGATAACGCTTTGTTTGTTGAGACGGCTGATGCTTTTTTGCTCTGCATAACCATCTTTAATTGCCGCGATATCTTTTAAATAGACGATATTGTTGTTCTCCTGTTTGATGATGATATTCCCAAGCTCCGATACATCTTTGAATTCGCCAGTGGTCCTAACCGACCATCTTGTCTTATCGTTAAGCAATATTTGTCCTCCGGCAATAGAGATATTTTCTGAGGCAATAGCATTTTCAATATCACCAAAACTGATTTTTAAAGCTTCCATGCTAAGCGGGTTAACATCGATGCTTATTTCCCTTTCTTCTATTCCTGAAATCTCCACTTTTGATATTTCAGGGATAGCTTCAATTTCTTCTTCAAGATAATCGGCATACTTTTTAAGTTCGGCCAATGAAAACTCACCCGAAAGGTTTATGTTGATAATTGGGAATTCGGAAAAGTCAACATCCAAAACAATTGGGTCGGCGGGCAAATCAGAAGGCAGGTCGCTTTTGGCCCTGTCAACGGCATCTTTAACGTCCTGTAATGCATCTTTAATGTTCACATCCGTATTGAATTCAACGATGATATCGCTGTTGTCCTGAGAAGATGTAGATCGTAAAGCTTTAATGCCATTAATGGTGTTGATTTCGTTTTCGAGAGGTCGTGAAATCAGGTTTTCCATGTCAACCGGGGGATTTCCGGGATATATGGTTTTAACGAGTACTGTGGGGATAACCACATCGGGGAAAAGCTCTTTTGGGAGCCTTGAATAGGATAACAAACCAAAAATACCAAGCATGACAGCAAGCAATAAGACTGTATTCTTATTTTTCAGGGCCATTGCAATTGCTTTTGATTCCCTGATATTGTGAGTTTTATCTGATTGGTCCATTTTATATCAATGTATTTTTTTGTTTTGCTTAAAGGGCTTATTTGTCTGACAATCCTATCAGCTCATTGGCATCAACGAGCTTGATCATCTTTCTGTCTGTTATCTGGTTATGTCCCTGGACAATTAAGCTATCACCGGTTTTTAGCCCTTTAGTAATTAAAGTTTTGCTTTCAGATACAGTGCCCCTGTCCACATATTGTTTTCTTGCAATAATCTCATTTCCTTCACGTCCTGCCAGGTACACAAAACTCCCTCCTTCATCCTGCTTGATTAAAATGGATGGGACTAAAATAGCTTCGTCCTGTTCAAAGCTTTTAAGAGAAACAGAAGCCACCAGATTTGGTTTTATTTTTTCTCCCTGGTTATTGATCAGAAACTGGACTTTAAATGTCCGGTTGTCAGGATTAATAACATTACCGACCCGTATCACAGGTGATATTATTTCCAAATCGGGATAGGTTGCAAAGGTAATAACAGCCTGATCGCCTTCTTTTATTAATGGAAGATAGCTTTCAGATATTTCACAGTTTACATAAAGTTTTGCAAGGTTAACAATAAGCACTGCCTTTTGTCCGGGCATTGCAAGCTCTCCTTCTTTAACCATGATATCATCAATTATTCCACTGAAAGGGGCTTTGATAACTGCCATGTTCCGCTGCGATTCAAGGGTTTTTAAGCGGGCTTCAAGGCTCTCTTTGTTGGTTTTTGCCTGTAAGTATTGAAGCTCTGAACCTATTTGCTGGTCCCAAAGTTCCTTTTGTTTTTCATAAGTCACTTTAGCCAGATCAAGTGAGGTTTTTATTTCAAGGATAGAATTGTCGGTAATTGTTGTGTTAAGCTTAATAAGCGCTTGCCCGGCTTCAACCCTTTGGCCTTTTTTTACAAAGACTTTTTCGATCTGTCCATTGATTTCGGGGCTTATGTATGCCTGATTAACTGCTTCAACAATCCCGTTCACCTTAATAGAATGATCGAATCCTGAAGGCTTAAGTTCCTGAATAGAAACTGCCTGTCGTGCATTTTCATTCAAATCCACTCCCATAGTGGCCAATTGCCCCTCTAAAGTTGCAATTTCCTGGTTAAGAAGACCAATTTGTTCGCGCTTTTTTGAAATCTCTTTCCTGATAGTATCTGGATTGCTCTCTTTGTTGCATCCTGCAAACATTACAATCAAAAGTATGAATAGGATTTTTTTCATCTGTGGATATTTTTTTGTTATGCTTAAAATGGAACTCTTTGTTTGCTAATCCAATTAATCCCGGTGATTGTTTTTTATTTGCAAACATGTTTGTTTCATCTTAGCTGTATTTTTTTTTTGATGATTTTTCTTTTGTTTATTTATTTGAAACACCTAATGCTGTTTCAAGTTTTTTATAGGCATCGAGCACATTAAAAATTGCAGAGAAATAATTCGACTGTGCTTTGAGCAATTGGTCATTGGCTTGTGTTAGTTCCATACTGGAAGCCATTCCACTGTTGAATTTTGCTTCAGTATGGCGAAGGATTTTTTTTGCAAGTTCCATATTGCCTTTTTCTACTTCATATTTTTCATAAGCTGTTTGAAGTTCAGCTTTTATGTTGATGACGTCAAGTTGTAAGGATTGCTCAGTTTGTAACCTCAGATTGTTTACTTTTTCTACTTCCAGCTTCGCCTGGCTTACCTTTGCCATCCTCATGCCACTGCTAAAAATGGGAATATTGAGTGAAACGCCGACCATAGTGGTTGGATACCAGGGTTTCCATTGTTCACCAAAATTAAATTCATTTCTTAGTGCGCTTTGCTGATGGGAAAAGAAGGCTGACATACTGGGTATGAGCGAAGCCTTTTCCCTTCGTAACGAGAGTATCTTAAGCTCTTCCTGGGTCTTTATCAAGCGCATGTCGATATGGTTATCTGCAACAAATTCTTTTACCAGCAGGTTCTCCAGCAATAAGCCATCCATAAGGTTTTCAAGGGAATTTGTAAGAATAATGGGTTGCGCAAGGTCAATGCCTATCTGGAATTTTAAAAGTTGTTCGGTCAGCAGTACCTGTCGGTCAAGGTTTAAAAGTGCATTGCTAAGGTTGGCTTCGGTAAGCCTCAATTGGTCAAGTTTAATCTCATCAGCAAAGCCTGCTTTGTATTGTTGCTCTGTTTCTAAGAGTGTTTTTTTGATATTATTGAGGTTTTCAATCGTAATATCCCTGTTCTCACGAAACATCCGTGCAGCAAAATAAGTCCTGCTTACCATATTTTTAACTGTAGTTTCGGTTTTTTCAATATTGTTAAGCGCCAGTTCGCTATATATCTTTGCGGCCTGTAATCCTACGATATATCCCCCGTCAAAGAGAAGCTGCGATACCTTAACCGCCCCATTTACATTATATTCTGTGCCAAACTTTATTTCCATCAGTTCACCCTCCGGTCCTCCAAAGTATTTGGCAGGCAACAACTGGGCCATGATGTCAATATTGTATTGGAATGAAGCTGAGGCACTTATCTGGGGTAGTCCTATGGCTATTGTTTCCCAAATCTTTTTTTGAGATATCTCAAAATCTTTATTGGCATTTTTAACCTGAAAGTTATACTCAATGGCCATCGAACGGGCACTGTCAATGCTTAAGAGGAGGGTGTCAGCACTTTGCCCATATACTTCTGGCATACAAATAAATGCAATGCAGGTAAGTGAGAGTGTCAGATTTTGATAAAATGTTTTTGAAAAGGCCTTTTTTTTCATTTTATAATGATTTTATTTTATTTTCAATGCCTTTAAATACAAAGGTGAGGAGGTGTGGCTTGGTTTAGTAAGGTGTCATTTTGACAGAGTGTCGCTTTTTAGGTCTTCTGAACTTTTATAGGCAAGTTCGTACCTATTCATTTGCGATTGTAAATATTCGCGCCCTTTTTCGTTTGCAATGCCTCTGATATGGTATATGAAAAGCGTTTTAAATACCTCCTGGTAGGAGTATGTCCCATCAAAAAGAAAATTGTCATTTGCTGACATTTCCATCCTCTGAACATAAGCTTTGGCAATGATTTCAATGTTCAGGTCTGAACTGTATATGCCTTGTTGTATGCCTATTTCCATGTTTTTAATAAGGTTTCTGGAAATGTAATCCCTTTTTGTTTGGGTTGTTTTTTGCCATATTGCAGGATAATACTTTTGTAAATCATAGGTGAGTGAATGGTTTACATCGCTCAGATGCCTTGCCAAAAAACGACTGAGCTCTATTAATTGATCTATGGCATTGTAGGAATCGTTCCTGGGATCGAAAAATGATTCTATGTGTTTGTGTTGCTGTTCATCATGATAGTCCATCACTTTTTCAACCACTTCTTCCTTATCTTTAAAGTGCTGATATAGTGTTTTTTTTGAAATAGCCAATTCCCTGGCAAGGTCATCCATTGTAACACTTCGGATGCCATATTTCATGTACAGCTCTGAAATTCTTTTTATTAAATCCTCCACTTTGAATTGTTTTTTGAAAGTGTAAATGTATTAATAAAAAACTTAGGAAACTATAAACAGGTAAAAAGTTTCTTTAGTTTATTATTATTACTATATATGTACATGGTAGATAATGTGCTAAATAGTTTGATAACAGTTAGATATAAGCATTACTTTGATAAAAAAATCTCAATAAATAAAGATTTTATTAGTCTAATATCGTATATAAAAAATCAGATAAAGATGATAAAATATCAATTACAAAGTAATTATTGTAAGAGAATAACAATGTAAAAGTTTATTTGATAATGAATCAGGGCATTAACAGGGTCTGCTGAAAAAGTAAATGAATTGTCATCAGCAAATATTAATAAACCCTTTGTCCAAAGATGGCAGTTCCAATGCGTACCATAGTGCTGCCCTGTTCAATAGCAATTGGGTAATCATCGCTCATGCCCATTGAGATTTCTGAAAATAAAGGATTGTTAGGGAAAAAGCCCTGTTTAAGTTCATTGAAATAATTACGGAGGGAAGCGAATTCATTTCTTACCTGATTTTTGTCATCAGTGAAAGAAGCCATACCCATAAGTCCCCTGATACGTATATTTGTAAAAGTGGAGGTTTCGGGATTCAATAGCAATTCTTTAGCTTCAGGGAGTGATAGGCCGAATTTTGTTTCTTCAGAGGCAATATACATTTGAATCAAACAGTCTATATGCCTGTTGTGTTTTAATGCTTCGTTATTTATCGTTTTCAAAAGCTTAAAACTATCAACCGAATGGATCCAATTGACAACAGGTGCAATATATTTAACTTTGTTTGTTTGCAGGTGCCCGATAAGGTGCCATTCAATATCGGAGGGCAGCTTGTCAACTTTTTCCATCAACTCCTGAACTTTATTCTCACCAAATACTTTTTGCCCGGCCTGATAGGCTTCTGATATCTCTGAAACACTATGGTTCTTGGAGACGGCAATAAGTTTTACTTTTTCAGGTAAAGAATGAAGGATGTTTTTTAAATTTTCGGAAATTTGCATCATTAAAGGAAGAAATATTAAAACAAACAAAAATACAAAACCATCCTGAAAAAACCGCTTTAAGTTTCAGATAGTATTGTTAATTTTGTCAAATGCAAGAAACCATCCTCATACTCGATTTTGGGTCGCAATATACCCAATTAATAGCCCGCCGTGTGCGTGAGCTCAATGTGTATTGTGAGATACACCCGTTTAACCATATTCCTGAAAGGCTTGAGAACCTGAAAGGGGTAATTCTTTCGGGCAGCCCATATAGTGTGCGTCAGGAAGGCTCACCCAGGATAGACCTGAAGCGTTTCAGGGGGAAATACCCACTGCTTGGGGTTTGTTATGGTGCCCAGTTGCTTGCCCTTGAAGGGGGAGGACAGGTTGAAGCATCTGAAACCAGGGAATATGGCAGGGCAAACCTGGCCAGCATACATCGCAATTATCCTTTGATGCAAAATCTTTCGGATAATACCCAGGTATGGATGTCGCATGGGGATACAATTACTTCATTGCCTGCAGATTTTAAAATCATGGCCGGCACACGTGATGTAAATGTTGCTGCTTATGCCATTGAAGGGGAAAACACCTTTGGGCTGCAATTCCATCCTGAAGTGTACCATAGTACTGAAGGTATGGAAATCCTCCGCTCTTTTGTTTTGGGAATATGCAAATGCGCTGGAAGCTGGACTCCGGAATCTTTTGTTTCTTCTACAGTTGAGGCTCTTAGAACTAAGCTTGGCAACGATAAAGTAGTACTTGGCCTCTCAGGTGGCGTTGATTCAAGTGTTGCTGCCCTTTTATTGCATAAAGCAATTGGCCCTAACCTTCATTGTATTTTTGTTGATAATGGCCTGTTAAGGAAAAATGAATTTGAAAAAGTCCTTGATTCATATAAGCATATGGGACTTAATGTAAAAGGTGTGAGGGCAGGGGACAGGTTCCTTGAAAACCTTAAAGGCATATCTGAACCTGAACAAAAAAGAAAAATAATTGGCAAAACGTTTATTGATGTCTTTGACCATGAAGCACATCTGATTAGTGATGTAAAATGGCTTGCCCAGGGAACGATTTATCCTGATGTAATTGAATCTGTTTCTGTCAAAGGCCCTTCTGCAACCATAAAATCCCACCATAACGTTGGGGGATTGCCTGATTTTATGAAGCTTAAAATTGTGGAGCCCCTGAATACATTGTTCAAAGATGAAGTGAGGAGGGTTGGACGTTCGATGAGTATGAGCGAAGACCTTCTGGGGCGACATCCTTTCCCTGGTCCTGGCTTAGGGATTCGGATACTGGGAGATATTACAGCCGAAAAGGTTCGCATCCTTCAGGATGTGGATGATGTTTTTATTGAAGGATTGAAAAGCTGGGGCTTATATAACCAGGTATGGCAGGCTGCTGCTATTTTATTGCCTGTTCAAAGTGTTGGTGTGATGGGCGATGAACGCACTTATGAGAATGTGGTTTGCCTTAGGGCTGTTAACTCCACCGACGGGATGACTGCCGACTGGTCTCATTTGCCTTATGATTTTCTGGCTGAAGTAAGCAATAAGATTATTAACAGGGTGAAAGGGGTAAACAGGGTTGTTTATGATATCAGCTCAAAACCACCTGCTACCATCGAATGGGAATAAAACAACAATTGTTTTTTTTGATATTGGGATTTGTAAAGGACATTGTTTTTGAATTGATTTGATTGTTCTGGCTTAGCTTTGTATGCTTCAGGATAAATGCCTGAAGAAAAGTTTGTATGCATAGCTCAGATGAATGACAAAAAATCATTATTTTGCAAATATTCTTAACCCTTTGCTACATGAATAAAAAGTATTGGATCTGTTTGTTTTTCGTGGTATTGATGATTCCATCTGAGATGCTCCAGGCACAGGAGCCAGTTGAGGTGGTTCGTTCCAAGACCATCGAGTATTTTGATGGGAAGCCATACTATATACACACTTCAATAGCAAAACAAACCCTTTATTCAATAAGCAAGGTCTATGAAGTGAGTGTTGAAGAAATCCTTGATGCCAATCCGGAACTAAAGTATGGATTAAAAACCAACCAAAGAATACGGATCCCGGCTAAAGGGGTTGTTCAGGAGTCCAATAAAAAACCTGAATTCATATTTCATGAAGCCCAGCGCCAGGAAACAGTTTATGGCATTTCATTTCAATATGGGATAAGTATGGAACAACTGTATGAAGCTAATCCGGGTTTAAAGGAAAATGGCTTGAAATACAAACAGGTCTTACGTGTCCCTTTGGTCAGTAAACAACAAGCCAAACAGGAATCAAAGCATATTGTGGAAGCAGGTGAGACCTTGTTCTCTGTTTCAAGGAAGTATAATACAACAGTTGAACATATTAAAGTATTAAATCAGGGAATTGGGGAAACCCTAAGCGTGGGGCAGGAAATTATTGTGCCATATACACCTTCTCCAATGCTATCAGTTCAGGCTCCTGTTAGTGAAAACCCTGTTCATACTCAAATAGTAAATCATTCCTATTGTGACAATCCGGAAAAGAAAAGCAGTTATAACATTGCCCTTCTTATACCCTTTTATCTAAGCAAAGCTGACAGTCTCGGACATGGGATCAGCCTTCCTGCAAATCACCCTTCGCTTTCTTATATCCAGTTTTATGAAGGCTTCCTCATGGCTGTTGATTCAATGAAAAGTATTGGGGGCAATTTTAAGATCCATGTCTTTGATGTAGGCACTGAAACAATAGATGCCCGTAAGGTATTATTAAAACCGGAACTAAACAATGCTGACCTTATCATTGGCCCTTTCTTTCCCGAAAACCTTGCCTTGGTTAGCGAATTTGCAAAGAACAGGAACATTCCTGTCGTATCTCCACTTTTGCCTGATCGCAGTTACCTTAAAGCTCAGCCTTTAATGCTTCAGTTAAATCCAGGAATGGATGCCCAGCTTGCTGATCTTGCAAGATATGTTGCCTGTACCTATAATGATCAGAATATTATCCTCGTTCATAACCAACAGACAAGTATATCTCATTTATTCAATGATTTTAAAGATTCTCTTAACTTCCAAATAAACTCCCTGCGGTATTTCCGTGATAGCCTTCATCTTAGCCAGGTGGACGGATATTTCTTTAAGGACCGACTGGTTGGTGAACGCACAAAGAATATCTTTATCCTGAATGATTCAATCATATTGGCAAAGCAAAAACAAAACGGACAACCTGCATCTTCTCTTGATTTTTATCTTCAGAAAAACAGGGTGAAGGAGGTCGTCTATCGTGATAAAGGGATTGATGGGATTATGAAAGCCCTTGACCCTGCCAGACAAAATGTAATTATCACCCTTATTGCCGGAGAAGCTTTTGTTTCAAACTATGTGAGGGAACTTAACCAATTGGATGATAGTTATCAGATTACGCTCTTTGGGGTAAGTGATTGGGCACAATATGAAAACATTGAAGTTGAATACCTACAAAACTTAAATACGCATTTGTTTACCAATCATTTTATTGATTACAGGGATAAACATATTAAAAGTTTTGTACGTTCGTTCAGGGCTAAATATAAAACCGAACCTGATGAGCTTGGGTTTAGGGGCGTTCAGGCTGGAATGTATTTTTTAAATGCCTTGCACCTTTATGGTTCGAAATTTTATCATTGTCTTGGACGTTTAAGTTTTGATGATTATACCCAGCCTTATTATTTTGAAAAGATTGGCGATGGGGATGGATGGGAGAACCATAAGGTTTATATTTACAGGTATAATGATTATTCGCTTTGGGATGTAAGAAAGCCTTCAGAAACATCTGAATAAAATGCTATCGCTCAAAAGCATAAAAAGCTTTCAGGAACCATATTCTTCGCTTTTGACACTCTATGGCTCTGCTTTTCCTGAGGAAGAGCGCAGGGCAAATTCTAATTTGCTCATGCTTATTGAAAATGAGCCTGCTTATTCTTTTCAGGCAATCCTGGATGATGAGGTTCTGCTTGGTTTTATTTCTATATGGAAATTCCCTGATTTTTGGTTCATTGAACATTTTGCTGTTCTTGATGAATTGCGAAACCAGGGCTACGGATCTACAACCATTGATTATTTGAAAAATACTACCGGGTTCCCTATTGTCCTTGAAACAGAAAAGGAGATATCAGGGCTGGCTGTGGCAAGGATAAAATTCTACGAACGCCTTGGTTTTCATAAAGCGCCTTTTGAATATTCACAGCCTCCATATCAAAAGGGAATGCCGTTTATACCTATGTATCTGTTTTCCTCTGGCAGTCCATTAAACCATACAGACTTTATCAGGATAAGAAAAATACTTTATGAGAAAGTCTATGGGATCTCTGTTTGAGAACCTCATTTTATTATCAAATCCGAACAGGTATTTTTTAAACAATTATGCTTTTTATGCTTTTTGCGGCCAAAAATGCTGTGCTGAAGCAAGCCTGTAAGAGAAACCCACCTGTTGGGGCATCCCAATCGCACATTTCACCAATTGCAAAAATATAGGGATGGCGTTTTAAGGACATATCCGGATTCATTTCATGCAGGGAAACCCCTCCGGCTGTTGATATGGCTTCTTCTATGGGACGTAATGAAACTACCGGAATGCTGATGTTCTTAATACATCTGGCATATCCTTCCCGGGAAAAGTTTTCTTCCTTTAAGGTATAGGCTTTTATGATTGATTGCTGTGTTGATGAGAGTCGTAGCTTTTCAGCATAAAAGGATGGTTTGTTTATACAATTGGATAGTTTATCTTCAATGGACTGAATTGTATTATCAGGCTTTAAATCGATGTAAATATTGCATTCCTGTTTTTCGTAAAGGCATTTTCTAATTTCAGGAATAAGTGGATACACAGCATTCCCTTCAAGGCCATAAGCGGTAATGTTTGCTTCTCCTTTTATTGTTTTGCTGCCTGCTGTAATAGCAATGTTTTTTAGTGCTTTGCCCTCATGGAATTGTTTTATGTGTTCAGGCCAATTAATATTTATCCCACAGTTTGAAGCCTGAAAAGTAACAGTGGCGATTCCATGTTGGTTCAGGATTTCTGTCCAGTCGCCTTTACTCCCTGTTTGAGGCCAGGAAGCCCCACCTAAAGCCAAAACAGCAATATCGGCCTGCACTTCTTTTCTTCCTTCTTCTGTATCAAAAAAAAAGCTATGATTATCATAGTCAACAAAAACATGACCGGGGTGGTAAAATACCCCTCTTTCGGTGAGTGAATTGAAGATGGTTTTTAAAACCTTGGAAGGACTTAGGGTTTTATCTGTAAATATTTTTCCACTTGTTCCTGTAAATGTAGGGATACCTAGTTCCAGGAGCCAGTTGCATAAGTCACGGGGGGTAAACTCACGAAGCGCATGCTCTATGAAGGCTTTAGGGGTGTATTGATCAATGAATTTATCCAACGGAAGGCTGTTTGTAATATTCAATCCTCCTTTGCCAGCAATCAGGAATTTATGCCCCGGGGAGTGATTCCTGTCAAAAAGGTGGACATTACAATGGGTCGAAAGCTGCCAGGCTGCCATTAGGCCTGCAGGACCGCTACCAATAATGATTACTGTTTTTTTGTCAGGCACTTTATTTATCTAAAAAATATCCTTCACGCGAAAGCAGGTGGTCAAGGTTTGCCAGGCCATATACAACGATGGCTGTAACAATACTTGTGTGTTCCTGATATTCAGCTATGCTTTTATCATAAGTATCGCGTTCGGTATGCCATATTTCCCTGTAATTGAAGTTGTAGCCTTTTTTGTCTTCCAGACCAAAGGTAATGACAGGAACCCCTTCCACCGCAAAAGGACCTGAATCTGTTCCAAAGGGTTCCTTGGGCTGAGGGAACGGATTATGTTTCTTTAATACAAATGGGAAATCCGGGTTAATATCATTAATGGGTTTACAGATGTCTTCAAAGTCGTCCCACATGGCTTCTGTAACAGAGATACTTGTAGGTGTCAGCGGGCCTCCATCCCTGTTAAACATATTAGAAATACGGGGGAGCTTGTCTTTATTTCTTTCTACCCAGCTTTTAGATCCCAGCAATCCAAACTCTTCCCCTGCCCACAGACAAACAAGGATAGTGCGTTTAGGCTTGCCACCTGCCTTCATGATTAGCCTTGCAGCTTCCATAGCAGGTGTTGCACCAGAGCCATCATCAACACCTCCTGTAGCCACATCATACGCATCAAGATGTCCTCCCATAATTACATATTCGTTGGGATATTTGGTTCCGGGGATGATACCTATTACATTATGATATTTAACAGGTCCCGGCTTAAAATGGTTACGGATATCAAATTCGAGAAAGAAATTCCTGCGTTCCCGTGCCATTTGTTCAATAATAGCGTATTGGTGTTCATCTAGTTTGATATCAGGGATTGTGGGCAGGTTTTCAAAACTCATTTTTTCAAGGTTCTTACGGTCATACATTGCCTGTATTGGAGTTGCTGATGCCTGGATGATACCAATGATGCCTGCTTTCACCATATCCCTGTAAAACAATGCAGGTTCGTCTTTAAGCTCAAGCAAGGGCTTATTGGTTCCGTTTTGTTTGTTTTCCTTTTCTATCTCCCTGTTCTGTTTCCTGATTTCTTCATTCAGGGCTATGATACTGTCACGTTTATGGTCACCGTCTTCCGACCAATCTATAGGCCAACCGTTATTTTTTCCTGTAATCAGGACGTAAGCCCCTTTAAGGCGGCCTTTCATCCTTTCAAACTCCTGAAGGGTCTTGGGCTCTAAAACGACATGTCCTGTTTGAACACCTTTTGTCCCTGATGTATAGGAGGGTGTTGCAAAGTGGAGGTTCATCCCATTCTCGCCAAGTAGTTTTCCAAACCAGGGTCCCCTATTAAAGCCTACGGGCAGTTCACCAACATAGTCCATCTCAACCTGCATACCCCATTCTTTAAACTTTCCTGCTGCCCATGTCTCGGCATTGATGTAAGCATCAGAACCTATTACCCTGCCTCCGATGCGATTTGATAATACATCGAGATGGTGCATGGTCTGATTGTCTGTTGTGCCAATTTCAATAATCCGCTTTACTACAGCATCTTTTTGTGCTAAAATATTTTGTGAAAAGAATAGCACTATGGCTGTTGCTAAGAAAAACCTTGTTGTTTTCATCCTGGAACCTGCTTGTTGTTAAGTGGTTAAATACTACTCATACAGACAATCACATTGATTGTCTGTGTTGGTAATCGTTTGGATAAAATTATAAATATTAAACTGAAACACAAATCAAAATTGCAAAACATTGACTGCTTAGCGAATAAAAATCTTTGCGATATTCTTTATGCTGCTAATGGATTGAATGTGTTTTATTTCATCTTCACCCATTTTCCTGAACCTACAAGGTCGTTTTTGAGGCTAATCCTGTAAATGTAGGTCGAGGGAGGAAGCTGGTCAGTGTTGATACTGTTCAGTCCTGAACCTAATGACTGGGTGTGTAATAGTTGGCCGTTAAGATTATAAAGTTCCAGTAAAGCCCCTTCAACCGAAGCTTCAATTCTCAGTTCCTGGCCAGGGTTTGGAAAAACAGTAAACTGACTTTGCATTTCAGCGGGATGGTTGTCTATTGATAAAGGAAAATTCCCTTCTGTATCTGTTTTGATAATAACAAGGGCTTCCTTCCTGACTTCGTCATAAATATATGCCCTTGTAGCTTGAAGGAGGATACCATCATCTGCATATTGTTCAATGGACAGGGCCTGATAATAAAAATCACTTCCGCCAAAATACCTGATCCATTCAGGTTCAAGGCTTTCCTTGTTGAACTTTGCAAGACCAAGCCAGCCTGGTCTAGTATGAAAAGTTGAAACACCCTTGGTAGTAAATATATAGAAACTGTTCCCGGTATCAGGCCATAGTAAAGCTTTAAAAAAAGCAGGGTGGTTCACGGTATCAATGGCACCAAACTCATGTGATTTTAACCGGTTGAAATTTTTGTCTAAGGTTTCAACCCCAATATAATCATCATGAGTTTTTCCAATATTTAATAAAGTGCTGTCATTGATCCATTTAAAATTATTCAGCCAAAAATAGTATTCTCCCGGGTATTCGTTCATAATTTCAAAGCTCTTGTCAAAAACAATGAATTTGTATTGATCCGTTAAAGATAATCCTGTATAGCTGGTTTTATCCGGGTTCTCTATGAGGTCGTAAAAGGTAAGATGATTATCGTAGCAATGCTGTGTAATAATATTTCCGAAAATATCAATTACCAGTATTTTAATATCAAAGAATGTGGAAAGGTAAATAACAATTTCATTTTGAGAGTTTAAAAATGCTTTTAATGATATGATGCCTTTCTCTCCCGGCACCTGGTAGTTTTTAATTGTTTCTAGGTTTTTGTCAGGATTTAATATGGAATAATTAACAAGAACATTATTGTCAGAATAAAAAAGGCCCACCAAATATATAGTGTTGCTGAATGTGATTATTGAAGAAAACAAGTGTTTTTCAATGCTTTTTGTATATATTGCCTGTCCAGAATTGTTGATCTCTCCATAATAAGCTATTGCTCCAATTGAATCACAATGGTTCCCTGTTATAAAGAAAGTATTTTGGTTTTTAATGCAAGCCATTCTACCCGATTCTATTGCCAGAGAAGTGTCGAATTCATAATAAAATGTTTGTTGAGCATATCCTAAGGTGCCACACAAAAGAAAGAAAAGAATTATGTAAAGAGAAATAATTTTTGTTTTCATAGGTTGATATTTTTTAGTTAATGGCCAGATGAATATCCATGTTTAATAATTTCATTGATGGCTATTTTGAATTTGCATGCAAATTGGTTTCATTATTGGTTATTTTTCAGGGGAGATAGACATCTCCCCTGATATTTTTAATTGAAATCAGGTATTATTTAGAAACTAAACCCATACTCGTAAGTATAGTTAACTTTACCAAAAGTCATTGTAATACAATGCATTTTATACGCTTTTTCACCTCTTTTTCTTTCCCCAGCTCTCCAGATAATGTAACAACATTTAGTTCCAAATCACCTGATTTGCACTCTATAATTAGGGATAATTTGAAAATGAAATGATTACATCTTTACCCATTTTCCTGAACCTATAAGGTCGTTTTTGAGGCTAATCCTGTAAATGTAAGTTGCGGGAGGAAGTTGGTCAGTGTTGATGCTGTTCAGTCCTGAACCTAAAGACTGGGTGTGTATTAGTTGGCCGTTAAGATTATAAAGTTCCAGTAAAGCTCCTTCAACCGAAGCTTCAATTCTCAGATCCTGGCCAGGGTTTGGGAAAACAGTAAACTGACTTTGCATTTCAGCGGGATGGTTGTCTATTGATAAAGGAAAATTCCCTTCTGTATCTGTTTTGATAATGACAACAGATTCAATCCTTTCTTCATTTTGTAAATAAGCCCTTGTGCCTGTTAAAAAGATCCCACCATCCCTTGCTTGCTCAATCGTCATTACCTGGTAATAATAATTGCCGCCTCCGTAATATTTCACCCATTCAAAGTCAAGGGTTTCTTTGTTTATTTTGCTTAAAGTAATCCATGCTGGTTCCATATTTGGATGAGGCAATGCATTTTTTGTTGATGCAACATAAAAAAACGCACCATCCTGAGGGTAAAAGAAGTTCTTATAAAATGCAGGATAAGTATGTATATTTTCTGTTTCTTCAAGTTCATTACAAAGGATCTTTTCAAAGTATTGATTCCTGTACTCAATACCTATGATACGTTTCGAGAGGATTTTTTTTGCAACTGTTAGTAAGGTTGTATCATTTACCCAGTATAAATTTGCACAGTGTTGATATTCAAGGCCAGTATGTTGCCCTATCTTATTGAAGCGTTTATCATAAGTGATATAGCTGAAATCCGGGCCTGAAATGCAGATTCCGGTATAAGTGTTACTATCAGGGTTTTCAATCAGGTCAAACAATCTTGTATCGTTTGGAAAACAAATTTCATCAATAAGGTTTCCATCTTTATCAATAAC
>CAYLYP010000045.1:0-24611 GCA_964387795.1 uncultured Bacteroidales bacterium
CCGGATATGACAAAAAAAGACCCCTATTATAAATCAGGCGACTACATAGGCATCAGCGGGATTGAGAAGTCTTATGAAAAAGAGCTGAGAGGTCGCAAAGGGGTCCGTATAGTGATGGTAGATGTTTTAAACCGGGAGATAGGCCCCTTTCAGAAAGGCAGGTTCGACACTTCATCGGTAGCCGGTAAAAATCTCTATACAACCCTTGATGCAGAGCTTCAGGCCTATGGTGAGCGACTGATGCAGAACAAAAAGGGGAGTGTAGTAGCCATAGATCCCAAGACAGGGGAGATATTGGCCCTAATAAGTGCGCCTTCTTATGATCCGGGTTTGCTTGTTGGGAGGATAAGGAACACAAACTATTCAATACTAAGCACTGATCCTTTAAAGCCATTGTTCAACCGTGCCCTGATGGCCCAATACCCCCCTGGGAGTACATTTAAAGTAGTGAATACCTTAATAGGGCTACAGGAAGGTGTTATAGTACCATCCACCCGATATAGCTGTCATGGAGGTTATGTTGCAGGGAGCATCAGGGTAGGGTGCCATAATCATGCATCGCCATTGGATGTAAAAGGCAGTATCCAGAATTCCTGTAATGCTTATTCCTGTAATGTATTCAGGAGTCTTTTGGATAGGAAAAAATTTCCAGACATAACAAGTGCTTTTAACAACTGGCGCAACCATGTTTTAAGTTTTGGATTTGGCAATGTATTCAATAATGATTTGCCTTATGAGCTGAGCGGCTCCATACCAACGGCTGAATATTATGACCGCTATCATGGTAAGAACCGTTGGAAGTCACTGACAGTTATATCCTTAGCCATCGGGCAGGGAGAGATAGGCGTAACGCCACTTCAACTGGCCAATCTGGTATCCATCGTTGCCAACAGGGGTTATTACTACACCCCTCATATTGTTAAAGCCATTGAACATCCCGATTCGATAAACAAGAAGTTTTCAACTCCCAAATATACAACCGTCGATCGGCAGCATTTTGATTTGATGGCCGAAGCCATGAACCAGGTAATGAAAGCAGGTACAGGGGCTTACTCAAACATCGACAGCCTGAATATATGCGGTAAAACAGGTACGGTTCAAAACCCACATGGGGCCGACCACTCGATATTTATAGCCTTTGCACCAAAAGATGACCCCAAAATAGCCATATCAGTAATCATTGAAAATGCAGGCTTTGGTGCCACCTGGGCAGGACCTGTTGCCAGTTTGATGATCGAACGTTACCTCACCGGGAAAGTCAATCGTGAATGGTATGAAAAACGGATACTTGATGCAAACCTAATGAATGTAGCCCCTAAAAAATAGTTATCCCCATGAGTCCACAAAAAGACCTGCTGAAAAAAATTGACAAGCCCTTGGTGCTATTATACCTGGCAATGATTTTTCTGGGATGGATGAATATTTATGCTGCAGAGTATTCAGAGAGCCATCAGAACATACTTGATATATCCCAAAACTATGGCAAGCAATTGATATGGATAATGACATCGCTTCTCTTAGCCATTGTGATTTTAAGCATTGATGCCAAATTCTTCACAACTTTTGCATATATCTTTTATGGGATAGTCATCTTTTTGTTGGTAGCAGTGTTGGCATTTGGCACCGAGGTAAATGCTTCAAAATCATGGTTTCAGATAGGTTTTGTAAGGATACAGCCGGCAGAGTTTTCAAAGTTTGTAACTGCACTGGCCCTTGCAAAATATGTAAGCAGTATGAAAACGAGGGCCGTAAGCTTGAAAACAAAAATCCTTCCCTATATCATGATAGCAATCCCGATGGGATTTATCTTTTTACAAAATGATACAGGTTCGGCATTGGTATTTGCAGCATTTTCATTAGTTCTTTACCGCGAAGGCCTGTTATCGGGCTGGTTATTGCTTTTTGGCCTAGTTGCAGTATTGCTGTTTGTCCTGACACTTGTGATGAATGAGTTTTATGTGATTGGGGGCATCGTTGTTGTTTCAACCGTCTTATTGTATTTTGTGAGAAAGAGAAGGGCCGACATGATACAGTTAATCATCCTTGCAGCAATCATGTCGTTTTATGTTTACTCGGTTGACTACGCATTTGAAAAGTTCCTCCAGCCCCATCAAAAAGAACGTATCACCGTATTGTTAGGTGAAAATGTTGATGCCAAGGGAGCAGGATATAACCTTGCCCAATCAAAAATAGCCATAGGATCAGGGGGCTTTTGGGGCAAAGGATTTTTAAACGGGACACAGACAAAATTTAACTTTGTGCCCGAACAGGGTACGGATTTTATTTTTTGCACAGTAGGTGAAGAGTGGGGTTTTATGGGGAGCCTTGTAGTAATCCTTCTTTTTATGACATTGCTTGTCAGGATAATCATATTATCGGAAAAACAGCGATCGCATTTTAGCAGGGTTTATGGCTACAGCATTGCATCCATATTGTTCCTGCATTTTCTGATCAACATCGGTATGACCATCGGGCTGGTGCCCGTAATAGGGATCCCATTGCCATTTTTCAGCTATGGGGGTTCTTCCCTATGGGGCTTTACAATCATGTTGTTTGTATTTATCAAGCTTGATTCAAAAAGGCTGGATTTGTTATAAAAGGCAAACAGCCCCAGATAAAACAGAAAAGATGGACCGAACATATTTGCATACGGTGGCTTCGACAAGCTCAGCCACCTTACTAAATAGCAAACATAGAGTTCCACCCGACCTTAAACTTAAAAATATTTACGGATGAAGATTGCACTTTTTGGCAGGACCTTTGATCATGACTACATCAATGAAATCCAGTTTTTAATCAATGAGCTGGAGAAAAAGGACTGTACCATACTCATCCATGAGCCTTTTTATAAATTTATCAGCCCATTTGTAAGGTATGTAAAAGAGCCCTTATTATTCAACAACCATGAAGACCTTGATAAGGACACATTTTGCCTGATAAGTATAGGGGGCGATGGCACATTGCTCGATACGCTTATGTTAATAAGGGATTCGGGCATACCAGTTTTCGGAATAAACACCGGACGCTTAGGTTTTTTATCAGCCATTTCAACATCAGAAATCCATCTGGCCATTCAGGCAATCCTTGAAAGAAAATTTGAAACAGAAGCCCGTTCGGTGCTTCAGCTCTCCACCAACTCCCAATTGTTCAGCCCGTTTAACTTTGCATTAAATGAACTGAGCGTATTGAAGAGAGATAACTCAACAATGATTACAATAAGTGCTTATATCAATGAAAAATATCTAAGCACATATTGGGCAGATGGGCTCATTGTTGCTACGCCAACCGGCTCAACAGGGTATTCTCTAAGCTGTGGCGGGCCAATCATTGCACCTGAATCCCAAAACTTTGTAATCACTCCGATTTCGTCACATAACCTTACCGTTCGGCCTATTGTAGTCCCCGACAACTCAAGCATAAAACTAAAGGTTGAAGGAAGGATACAGGAATTCCTGGTATATCTGGATTCCAGGGCACAGCCCCTTGATACGTCTATTGAGCTAACGATAACAAAAGGCAATTTTTATTTCAACCTGATTCGCCTGGAAAACTCAAATTTCTTTAAAACAATAAGGAATAAACTTGCCTGGGGGCTTGATAAAAGAAATTAACAGGTAAAAAGTCCTGTTTTATTCTAAAACTTGCTTCATATCGCAATTTTAATTATTTTTGTCATTTGGAAATTAATGCTTTAACAATTTGCTTTTGTAATGTTTTACATTCGGTTTGGTTTTTATCATAAAAACAATGTAAGACCTTGCATCCGTCAAGTTTTCAGGGATCATAAAAAACCACGTTGAGAGTTTAAAAAAAATCTTATGAGAAAATCCGGCCTTACCCTTCTAATTTTCTTCTTGATGATTTGCGCAACAGCATCCGGACAAAGATGGAAACGCGACCGTGAACATATTTTCTTCAGTATGGGAGCCACAGCTTTTCTTGGAGACCTTGGCGGAGCAAACAACATTGGTAAAAATGGCCCGCAAGACCTTGACCTGTCAGCCATGCGGCCATCACTGATGGCTGGTTTCAGGTATAAGCTTTTACAGGATGTAGCTATCAGGGGGACACTTGCCTTTGGATATGTCTCAGGCAATGACAAAAACACGCAGGAGATTTTCAGGAACAACAGGAACATCCACTTCCGTTCAACAATCACAGAACTCTCTGTTCAGGGAGAATACTATTTTTTCTCGACACAAAGGGAAGGGGCACGTTACAGGCGTTTAACACGCTCAAGGTCAAATTTTGGATTTTCGTTCAATTCGTATGTGTTTTTAGGTGTTGGAGGATTCTACTATAATCCTGAGGCCTATTTTGAATCAGCCAATTATAACGGCTCCGTTCCTGCCGACCAACTACCTGCAGATGGATGGTATAAGCTCCGTGAGTTAAAAACCGAAGGACAGGGTTACTTTACCACAAGGAAAGAATACTCCCCTTTTCAGTTAACATTCCCTGCCGGAATTGGTTTTTCATTTGGCATCACAGATAATCTTTGGATTGGATTAGAAGTAGGATATCGCACCACATTTACCGACTATATTGATGATGTGAGCACAACTTATGTTGATCCGGCTGTATTTAGCATTATTCACAGCTCCAACCCACAAAATATTGCTTTGGCAGAATACTTTGCCAATCCAACAATCAACACATTGGGGTCAAATGTTACAGCCCCATCCCAGCAAAGAGGGGACCCAAATAACACAGATTCATTTGTGTTTTCAATGATAACAATGCATTTTAAAATGCCTCAGGCAAGAAGGACATATGGAACAAGGAGATTCAGATAATTTTTATTACTTCATATACTATTTTGCTTTTTCCCCCGTTTCTTATGCAAAAGCAACCTGGTAATAAATATTGTTTGACAATGAATTTTTTGTTTAAATCCTTCCTATCAACTGTAATAACAGCAGTTATCCTAATCTTTACCAGCATTAAGGCCGATGCACAAAGGCATGAGTTTGGTGTTTTTGGCGGTGGTTCATTTTATATGGGCGACCTGAACCCAATAATGCCTTTCCTGTCTTCAAGGCCGGCATTCGGAGGCCTGTACCGGCTAAACTTTGACAAACATGTTTCAATAAGGGCAAATGTCCTCAGAGGGTATGTGAAGGGCGATGATGCACTATTAAAGTTTAATGCCGAAAGGAACTTAAGCTTTAAGTCGAGCATCACAGAGATATCAGGTCAATTAGAGGTAAACTTCAAGCCTTTTTTGCCGGGAGATAAAAAAAACAAAAAGACACCTTATCTCTTTGGAGGTTTTGGCGTTTTTAAATTTAACCCCAAAGCGCAGATAGATGGTGAATGGTACCGGCTGCAACCCTTAGGCACTGAAGGTCAGGGGACGGAAGCGCAGGCAGACCGGGATAAATATTCATTAACAGCATTTTCAATCTTATTTGGGATGGGCTATAAGATGAACCTCACCAAAAGGTTGACATTATGTTTTGAATGGGGCATGCGGACAACCACAACAGACTATCTGGATGATGTAAGCACTACCTATCCAAGCCAATCGGCAATGGGAGAGATGAACGAAGTTGCCCGCATCCTTTCAGACCGGTCATTGACCAACCAGGGGAATAATGCAACATATCAAAGAGGGAACCCTTCGACAAAAGACTGGTATTCATTTGCCGGGATATATCTGACCTATCGGCTGAAAGACAGGGTAAAGTATTCCTGCCCCACATATAATTAATCAATTTGAAGGGATTTCTTTTAAATATCAAAACATTTTGAGAAATTTGTGCCGCATTGTAATAAAAGTTTTCATTAAAAATAAAAATGGATTTAAAAAATCAAATTGACCCGAATAAGCTCCCTGCCCATGTAGCTGTGATAATGGATGGCAATGGAAGATGGGCACAACAAAGAGGGAAGGAAAGGGTCTTTGGCCATCAGAATGCCATTGATGCTGTAAGGGCAACCATTGAAGCGGCAGCTGAAGTTGGGGTGCGTTACCTTACCCTGTATGCCTTCTCAACAGAAAACTGGGACAGGCCAAAGAATGAAGTAGATACGCTTATGGAGCTTCTTGTGAATGCCATTAGGAATGAAACAGAAGCGCTTAATAAAAACGGGGTGCAACTACGTGCCATCGGGGACCTTAAATCACTCCCGGATGAATGTTACGCAAGTTTAATGGAAGCTGTTGAACTTACAAAACACAATACAAAACTCACTGTTATAATATCACTGAGCTATAGTTCGCGGTGGGAATTAACAAAGGCGATGACACAGATAGCCCAAAAAGTAAAAAATGGGTTGATTGAGCCTGAAGAAATTACCCAACAATCAATAATAGATGAACTGGAAACAGCATCATATCCTGATCCGGACTTATTAATAAGGACAAGCGGAGAGATGAGGATATCGAACTTCCTGCTATGGCAAATAGCTTATGCAGAGCTTTATTTCACACCTTTGTTATGGCCTGATTTCAGGAAAGACCATTTCTATGAAGCGCTACTTGATTACCAGAAAAGAAACCGCAGATTTGGAAAAGTTTAGTATTTTTACTGCTGTATTACAGCGTCTTAACATAGTTTAAGAGTTTTTTATGGCACCCAATTGTATTTTTTTCTAACATTGACACGTTTTACAATAAAAATATGGCAACAAGCCCACTTATGAAAATTTCAGACTACATGAAACATGTTCTCATTTTAATAGCACTGTTAGCACTCCCTTTGCTTTCAATATCACAAACAATTATTTCCCGGGAGGATATCCGAATAGATTACAACAATCCCAGGGAATATGAAATTGGGGGCATTACCATTACAGGGGTTCAATATCTTGACCATAATATTGTGCTTATGGTGTCACAACTGGAAGTGGGCAAAAAAATCATGGTTCCCGGGGAAGATATCACCAAAGCGATTGATAACCTTTGGAAACAAGGTCTTTTTCAGAATGTAAAAATAACAGCTACCTCCATTCAGGGCAACCTGATTTTCCTGGACATTGAATTACAGGAAAAACCAAGGTTGTCATTTTATTCTTTCGAAGGCGTTAAAAAGACAGATGCTGATAACTTACGCGACAGGTTAAAAATTGTAAGAGGTGATGTTGTAAATGATAACATGATTATCAACTCCGAAAACTCAATCAAGAACTATTTTATTGACAAAGGTTATTTAAAACCAAGTGTAAGTGTAATTATAACCAAAGATACCGTGAGGTTGAACAATGTGATTCTTGAATTTAACATTGATAAGGGTTACAGGACAAAAATCAAAGAGATAAATATATATGGCAATGAGAGCCTATCGGATGGGAAGATAAAAAAATCAATGAAGAAAACACGGCCAAAGTCGCTTCGTTTTCTGTTTTCATCATCCAAATTTAATCAGGATTTATACCGCGAAGACCTTGCAGGAGTGATAGACCGTTATCACGAAGAAGGGAAAAGGGATGCCATCATCTATAAAGACTCCATTTATTTTGTTGCAGAAAACCGTATCAACATTGACCTTTATATTGATGAGGGCAACACATATTATTACCGGGACATCAAATGGATTGGGAACACAAAATATGAATCCGACATCCTCTCACAGGTATTGGGGATAAAAGAAGGAGACAGATACAACCAGAAGCTTCTGGATAAAAACCTATATATGAATACCGAAGGGATGGATGTAAGTTCCCTTTATCTTGACGATGGGTATCTATTCTTTAATGTCTCACCTGTAGAAGTAAGGGTTGAGAATGATTCTATCGACCTTGAACTACGTCTTTATGAAGGGCAGCAGGCCCGCATCAACAAAGTCATATTGAAAGGGAACACAAAAACAAATGACCATGTTGTAATGCGTGAAATCCGTACCCGTCCCGGGCAGCTATTCTCACGTAGTGATATAATGAGAAGCCAGAGAGAGCTGGCAACGCTGGGATATTTTGACCAGGAGAAACTTGGTATCAATCCTAAGCCCAATCCAGCCGATGGAACTGTTGATATAGAATATATTGTTGAAGAGACTTCCAGTGACCAGATTGAATTATCAGGAGGTTGGGGTGCAGGACGTATTATCGGCACCCTGGGTGTTACATTTAACAATTTCTCAATCCGCAATATCTTTAAAAAAGAAGCCTACCGTCCCCTACCCTCAGGAGATGGGCAAAAACTCTCATTAAGGGCACAGACCTACGGTTCAGGTTATTTTTCATACTCAGCATCCTTTGTTGAGCCTTGGCTTGGAGGCAAAAGGCCAAACTCATTAAGTTTATCTTTTTACCGTTCTTATTATAATAACGGTTACGCAAAAGAAGACAAGCTTTTCGGATCGTTTAACATTACCGGTTTTTCAGCAGGCTTAAGCAAACGCCTCACTGTGCCTGATGACTTTTTCTTTTTACAACAATCAATAGGTTATCAGCAATACAGCGTTAAGAACTATCAGATTTCTTCGCTGTATAACAATGGCGTATCCAACATTATTTCATACAATGTTTCGTTTGGGCGTAATTCAATTGATGCCCCAATTTATCCAAGAGGCGGGTCTGAAATATTGCTTTCAATGCAACTTACCCCCCCTTATAGCCTGATTTCGGGAAAAGATTTTTCGGAAGCAACAACAGAAGAAAAGTTTAAGTGGCTCGAATATCATAAGTGGAAGTTCAATACCTCATGGTTTACACGCATAGCGGGCGACCTGGTATTAAGCACCCGTACCCGTTTTGGATTGATAGGACAGTATAATAAGTCAATTGGGATTTCACCTTTTGAACGCTTCTTCCTTGGGGGCGATGGCTTAACCGGATACCAGATGGATGGGCGTGAAATTATAGCACTCAGGGGATACGAAGATTATTCCTTAACTCCATTTTCAGGTTCTTCTTCAAATTATATCGGAGGTACCATATTTAATAAATACACAATGGAACTCAGGTACCCGGTTTCCTTAAACCCAATGGCAACCATTTATCTGTTGGGCTTTGTTGAAGCAGGGAATGCATGGTCGAGCTTTAAAGAATTCAATCCATTTGATGTGAAACGCTCGGCAGGTTTTGGCCTAAGGGTTTATCTGCCAATGTTCGGGCTTCTGGGTCTTGACTGGGGTTATGGATTTGATGAGATACCAGGACAAACAGATGCCAATAAAGGACAGTTCCACTTCTCAATTGGTCAATCAATAGATTAAAGACAAAAAAACAAAACGTTGAGTTTTTGGCTTACTTTTTGATTAGAAAGGCCAATAGTATAAACTCATAAATTGGAGGAATCAAACAATGAAAAAAATCATTTTATCATTAGGACTATTAATGCTGATGTCCTTAGGTGTATCAGCCCAGAAATTTGCCTTTATTGATTCAGAATATATTCTGGAAAACATACCGGAATACCAGGCAGCCCAAAAGCAACTGGATCAAATGTCGATACAATGGCAGAAAGAAATTGAAGCACAGTTTTCAGAGATTGAAAAGCTATACAAGGACTATCAGGCTGAATCAATGCTTCTGCCGGATGATGTAAGAAAGACAAGGGAAGAGGCCATAGTAGCAAAAGAAAAGCAGGCAAAAGACCTTCAAAAGCAACGCTTTGGCAGGGATGGTGATTTATTTAAAAAACGCCAGGAGTTGATAAAGCCCATTCAGGACAAGATGTATGAAGCCATCAAAGAGGTTTCAGAAAAAGGGAGCTATGCCATTGTATTTGATAAATCAGGCGGGGTAACCATGGTTTATACCGATGTTAAGTTTGACCTGAGTGATGAAATACTTAATAAAATGGGATACAGGAAATAATTACAGAAGAAGTAATTTAAACCTGATGCCAAAACAATATAAAGTGTTTTATCAGCCTTGCATTTTTTTGATTAATTTGATTATCTTTGCACACTCAATTTAATTAATAACCAATCCGTTCCATTAACTCTTGCAGAATGCCAGTAAATTGTCAATGACAACATAAGGGTCTTCATCAGCAAAGTGTATAAAACAAATTTGAACACATGAAAAATCTTCTTAAAGTATTTGTAATTCTTTCGCTGGTGATTGCTTCTACCGGCGTTTCTGCCCAAAGCAAAACCAAATTAGGCCATATTGATTCTAACGAACTGATGAAAATAATGCCAGGCAGGGATACCATTCAAACACAATTGGAAAATCATGCCAAAGAACTGGAAGCACAGTTTACTGCGATGCAAACTGAATTCAACACAAAATATCAGGATTTTTTAGCGAATGAAAAAACCTATTCTGAGTTAATCCGCCAGGCAAAACAGAAAGAATTGGCCAACTTACAGGAACGTATTGTTGAATTTCAGGAATCTGCACAGGCAGATCTCCAAAAAAAAGAAGCAGAGCTTTTTAATCCATTAATTGAAATGGCAAAAAAAGCGATTGAAGAAGTAGCAAAAGCCAATGGTTATACCTATATCTTTGACAGCAGCCTTGGGGTATTGCTTTATTCAGAACCAACCGATGACATCCTTCCATTGGTTAAGAAAAAATTAGGGATTAACTAATCGAATCCCTCAACATAAGTAAACAAAAAAAGCCTGGTTAAAAACCAGGCTTTTTTTGTTTATTGTTCCTGGTCATACCAGGCGGCGTATTTAATATAATTATTTGATATGCGTTCGAGGAGATGTTGTGCATTTTCCTGAGATACATCTTTTATTTTTTTAGCCGGAGCCCCTGCATATACGCTTCCAGGTTCAACAATAGTATTTTCAAGAACAACAGCCCCGGCAGCAATAATTGAGTTAGCGCCAATAACTGCATGATCCATAACAATGGCCCCCATCCCAATAAGGACATTATCCTGGATAGTGCAGCCATGCACAATGGCCCTGTGGGCGATGCTTACGTTATTACCAATATGGGTAGGCGCTGTTTCAAAGGTACAATGAATAATAGCCCCGTCCTGGATATTGACCCTGTTTCCAATCCTGATGGAATGAACATCACCCCTGATAACAGCCTGAAACCAAACGCTACAATTATCGCCCATCACCACATCCCCAATAATAGTAGCGTTATCCGAAAGGTAGCAATCCTTACCAAAACGTGGGTCAAAGCCCCTAACTGACTTAATGAGGGCCATATTATTCTTCTTTTATGGGATAATCAATGCTAAAATGCAAGCCCAGGCTTTCTTTTCTGGCCATTGCCATTTTAATGATCAGATAAGCGACACTGATGACGTTGCGTAATTCACAAAGCTTAGGAGATAAAACAGACTTCACGTATAAAGCCTCCGTTTCCCTGTAAAGCAAGCCAAGCCTGTCGAAAGCCCTTTTAAGCCTTAAGTCGCTCCTCACAATGCCCACATAATTGTTCATGACACTCTGAACCTCTTTAAGGCTTTGCGTAATCAGTACCATTTCTTCGTTAAGAACAGTACCTTCGGCATTCCATTCAGGAACACTTTCACAAAAACTGATATGATCAATTTCATTAACAGCTTTATTGGCAGAGCGGGAAGCATATACGATAGCCTCCAGTAAAGAGTTACTTGCAAGCCTGTTTGCCCCATGTAAGCCAGTTGAGGAACACTCTCCCACAGCATATAGGTTATTAATACTGGTATGCCCATCCATATCCACTTTAATCCCTCCACAAAGGTAATGGGCAGCAGGAACAACAGGTATCATTTGTTTGGTTATATCAATACCTATTGAAAGACATTTCTTATAAATGTTAGGGAAGTGCTTAACCAAAGATTCAACATCCAGATGAGTACAATCGAGATACACATGGTCATCGCCCCTGACTTTCATTTCATTATCAATTGCCCTTGCAACGATATCACGTGGAGCTAAAGACAAACGTTTATCATACTTTTGCATAAACTCTTTCCCGTCAGCAGTTTTCAGTATGCCCCCAAAGCCCCTGACAGCTTCTGATATTAAAAATGAAGGCCTTTCCAGGGGATTAAACAAAGATGTGGGATGAAACTGAACAAATTCCATATTCTCAATAATCCCTTTAGCCCTATGAACCATAGCGATGCCATCACCAGTTGCTATTATCGGATTGGTGGTTGTAGAATAAACCATTCCAGCGCCTCCTGTAGCTAATAATGTGATTTTTGAGATGATGGTATCCACCCTGCTTGATTCAGTATCCAAAACATAAGCCCCATAACATTCAATTCCGGGGATATGTCGGGTAACCTTTTGTCCGAGGTGGTGCTGGGTAATGATCTCAACGGCAAAATGGTGTTCAAGGATTTCGATATTGGGGTGCTTACGCGCCTGTTCGATCAAAGCCCTCACTATTTCCGCCCCTGTGTTGTCCTTATGGTGCAATACCCGATGTTCCGAGTGCCCGCCTTCTTTGCCCAGATCAAATTCACCTCTTTCGTTGGTATCAAAACAGGTGCCCCAATTCACAAGTTCAGCAATGCAATCAGGAGCCTGTTCAACAACCATCCTCACAACTTGTTCATTGCTAAGTCCCCACCCACATTTCAAGGTGTCGGCAATATGTTTTTCAAAATGGTCAAGGGGAGACATCACTGCTGCAATGCCACCCTGAGCCAGTCGGGAATTGGATTCTTCAATGGTTGTTTTTGTAACAAGACAAACACTCCCAAAAGAAGCGGCTTTAAGAGCAAAACTCAATCCGCCTACACCAGAACCTACTACAAGAAAGTCAACTTTACGTTTCATTGTTTTTATGATAAACCTAATAAAGACGATGCAAAAGCTTTCCCTTGAGAAAGCAACAATTCGGGATGCTCAATGCATTCCTTAATTTTTTTCAAAAAACCAACAGACTCACGCCCATCAATAATCCTATGGTCATAAGATAATGCCACGTACATAATAGGCCTGATTACGATTTGTCCATCAATAACGACCGGACGTTCAACAATATTGTGCATACCCAGTATAGCTGCCTGTGGGGGATTAATAATAGGGGTTGATAACATGGAGCCAAATACGCCTCCATTGGTAATCGAGAAGGTTCCTCCCATTAAATCATCAGGGCTAATCTTTCCATTCCTGGCTTTTTCGCCCAGCCGTGCAATTTCAATTTCGAGTTCAGCTATGCTAAGGCCCTGTGCATTTCTAACCACCGGAACCATTAGCCCTTTTGGGGTGCTCACAGCAATACCCAAATCAGTATATTTATAGCTTTTGATTACGTCTCCATCAATGGCAGCATTCACTGATGGAAAGAAAGAAATGGAAGTGGTAACAGCCTTAGCAAATAAAGACATAAAGCCAAGCTTTACACCATACTTTTCCTGAAAAGCTTTCTGGTTATCATTCCTCAGCTTAATAACAGCACTCATGTCTATTTCATTGAATGTTGTCAGCATGGCAGTTTGGTTCCTGACAGAAACAAGACGTTCGGCAAGCTTCTTGCGTAAAGGGGTCATTGGGGTTTCTTCAACAAGCCGTTGAACTTCCTTTTTATTAAGGGAAGCCATCCCAACAGAATTATCCGACACCTTTTGTTTACCTATAGCAGACAATGCCAGCAAAACATCTTTTTTTGTAATCCTATTGCCTTGAGCTGAAGCCATCAGGGCAGCAATGCTTATTCCCTGTTCATCAAGTGCTTTTAATGCCTGTGGTGAAAAAACAACACCCTGTTCTGTTACTTCCTCTCCCCTGCCTTCCTGATTTATTTGAACAGTCCGGACAGGAGTATCCTCAACAACAGGATTTTCCTGAACCCTGTCAGTGGTGTTTTTTTTATCATTCTGATCGGAAAGTGGAACTACAACAGAAGAATCAATAACCGCTAATACAGAACCCACTTTTATTGTCTGGCCTTGTTTTGCTTTAAAACTAATTTTACCGGAGGCTGGTGCGCTCACCGAAAGTGTAGCTTTCTCAGAATCAATCTCAGCAATCTCCTGGTTTATTTCAACATAGGCACCATCTGCAACCAGTAAAGCCGCCAACAGAACCTCTGTAATAGATTCTCCTGCTCCCGGAACTATAATATTAATGGTATCCATATTTTACTGATCAATCAAATGACTTATACAAAGTTGCTTACACTCCCTGCATACATCCACACAATTGCAGGCTTCAAAAGACTTCTCTATTATCTTCTGTTGTTGCATCTTATGAAAGCTGCCTGAACCACTTGCAGGACTCCCACTGGGTGGCCGTGAAATAACCCCCAAAGGTAACGCTTTATTCCAATATTGGATATATGGCCATGCCCCCATATTTTGAGGTTCTTCCTGGACCCATATCCACTTTGCAGCGTTGATATACTTATGGCTAAGAGATTCAATGCCTTGCGCAGGGAAAGGATACAATTGTTCAATCCTTATCACAGCAGTTTTTCCATCACCCCTTCTTTTTTTCTCTGCCTCCAACTCATAAAATATTTTCCCGGAACATAAGAGCACCCGTTCAATTGTTTCAGGCCGGGCTTCATGGTCATCGATAATTTCTTGAAAGCCACCCATTGCAAGGTCATCAGTTGAAGAAATACAATCCGGATGACGGAGGAGACTTTTGGGCGTAAAGATAATCAAAGGTTTTCTCCACGACCTGTGCATCTGTCTTCTCAATACATGAAAGAAATTAGCAGGAGTTGAGCAGTTTACCACCTGGATATTATTTGCAGCACATAAACTCAGGAACCTTTCAATGCGTGCGCTTGAATGTTCAGGGCCTTGTCCTTCAAATCCATGAGGGAGCAACATCACCAGTCCATTCATAACCTTCCATTTTTCTTCTGCACTGCTAATAAATTGGTCAACAATAATTTGAGCACCATTCACAAAATCCCCGAATTGGGCTTCCCAAATACTAAGGGTGTCAGGGCTGGCCATTGCATAACCATATTCAAAACCAGTTACGGCATACTCACTTAAATGGGAATTATAAATTTCAAATCCAGGCTTTTGCTTGGAGATATATTTCAGGGGAACATATTCCTCTTCAGAATCCTCGACTTTTAATACCGCATGACGATGAGAGAAAGTGCCCCTTTCAACATCCTGCCCCGACATCCTAACCTGAAAGCCTTCATCAAGCAAGCTGGCATAAGCCAATAATTCAGCCATAGCCCAATCAACAATACCCTTTTCAAAGACCATATCCCTACGATCCTGCATCAGCCTTACAGTCTTTCTAAAAAAAGTCTTGTCTTCCGGTAAGGTGGTTATCAGTTTTGCAAGCCTTAAGAGGGCATCCTTATTATACAAGGTGTTTTCTTTATTAAAAATCAGGTCATCAGAAGGCTTTTTGAAATCTTTCCAGGTATTCTTTAGAAACTGGTCAATCCTTCCCTTTTCAATTTTAAGGGAGGCCTGATATTCGTCTTCAAGCGTATTTAAAAACTCCTTCTTTAAGTCCTCTGCATATCCGGGACTAACAATACCCTCGGCATTAAGTTTTTTAATATAAATGGATGCCGGATCAGGATGCTTCTCTATTACCTTATATAATAAGGGTTGGGTAAAACGGGGCTCATCACTTTCGTTATGCCCAAACTTACGATAGCATAACAAATCGATAAAAACATCACGTTTAAAGCGCTGCCTGAATTCTAAAGCCAGATTAGTAACATAAACCACTGCCTCGAGGTCATCACCATTTACATGAAAAATCGGTGATTGTAATACCTTGGCCACATCAGTACTATAGATCCCGGATCGTGCATCCAGATAATTTGTAGTAAATCCAATCTGGTTGTTGATGATTAAATGAATACTCCCTCCAGTATTATAAGCCTGTAATCCTGCCATCTGGATAGTTTCATAAACAACACCCTGCCCGGCAATAGAAGCATCACCATGGATGATTATCGGAGCGACTTTTGAATTGTCACCCTGATACTTTAAATCGGCCTTGGCCCTAGACAATCCTTCCACAACAGGATATACAGCTTCCAGATGCGATGGGTTGGGGGCGATACTAAGATTCACATGATGGCCTGCATCGGTCATAAATTCAAGCGTGCTGCCCATGTGGTATTTAACATCGCCAAGAAAACTGCCAGTATCATCTTCAAAAGTCTTTCCGGCGAATTCATTAAATATGTTCCGGTAAGGTTTATGGAGGATATTTGCCAGTACATTTAAGCGTCCCCTGTGTGCCATCCCAATTACAAAATCACCAATTCCTGAAGCAGCACCCATTTCAATCAGGGCATTCAAAGCAGGTATCAGGGTTTCAGCCCCTTCCAGTGAAAAACTTTTCTGTCCTGGGAACTTCATCCTTATGAACTGCTCAAAATAAACCCCCTTAACAATCATTTCAAGCATCTTTTTCTTTTGGGCTTCATCAAATGAAGGCCTGTTCCTGGCGGGCTCCATCTTTCCCTTGAGCCACTCAACAATTTCAGGGTTCCTTATATACATATATTCAACCCCTACTGAACGGCAATATGTCTCTTGCAAAAAATCAACTATTGTTGACAGGCTTGCCCTGCCAATCCCAACTTCATGGCCTGCTTCAAAGCTTCGGTTTAAATCTTCCTTATTAAAACCAAAATTTTCAATATCCAGAGTAGGGGAAAACTTCCTTCGTGACCTCACTGGATTAGTCAGGGTAAAAAAATGACCTCGTTCACGATAGGCATTAATTAAATTGATTAGCTTGAATTCATCAGGGTATTTATTATTCCCTGGTGTATTAGCATCAGAGTATTTAGACAGTGCCAGATCGAAGCCATCAAAAAAAATCCTCCAGCCATCATCAACAGATGAGGCATCAGTTTTATAGTTATGATAATAAGTTTCTAAAACTTTAATATCCAATCCCTCAAGAAAAGAAAGACGATCCATATAAACTCCTTCTTTGGTTACAACTATTGTTTTCTCAAACCAAATGATTTATCATTCTGCAAAACAGCTTGCATTTAGTTTAAGAATTAAATTCAGTTTTTATTATACATAATAGCTTTTAGCCTGTTTTGTTCATTGAAGCATGATTTTTTAATCCAATTTACAATTTCACTTCCAATATTTTATATTAAAAACGGACAATAAACAGATATTCATTTGCAGCACGCTGAATATTTTTTTTCAATACAAGCATCAATGAGCCGAACAGGTATCCGAATTAGTTGATATATGTCATTGAAAAAACGAACAAGAAAATCCTTTAAACCAATATCAAAAAGCAATTTTCAGGCGAAAAAAGGAGATATTAAGGTCTATCCAATCGTAAACAATAAAAAAATCAAAGGAAAGGTATTTGAACAAAAAAGGGTGTTTTGGGGGTATAATAAAGGGGCACAAAAACAACAGGAATAACGAACTCACTGATAATACAGATAAACAAAGGATTTAAGCATATACTTAATAACATATAACACTTATTTTGATTTATAACAAGCTGGTTAATAATTTTTACAGGTTTTTTTACGAAGTTTATAGGTTTTTTTTTGTTTTATCAAATTTAGATTATATATTTGTGAGGCATGTAAATGCAAACCACCAAAAAAAACAAATAGTAACTAATTTCAATTGCCTATGCACCAACACAGAAATTCATTTTTTAATAATTCGCTAACATTTTTTTTTAATTTACAAACCAAACGCTAACATTTATGAGGAAAATTACTGTTTTGCTATCATTGGTTTTGATGGCATCGTTTGTTTGGGCTCAAAATTACAGTCAACAAGACCGTGAGAAAATGCTAAGGGAAAATGAGCAACGCATGCTTATTGACCAAAAAGCAAGATCCACATTTGACGCAAGCCCATTTACACCAACTGCTTCCACTGTTACTGCACAAAAAGCAACGTGGGACATCCTTTATTCATGGAGTACAAGTGCTCCAGCAGAGCAAGCAATTGCTTGTAATGGCACCAACTTTTATACTACATTCTGGAATGGTGCAGGGGTATTTAATAAATACTCAATGGCAGGTGTTTTTGAATCCACCTTTACAATAGCCACAGCAAGCGGAATCAGGGATTTGGCTTATGATGGTCAGTTTTACTATGGTGGGGCTTCATCAAGCACATTGTATCAATTAGACCTTGTAAACCAGACTCAGGTATCATCAATTGCAGCAACCGGAATAACAATCCGTCACTGTACTTATGACCCTACTGCCGATGGTGGCAACGGAGGTTTCTGGATTGGAAACTGGACTGATTTGTATTTGGTAAGCCGCACAGGTGCCATCTTAACAACAGGACCCGCAGTGGCCGATGTTTATGGCTCAGCTTATGACGATGTTACTGCTGGTGGACCATATCTTTGGTTCTTCTCTCAGTCAGGAGCAAGCGAATTGGTTACTCTTCAGCAATTCCGTCTTAGTGATATGACACTGACAGGTGTTGAACATGTAGCTGATAATATTCCTGGTTTTGTATCAGGTTCAATTGCCGGTGGTTTAGAGGCCTATAAAGATATTTCAACTGGGAAGTTTGTCTTATTAGGAGATATCCAGCAAGATCCTAACCTTATTTTTGGTTATGAACTTTCAGTTATTGCCCCTCTTGGCGCTCCAAATCTTCCAACAGCAATGACAGTAACACCCGGTGCTGCCGGTGCATTAACTGCTAGCATTGCATGGACAAATCCATCAACAACAGTTGCAGGTAATCCTTTAACAGAGTTAACAAATATCAAGGTTTATCGTGGTGAGACATTAATTCACACTATTACCAGCCCAACTATTGGAGCTGCAGAAACCTATGTTGACAATGCTGTTCCTGCTTCAGGAAACTATACTTACAAGGTACAGGGTGAAAACGCTGAAGGTCTTGGACTAAGTACAACAACAACAGCATTTGTAGGGACTGATTACCCGGGTGCTCCTGTTAATGTTGTGCTTGCAGCATCTGGCAATAATGGTGTTATTACCTGGGAAGCTCCAGCAGTAGGTTTGAACGGAGGGTATTTTGTCCCAACCGGATTGACTTATAACGTTACCCGTTACCCTGGCGCAGTTGCTGTTGCCACAGGTATATCTGAATTGACCTATACTGATAATGCAGTTCCCGGAATCGGCAATTATTACTATGCTGTTCAGGCTATTAATGCTACCGGTCCTGGTGGATCAGCTAATTCAAACATGGTTCTGTTAGGTGCTGAAGGCATTCTCTTTTACGAATCATTTACTACAGTAACAATTGGCTCAATACCTGATGGCTGGGTTACTGAAGGAGCCGGCACTACCAACTGGGTAGGTTCAAACACTGGTAATGCAGGTGGAGAAGCTCCTGAATTAAGGATGAGCTATAGCCCATCATTTAATGGTGATTACAGGTTGTCAACCCCTGATTTCAGTATTGAAGATTATACAGCACTGAAATTATCTTTCCGTCACATGTTAGATAATTATACATCTGATGAAGGAGAAGAATTAGGAGTTTATGTTTCCTATGATGCTGGTGCAACATGGGTAGAATTATGGAATTCTGTAATTGGAACTACTGATATTCCTCCAACCCTTAATGAATTCTTTATTGACGTTCCTCCTGCAAAAGCAAACATGAGGATTTCATGGTTATTCTCCGGAAACTCATTTAACATTGACAATTATTATATTGACGATGTAGTCGTTGAACCGGTTGTTGAAAATGACCTGAAAGCAATTTCCTTAACAGGAAGTGCTACTCCAACAGCAGGCGTTGCCGGCACTTATTCATTCACAATTCAGAATGCAGGTACTGTTACTCAGGATACATACACAGTAAACCTTTACAAAGAAGGTGATGTATTGATTCAGACTTTGCCTGGCGTTTCAATTGAATTTGCTGCAAACCATACTTTTGAATTCACATGGACTCCTGAAGATGGAGATGTTGATAATACAGATTTTCTGTATGCCAATATCGTATTTGCCGGTGATGAACTTCCTGGTAACAACCAAAGTGGCCAACTTGCAGTTGATGTTCAACCAGCAGGTATAATTATTATTCCAATTGGTGATCATACTACATTACCAGATTACAGGATCCCATTTGATTTCTACTGGAAAAACAGTCTTTCCCAGACTATTTACTATCCTGATGAAATGGACAATGCAGCAGGTATGCTACTCAGCGTTGCATTATATAACAACTTTTCTTCCAATATAGGACCAAAAGCTGTTAAAATCTGGGTAGGTTCAACAGAAATGGAAAGCCTTGAAACTGGTTGGGTTGATCCTTCAACCTTAACACTGGTATATGATGGAGAAGTAACCTTCCCCAATGGTGCAAATACTATATTGATTCCTTTAACAACTCCTTACTTCCATCCAGGAGGCAAGTTAGTTCTTTATACAAACAGGGTCTTTGAAGATGGCTATTACAGCTCAAGCGACAAGTTTTATGTTACCGATGCCCCAACGCATCCAAACAAAACACGTCACGTACAGTCTGATGGTACAACATATGATCCATTAGCTCCACCAGCACCAGAAGCAGGACAACTATTAAGTTCTCACCCTGATATCTCATTATTCTTAAGTCCTGATAACTTAGGAACACTTGAAGGAGTAGTTACAGATGGAACAAATCCAATTGAAGGCGCAAAAATATTGGTTACTGGCGAAACGTTTTCAATTTCTGCTTTGACTAATGCACAAGGTGAATATTTATTCCAGTATGTACTTGAAGGTACTTACGATCTTACTATTACTGCTCACGGGTATGTTGACCAGTTGATTGAAGATGTGGTAATTGTAGAAGAACAAACAACTACACAAAACGTAATCCTTGAAGCAATCCCAACAGTTTCTGTTAGTGGTATTGTTACCGGAAGCGATGCCCCGGCAGTAGGTTTGGAAGGCGCAACTATTACCCTCACCGGATATGAAGAATATACCGGAACAACAAATGAATCAGGTGAATTTGAAATCACAGGCGTTTATGCTGATAATACATACAGCATCGAAATCGAATATGCTGGATTTTCAAACTATACCGGAGAAGTTGTTGTTGCTGATGAAAACGTTGACCTTGGCACAATCACCCTTAGCGAGATTGCTTTCCCTGCTTCTTCTGTAACAGCAGTTGTTGAAGATGAAGATGCACTTGTAACATGGTTTGCTCCAGGTAACAATCCTGTTGTTGAATTCCGTTATGATAGTGGTGTTATTGATGGTCAGCTTGGTTTTGGCTCAGGTACTGCTAATAGTATCATGGGAAGCTGCCACCGTAGAAGTGCGCAGGTTCAGCAAATTAGTTGGCAATGCACATCAGAAGGAGGCCCACATAATACTGTTAACGTTTATGTAATGGCATTAGATGAAAGTGGTAACCCAACCAGCACTGTATTATATTCAGCAATGGACGTACCTAATACAGATAATACCTGGATGGTTCATACATTATCAGCTCCAGTTGAGGCTCCTAACGGTTTTATGCTAGCATTGAGCTATTCTACTGGCTTCCTTGGTCTTGCAACAGACGTTCCTGATGCACAGTATCCATTTTTGACCAATACCCATTTCTACAATTTTGATTATACTGCCGAAGCTTATTCAACTGTTGAAAGTGCAGGATTTGCTGCAACCTTCCTGTTACGCGCAATGGGTCTTGATTATGGTCCTGCAGGAAAAGGAACAAATGCAGCTATTGCACGTTCAGCTAAGTTTGGCGAAATTCCTGTTTATGTTGCTAATGAAGCACCAGTATCAGCAGGCGAACCTGTTTATGCAAGTTTCAATTATAACAGCAAAGCCCTTGTTGGTTATAATACCTTCCGTCTGTTAGAAGGACAGGAACAGGATGAAGCTCTTTGGGTTTCACTGTCAACAAACCAAACTGATACTTTCTATGTTGATACCCAGTGGGAAACACTTGAATCAGAAATCTACAAATATGCTGTAAAAGCAGTTTACACCAATGGCGTATTGTCAGTACCAGCTATTTCAAATGCACTTCCAAAGGCAATGACTGCTCCTGTTACCATTAACATCACCACCAATGGAGGCGATGCCCCAACAGGTGCCGCAGTAGTTATGACCAACCAGGATGGCAATCCTGAACATGTTTATACTGCATCTGCTCCAGCTAACGGTATTGTTAATTTACCTGAAGTATGGAAAGGCACTTATGACCTTGCAGTTAACCTGACAGGTTTTGAGGCTTACACAGAAGAAGACATCCTTGTTGAAGACGTTGTTGAATTAGACGTTGAACTGATTGAAATCATTGTTACCCCTTACAACCTTGAAGTAGTAACTGATCAATCGAATGCACTGTTTTCTTGGAACAATGCAGGCAATGCTTTCTTTGAAGATTTTGAAGCATTTACTGATTTTACCCAGGATTTAACCCCTTGGACAACCTATACTTCAAATACCTCTGCTACTTATGGCTTCAATGGAATAACCTTCCCTGGCTCAGCAGATCCATTTGCTTATATCATTTTCAACCCAACTGCAACAACCCCTATCGTTGATGGAATGACTGCATATAGTGGTGAAAGATTTGCAGCAAGTTTTGCAAATACTACTCCTCCAAATGACAGTTGGTTAATTTCTCCACAGGTTGGTGTTGATAACGGCGCTGTTTTAAGCTTTATGGTTAAAACTTTTGTTCCTGACTATGGTCTTGAAAGATATAATGTTTACGTATCAACTACTGATACTCAGATTTCAAGCTTTGTTAAGATTTCTGAAGGCACATATCTTGAAGCTCCAGCAGAAGATTGGGCTGAAGTATCATTCGACCTTAGCGATTATGCAGGCCAGAATATCTATATTGCTATCCAGTGTGTATCTAATGATGCATTTGTCTTTATGGTTGACGACATTTATGTTGGAGTACCTCAGGCAAAATCATTGACCCACTATAAAGTATATCTTGATGAAACTGAAGTAGCCACTACTTCTGACCTTAACTATACTTTTACTGGATTAAGCAATGGTAACCATACAGCAGGTGTTCAGGCTGTTTATTCTTCAGGTTCTTCTGAAATCGTAAGCACCGGCTTTGTAATTACTATTGGTATTGAAGAACACACAGCTCAAAATCTAAGTGTATTCCCAGTACCTGCAAAATCACAGGTAAATGTTACTTCTGATGCAAATATCCTTTCATTACGCGTAACTGATATCACCGGTAGAGTTGTATTCAACCTTGATAAAGTTGATTCCAACAACCACCAGTTTGATGTTACCAACCTGAATGAAGGTATTTATTTTGTTCAGATTCTTACTTCCAAAGGTTATGCTACCCGTAAATTCCAGGTAGTAAAATAATAACACAATGGATAAAAAAAAAGCCGCCTAAAAGGCGGCTTTTTTTTTATTATAAAAAGAAACACTCATTATATTATTTTTCAACTATTTTTGCAAGCTGATTTTTTTGGCTCCATGCATGATAATTTTTATTATTTTGCACTGTAATATCAAAAAAATTTAATTCTTTTGTAATCTATAAGATAACCAATTGACCTTTCCGAATGAAAAACAGCAGCGCAGATAATTTTGACGAAATCCTTAAAGCCGCACAAAAGAAATTATCAAAAGGTAATTTTGATGACGCCCAGGAGGATTACGAAAACATACTCGAAGAAGACAAAAATCATACAGAAGCCCTTATTGGAATCTCAATATGTAAACTTCGCACAGGCGCTTTTGATGACGCATTAAAAGATATTACCAAAGCATTAAAAAATCACCCCGAATGCCCTGATGCTTTATACCTCAGGGGTCTGATAAAAGGTGCCCTTGATAAACCCAAGGATGCATTAAAAGACTTTCAACAGGCACTTACATTAAATCCTGAAAACGCTGATGCATTGTGTGATGCAGGTGGCACTTATCTGGTATTAAAAGAGTATTCAAAAGCTCTTGATTCCTTTGAACAGTGCCTCAAATTGGATGACAGTAATGAAGAAGCATTGCTTGGAAAAGGGATAAGTCTTTATAACCTGAAAAAAGAAAAAGAAGCGCTTGAATTTGTTTCAAAAGCAATTGAGCTTGATGATGAGTACGCTCTTGCATATATTGTCAGAGGTGAAATATTACTAGGTTTAAAACAAACCGAAAAAGCCCTTGAAGATATAAAAAAAGCCCAGAAACTTCAACCAGACTGGTGGAATAATGAAGATGAGGATTATGAAGACGATGACGATGACGATGATGATGATGATAATGACGATGACGACGATGACGAAGGAGATAGTTCTGAACTTGATGATTTTAAATTAGATGATTAAAATGAAAAAAGATACCCCCAAAGGGTGTCTTTTTTTTATATTATTTGTTAAAGACCAATAATGCAGTAAAATTATCATTTGAAATATGGTATTGGTTTTGTATTTTAGCATAACAAATTATTTTTTGCAAATAATAACAAAGCCTTATGAAAAAATTTGCTTTCCTTTCAATAATATTCTCACTGGTTCTTTTAGCATCATGCAAAAAAGAAAAGTTGAACCTCTTTTCTGTTGACGATGATATTGAATTTGGCAAACAGGTTGCAGCCGAGATTGCTGCCAATCCCACAGAATATCCTATCCTGAAGGAATCGGATTATCCGGTAGCTTATGCACATCTCAGGCGTATCAGGAATGAGATCCTCAAATCAACAGATATTGAATACAAGGATCGTTTTGCATGGAATGTCACAATCATAAAAAAAGATGATGTAATAAATGCATTCTCTCTGCCGGGAGGCGACACCTACTATTATACAGGCCTGATCAAATTTCTGGATGATGAAGCTCAGTTTGCAGGTGTTATGGCACATGAGTTTGCCCATTCCG
>CAYLYP010000046.1:0-14349 GCA_964387795.1 uncultured Bacteroidales bacterium
AATCGTTGAGAGATTTAAAAAAAGAAACAATATGATAGAACTTAAATGTGATTAAAGTGTTTTCAAAAAACCATGTTTCTGATGTCGAATTGGGTTTTTAATAGAAAAAAGTATTTGAAAAATCAAATATTTTTCTTTTGTTTGCTAAAAATAGGATTAATGATTTTAGCTGGGTTCAAAGAATAGAATGACTCTTAATTTTATATTGAAAGAAGATTAATATGGATTTGGGTTTAAACATGATTTTTAATGCACTAAATGAGAGATGTTTTCATTTTGTGCCTTCTTTATAAAGAAAGTTTTTTCAAAAATATAAATCAATATGAAAACTAAGCTCCTGCTGATTGCATTCCTGCTCCAAAGCCCCCTGGTTTTTTGCCAGACCACTTTAGAGATGGCACAAATAAAATGCGCGTACCAGCTCACATTTCAACCTGATTCAACAAACAAAAACTCAGTTTTACAAGAAGAGATGTTATTGATTATAGGCCAAACACACAGCTTATTTATACCTTTTAATAACTTCTACAACGACTCGGTAAGCAAATCTCATTCACATTTGTTTAAAATAGACCCTGCATTGTATTTAGAGCAATCAGGAATTAATCAAAAACCCGGCTCTTTTTTCAGGTATTATATATATAAAAATCACCAAAAAAAAGAAATAAACTATATGCACTCTATGATGGACAACTATGAATACTATGAGCCATTTTCACAATTGAAATGGATTTTATTGCCAGATAAAGAGGAGATGCTTGGCCATATATGCCAAAAGGCAAAGTTGTTTTATGGAGGAAGGGAGTGGGAGGCATGGTTTGACCCTGAAATCCCGATAAAAGACGGGCCTTATACATTCTGTGGGCTGCCAGGGCTTATTGTAAAGATACAGGACACAAAAAAGTATTTTGTTTTTGAATTAAATTCAATCACTAAAGCACCATCGCATTATAGTATTTACAGACGAGATTTAACCACAATTACACTAAGTAAATGTGATTTTTTTGAAGCCCTGAAAAAATACAAAGAAAGCATCCCTGCAATGGTATTGGCCAATACAATAGACCCGGACCCTGAGCTCATCAAAGAGGTAGAAGCAAGACAAAAAAGAAAAAACAATCCGATAGAATTGAAATGTGATTAATCGTTGTTTTATATAAAATTCATGTGGTTTTTTCTAATTCTTATTGAGAATAATGAATAAAATGAATACATTTGAGGCTATTATGGGAGATAATTTACATGTAATTGTAAATATTTCCATGGTTTGTATTTTTTATTTGGTTTTTTACTTGCATTTGTCGTTTTTTTTTTTTGATTTGTCGTGTTATTAATAACAATCAATTTTTTTAACAAAAAAATCTAATAACATGAAGAAATTATTATTTACTGCTGCAATCCTTTTTGGCTTGCAATTAGGATTTTCGGATGCGCCTAAAGCTGCACCTGATGTTACACCTGGAGGGAATGGAGATTGTTTGCCACCTTACACAGAACTTTATTGTGATCATTTATGTGCAATAACTGGATGCACAGAGGCAGAACAAATTGAGGAATCTAACACCTGGTGCGATATTTATTGCTCCGAGTGGTTAAATTAATAATCAAGAAAGGGGCTTAATGCCCCTTTTATAAAAAAACAAAACCATGAAATTCCTTTTAATTATACCAAGTCTATTTTTACTGTGTTATAGTCTTATAAATAAAGTAGATGAAGAAAAAATCTATTTTGAAGTCAGGTATGAGCTAAAATACCAGCCTGACTCAACTGACAATAAGACAATTAAAACTGAAGATATGTTGCTTTTTATCGGAAAAGAAAAAAGCATGTTTTTAAGCTATATTAAATATTATGGTGATTCAGTCTTTAAGTCATACGAAGGTTTGGAACCAAGGATCAGGAACAAAAAGACAATTGAAAACCGAAAAGGATCTACTGCATTTAAATTTTATATCTATAAAGATTACAATCAGAAGATGATTAACAATTATCATCTGATTTTTAGTGAGATGTATAATTTTGATGAGAATATCCAGGATTTCAAATGGGAAATATTTAATGAGTTTGAGGATTATCATGGATATAACTGCCAGAAGGCCAGCACTTATTATGGAGGCAGGAAATGGGAGGTTTGGTTTACAAAGGATATTCCAATCAGTGATGGGCCTTATAAGTTTTCGGGGCTTCCCGGCCTTATATTAAAAGCAAGGGACAGCAGGAACCACTATGTATTTGAACTGGTGCATGTAAAAAATGCCGAAGACTATAAGACCATTTACCTTAATGATTTTAGATTTCTTTATGTGAACAGGTGCCAATATCTACAAGCACTTAAGCACCATCAGGATAATCTGGCAGCAACCATTACTGCAGGGACTGTAAACGCCGATCCGCAAAAGATCCAGGAAATTGTTGAAAGGGAAAAGAGAAAGAACAATCCGATAGAATTGAAATGTGACTAACATCATGAATTTATCCAATCCCCGATGACAAGAACATCCGAGAGCATATTCAACTTTTTAATATTAGCATTGCTGTTTTTGCTTCCATCCTCTTTTGTATCAGGCCAGATAACCATAAAAGGAAGGGTAAGCGAACCGGGGAACAAAGCTGTTGCCAATATAAGTGTAATGGTTTTTCCACTGGGTAAAAACTATATTGTAGCTTTTACCTCAACGGATGATAAAGGTTTTTATTCAATGGAGTTTGTTGCCCCGGGAGATTCGCTTGAGGTAGAGTTTAGCTCCATGAACCATGAGCGAAAAAGGATCAGGCTGTCCTCAAAGAGCAGGGAGCTAAACATGGAGTTAAAGCCCCAGGTGATGGAACTAAAAGAAGTTATTGTTAGGACCACTCCTGCAAAACGTTATGGAGATACAATTTCCTATGTGGTGGGTGCCTTTGCTTCAGAGCAGGACAGATCAATAGCAGATGTATTGAAAAAGATGCCCGGGGTAGAGGTTACTTCAGATGGGAGTATTTTATATCAGGGCGACCAGATTAATAAGTTTTATGTGGAAGATCTGGACCTTATGGGCGACCGCTATTCTGTTGTGAGCAAAAACCTTCCCCATAAGTCAGTGGCATCAGTTCAGATCATGGAAAACCATCAGCCAATAAAACTACTGGAGGATAAGGGCATCTCCCAAAAGGCAGCAATGAACATTAAGCTTAAAAACAGCGTTGCCCATACAGGTACTGCCCAGATAGCAGCAGGGGCTACCCCTGCCCTTTGGGACATCAACATCAGCCCGATGCTGTTTACTAAAAACTATCAAATTGTAGGTTCTTACCAGGCTAACAATATGGGCAGGGATGTTTCGGAGGCCTTTACCCCGCTGACATCTGATTATCGTACCCGCCTAAGCGAAAGCATGAACTACAGGCCAACTCTTTTAAGCGAGAAATCTTTTTCCCCTCCCGATTTTAATAAGAACCGTTACCTGTTCAACAATGCCCATCTGCTAAACTTAAACAACCTCATCAAATTAAAGAATGAAACCCAGCTTAGGGCAAATGTATTCTACCTGAACGATTTTCAAAGCCGGGATGCAGGAGTTAGCCAAACCTATTATCTGCCAGGGGACACAATTGAAGTTTCTGATTTTATAAGCAACCGCATGAACCAAAATGCACTGCTTGCTGATTTTACCTTTACACGCAATATAAAAAACCAGTTCCTGGAGAACCGCATTGACTTATCTTCTTATTGGGAAGAAACAAAAGGCCTGATTCAAAACGATTCAATATATAGAAAGCAAGGACTTAAAAACAACTGGCACAACATTGCAAACCAGTTCAGGATTATCATCCCGATAGGGAAAACACTTGCCAACCTTACTTCCTACATCAATTACGGAGAACTGCCCCAATCGTTAAGCCTTACCCCATCAGTGTTCGGGGATATTATCTCCCCTGATTATCCGATTACAACAAGCAAGCAGGATGCGCTTGTGCAAAGGTTTAACTCACATCACTTCTCCAGCCTAACAATGGGTTATAGGAAATGGAAAGCATCTCCTGTCATTGGGTTCAAACAACAAAGCTATCGACTTGGTTCTATCTTATCTTCAGGAAATGAAAGCTCTGAAAACAATACAGGCAATGCCTTTTCAAACGATTATAAAGGAACCATGTTCAAGTCGTACATCAATACAAGTATCGTTTATGACAACCAACCCCTTAGGATGTTTTTTGATTTCCCAATAAGCCTTGTTAATTACAGGGTGTCGGATGAGATACATCAAAAATCAGAAAAGCTTGATAAGATAGTTTTTGAGCCCAGGTTATCTATATCCTATGAAATAACGGGCAGGTTAAAGATAAGCAGTGGTTATAGTAAATCCCAAAGCTTTGGTGAGCTAGATGATATCCATTATGGCTATCTGCTAATGAACCCCCAGTTGCTCCAGATCCATGATGCCAGGATATCCCGGTCAAAGCGGCAGAATTTTACAGGCTATCTGAATTTTAAAGACCCGGTTAATGCCTTTAATTCAACATTTTCGTATATGTACAGCACTATGGAAAATAACCAGTTGCTCAATACAAATGTTAATCCTGATGGTTCATATATCATTGAATCCATAGAACTGCCCAATACTTCTTATCAACATACAATAAGTAGTTTATTAAGCCTCTATATCAGCCCCATTAAAACCACCATTACAACCAAAGGTGCTCTATCTGTCTCCGACAGGCAATATTACCTTGATAACCAGTTGTACGGATCAAGGACACAGACACTTTTCATTAGTCCCAAAGCCTTTATTAATGCATCCAAATGGTTCAATATCGAATATGAGATGTCGGGCAACTGGTACCAAATAAAAAGAGAAGGTGTTGATATCAGCAAACTGAACAACACAAAGCATTACCTGAAATTAAATGTCTTCCCGTTAAAAAAACACTATCTGGGGATCAATACAGAGTATTATCTGAACGATAACATTGAAAACTACTTTGTGGATTTAAAATACAGATATTCGCTCAGCAAGCGCAAATTAGACTTTGAGCTTAACTGGTATAATGTTTTCAATAACAAATCCTATGATGTGGTTTATGCGGGAGCCTATTATTTGTCCCATACCACTTATCAGTTAAGGCCATCCCAGTTATCACTCTCTGTAAAGTTTAGTTATTGATTTGTTATTTGCTTAAAACTAAACATATCCCTAACAATCCTTAGCAACCCCTATCCTGCACTCCAACAATTATTATATCAGGCGGCTCTATAAAAGCCAGTCCTGATTTATTTTGTATATTTGTCGGGAAACAAACAAACAGAAACGTAACATATTGATAATATGAGAAAAGTCTTTTTTTTAGCATTTTTGGTTTCGATAATACCTTTTCAACTTTCAAATGCCTGCACCAATTACCTTGTAACACGGGGGGCATCGGCAGATGGTTCAGTGATGATCACTTACGCAGCCGATTCACATATCCGGTATGGTGAATTGTATTTCAGACAGGGTGGTAAACATGCCCCGGGCAGCATGGTAAAAATTTATGACAGGGGAACCCACAAATATCTTGGTGAAATCCCTCAGGTGGCTGAGACCTATACCGTGATTGGTTTTATGAACGAACACCAGGTAGCCATCGGCGAAACTACCTTTGACGGGATATCAAAATTGCATGACACTACTGGTATTCTGGATTATGGCAGCCTGATGTTCCTTGCAATGGAGCGGTCAAAGACTGCCCGTGAGGCCATTGCTGTTATTGCACAATTGGTTGAAGAATATGGCTATTATAGTTCCGGTGAGTCATTCTCCATTGCAGATAAGAATGAAGCCTGGATCATGGAGATTATTGGCAAGGGCACTAATATGCAATATGATCGTAAAAACAAAAGCTGGTATAATGCAAATAAAGGGGCTGTATGGGTTGCAATCCGCATCCCTGATGGATATGTATCAGCTCATGCCAATCAGGCACGTATAACCAACTTCCCCCTTGAGAATGGCGTTAGCTCCATCAGCAGCCTGAATTTAGATAAGATACACCAGCCTTCAGTAGAGGTTGTTTATGCATACGATGTGATAAAAGTTGCCCGTGAGAATGGATTATTCAAGGGGGACGATAAGTCATTCAGCTTCTCAGATGTGTATAACCCAATTAGCTTTGATGGTGCCCGTTTTTGTGAGTCAAGGGTCTGGTGTATGTTCAGGGAGGTAGCGGATGGCATGGATGCTTATCTGGATTATGCATTAGGGAAAAACCTTAAAAACAGGATGCCCCTTTATGTAAAAGCAAACCGTAAGCTTACTCCTTCAGACCTTATGGGTTTCAAACGTAATCATTTTAATGGAACAGATTATGATATGGCAGTTGATGCAGGCGCAGGCCCTTATTCTTTGCCTTATCGCTGGCGCCCTTTGACCTGGAGCGTTGACAGTGTTAAATATTTCCATGAGAGAACAACAGTTACCCAACAAACTGCCTTTTCGTATGTAGCTCATTTGCGCTCCTGGCTGCCCAATCATATTGGTGGAATCTTTTGGTTTGGGGTTGATGATGCAGGCTCAACAGTTTACGTCCCAATGTATGCAGGCCTCACTCAGGCACCATATCCCTACGCCGAAGGCAATGGCTCAATTATTGAATACTCGCCTGATGCCGCATTCTGGACTTTCAATAAGGTAGCAAACTTTGCGTATCTTCGATATGACCTGATGATACAGGATATCCGTATTGTCCAGTCAGAACTGGAAAAGATGTTTGCTGATTATGTCCCGGTAATAGATAAGGCCGCCCTTGAGCTTTATGAGACCAATCCTGAGCTTTCCCGTCGCTTTGTATCAGATTTCTCAACACGTATGGCAGATTACACAGTTGATCGCTGGGAAGCTTTATATCAATTCCTGATGGTGAAATACATCGATGGCAATGTAAAAAAATCAGAGAATGGGAAATTGTTAACAAACAAATATGGCCGATATCCCATAGTTACATTTCCAGGCTATCCCGAATGGTGGCTCCGCATGATTGTTGAGAGCAGCGGAGATAAATTCAGGCTTCCTGATACGGATTCGCATTAATGCAAAAGGGGCGGTTGAACCATCAACCGCCCCTTTTTTATATTTTATAAAACTATTCAAAATGAACTGCTACGGCAGCAGCATCTTTTCCTGAACTAACACCTACAACAGGTGATATTGTAACAGTGAATTGAGGTTCCTGCCCTGTAAGTGCCTTCATCTCTTCCCTGAAATAATCCAGTTTGTCTTCATTGTTCCCATGCAGCAATCCATAGCTGTGAATCTTTTTCGTTTCAGCCATCTTTCGGATGTGCTTCATTGTTTTACGCATATTCCCTTTTTGGGAAAAAGCCTTGTCAAACAAAGTAGCTTTCCCGTTTGACCCAATTGTAATCACAGGACGTATGTGTAGCAAGCGGGCAAAAAATCCTTTTAACGGGCTTACCCTACCCCCTTTTATCATAGTCTTCATCGCCTTCACGCTTACAAAGACATGGGTGTTCCCGGCCCAGATATTAATCTTTTCCACAATTTCCTTATGTGTAAGCCCTGATTCTATCGCTAATGCAACCCTTTGGACTACCAACCCAAGCGAGCCTGAAATATTATTGGAATCGATAACAGTGATGGGCTTGTTATATTCTGCTGTAATCTTTTCGGCAGCCTTTAGGCTATTGGCATAAGTGCCACTTAAGCCTGAGGAAATATGCAAAGCAATTACTGAATCATAATGAGCCAGCAGATGAGAAAAAGTATTTGTAAAAGCCTGAACCGATGGCTGAGAAGTGGTAGGATAGTCTTTTGAGGTTTCCTGTTTATCATAAAAGCTTTCAGGCGACATTGATATCTTATCAATGTATTGGTTTTGGCCAAAAAACACACTTAAGGGAACCACATGTACCTGATATTTTTCCATAAAAGATTCCGGCAGGTCACATGTTGAATCTGTTACAAGGGCTATTGGGTACTTTCTTTCATGCACAGCCTCATACTGCTTTTTCATATCATCAGCCTTTTGAAAAATAATAGTCCCAAAAGGTTGGATTGTTTCAAACAACAAAGCCGGATTATCTGTATGGATGTGCAACCTTACTTTTCGTGGTGAACCTGCAATAACAAGCGAATCTCCCATGTGTTCAATAGCCTGCCTGAGTTCTTTGTGGTTTATCTGTGTTCCTTCCACAAAAGCTTCGGTACAATATCTGAAAGTGAAATTTTCGTGATCGAAGTTGTTTATTTCATCAATTTCAATTTCAGTATCATATTTGAAAGTAACAATCTGCCTCAGGTTTTTTGATTGTGCCCACTGAAGTATCCCTTCCAGGAACAATACAAAACCTTTTGCACCGGCATCAACAACATTCGCTTTTGCCAATGCTTCAAGCTTCTTTGGGGTATCTTTTAATGATTCCAAAGCTTTGAGATAACTTTCATATAAGAGATCAAAGAAATTGGAAAGCCTTTCTTTATTTTCATGAATAAACTCTGCCCACTCCCTGATAACAGTAATCATGGTCCCTTCAACAGGATTTGCTATTGCCTGGTACATATAATCAACAGCTTTCTTCACTGAATCAGCAAAAGATTGAACAGAAACTTCATTTTCCATGTGAGTTTCATTTCCTAATCCATAAAGGAACTGGGCAAATATCACACCTGAATTTCCCCTGGCTCCAACAAGAGCCGCTTCAGCTATCAGGTCAGCTTGTTTTTTATAAGATGTCTCGGGTTTTATGTTACTTACGATTGATCGTATTGTGGAGGCAAGATTGGTACCTGTATCCCCATCAGGAACTGGAAATACATTGATGCGGTTAAGTTCTTTCTGATTTTCAAGAATGTTATGTGCCCCTGCCATAAAGATATAGAAAAGGCTTTTTCCTGACAAAGAAGTCAATTTTTCCGCAGGTGATGTCATAGATTTTTTAATTAGTGAAACAAAAGGAGCACAAAGGTAATTAAAAATATAAATATAAAATATTGTGGTTTTTACACAATACCCACTGAATATCAGTGTTTTTTATGTTTTTTTAAAAGATTGTTTAAAACGATGTCCCTGTTTTTTAACTCATTTTAAAACACTAAATAAGATCCTTAAGACTAGCTGTTAGTTTAAGGAGGACGAAACTTTTATAAATAACAATTACTCATATAACCACAATCATTTAGCGGAAGTAATTCCAAAGCTATAAAACACTTGGTAGCAGTTTGATTCTCGAAATAAAAAATCAGAAATTAAAGTCCTGTGCAAATAAACCTCTTTTAAATCCATACATGAATCAGGACAATAAATCTGCAATAGCCTGGTTTTGCGAAGCATTTCCAATTGAAATTCTAATTGCATGTTCAAGGAAAGGATGGTCGCCAAGGTGCAAAACCTTTATCTTGTTCTTTGCAAATAAATCCAGATAATGTCTGTAAGATTGAAGGTTGTTAAATTTCACAAGTAAGAAGTTTGCCCTTGAATTAAACACCTGATAAGGTTTGTCGCCTGCCCTGTTGGATAGTAACTGGTATAAATTATCCCTTTCCCTAATCACCGAAAGCACATTTCGCCCTGCAAAATGAAGGTATTCCTGGTGCCCAAACAATACCCTTGCAAAAGCAACAGATAAATGGTTTAAGCTAAAAGGCAAGATATACTTCCGTAGATTTTTTATCATCTGGGGGGAAGATATTGCATAGCCTAATCTGATACCAGCAGCTGAATACGCTTTTGATAAAGATCTGATTATTATCAGATTTGAATACTTTTTAAGTAAAGGTATAACACTTTGATCAGAGAACTCATAATATACCTCATCGACAATAATTATTGAACTGGGGTAGGCCTGAAGAAGATATTCCAAATCCCTAACCGGCAGTGTATTCCCTGTTGGGTTGTTTGGTGATGCAATCATTATCATTGCAGGGGCAGCAAGTTTTGGAAAGAGTTTTAAATCGAATTCAAGCTTGTCGTTTAGTTCCCATGTTTTAAAACTGATATTATTAATTTTCAAATAGTAATCAAAAAGGGAGAAGGAAGGCGAACAAACAATGTTCTCATGCGAATTGTTTCCAAACACATTTAATACAATGCTTATCAGTTGGGCAGCTCCTGCCCCTACCAATACTGAAGATGGATACACCTGCAAATAATCTGCAATAAGTTTTTCTATTTCCGGATAATAGGGGGAAGGATAGCGGTTCCAGAATATTTTATCAAGTTCACGAAAAACATCCTGTTTCAATGCTTCAGGAATGTCATAAGGCATTTCATTTTTATCCAGTAACATCGAATCCACCGGCATCACATTAACAGGTGCTTTGTCATTCATTGAATGAATATGCTCAGGGAACCATTGACGGATAAAGCCTTCCCCGGCTTCCATCGGTTCTAATGCAGCATATTGGGGTGCTTCAGCAACCATTACAGCAAGGACTGTTTCATCATCATATCTGAAACCAAGGTAACCTTCAGGATGGTTTTCCATTAATATTCCACAGTTTATTACGCTCTCTCCTTCATAGAAGTTGGAACGCATCGTAAATCCTGCTTTTTTTAATTTATCAATCCAATTAAGGGCAGGTTCATGTTTCTCAAAACGGGCTTCTTTTTGTTTTCCAATAATATCTTCTATTTCCCTTCCAAAAAACAACTTTAGTCCTGATTTCTCTTCTTTACTTATGTTTAACTGATCTATCACCTGGAAAACGTGATAGAAATGCTGGAATGAGTTTTTAAAACGGGTATAAAAATCCGGCTCAAAATTGTCTACATTGGGTTCGGTTATTACAAAAGCGTGCGGCTTTAAAGCCCTCAGCACCTTTAATACATTATGCCTGTGCTCCTGTGTATCAATATGATGTAAGGCAAGGGATTCATTTATGATTAATGCCCCATCTTTGCTTGAAAAGTATTGTTCAAAATCACTTTGATCCATCTCTTCTACAAGACGGTGAACGCTAATAAATTGCTTCACAGCGATATTCAAACCTTCAAATGCTTTGTTAATGATTTGTTCAGAAACATCAAGTGCTTCTTTAAAGGGTTCGATACCTACAATGCGAAGCTCTTTCAGGTTTCCTTTGTTTTTCTTTAATAGCTCAATGACACCTGCCATTTGCAATCCCCTGCCAATGCCTACATCCATCAGTATTGCCTTCTCATGCTTACGGATTTCTTCAGCCAATAACTGATTACAGATAATATGGCTATAGCTGACAAATGGAAACTCTTTGATGAGGATATCGAATAACTTGATTTGTGGGATCTCAAACTTTTTTAAATATATATGCTCATCAATGGTGTTTGAGCCAATATGCTGTTTCAATGCTTTTAGAAACAACATAGTCAGAAACCTTTCACTGTCATCTGAAATCTTATCCATACAGTATTCCTGTAAAGTCTCGATTTCTGTTACCGCCTGTTGATTAAAATTATCAGGGAAATAACGCATAATTACAGCAAGTCCCTCATAAATGGGTGGAATATTGAAAGGCTTCATGTCTTTTGTTTTTTCTTTGTTTTGAAAATGAAAAATACTATAAAAGAGACAATTTATCAAGAATCGAATTGGTTTTTATTTGATTTTGTTTTAAACAAAAAAAATCTTTAAATACAGAGGTCTCACCTCGTTTAAAAGATATTTTTATTATAATAAAACTTTTTTGCCAATAAAAAACCTGAAACCAATAAGGATTGATAATCAATTTCTCATCAATTTCAGGCTTATAGCAATAAAAACCACCTAATTCTTCTCATCTATCCATTTCTTGGCCTTCACCAAATCATCAAAATACTGGGTGGCTTGATCACCCGAGGTTTCTGAAAACTTCTGAAGGGAAATTTTGGTGAATACACTTGAAGGAACAACAAAAGCCATAGCCTTTAAACCATTTCCCAACAGCTTAGGCATCACTGATGCAGCATAGTTTGCATCTTCCGGTTTTACTACCTCTTGTTTTTGTGTATCAGAGATAATAAAATGAACCGGGTTAGTTGCTGATAGCTCAACAGATTTATCTATTGCTTCCCTGAATACAGAGGAAGAAGCAAAGCCAGTCCATGTCTGGACCAATAACTTTTTAGAAGCATCATAATCTAGCTTCACATTTTTGTTGTCGTAAATAATCATAGCAAGTTCGGTTTTGTTTGTCAATTTTAACAAAGCTAAAATATAGGAAAAAATTTTTAAAACGATAAGTGTTTTTCCTGTTTTTTAATTATTTATCTCTTAAGCTCTTTTATGTCCGAATTCCCTATCCATAGACCATTCCTTCTTATTTATCCTATCAGGCACTAAAACCTTAATTAGGGCCTGCTGAAAAACACTTAACAAGCAGGATGTATATCATTTACAATGCCCCTTTTTAATACCATGTGCATGGATTTATTTCCTTAAGTGCTAATATGTTTGCATCTTGTTTACGTTAGTCTTTAAGACATCATCTGTTTCGTTGCCATCGGCTCATAGTATTAGTATACAATTTCGCCTTGTCGCCTCACATCTGATGCCTTAAAGACTTTTTCAGCAGGCCCTAATTAATATTCTTCTTTTTCGATTGCATTTTTTAAGCAGTAAAATGGATTATTAGTATTTGCAATATCTCCCTTAATCTCATTATTATTTCAGATTGGATAAAATGCTTCATATTGATTCATCTTCAAATATTTCCAATTACAAATAATGGTCTTTTAGGTACTTTTGCCTTTATTAGATTTTTCATAACAGATTCTAAATAACTTGTTTTATACATATCAATACCTGCTTAACCTTATCAGAAACGATGTTTGTCTATAATGAAGTTTTCTACGGGTTTAAATATCAGGCTATTTAGGTAATTTTGCATTGAATTTAAACTCAAAAAAAAATCAATAATGCGTAAATCAATCATCCTTTTCTTCACTGCTCTTTTAATTGGTATCGCTTTCCCTTCCCAGGCCCAGGACAACCTGAAAATGCAATCAGTTTTTCTGTATAATTTTTCAAAACTTGTGAGCTGGCCTTCTTCTTACCAAAATGGCGATTTTGTGATTGGTGTACTTGGAAATTCTCCAATTATCACAGAATTAAACAATATGGCAGCTACAAAGAAAGTTGGTGGCCAGAATATTGTTGTCCGTAAATTTAACAGCCCACAGGAAATAGACAAATGTCATATTGTCTATATTCCTTCCAATCAATCCCGCAAAGTACAGGAGGTTTCTTCTCACCTTAAATCAAACAAACTCAATTCACTTATCGTATCTGATCAAAATGGCGCAACAAAAAATGGTGCAGTAATTAATTTCGTGTTGGAAAATAACCGCCAGCGTTTTGAACTTAGTGATGCCAATGCCCGAAGCATGGGTCTCGTATTAGGTGCAGAAATTCAAAGACTTGCCATTATGGTTAACTAATACTTTTTCGTTTAGATGTCCAAGGCTTTGGGGTCATACCCAAAGCCTTTTGTTTTTTATATGATTATTATTTGACTTTGCTTTATTACAGTTTCATTTATTTTATACACGTTTAATCATTATAATGAAACACTCAAATCCTGGTGAAACACCTCCTTTTACTGATATACCCTTTTGTAGATATTATGCAGGAAACTTTTTTGCACTGATTAACTAATAAAACAAATGATAATCTAAAAACTTAGCACTTCCCGTTTGTGGGAATAAATATTCTCCCACCAAGCCACAAAGCCCAAAAAGAAAAACCCTTTGTGCTCTTTGTGCCTTTGAGGGAATAAATTTTCTCCTGTAAAGCTATAAAGCTTACAAAGAAAAAAACACTTGTGCTCTTATTACATTTGTGGGAATAAATATTCTCCCATCAAGCCATAAAGCCCAAAAAGAAAAACCCTTTGTGGGCTTATTATTTATTGTGGGAATTCAATCATCAATATCTCCCATTATCTTCCTAAAAATCCCTTCTTTTATTAGATTGACATTAAAATTGACCAACAGCCCAAGTTTTATCCCTGTAAGTTTCATATAGGTAAGTACCGTTTTGTGGTGCACTTTCTCTACATGTTTAACCGATTTCAGTTCAATGATCAATTTATTGGCAATAATAATGTCTGCCCTAAAGCCTACATCTAAAACGGTATCTTCATAACGGGCAATAATTCCTTGTTGCCGGGTAAACTGGATTTCCCGTTTTTCAAGTTCATAAGCAAAAGCAGCTTCGTAAACACTTTCAAGCAAGCCTGGCCCTAAAGTAGTATGGATTTTGTAACAAATATCAACAGCAATCTTTGCTAATTCATTCTCGTTCATTGTTTTTAATTTGAAATTGAGAAGGAAAATTACAAAGATTTTTATATCCAACCAATGCAAAGCCCAAAAAGAAAAACCCTTTGTGCTCTTTGTGCCTTTGAGGGAATAAATTT
>CAYLYP010000046.1:14449-24552 GCA_964387795.1 uncultured Bacteroidales bacterium
GGGAATAAATATTCTCCCATCAAGCCATAAAGCCCAAAAAGAAAAACCCTTTGTGCTCTTTGTGCCTTTGAGGGAATAAATTTTCTCCTGTAAAGCCATAAAGCTTACAAAGAAAAAAACATTTGTGCTCTTATTACATTTGTGGGAATAAATATTCTCCCACAAAGCCACAAAGCCCACAAAGAAAGGCGCTTGGTGCTCTTATTGCCTTTGAGGGAATAAATTTTCTCCTGTAAAGCCATAAAGCTTACAAAGAAAAAAACATTTGTGCTCTTAGTGCCTTTTGTAATCATTCCCCTGTGCCTCTTTTTAACAATGCAAGCAAGGCTTGCCTTTGTGAACATTAGTACGCCCTCTTAAATTACACCCGTATTTTCACGGGGAAAAATATGGGCGTTAAAACGGGTTATTCAGCCTTGCTTCCTAAAGTATCTTTGTAACAAATAAATGAGTTGGAAACAAAAAATATCATAGGCGTATGCGTGCAATTAAACTTTCACTAATATTTGCAGTCCTCCTGATTTGTGCAAAAACAACAATTGCTCAGGACAACTCAAAAATACAAGCCACTTTTATCTATAATTTCACAAGGCTTGTTTCATGGCCTGCATCCTACCAATCAGGTGATTTTGTTATTGGTGTACTGGGAAATACTACTTTGATCTCTGAGCTTAAAACGCTCTCTGAATCTAAAAAAGCAGGTAACCAAACTATTGTTGTTAAACAATTTTCAGACGTTGCCAGCATCCAAAAATGTCATATCCTAATCGTCCCTTCCGGACAATCCAAACGTATTGCTGAGGCATCATCTCACGTTAAATCAAAAGGCTTTGCCTCCCTAATTGTTTCTGATAATACCAATGGGATAAAAAATGGCTCAATGATAAACTTTGTGATAAAAGACGACAGACAACGTTTCGAACTTAGCGAATCAAAAGCTAAAGATGCCGGGCTCACATTAGGCTCCGAAATCCTTCGTCTGGCTATTGTAAAATAATTGTTAGTGTATTAAGTGTTTTAAGTGTTTCATAAGGATTAAGGGATTACAGGTTGGGCTGTAATCCCTTTTTTTATTTTTATTATACAGGAGTATTGCTTAAGTGTTGAAAACTATCTGATATTAATATGCTTCAGGTATTTTGTCAAGTGATTTCATTGGGTTAAATTTGTTGTCTGTGATAATAATTATAAAAAATATTTCCCTTGTCAGATAATACCAAAAATATTGTTGAAACGCCTTTGATGAAGCAATACCTCAGCATCAAAGCCAAATATCCTGATGCCCTCCTTTTGTTCAGGGTAGGTGATTTTTATGAAACCTTTGGCGAAGATGCTGTTAAAACAAGCCAGATCTTAGGGATTGTCCTTACACGCAGGGCCAATGGCTCGGCCTCTTCTGTTGAATTGGCAGGCTTTCCCCATCATGCCCTCGACACCTACCTGCCCAAACTCGTTAAAGCAGGGATGAGGGTTGCAATATGTGACCAGCTTGAAGACCCAAAACTTACAAAAAAAATTGTTAAAAGAGGCGTCACCGAACTTGTTACCCCTGGTGTTTCCTATAACGACAAAGTTCTTGAACATCGGGAAAACAACTTCCTTGCTGCCATTCATCTCGATGCCAAAAACTCCGGTATTGCATTCCTTGACGTTTCAACAGGCGAATTCTTTGTTGATCAGGGAAGCCGCGATTATGTGGACAAACTCTTACAAACCTTCCGCCCAAGCGAAGTCATCCTTCAGAAAAATAAATTACGCCAGTTCATCGAATGGTTTGGTGGTAAATTCTATACCGGGAACCTGGAAGACTGGGTTTTTACCCGTGAGTTTGCCGATGACCTCCTGCTTTCCCATTTTGGCGTTCTCTCATTTAAAGGCTTTGGCATTGAAGAACTAAACAATGGAATAATTGCCGCAGGAGCTGCAATGCAATACCTTGTCGAAACAAGGCACGATAAAATCAAACACATCAACAAGATATCGCGCATTGATGAATCAATCCATGTTTGGCTCGACCGCTTTACTATTCGTAACCTTGAACTTGTATATTCACCAAACGAAAATGCAAGGACCCTCATCGATGTTATTGACCATACACTCTCCCCAATGGGCTCTCGCCTGTTGAAACGATGGATTGTTATGCCCCTCAAAGACAAACAGCCTATCGCTGAGAGATTGGATATTGTTGAATATTTGATTAAGAACCAGGATTTTCAAAACCTGCTTCAAAAAAATATTAAACTTATTGGTGACCTTGAACGCCTGATTTCCAAAACTGCTGTGGGACGTATCAACCCTCGCGAAGTATTGCAGGTTAACAGGGCACTCGAAGCCATTGAACCCGTCAGGGATGCCTGCTGTAATGCCAAGCTTACTGGTCTCGACCATATTGGTGCACAACTCAATCCCTGTTCAATAATCCGTGAAAAAATCAAAACCCAACTTCAGGAAGACCCCCCTGTTCAGGTAAACAAAGGAAATGTGATTGCTACTGGCATTTCCCCCGAATTGGATGAATTGCGTAAACTCCTGTATTCCGGCAAAGATTACCTGCTCGAAATCAGGCAAAGGGAAATGGAACGAACAGGGATCCCAAATATCAAAATTTCCTATAACAACGTTTTTGGCTATTTCCTTGAAGTAACAAACACCCATAAAGACAAAGTCCCTCCCGAATGGCAAAGAAAACAAACCCTTGTCAATTGCGAACGCTATATCACCGAGGAACTTAAAGAATATGAGGAAAAGATTCTTGGTGCTGAGGAAAAAATCCTTAGCCTTGAAGAAAAACTCTTTGAAGAGCTTGTGCTTAACATCCAGGAATACATTGAGCCCATCCAACACAATGCAAGCCTGATTGCACGCCTCGACTGCCTGCTCTCCTTTGCTTTCATTGCCTCTAAGTACAATTATTCAAGACCTGTTTTAAATGACTCTTATATCCTTGACATTAAAGCTGGCCGCCATCCTGTTATCGAACAACAACTTCCTCCCGGAGAAGATTATATTGCCAATGATGTTTATCTGGACAATGATAAGCAACAAATTATAATGATTACAGGGCCTAATATGTCAGGGAAATCTGCCCTGTTGCGCCAAACAGCACTTATCGTGCTCCTGGCACAAATGGGTTCCTTTGTCCCTGCCAAAGAAGCCACCATTGGCATCGTTGATAAAATATTTACCCGTGTGGGCGCTAGTGATAATATCTCGTCCGGTGAATCAACATTCATGGTCGAAATGAATGAAACGGCAAGTATCCTGAATAATATCAGCAACCGTAGCCTGATCCTGCTTGATGAAATAGGAAGGGGAACCAGCACCTATGATGGAATCAGCATTGCATGGGCTATTGCAGAGTTCTTGCACGAACATCCCCTGTTCCGGGCAAAAACCTTATTCGCTACTCATTATCACGAACTTAATGAAATGGCCTCCAGCTTCCACCGCATAAAAAACTATAATGTCTCAGTCAAGGAAATTGGTAATAAGGTCATCTTCCTCCGCAAACTTAATCCCGGAGGGAGCGAACACTCTTTTGGGATACATGTTGCACGTATGGCAGGGATGCCTTCCTTAGTTATTGAAAGGGCCAACCAGATGCTTGGAAGCCTCGAAAAATCCCATAGTTCACATGAACTTACCGGAAATGCACAGGCTAAACATAACAACAATAAAGAAAAGCATGCTAAAGACAACTACCAGCTTAGTTTCATTCAGTTGGATGACCCGCTTTTGCAACAAATAAAAGAAGATATCCTGCATACCGATATTAACACCCTAACTCCTGTTGAAGCTCTTATGAAACTTAATGACATTAAAAGGCTTCTTGGAAAATAAACTATATTTGTAAACCAATTGCCAAATTACTTTACGTAATTTTTTAAACCCATAAAATCAAAGAAAATGAAACAAAATGCTTTCCTTAAACTTACAACCGCCATCATGGGTTGTATGTTATTGGTCGCTTTCCTGGGAATCAGCGATTCTCATGCACAAAAGTATTCTGCCCAACAAATTACTCAAGGTCAGACTGCTGTACCTGTCAGCACTTTTACCCTCGACAATGGCCTTACCGTAATCCTTAGTCCTGACCACACCCGTCCACAGATTATGGGTGGCGTTGTGGTTAAAGCCGGAAATAAAAACGACCCTGCTGACCAGACAGGTATAGCCCATTATCTTGAACACATGCTCTTTAAAGGCACTAAACAAATGGGAAGTGTTGATTATCAAAAAGAAGAGCCATTTCTTAATGAAATATATGCACTTTACGAATCTTTAGGTAAAGAAAAAGACCCTGAAGCACGCAAAGAAATTCAGAAAAAAATCAACGAAAACTCTTTGAAAGCAGGCGAATTTGCCATCCTCAACGAGATGGACAACCTGTTGCGCAGCATTGGTTCATCAGGCATCAATGCATTTACATCTGATGAAATCACTTTTTATTTTAACCAATTTCCTCCCAATCAGTTTGAGAAATGGGCCGAGCTATATAGCCATCGTTTCATGGAACCTGTTTTCCGTGCTTTCCAATCTGAACTTGAAGTGGTCTTTGAAGAAAAAAACATGTACAACGACAACTTCATTACAGGCCTCCTGGAATCATTCATGAGCCACATGTACAAAAAACATCCTTATGGACAACAAACTACACTTGGCTCAATTGACCATATCAGAAACCCTTCTTTAAACAAGATGTATGAATTCTATCATACTTATTATGTTGCCAATAATATGGCCCTTATCCTTGTCGGCGATTTTAATATCAATGAAATAAAACCAATCATTGAACAAAAATTCGGACAGTGGAAATCTTCACCAGTCCCTGCTTTCCCAAAGTATGAGGAAGCTGATTTCAATGGAAGGGAACTCGTTAAAGTTAAAATGTCGCCCATCAAAGTAGGTTTGATTGGTTTCAGGACTGTTCCAAACAACCATTCTGATGAAGCAGCCCTTGATGTTTGCAACCGTATCCTTTCCAATAACGGTCAGACAGGCCTCTTCGACAAACTTGTTGCTGATAATAAAATCATGATGGCCATGATGATGCCCGTTATCAATAATGACTATGGCCATAGCATCCTTTTGTACATCCCCAAAATCATTGGTCAGTCTCATTCAAAAGCTGAAAACCTTGTTATGGCCCAGCTTGAAGAATTGAAAAAAGGAAATTTTGATAATGAATTGCTTGAGGCAGTTAAGAATGATATCTATATCGAATACATTACAAATCTTGAGGACTACTCAAACAGGGCCGTTTTGTTTGCTCAGGCTTTTACCCAGAACCGTACAATGGAAGATTACCTGATGTATCATGAGAAGATAAAACGTATCAGCCGCGAAGAAGTTATCAGGGTTGCCAATAAATACTATGGCCCCAATTACCTTGTATTCCAGTCCTCTATGGGATTTCCCAAGAAAGAAAAACTCGAAAAACCAGGTTATGAACCCGTAAAACCTTCAAGCGGTCAAAAGTCAACTTTCGCAAAACACTTTGAACAGATGCCGGGCAAAATTTCTGCCCCTTCGTATGTAAATTTTGAAAAAGATATCATCTCTTCTGACCTGGGTAACCTCACAAATCTTTATGTTGTCGAAAATCCTGTTAATGATGTATTTAGCCTTAGTTTGAGGTTTGCAGCCCCTAAAAATCAGTTCAAAACCCTTGACATCGCTGCCAACATCATGAACTTTGCATCTACTGAAGACAAATCCCTTGACCAGATCAAAAAAGAATTCCTTATCCTGGGTTGCAATTACTCCTTTACCTACGATAACAGCTATTTCACAGTTGAGATGCAAGGCATTGGGAAAAACTTCAACAAAGCCCTCGATCTGATGCTTAGCCTGCTCAAAAACCCTCAGATCGAACAATCAAAAATGAAAATGATTACCGATCAGGTAAAAGGTGAAAGAAAACTTGAAAATGCAGATCCTTCAAGTGTTGGAGGTGCCTTATTTGAATATGTGCGTAAAGGGAACAAATCTTCATACCTTGATAGGCTAAGCCTGAAAGAGATAAAAAAACTTAAAGCTGAAAACTTACTTGCTGAGGTGAAAAATGCCATGACTGGCCAGCTTGAAATCCACCTGGTGGCTTCAAAACCTCAGATTGAAGAACTGAATAAAACCTTCCTTCCACTTAGCAATATGGTTTCAAGGGAACAAAGGGATGTGCCTTTTGTTTCAATTCCTGAAAAATATTCAGAAAACACTGTATTCTTTGTTGATAAAAAAGATGCTGTACAGGCCCAGATTTATTTCTATGTCCCAACAACTGAGTATTCCTATTCAAAAGAATCCATTATCGATGCCTTTAATGAATACTTTGGAGGAGGCTTCTCCGGCCTTGTAACCCAGGAGATTCGCGAATACAGGAGTATGGCTTATAGCGCCGGGGCCAGATATGCAATCCCTCCCCTTAATGGCGTCCCAACATACCTGATGGGATTTATTGGCACCCAGGCCGACAAAACAATTGAAGCCATTACCGTTTTCAATGGATTGCTTACTGATATGCCAATTAAAACTGACAGGCTTGATGTACTTAAGTCTTCTTTGATCCAGGAAGCAATGTCTTCCAGACCTTTCTTCCGCGACCTGAGCAAATCAATGACATACTGGAAACAAAAAGGTTTTGAAAAAGACCCAAATGAAGTAAAGATGAATGATTATCAGGAATTGAGTTTTGAAAAGCTTAATGATTTTTACAAACAAGATATCAAAGGACGCCCGGTTGTTATTTGTGTTGTTGGCGATGCAAAAACAATCGATGTCGAAAAACTAAAATCATTCGGTAAGTTCATCCAACTCGAAGAATCTCAGATTTACAAAAAATAAGATCCTTTATTCAATTAAAGCCCCTGGGAACCCTCTCAGGGGCTTTTTGCTTTTATAAATACCCTCTTTATTATTAAACGCAGCCTGCAGGCTCAACCCTTAACCTGGTATAGTGTTGTTATTACCCGAATGCCTCCTATTATATTTTTACCAATTTTATTCATCCATTGCTCATTTGTTTAGTTTTTCCTTTTGGCTGGTTTTTTAATTCTTATTAGCATTGTGCTGTTTTGGGGCTTGCTTTTTTATTTTAGTATCTTTGCCTATACAGAATAACAAATGCTTTGATGTTTATTTGTGTTTAAAGCATTTTAACCAGCTTTTAAAAAATGGAAAGCCTTCGGGTACATAAAGAGCAGCTAATACGCCAAAGAGCTTTGTCGATTTGGTTTACAGGCCTTCCGGCCTCAGGAAAAAGCACCCTGGCCATAGCTCTTGAACAGGCTTTCACTAAGATGGGAATACTGTGTTGCAGGCTGGATGCCGATATTGTCCGCCAGGGAATAAACAAGGATCTTGGTTATGAGCTTTCTGACAGAAAAGAAAACATTAGAAGGGTTGCTTATCTGAACCGATATATGCTTGACAGCGGGCTTGTGGTACTGAACAGTTTTATCCAGCCAACAAATGAAATAAGGAATATGGCCGCAGGGATTGTTGGACATGAGGATTATTTTGAAGTATTTGTAAACTGCCCTCTTGAAGAATGTGAGAAAAGAGATCCAAAGGGCCATTACCAAAAAGCCCGAAATGGAATGTTGCCTGGCTTCACCGGTATCGATTCTCCCTTTGAAGAACCCCTGGCGCCTTTTATGATTATTGAAACTAAAGATGAAGCACTTGATATTTGTACTAAAAAATTGCTATCAGCATTTTTGCCAATCATCAAAAAATAAGAAACAGATATGCCTTCAGCCTTTGATAATTATTTATCTGAATTAGAGTCAGAAGCAATATATGTGATACGGGAAGCGGCTGCACAGTTCGAAAGGCCTGCTTTATTGTTTTCAGGCGGCAAGGATTCTATAGTCCTCACGCATCTTTCAATAAAAGCTTTTGCTCCGGCAAAGCCTCCTTTTCCTTTGTTACATATTGATACCGGGCATAATTTCCCTGAAACTCTGGAATACAGGGATCGCTTTGTTGAGCGTCTGGGCTTAAGGCTCATCGTGGGCAGTGTGGAGGAATCCATTCGTCAGGGACGGGTTGTCGAAGAAACAGGGCTAAATGCCAGCCGCAATGTATTACAAACCGTGACCTTGTTGGATACTATTGAAAAGCATAGTTTTGATGCAGCTCTGGGGGGAGGCAGGAGGGATGAGGAAAAAGCAAGGGCAAAAGAGCGTTTTTTTTCGCATAGGGATGATTTTGGGCAATGGGATCCCAAAAACCAAAGGCCTGAAGTCTGGGCTTTGTTTAATGGCCGTAAGAAGCCCGGCGAACATTTTAGGGTGTTTCCCCTGAGCAACTGGACTGAACTTGATATCTGGCAATATGTGCTCCGTGAAGGGATTCAATTGCCTTCATTATACTTTTCGCACCAAAGGAAATGTATCCGAAGGAACGGGGTCTTACTGGCATATTCAGAATGTCTTAAGCCTCAAAAGGATGAAATTCCCGAAGCCCTTACAATCAGGTTCAGGACCATTGGCGACATGAGCTGTACCGGGGCAATGCTTTCTAAAGCCTCATCAACAGAAGAGGTGGTTCAGGAGTTAATGGCCTGCCATACCACTGAAAGGGGAAGCCGTTTTGATGACAGGCGCTCCGACACTGCTATGGAAGACAGGAAACGTGTGGGATATTTTTAATTTCCTGCTTTTTATGATATTTGTTTCAACTTAAAATGTTGTTTTGTTTAAACAAGAGATTGATAAATGTTTGATGCCAATCGTGATATACTAAGATTTACCACTGCCGGTAGCGTTGACGATGGAAAAAGCACCCTGATCGGGAGGCTTTTGTATGACAGTCAGGTTATTATGGACGACCAGTATCAGGCTATCGTACAAAGCAGCCTCCAAAAAGGGGAAGAACAGGTGAACCTTGCCTGGCTCACAGATGGGCTCAAGGCTGAACGTGAACAGGGTATTACAATCGATGTGGCTTTCAGGTATTTTTCAAGGCCGGGCAGGAAATTTATCCTTGCAGATAATCCCGGGCATACCCAATATACCCGCAACATGGTTACAGGGGCTTCCACTTCAAACCTTGCAGTGATATTGTTAGATGCCCGAAAAGGCCTTACCCCTCAGACACACCGCCATGTTTATATTGCTTCACTCCTCGGCATCCGCCACATGGTGGTCTGTATCAATAAGATGGATCTTGTGAATTTTAGCCGGGAACAATTTGAATTACAAAAAAAATCTTTCCTGTCATTTATTGAAAACCTTAAATTCAGCGAAATCCATTTCATCCCTGTTTCAGCACTTCTGGGTGACAATGTGGTCTTACCTTCTTCAAATATGGACTGGTATAAAGGGCCTTGTTTGTTGGAATTGCTTGAAACAATTGAAATCAATCAAACAGATTCCCAATTAGCCCTTCGCTTCCCTGTTCAGTATGTTATAAAACCTTTATCAAGCCAGCATCCCGACTATAGGGGCTATGCAGGTTCAATCGCAGAGGGGAAGATGCATGTGGGCGACAAAGTGAAAGTACTGCCTTCCGGCTTTGAAACAGAAATTGTTGAGATACGTGATATGAAAGGCCTGACAAACTGTGCTGCTGCCCCAATGGCTGTAACTATCAGGCTTAAGGACGAACTTGATATATCAAGGGGTGATATGCTTGTTGGGATAGATACACAAGCTCCTGTATTAAAAAAAGCTGAAGCAGTGTTATGTTGGATGTCAAATGAAAAACTAATTGAGGGATCACGCTTTATTGTAAGGCATACTACCAATGAAACAAGATGTATTGTTGAAGAAGTAAGAGGGAAAATTGATGTGGGTTCACCTGGGCATTATACCATCGACAAAAATATCGTCATCAATGATTTATGTGTGGTAAAACTCAAATTCGCACATGCCCTTTATGCCGAACCTTATGAACTCAGCAAGAGATGCGGGAGCTTCATCCTAATCAATGAATTTACAAATGAAACTGTGGCTGCCGGTATGATCCTTTAATACCTGCCAAAGGTGCTTTCTATGCAATCTTATCCAAATCAAAATGCAAGGTAGCGTAAACAGGGCCTGATGAAGATATTGTTTGTTATATCCGTTAAGATACCAAAGACCTTAGCCTTTATTTGA
>CAYLYP010000047.1:0-24415 GCA_964387795.1 uncultured Bacteroidales bacterium
GGGTCAGTTTTCAAAATTTTCGACCCGGTTATTTTTTTTACCGGACAACAGTGAAATAAAATAAGAAATTTAGTGTCTGAGCCTGTCGAAGCCACCGATGCAACATTACAATCTCAGTAGTAATTTTTTTTTTACGGATATGATAATAAAAATATATTTGTTGCGTTAATAAGTAAAAATGCTTATTGTTTTATCAATACGCGTATCAGATGATAGACGTTTATTGGCAAACGCAATGTTTTGAAACATTTGACATATTTTTTAACTGAAAAAAGGCTTTGATTTAGTAATTTTGAACTTTGGCTATAATGATTTTAAGGGATGAACCGCACATGTTTGCGAATAATACACTAACACCATTAAGAACATTAACCAAGGAGTTTCATGCCGATAGTATGGATGAGTAAAGCTAAAATCTTCAAGCCAACAGGCAGACTTGACTTAAAGAATATAAACACATGAGAAAACTATTATTTTTATTCGGTTTTATATATTTTACAGGAGCCTTAAGCCTTATTGGGCAGGTAAGGAACCCTCAATGGGGAGGTGTTTCAAAAATCAGGATTGATGAAAACATGGTTAAGGAATTCCTGATGATGAGTGAATCGGCTTATAGTGATTCATTGGAAGGTATTCCGTTTTATTATGAGACACAGTCTGTTGCACCAGGTTTTAGCCTGACAGCTACAATAAGCAATCCTGAGTTTTCACCGCTAAACGAGCAGGAAACAGCCATTCTGGAGATGAGCGGCACAAAGAGCAGGGATATATATACTTTTACCGATTTGAAGTATTATCAAAAGAACCCTATTTGCGGGATATATATTTTTCCATTCAGGCTAAACACCGCTTCAGGATCATGGGAAAGGCTGACATCTTTTGAACTGGATTTTCAACAGGGCTATACGGGTATGGACGGAGGTGCAAAAACGGAACAGGGTTTTGCACCAAACTCAGTATTGTCATCAGGAAGCTGGTATAAGATCAGTGTTCCTGAAAGTGGAATATATAAAATCACCCACTCTGATTTGGAGAACCTCGGCATCGGGGTTTCGTCCATAAACCCAAAGACCATCAGGATCTTTGGCGGGCAAGGTGGCTTATTGCCGGAAATGGTAGGAGAACCCACAATAGATGATTTAACAGAATTGTCGGTATATGTTTCCGGGGAGCAGGATGGCAGCTTTGATGACGGTGATTATGTATTGTTTTATGGCTATGGGCCAAACGTCTGGAAAGAGGATGAAGAATCAGGGGGCTTTTCGTATTTAAAGCATTTATATGCCACCGTCAACTATTATTATATCAATGTTGGAAATGCAGAGGGAAAAAGGGTTACAACGCTTGATGAGAATATCCAGCAGACGGATTTTGTAACAACATCCTTTGATGAAAGGATCCACCATGAGAACAACCTTACAAATCTGATTAACTCAGGAAAGATTTGGTTTGGGGAGGTATTTGAGCTAACTACAAAACAGACTTTTCCATTTACATTACCGGATATTGTGCAAGGATCACCATTGAAGGTCAAAACACATGTTGCTTCAAGATGTTCTGAGATTACAAAGTTTACAATTAGTGCCAATGGGCGTAGTAAAAACATATCCATGCCTTATGTGAGTGGTGCAAATAGTGTTTTTGCAACTGTTAATTCAGACACCCTTATAACGAAAGGAGGAAGTGATAATTTCGATGTGGAACTTGAATACTTCAGGGCAGGAAGTGGCTCAAAAGGCTGGTTGGATTATATCACTATCAATGCCAGACGAAAGCTTAATTTCAGGGGCGGGCAGATGGGTTTCAGGGATTTAAGCACAGTGGGCAATGATAAAAAGACTGAGTTTAGGATTTCAAATTCCAATCAGGGCATTGTGGTATGGGATATCACTGATTTTTCAAATGTCCGTAAAATACAGGGGCAGATAAATGGTGGCACCTTGTCATTTAAGGCCTCTACCAGTGAGTTACGTGAATTTGTGGTGTTTGATGGAACAGTCTATAAGAAACCTGGCCTTGTAGGAGGGGTGCCAAATCAAAACCTTCATGCATTAAATGTTCATGACTTGTTTATTGTAGTCCCCCCAATATTTTTAGACCAGGCAAATGCCTTGGCAGAGTTTCGTCGGCAAAATGATTTGCTTTCGGTTAGTGTGGTAACCACTGACCAGGTTTATAACGAATTTTCTTCGGGCAAGCCTGACATTTCTGCTATCAGGAATTTCATGAAGATGTTTTACAGTAGGGCGCAAACAGAAGAGGAACTGCCAAAATACCTGTTGCTGTTTGGCAATGGGACTGTTGACAATTTAAACATCTTAGAACTTGGCGCAAACTATATACCCACCTTTCAAACACATAACTCTTGGAATTCAGGCACATCCTTTACAAGTGATGACTTTTTTGGAATCATGGATGATGGTGAAGGCAATGAGGCAACAGGGGTCTTGGACCTTGCAGTAGGGCGTTTCCCTGTTAAAAACATCAATGAAGCCGATATGGTGATTGACAAGGTGATGCGATATAACAAACGTTTTGAAGCTTTGGATCCCAATAGCTCATCAATAGAAAGCGCTACTCATATAAGCAATTATGCCGATTGGAGAAACATGGTCTGTTTTATTGCCGATGATGAGGATACCAATACCCACATTTCGCAGGCAGATATGCTAGCAAGAACTGTTGATGAAAACTACCCGGTTTATAATATTGAAAAGATATATTTGGATGCCTTCCAACAATCCAATAGTGCAGGAGGTGAAAGATATCCCCAGGTAAACAAGGCCATTAACCAAAGGGTGAACTTAGGGGCACTGCTTGTGAATTACACCGGACATGGGGGTTTTAATGGCCTCGCCAAGGAACGCATTGTTACCTTTAGCGATATAGCCATCTGGAATAATTACTATAACCTGCCTGTTTTTCTGACCGCTACCTGTGAGTTTAGTGCATTTGACCATCCGGGACAGCAACAGGTCTCGGCAGGTGTACAGGTGTTTTTAAAATCCAATGGTGGGGCATCAGCATTGCTGACAACAACCCGATTGGCATATTCGGGCAATAATTTCAACCTCAACAGTGTTTTTCTGCAGACAGTTTTTGAAAAAGATGAGCAGGGCAGGCATTACAGGCTTGGGGATGTGGTTAGGATCACAAAAGCAAAGATGGGAAATGACTCGGCTCTTAAAAACTTTGTTTTATTAGGCGACCCTTCAATGATGATGGCTTATCCACAATATTCAGTAGTCACCGAAAGTGTTACAGATACACTTAAAGCAATGAATAAAATTACTGTGAATGGCTATGTTGTAAATTTGGATGGGGCAAAATCAGACAGCTATAATGGATTCCTATATCCAACAGTTTTCGATAAGGCACAGAAATATACAAGCCTGGCAAATGATAACGGGAGCAGTCCATTCGAATTTGAGATGCAAAGCAGGATCCTATACAGGGGCAAGGTAAGCATCATTAACGGGGAATTCAGCTTTAGCTTCATGGTTCCCAAAGACATCAGTTATAGCTATGGCAACGGTAAGATAAGCTATTATCTTGACAATGGAACTGATGATGGTGCCGGGTATTATAAAGATATCATTGTTGGGGGCTCATCTGAAGACTATGTTGAAGACCTTCAGGGACCGGATATTGATATATACCTGAATGACCTTTCGTTTAAAAATGGGGATGTTACGGATCAAAACCCATTATTGATAGCACTTGTAAATGATGAATCCGGTATTAATACCACAGGTGAACTTGGACATGACCTGCTTGCCATTATTGATGACAATTCAGTTAGCCCTTATGTGCTCAATCAATATTATCAGGCTACCTTGGATTCATATAACCAGGGCAGGATTATCTATCCATTTTATAATCTTAAGGATGGCCCCCATAGCCTTACAATACGAGTTTGGGATATTCATAACAACCCATCAGAAGCATCACTTGATTTTATTGTTTCATCCACGGCTGAACTTGCTTTAAGTGAACTTCTCAACTACCCAAACCCATTAACAACTAACGGCACAAGCTTTACATTTGTCCATAATTTTCCGTTTACAGAACTTGATGTAAACATTGAGATATTCTCACTTGAAGGCAGGTTGCTTAAAACAATCACAACCAATGTCCTCTCTCCGGGATATAAAGCACAACCGATATCCTGGGATGGGCTTGATGAATCAGGTAATCCTTTAAATACGGGCTTATATTTATACCGTTTGATAGTGACCTTACCGGATGGCAGGAGCAATGAAATTACTAAGAAGTTGGTAGTTCTCAGATAAAATGCTTTGAAAATAAAAAAAAATAAAAAAAAAGATAACCCGCCCAATCAAAGCCAGTATAATGGTTTAATAAGAAATTAAATGCAATATAGGAGAAAAGCTGTACAATAAGTAATTTTTTTTCTCGTTATATTTGCGAAAGATTTAAAAATCATTCAAAGCAAAGAAACAAAAAGGAAATTTTTAAAATCGAAGTTGAACAGAATTAAAAAATAATACAATCAAGCAATGAAGTCATTTTTTGTTAAAACAGGTATTGCTGCGCTATCAGCCCTATTATTAACGTTTAATATCTCTGCCCAGACTTATGATGATTTATTGGGACAGGATGAAAAAGTGAATACCATCACCACCGCAGTTTCATTTTTAACCATCGCCCCTGATGCACGTTCAGGTGCTCTTGGTGATGCAGGGGTTGCTTCTGCCCCTGATGGGAGTTCCATTCATTGGAACCCTGCCAAGCTTGCATTTATTGAAAAGGATATGGGATTTTCAATTTCTTATACTCCCTGGTTAAGGGCACTCGTTGATGATATCAACCTTTCATATCTTGGTTTTTTCAAAAAGATTGATGAAGACCAGGCTATTGGTGCATCTTTGCTGTATTTCACCCTGGGCGAAATTCAGTTTACAGATGATCAGGGAGGTTCATTAGGAACTGTAAGCCCCAATGAATTTGCATTAGATTTTGCTTATTCACGTAAACTTGGAGAAGACTTTTCGGGAGGTATCGCTTTACGTTATGTATATTCAAACCTGACAGCCGGACAGATTGCAGGAGGTATAGAAACAAAACCCGGCTGGGCAATAGCAGCTGATGTTTCAGCATACTATCAAAAAGATATTGATTTCAACCGCACACCAGCAAAATTTGCAGCAGGTATAAATATTTCAAATATCGGAAACAAAATCAGCTACAGCGAATCCATTGAAAGCGATTTTATTCCCATCAACCTGCGTTTTGGTCCTTCACTAACTTTCCAGTTGGATGATTATAACTCCCTTGCTTTATTGCTTGACATCAATAAACTTCTGGTTCCAACTCCTCCTATTTACAAAAGAGATGAGACATCAAGCGGATATGTTTATGATGATGATGGAAATCTTGTAATTGAATCAGGGAAAGATCCAAACAGGAGTGTCGTTTCAGGGATGTTTGGGTCGTTTTCAGATGCACCGGGAGGCTTTTCAGAAGAGATGAAAGAGTTTACAATATCATCTGGGGTTGAATATTGGTATGACAAGCAATTTGCGCTTCGTGGAGGATATTTTTATGAGAATGAACTGAAAGGGAACCGTAAGTTTTTCACATTAGGCCTTGGATTGAAATACAATGTCTTTGGTCTTGATTTTGCATATCTTGTGCCTATTGCCCAAAGAAATGCATTGGAGAATGTGCTTCGTTTCTCACTTACCTTTGACCTTGATGCTGTCAGGGAACAATAATACCACTTGATGAATGAATAATATTTAAAGCCCGGTTGTTGTACCGGGCTTTTTTTATAATCTGTTTTTTTATACATTAGACAAAAAAATTATTTATTGATGAACCGAACATGTTTGCGAATTAAATACTGTGGCTTCGGCAAGCTCAGCCACCTTTCTAAAAAGCAAACATGGAGTTCCATCCGACCTTAAACATAAAATTATTTACGGATGAAAAAAATAAGAGTAGGCCTGGGATTTGATATCCACCAGTTGGCAGAAGGCAGGAAATTTATATTGGGAGGGGTTGACATTCCTCATGATAAAGGGATATTAGGCCATTCGGATGCCGATGTACTGATACATGCCATTATGGATGCTTTACTTGGCGCAGCAGGATTAAGGGACATCGGACATTATTTCCCTGACAGCCAGATGGAGTTCAAAGGGATATCAAGCTTATTGCTCCTTGAAAAAGTAAAAGGCCTTCTGGATGAAAAAGCCTTTTTGATTGGAAATATTGATTGCACTATCATCCTTCAAAAGCCCAAAATAGCTCCCCATATCGAAGAGATGAAATCCATGATTTGTGAAGTGTTAAGCATTGATAAAGAAGATATTTCAATCAAGGCAACCACAAATGAGAAAATGGGCTATATTGGAGAGGAAAAAGGCATAGAAGCCTTTGCTGTTGCTTTGCTTTACAAAGAATAGGAAGTTTTATTTTCTAAGTTCAAAATTACTTCCCAGATAAACCTTTCTTACCTGTTCATCATTAGCAAGGTCTTCAGCAGAGCCGGATTTAAGAATTGCACCTTCAAAGAGCAAATAAGCCCTGTCGGTTATGGTGAGGGTTTCATGAACATTATGATCGGTAATGAGTATCCCGATATTCTTATCTTTCAGTTTTGAAACAATGTTTTGGATGTCCTCAACAGCAATGGGATCAACACCTGCAAAGGGTTCATCGAGTAGAATAAACTTAGGATTAACAGCAAGAGCCCTTGCTATTTCAGTTCTTCGCCTTTCACCACCTGACAAGGTATTCCCATGGCTTTTTCTGATATGTGTAAGGCCAAACTCTTCGAGCAGGGATTCCATTTTATCTTTTTGCTCAGCTTTAGTAAGTTTAGTAAACTCAAGGACAGCCTTAATATTATCTTCAACGCTGAGGTTCCTGAATACTGAAGCTTCCTGGGCAAGATAACCAATTCCCAACTGTGCCCTTATATACATAGGCTCTTCGGTTATTTCGGTTGTATCAAGAAATATTTTCCCTTCATTGGGCTTAATCAACCCAACAATCATATAAAACGTAGTTGTCTTACCGGCTCCATTGGGACCAAGCAAACCAACTATTTCTCCCTGGGAAACTTCAACGGAAACATGATTGACAACAGTCCTCTTTTTGTATTTTTTTATCAGGCCTTCAGTGTACAGTCGCATAGGTTCAATAGGTTATTGATTGGCAAAGATATTCAAAATAGGGCTATGCAACAATAATTCAGTGCCAAAAAGCAATGATTAATTGTTTTCGCATAGGGCATCCCAAAACTCCACTGCTTTGCGAAGGTGAGGGATGACTATGGTACCCCCTATAATATTGGCAATTGCAAACACTTCGAAGACTTCCTGCTTTGATACACCAAGCTGATGGCATTTCTGGACATGATATTTAATGCAATCATCGCACCTTAAGACCATAGAAGCAGCCAGACCAATCATTTCCTTGGTTTTTTCATCAAGCGCACCGGCAGCATAAGTGTTAGTATCGAGGTTGAACAATCTTTTTATAACAAGGTTGTCGGCATCAAGGATTTTTTCATTCATTTTTTGCCTGTAATCATTAAACTGATCTACCAATTGGCTCATAATATTTGTTTTTTAATTGTAAGAAATTAAAGAATACCTTCATGCAGGATATCATGGAGATGAACGACACCCAGATATTCATCATTATCAACTACAAGAAGCTGGGTGATACTATGGTGCCTCATCACCTGAAGCGCATCGACTGCCAAAATATCTTTACCAATAGTTTTGGGATTTTGGTTCATGATATCCTTCGCTTTTAGGTTCATGAAATCAGTCCTGTTTTGGAGCATACGTCGAAGGTCGCCATCAGTAATGATACCCAGTATTTTTTTGTTTTTAGTGACAGCAGCAGATCCCAGCCTTTTTGAGGAGATTTCAAGTATCAGGGTTTTCAGGTCGGCATCAGGGCTCACTTCAGGTTTTTCATTTTGAGAGTAAAGGTCGCTCACCTTCATGTACATTTGTTTTCCAAGGGCACCCCCCGGATGGTATTTAGCAAAGTCTTTAAGGGAAAAGCCTTTTAGTTCCAATAAGGCAACAGCAAGGGCATCACCCATAACGAGCTGGGCAGTGGTGCTTGAAGTGGGTGCAGGGCTATTTGGGGAAGCTTCTTTTTCCACCTGTGTATTGATAATAAAATCGGCATGACGGGCAAGGAATGAATCTTTGTTTCCGGCCATTGCCACCAGGCATGCACCAAGATTTTTCAACATGGGCACAAGAACTTTTATCTCAGGTGTATTTCCACTATTGCTGATACAAATAACAACATCTTCCTTTTGAATGATGCCCAGATCACCATGAATAGCATCAGCGGCATGCATGAAAACAGAAGGTGTTCCGGTGCTGTTAAGGGTAGCAACGATTTTCTGTGCGATGATTGCACTTTTTCCAATACCCGTGATTACAACCCTGCCGGATGATTGGCTAATAATTTCAATGGCCTGTGCAAAATCGTCATCGATAAAGTTTTTCAGGTATTCAATTGCCTTCGCCTCAATATCAATTGTTTTTAATGCACTTTTTTTTATTTTTTCAACAGTTTTCACTTTTTCTATATTTTAAAAAAATTATTTTTGTGCTGTAATCAATAAATGGTAAATTTACAATACAAATGTATTCAAAAATAACATCACAATAAGGTAATGGAAACCAAAGACAGTGTTTCTTTAAGGGAATTATTGAAGAAAATATTCGGATATGACACATTTAAAGGGGAGCAGGAAGCTATCATCAAAAATTTATTAGATGGCAAGGATACTTTTGTAATAATGCCAACGGGTGGTGGAAAGTCAATGTGCTATCAATTACCAGCGTTAATAAGCCCAGGCTGTGCAATAATTGTATCTCCACTCATCGCTTTAATGAAAAACCAGGTGGATGCAATCAGGAATTTTGCGACTTATGATGCTATAGCGCATGTATTGAATTCATCACTTACAAAAGCTGAGATATTACAGGTAAAAAAAGATTTAAGCAGCGGACTGACAAAATTACTGTATGTAGCACCGGAATCACTTACAAAAGATGAAAACATTGAATTTCTTAAAGAAATAAATGTTTCTTTTTTTGCCATTGATGAAGCACATTGTATTTCAGAGTGGGGTCATGACTTCAGGCCTGAGTACAGACGTTTACGACAAATCATCCAGGCAATAGGCGACAAAGTGCCCCTGATAGCCCTTACGGCCACAGCAACACCAAAAGTACAACAGGATATCCTTAAGAACCTTGGCATGCAGGAAGCAACGATTTTTAAGTCATCCTTTAATCGTGAAAACCTTTACTATGAAGTCAGGCCAAAATCGGAGAACTCAGTAAAAGAGATCATTCGTTTTGTAAAATCCAACCAGGGCAAATCAGGTATTATCTATTGCCTGAGCCGTAAAAAGGTTGAAGAACTGGCAGAGACATTACAGGTGAACGGGATAAAGGCATTACCTTATCATGCAGGCTTGGATAATGATGTCAGGGTTCGGAACCAGGATCGTTTTTTAATGGAGGATGCAGATGTCATTGTGGCCACTATTGCTTTTGGCATGGGAATTGATAAGCCCGATGTCAGATATGTGATCCACTATGATATCCCTAAAAGCCTTGAAGGATACTATCAGGAAACCGGCAGGGCAGGAAGAGATGGTGGTGAAGGCAATTGCATCGCTTTTTACAGCTATGAGGACATCCTGAAGCTTGAGAAGTTTTTGAAAGGCAAACCTGTTGCAGAACAGGAAATAGGGATGCAATTGTTATTGGAGACAGTTTCGTATGCAGAGACATCTTCATGTAGGCGTAAACAGTTATTGTTTTATTTTGGTGAGACTTATGAAACAGAGAATTGCCAATATTGTGATAATTGTTTGCACCCAAAAGAAAAATTTGAAGGAAAAGAATATATTTGCCTTCTGATAGAAGCCGTATTGGCAGTAAAGCAATTATTTAAAACAAAACACGTAATTAGTGTTCTTATGGGAAAAAACAGCGGCAGTGTAAAATCCTGCAAGCACCACACACTCGAAGTATTTGGGAAAGGGGCAGAGAAAGATGAGAAATTCTGGAATGCAGTAGTCAGGCAAGCGCTTATTGAGAGGCTCCTTTCAAAAGATATTGAGAACTATGGTACTTTAAAGGTTACTGCAGAAGGAAAGAAGTTTTTGGATAATCCAAAATCAGTAAAGGTTAGTCGTGACCATGATTACGAAAACCCTTCAGAGGATGAATTCTTCTCAGGCGGGGGGCAAAAAACAAGTGCCACTGATAAGGTGCTCTTTGCACTATTAAAAGACCTCAGAAAAGAAATTGCCAAGAAAAATAACCTCCCCCCTTTTGTAATATTCCAGGACCCCTCATTGGAGGATATGGCGATACAGTATCCTGTCAGCATAGAGGAGATGAAACAAATTACAGGGGTTGGGGCAGGTAAAGCTGATAAATTTGGTAAGCCCTTTGTAGAATTAATTTCTAAATATGTGGATGAAAATGAGATTGAACGCCCCATGGATATGGTTGTCAAATCCGTTGTCAACAAATCAGGCGTAAAAGTTTTCATTATCCAGAATATTGATAGAAAAGTCTCTCTTGAAGATATTGCTTTTGCCAAAGGCATGGAATTCGATGAGTTGTTGGCTGAAATAGAAAGCATTGTTTTGGCCGGAACAAAAATAGATATCAAATATTACATCAATGAGGTGATAGATGAAGACCGCCAGGATGAAATATTTGACTATTTTAAAACAGCAGAAACAGATTCATGGCATGAGGCATTGAAAGAACTGGGAGAAGATGATTTTTCGGAGGAGGAAGTCCGCCTGATGCGTATTAAGTTCCTTTCTGAAATGGGCAATTAAGATTATTCATTGAAAAATTTAAAACATGGACACAAATACATCCGATAACATCGGGGAAGCACAACAGCAAAATCTCATTTCTGAGGTAAAGGAAAATAAAAATGGGGCATCAAAGGGTTTATTGGGCTTTCTTTTAGCATCAAATATCATCCTGCTTATAGCAGTGGTTATTCTCTTTGTTTTGTTTTTCAAAAATGGGGAAACTGATGGAAAGGTTGCAGCTTCTGATACTCAAAGCGAGATACTTGGAAATAGCTCTAATAATATTGCTTTTATCAGGTCTGACTCATTGATGGAGAAATATGAGCTGGCCATTAGAATGCGAGCTGATCTTGAATCAAAGCAAAAAAGAATGGAAGCTGAGTTTAACCAAAAACAAAGCAGTTTTCAAAAAGAAGCAGAAAGTTTTCAGAAAAGTGTAAATGCCGGGACTATTTCTATTGACCAGGCACAGATTAAAGAAAAAGAGCTCATGCAGAAGCAACAGGAGCTTATTGATTTAAATCAAACGCTTTCCGGCAGTCTGGCCAAACAGGAATATGATCTTAATATTGAATTATTGGATAGTATTTCTGGTTTCCTGGAACGCTACAATAAAGAGTTCGGCTTTGACTTTATCTTAGGCTATTCTCCGGGAGGTGGCATTTTGTATGCCTCCGACAAGAAGGACATCACAACCGATGTGATAAAAAAAATGAACGAATCCTATCTGAAAGGGAAAGATGAATAATTAAGGAACCCGGTATTACCGGGTTTTTTTAATAATTATTTTTTTTTACAAAATGAAACAAAGATATTTTTCATTCTTGTCAGTAACAATGTTAATTGCTTTATTGGCAATGATGACAGCATGTAAGAAAGACCATAAGGTTGTTGAAGATGTATTTGATGATGGCAGCCCCCGTATTGTGAAATATTATTCAAAGGAAGGACCAGATGCTGAACTGAAAAAAGAAACCATATATTTCAAATCAGGTAAAAAGCACATGGAAGGAAATTATAAAAACAATAAAAGGGAAGGGAAATGGACATCATGGTATGATAACGGTGTGATTTGGAGTGAGGGCTATTATAAAGATGGCTTGGGACATGGTGAAAGAAAGGCCTATTATCCAAATGGGAAACTGCGGTTTCAGGGGATGATGGAAAATGATAAAGAGGTAGGGGTATGGCAGTACTACGATGAAAATGGTTCAATGGTAAAGGAAGTTGATTATGATAAAACAGATGCAACAGATGCATCACAAGAAATTCAATAACCTAAAACAATCAAAAGGTGAGCAGGCTAATCATATTTTGCTTTTTGTTGTTCACATGGTTCCCGTTTGTTGGTTCAAAAGCACAAAACTATGCTATTGTTGTTCATGGCGGGGCTGGAAATATTAGTCCATCAGAGATGGATGAAGCAACAAGAAAGGCCTATCAAGACAAATTGGTAGAGGCAACGCAAGCCGGATTATCGATATTGGAAAAAGGGGGAAGTTCATTAGATGCAGTTGAAACGGCTGTAAAGATATTGGAGGATTCCCCTTTGTTTAATGCAGGGAAGGGAGCTGTATTTAATGCTGAAGGGAAAAACGAACTGGATGCCTCTATTATGTGCGGTAAATCATTGGAAGCAGGATCAGTTGCAGGTGTCACAACAATTAAAAACCCAATATCTGCTGCCCGGATGGTAATGGAACATTCACCTCATGTGATGTTAATTGGCAAAGGTGCTGAAACTTTTGCCCAGGAACATGGTTTAGAAATCGTCCCTCCCGAATATTTCTATGATGCTGCCAGGTATAATCAATACCTTGAATTCAAGAAGGGGACTCCAGATAAAAATCAAAAGAAAGGCACTGTAGGCGCAGTAGCACTGGACATACACGGGAACCTTGCAGCAGCAACATCAACAGGAGGCATGTTGGGAAAAAAATATGGGCGGGTAGGCGATTCTCCAATAATTGGGGCAGGGACTTATGCCAATAACAATTCATGTGCAGTATCGGCAACAGGTCATGGAGAATACTTCATCAGGCTCAATGTGGCATTTCGTATTGCAGCTTTGATGGAATTTGGGATGCTTTCACTTAAGGAAGCCTCCGAAAGGGTTATTTTTACAGACTTAAATGCACTTGGCGGCACTGGAGGTATAATTGCAGTTGATAAAAACGGCAATATTGCCATGCCCTTTAATACCGAAGGTATGTTTAGGGCATGGGGAGACCAATCAGGAAAAATTATTGTTTTAATGGGGCAATAACACAGTTGTATTCAGGCATATTATCTATTGATTGTCGTATTTCAGGATCTCATCAGCAACATATTCAAGCTGGACACCTGCTGCCTTGAACATTTCTTCAGATTCTGCACCTGCATGATATTTCTTCTCGCAAACAACCCTTTTCAGCCCACAATTAATTATTAGCATTGCACAAACACGGCAGGGGGTCATTCGGCAATATAATGTAGCGCCTTCAATGGATATCCCTAAACGGGCAGCCTGACAGATTGCATTTTGCTCAGCATGAACTGTTCTGACACAATGATGGGTGATTTTCCCATCCTCATGGATCATCTGTTTCATCTGATGCCCTACATCATCGCAATGAGGCAAACCGGTAGGAGAACCAACATACCCTGTCACCAATATTTGCCGGCCACGGGCAATCACACATCCACTCCTTCCCCTGTCGCAGGTAGCCCTTTTGGATACTGTATGGGCTATTTCCATGAAATACTCATCCCATGAAGGCCTCTGATGTGGTTTCTCTGGTGGTGTATTATTATTCAGGAGTTTTGTTTCAATATTAGCAACCACTGATTGCAACTGGTCTTCAAGCTGGTTGAGGTCACCATCATTCATAAGGAGATAGTCGGCCATCGCAATACATCTTGAAAGGTTCTGATGGTTGGGATCAGAGTTGTTCATCTCCCGTAGCTCATTTTCAAGAAACACCTCGTATGATATCTGGTCAGTTTCAGAATTCCTGTTCCTAATCCTTTGATACCGGGTTTTAGGTGCAGCATCAACAGCAATCAGGAAGAACCTTCCTTTTTTACGAAGTGCTTCAACTTCACCAGGGGTCCTGATACTTTCAATAATGCAATTTTTACCAGATATTGCAGCTTTTTCAAATAACTGCTCAATAATGTATGAAGGTGAATGAGCAGCTCTTAACTCATTGGCCAATGAAGTCATGCTGTCCCTGTTGATTTCTTTATTATCATTTTGAAGGAGTTCGGTTAAATAACTCCTAACAGAAAAATGAACAAAGCCATGCAGCCGGGCAAGCATTTCAACAATAGTTCCTTTACCGGCGCCTAAGGTGCCTGTTAACCCAATTATTATCATTAATCCTTTGTATTTATTTTGCCTCAAAAATAGCTTTTATTGTACAATAATTTTCATTTGCAATCAAGATTTTAAATATGATCCAAACATCTTTGCAAATAAAAACAACTCACATAAGAACCTACTCATGGCAGGCCTTTGGCATTAAGCCTTATCTGATCTGTTGTCATTTGGTTTAAAATGATTTTTGAATAGACAAAATAAATTATTATTTGGATATATTGCTTTGGTGTCAACAATTCTCATAAATTTGTTATTCATTAAACAAAACCACAACATGGAACCAAAAAGGACTTTTGATTTATTAGACAGGTATTTGAGCCTGTTTCCCAACAATGATGCATTTGGGATTAAAATAAACGGCATCTGGGAAAAAATCAGCGTTCAGGAATATAATAATAATGCCAGGTGGTTTGCCTTAGGCTTGCTTGAAATGGGATTTAAAAAAGGGGATAAAATTGCTACAATAACCCCAAACCGGCCCGAATGGAACTATGTTGATTTAGGGATGGCAATGCTTGGTGTGATCCATGTCCCTCTTTATACTTCTCTTAGTGTAAATGAATACCACTATGTTTTGGAGCATTCCGATGCCAGGATGCTTATCGTTTCAGATAATAAGCTTCATTGCATCCTTAAGCCTGTCCTTAAAGATCTCCCTAATCTTGAATATGTATATACTTTTAATGCTGCTTCCAAAGGCACATGCTGGATGGAAGTTATTGAAAAGGGGAAAAGTTGCAGTGAAGAACAGCAAACAAGACTGGATAAGATAAAATCAGAAATCATGGAGTCTGATTGTGCTTCATTAATATATACCTCCGGAACAACTGGTACTTCAAAAGGGGTTTTGCTTTCGCATAAAAACCTGGTAAGCAATTTTATTGCAGCAGCAAAAGTGTTTAAACTTGGGCCACAAGACCGTTTTTTAAATATCCTGCCTTTATGCCATGTGGGTGGGCGCATGGGTAATTATCAGACCCAATACTCCGGTGCGTGTATTTATTATGCCGAAAACATGGGAACCATTGCAGCGAACTTACAGGAGATAAAAGCAACAGGCTTTGATGCAGTCCCCAGGATCCTTGAAAAGGTATTTGATAATGTAATGGCTAAAGGAAGGAGCTTGAAAGGATTAAAAAAAGCCTTGTTCTTTTGGGCGGTAAATCTTGGTTTGCAATATCAACCTTTTGGAGAAAATGGCCTGGTCTATGAAATGAAACACAAAATAGCAGATCGTCTTATTTTTAGTAAATGGAGGGAAGCCCTGGGTGGTGAAGTAAAATTGGTTGGTTGTGGGGGGGCAAGTTTGCAGCCACGTCTGGAAAAGATATTCTGGGCAGCAGGTATCCGGATTTTAAACATGTATGGCCTTACTGAAACATCTCCCATAATAACAATCAACAGACAGGAAAAAGGATTATGTAAGCTGGGTTCTGTAGGCGCACTTATTGAAGGCGTTGAAGTGAAGATAAACGGGGATGGTGAAATACTTACCAGGGGCGATAACCTGATGTTAGGCTATTATAAGGATGATGAGCTGACACATTCCGTGATTGATGCTGAGGGTTGGTTTCATACCGGAGATGTTGGAAATTGGGTTGAAGGGAAATACCTTAGTGTGACAGACAGGAGGAAGGAAATATTTAAGCTCTCAAATGGAAAGTTCATAGCACCCCAGCCCATTGAGAACAAATTAAAAGAATCTGCTTTTATTGATCAGGCAATGGTTGTTGGTGAACACCAGAAATTTGCTTCTGCCCTCTTGCTGCCTGATTTTAAATATCTCAAGGAATGGTGCGAGATGAACAAACTGTTTTCCGGCCAGAAAAATTATGAGCTGATAAGCCTGATGGAAGTGAAACAAGCAATAAATGACGAAATAAGCAGGCTTAATAAATCCTTATCAGAGCCGGAACGTATCATGAGATACAGAATTGTAACAGATGACTGGTCACCTTCAACCGGAGAATTATCAGCATCCCTGAAGTTAAAAAGAAAGGTCATTGAATCAAAATATAAGGAAACCCTTGAATCCATATATAGCAGGCATTCATATTAACACCATCATCTTTCAGCTATTATGATAATAAAAGAAGTAAAGACAAGAAGTGATAAAAAAGCATTCCTTGATGTTGCAAGAGTGCTTTACAAAAATAATCCCATTTGGGTGTGTCCATTTGATAAAGAAATTGAATCCATCTTTGATCCGGCCAGGAATGTTTATTTTAAACATGGGGAAGCTATCCGATGGGTGCTTTTAAGTCCTGATAACCGGCTTATTGGAAGGATAGCAGCATTTATTGATAACCATACTGCACATAAACAGGACCAGCCAACAGGAGGCATTGGTTTCTTCGAATGTATTGATGATAAAGATGCTGCTTTTTTGTTGTTTGATACAGCACGCGAATGGCTCAGGGAAAAAGGAATGGAAGCCATGGATGGCCCGATTAACTTTGGGGAAACAGATAAATACTGGGGATTGCTCGTTGATGGATTTACTCATCCATCCTATGAGATTGCTTACAATCCCCCATATTATAAACAACTTTTTGAATCCTATGGTTTTCAAACATATTATAAGCAGGAAGGCTTTCATCTTGATGTCAAAAAAGAGCTCCCGGCCAAATTCCTAAAAATTGCTGAATGGCTTTCCCAAAAGCCTGATTTTACGTATAAGCATTTTCAATGGAAAAATGCCGATTCCTTTGTTAATGATTTTGTAGTTGTCTTTAATGAAGCATGGGCTTCTTTTAAAGAAAACTTTGAGCCCATCGAAGAGGCATACATAAAAAAAACGCTTAAGAAAGCCAAAGCTATCATTGATGAGGAATTTATCTGGTTTGCCTATTATAAAGGAAAGCCTATTGCGATTTATCTTATGTATCCTGATGTAAACCAAATACTCAGGCATTTAAATGGCAAACTTGATCTTATTGGGATGATAAAATTCCTGTATCTCAAGAGAAAGAAAACAATGACAAGGGCCAGGGGAGTATTGATGGGGGTAATCCCTGCTTTCCAGGGCAGAGGGATAGAGTCGGGCTTTATCCTCAATATCGCAAAGGTGATGCAAAGAAAGCCCCATTATACTGAAATTGAATTCTCATGGGTAGGAGATTTTAATCCAAAGATGCGAAAGATATTCATGGCAGTGGAAAGCGTTCCGGCCAAACACTATATCACCTACCGCTATTTGTTTGACAGAAATAAGCCTTTTAAAAGGTATCCAATCCCAAATGAAGAAAAGAATTAAAACATCCTTATAACACCCAAAATAAATGAATTACGACATTGTCATTATTGGAGGAGGGCTTGGAGGACTAACTGCCGGAGCAAAGCTTTCAAAGGAAGGAAAAAAAGTTTTACTGCTTGAGCAACATGACAGGCCGGGAGGGTGTGCAACAACTTTTGCAAGAAAGGATTTCACATTTGAGGTAGGGCTTCATGAAATGGATGGTCCCCACCCCCGTGATTTAAAAGTAAAAATATTCAGGGATCTTGGAATTACAGACAAAGTCTCATTACTTATTGTGCCTGAATTCTATCGTTTTGTAAATGGAAGGCAAGACCTGGTGATGCCCCATGACCCACTGAAAGCACAGGAGCTTTTAAACGAGAGGTTTCCTGAAGAAACTCAGGGAATACAAACCTACTTTAACTATATCTTCAATTACAAAAAGCTACTGGCAGATATCCCCGACAGAAGTATTGGGGAATTTCTTGATGAACATATAAAAAATGATGAGCTTAAATTGATTCTTTTGGGCAATTTAGGCTATTTTCATGACGATCCTTATACTTTATCCCTTGGCTATTATTTGGTTGCTCAGGGGAGCTATTTTGGGGGCGCAGCAAGCTTTATTAAGGGTGGTTCCCAACAGCTCTCAAATACCCTTATGGATGTTATTGTTAAATGTGGAGGCACAGTATGCCTGAACAGCAGATGCACTGAGATCATCTCTGATGGGGAAAGGATTTCAGGAATTAAATACGAAAGAAAGCTAAAGGGAATTGTTGAGCAAGCCGAAGCTTATGCCAAAGAAATAATTGTGAATGCATCTGTTCCCGACCTGGCTGATAAACTTCTGCCCTCAGGATACAGGGAAGCCCTTTCAGAAAAAATAAAGGGGCTTAAAAACGGTGCTTCACTGCTAACTGTGTATTATGGTTTTAATAAACCCCTGAAGGATATTGGCAATAAACACTATTCTTCTTTTGTGTTTGATCCGACTGTTAAGGCCCCAAAAGATATATATCAAAATAACCATGAGGGTTTTGAAAAACGCAGCTTTACCTTTGTCGAATATAGCCAGTTGGATTCAGGATTATGCCCAAAAGGAAAAGGCATTGGTGCCGTGTGTTGTATTGACTACACCTCCGATTGGGAAGGATTGAGCCGACAGGAATACCTTAAAAAGAAAGCAGATGTACTGGATATCATTACTTCCCGATGCGAAAAGCTAATCCCTGGCTTTCGGGATGCAATAGCCTATGCAGAAGTTGGCACTTCCCTAACCGTTAAAAAATACACCCTTAACCCATCAGGGGCAGTATATGGCTTTGCCCGGAATCCAGGTATCAGTACCGATTATCTTTCCTCCCTTCCTGAAAACATCCATATCGCATCTGCCTGGGGCAAATTTGGTGGTGGTTTTTCAGGGGCAATATATAGTGGTTACATGGCAGCCATGGATATCCTCAGAAAAAAATAATACTGCTGGCTGTTATACCAGAAAGGTTTATACTTAGAAAATCTCCTTAAGGATGTATTTTGCATCCTCTTCGCATATTTTTTTATCTACCAGCTCCTGAAGGTTTTTCTTTGCCCCATCAATGTAGTAAGTATTTTTTTTGTTTGCTTTGTTTGTAGCCTCATACAGCTGACAGGCTTTTTCTTTCTCGCCCAGCCTCAGGTAGGATAATGCAATATTAAACTGGGTATTAATAAGCTCTTTGTCCAATAAATAAGCTCGGTTTGAATACTCGATACACTTGTTAAAATCCCCTTTTTTGTAATATATCCATCCAATTTGGCAAATACTTAAACTATAATCAGGGTTCACTTCCAATGATTTGAATAAATCTTCCAAGGCCCTGTCATATTGTTCCATGTAAAAATAGTTCATGCCCCTCATGAAATAAGCCGAGTAGGACAATGAATCCATTTGTAAGATCTGATTATAATATTCATTTGATTTATCAAAATCATCCATAGCATGGTAAACAAAACCAATCTTGTCGATGCTAACGACATCAAGATTGTTTGTATTTAAAGCCATTGTATAATCATTCAATGCCAATTGGTATTCCTTAAGCCTCAGGTATGCATCACCTCGTGCTAAAAAACTTTGAGGATTGCTTTCGTTTAAAGCAATGCAGGAAGAATAATCAGTTACAGCTTCTTTATATTTTTTTAGTTTGAAATAACAATTTCCCCTTTCAAAAAACGCATTTTCCTTTTTATTATTCAATCGTATTGATTTTGAATAAACCTTAATGGCTTTTTTCAACTCATCCTTTGCCACATAACACTGGCCAATTAAATCATTATAATAGGAATTATAAGGTTTTAAGCGTGCAGCAAGTGTAAAATCAGCCAGTGCTTTATCAAATGAGCCAATTAAATAATACGACAATCCTCGCTGAGCATAAACTTCCGGATTTCCTTTATTAAGGTCAATTGATTTTGTATAATCAAAAATTGCTTTTTCATATTGCTCATGGTCATAAAAAAGCTGTGCCCTGTTGTTATAAGCTAAAATATACTTTGGTTGATATTCAATGGTCTGGTTATAATACTTCAATGCACTATCAAGCTCATTGAGTTGATAATATGAAACCCCAATATTATTATAAGGCGGGACATAAACTGGATTTGCTTTTATGGCATTATAAAATTGAGGGATAGCCATTTTAGGATCTCCAACATATAGATAATATCGCCCCAGTTCATTATATGCCATTGGGTTTTTTGAATAAAGTCTTATTGAAGTCTCAAAGTCCTTTTTAGCTTCATCAGGCATGTTAAGGTTCATATTACACACCCCCCTGTAGGCATATCCTAAAGCATAAGATGGGAATGCATCAATGGCCTTACTCAGATGCTCTTTGCTGAGCAACCAAATACCAATATTATAAAATCGCTTGCCTAAAAAAGCATTATGCTCTAATGTGTTCGGATATTTTTGCTGAAATTGATAGGTCTGGCTTACAGCTCTAATAATATTATTATGTATGGCCTCATCAAATATAAAAATACGATTCAAAAGCTTGGCATTTTTCATTTCTGCCAATAAGGTTTTAAGTGCAGGTTTTTTATAAACACTTTCAGGGACAAACACCCTGTGAAAGTATTTTTTCAAAAGTGCAATATCTTCAGGAATAATATCGCTGCTGTTTATCAGGCTTAATAAATAATAAAGTTCAAGATATTCGTATTCAGCAAATCTATTTGTCTGTTCTTCTTCATTTAACTTTGTCAATCCATTAAGTATGTTTTGCAGGCCTTCATCCAAACTGTCATTTTCCAACTGCCGGAACCCGCTTTGCAACAAATACTGATAATCACTTTTGTTGTTTTTATTATAATACGCATCAAGGAAACTACTTTTTAATGTATCCCCTGATTCTGAACCAAACAACTGAATAGAAAAAAATACAAATCCAATAAGGACAACAAAGAATTTGTTCATGATTAAAACTGTTTTTTTAGCATTAAAACATTTCTGGTTTTTAATTTGAATTACGATATTACCAATCAGATATATTTATCCTGTTAAGTCCAAAACTGTAATGCTGATATGGCAACAGAAATTGAATAATATCCTGAATCAATTGATAATAAATGTAAACGATATTCAAATTTAAAATCAAAATTAGTAAAAAGTTTATTAAAACTGATGAATCGTATACTATTCTTTCTTCTTGCTGGTTTCAATATCCTACGGTGAAAATGATAAGCCTTTTTATCATGGATTTCGTATAGCATTTAGTAATTATTGAAAAAAATAAATACTGTTTTTACTATTAACGTCTTTGCTGTTTTGATAATGGTTGATTGTGAACAAATACGATGCTTTTCGTGAAAAAATCTTTTTAGGGTTATTAAAAGAGGCTTCCTTATCTAATAAAGCAGGGGAGAAGTCTGCTAAATTGCTGGTATGTTATATTCATGGCTTAAAATGTCATGCTTTTTTGTTGCTTCTTTCGATAAATTCTTTTGAGAATTGATAAGTTTATATTGTGCTTCGCTTCACAAACTTCAAACACTTTTTCAATTATTCCTACTTATATTAATCCCCAACTACGGTTCTTGCCTTTTTGTAGTTATCTTCTATTGGTGCATTCTTAACAAATCTGTAACAATCTTCGGGCTTGGTTGCAAATTCTGTCCAAATGAAATATTAGAAAATCCATTCAGAATGAGAATAAGCTGAATTAAAATTAATTTTTTAATATTTGTTTTTTTGTCCTGACTTTTTAATTCGAATCAACTGTCTTGTTGATTTTTTCAATATTCATGCTGTTTGCCATGGCTGTAAATATTTGATAATAATTTCCTTTTAAATTATACAAATATTCGTGGTTGCCCTTTTCTACACATCTGCCTTTTTCTAAAACAACAATGTTAGATGCATCAATGATTTGAGAAATACTATGCGATACAATAATAACTGTCCTGTTTTTTTTAATTGCATCTAAAGATTTTTTTATTTCCTGAGTAGCAATAGCATCCAGGCTTGCTGTCGGCTCATCTAAGAAAATGATGGGTGGATTTTTTAGAAATAATCGTGCTATTGCGATGCGTTGTTGTTGTCCGCCTGATAGTAAGCTGGCATCTGACTGATAGCCTTTTGGTAAGCTAACAATTTGTTCGTGGATATATGCTTTTTTTGCGGCTTCAATTATTTCTTCATGGGAGGCCTGGGGCTTGCCATAAAGGATGTTTTCTTCAATTGTGCCTTTGAAAATATGGTTTTTTTGAAGCACCAATCCTATGTTATTTCTTAAAAATTGGGTGTCATATTCGTTCAAATCCACTCCATCCAGTAAAATCGTCCCATTAGTTGGTAAATAAAACTTATCCAATAAATTGATTATGGTGCTTTTACCTGCTCCACTCAAACCAACCAATGCAGAGGTTTCGTTTTGTTTAATAGTGAAATTCAGTTGTTCAAGTGCTTTTGTTCCATTAGGATACACAAAATCAACGTTTTTAACTTCTATCAGGCCATTTATTTTTTCTGGTTTATAACTTCCACTTAATTCACGTTCATGATCTGCTTCAATGATGTCGAAAAATCCTTCAGAATAGATTAATGCATCGTTTACTTCATCATATATTCTGTGAAGCTGTCTTATCGGAGCCGAGACATTATTAAACAGCATTATGTGAAACATGATTGCTCCAATGGTCATAGAACCTTTTAATACAAAATAAGCAGTTAATATAATGATAATCACTATGCCAATTTGTTCCACAAAACTCTTTATACTGTCAAAAATGAAACTTGTTTTACGAGTCTCCATTTGATTTTCAGTTATATCATACTGAATCTTTTGATGACGTTGGCTCTCTAAGCTCTCTCTTACAAAGGACTTAATTACTGTTATTGATTCTATCAAACTGATGATTCCATTGTTTCTTGTTTCTCTATATTTTCGCATCCGCCTTCTAAATCCACTTAATTTGTTGGCTTGCGTTTGGCTGATGAAAAAATATACTGGTATTATGCACAGACTTACCAAACCTACATAAAAATTAGCATAAAACATTAATATTAAAGCTACTATTGCATTAGCAAACAAAGGCAATATGTCAATAAAGAAGTTTTGGACCAATCTGGTTAAACTACTAATTCCTAAGTCGATACGGGTCTGTAACTTTCCACTTTCGTTTTCAGTAGTAGAATAAAATTCCAAACGATAGGTTAGTATTTTTTCTACAACTGTTTGAGCAATATCTCTGGATATGAAGATTCTAAGTTTTTCACCATAGAATTTGTGCCCAAAATTCACAACAGATTGCACCCCTTCTTTTATTAGCAGAATAATACTTATTATTCCAAGTAGTTTAAATCCCTTTATTAGAGGCTCCCCGGCAACCATTAAATCACTGATAGAATCAACGGTATATTTCAGGATAATAGCATTAACCTGTGCCGCAAAAGATCCCAGTAAGGTCAATGCTAATGCAGCGAAAACCATGAATTTATATGGTTTAACAAAGGAATATACTTTAGTAAATAGTCCAATTATTGTCATCTGACATTTTTAATTCAATGAACTTTGTCAGGCTTTTGTTCCTTAAATAAATCATTTCAAAATATTGATTCAGTTAAGGTCTTTCATTCGATGACTGCAAGTTCTGTTATTTGCAATTACTTATTCCTTTACGGAATTAGTTGTTCCCGCCTCTCTTTCGGCTTTTTTACTCTCTTTCATGTGGGTATCCTTGTTTGTTGGAATGTAATACACATTTCTTTTCAGATCAACACCACCTTTCATTTCTTCCTGTACCACCCTGTCAACGACCCATATCCCTTTTAAGGCCATGTTCTCAAAGGTATCAATGCCATCATTTTCAAATCCTGTCCTTGTCCTGTGAATATTAAACCGATTCGAAAATTCTTTATTAAAAGCCTTTTCAATACCTTTCCTGTCAATCATGAACCCAAGTAAACCGCTCCATGTGGCAGTTGGGTTGTCTGAATCCCACCCAACCAAGGTTCCGATTTTAATCGTTTCAACAATATCGCCTTCACCATAAAAAAGACTGATCAGGCTGGCTGCAAAGTTTATTCCTGCTGCAAAGCAAGCATTGCAATATAGCTTTCGTGAAGTCATATTATACCCATCCATTGAGTTAACCTGATATCTGTAATAAACTGAATCTCTGGTTTGTTCCCATGGCAAGCCTTCAATATATTTAGATTTAACGTATTCATACATCTTATAAGCATAAGATGTTTGGGGCAGACTGCTTTTTGCTTGTTCTGCCATCCTGAAGATCCGGTCTTTCATGGGCAAACTCTCATCAACTACTGATGCCAATGAAAACATTGTAACATAAAACTCCGAGATGCTCTGGCTGTTTTCCCTGGCAGTGGTTTGAACGGGCAACAATGCCATCTTCAATGCAATATCTGGTCGTGCAGGTGAAAATAGCCCAAATATTTCGGTTGTTAACTGGG
>CAYLYP010000048.1:0-12068 GCA_964387795.1 uncultured Bacteroidales bacterium
CTCAAATTGCCCAAATGGAATAAAAAACAGATACTGAAGAATAAACCCTATAAACTTGGGAGTAAAGCATGACAACTCATACCAACAGCATATAAGTAAAATAAGGGTATGGGAATTCTTATAAAGCTCAATATTTAGTAAAGTTATGATGATTTAATGTCGAATGAAAAGATTATACGGTTCATGCTGCGAAATCTAATAGCCAATTAACGCCAAAACGTTTATAAAATTCACGGAGTTTTAATTTACTGCATGGAATAAGCCCCTAGCAAATGAAGGGATTAGAGAAGATACCTCCTTATTGGCTAATGCTGGTGAAGCGATTCCCCGTTTGTCCCCTGAATTATTGTTGGTAGTCTATTCATTGTCATTTATCAAAAGTTGTCTCTTTTACCTTATGTCCACAGTAAGGGCAAACAACCCAAAGTTTTTCCAGTTGGCTATAACAATTATCACAGGTTATTACTTTCTCAACAATTGCTTTCAGAGGAAGAGATGTCCTTACTGTAAAAACATCAGGTATTTCCTTAAGGAAACTGGATTCGTTCCCTTTTTCAGTGATTAGGAAAAGTTTGTCTTTGGCTCTTGTTATGGCAACATAAAATAATCTTCGTTCTTCTTCCATTAACAAGTCATGGTTTGCTTTTTTTATTACCTGGAATATCCTGTCCTCAAGCCAAATATCAGGAAAACCTCCATTGCCTTCAGTCAAACCAATGATAAAAACAACCCTGGATTCAAGTCCTTTAGAAGCATGGATTGTTTTCCCCTGGATCCTTATACCTTCATTTTTAAACCTAAAGAAGTAAGGTGAAAACATTTTGCTCCTTCTATATAGGAATAGTATTTCATCATTACCAATTCCGTCATTTAATAATTCCTTAACCTTGTCAAGGCAAAACTGAATGTTTTCCCCTTCACTGTTTCCTGCATAAACAACTATTTTATGCTCGGATTTCTTTGAAGCCTGAACCTCTTTTTCTACTTTAAACTTATTGTGTTTTATGACCTCATTGCTTGCTCCTACAATATTTTGTGTGCTTCTGTAATTAAGGTTTAGTTTTATAATACTTGCATTTGCAAAATGGCTTTCAAATTCTACAATATAGCTCACATTAGAACCCCGAAAACCATAAATGCTTTGCCAATCATCTCCCACACAAAACAATTGCGTTTGGTCGGTTAGCAAAAGTTTGATCAAGTCCACCTGTAAATTATTTACATCCTGAAACTCGTCAACAAGGATATATTGATATTTACTTTTATACTTATTTGCAATGTCCTGATGATTTCTAAACAAGGAAGTGCTTCTTGAAATCAGATCATTAAAATCAAGGTATGATTTATCTGTGCAGTAGAAAATATATTTTTTTACAATTTGAATTGCGAGTTCATAAAAATTCCTGACCCTCTCATGTTGATCTTTGCGGGCATTATCTAAAACCAAATCAATATCAATGTTTTCAACTTTTATCATGTCAGTAATTCTCATGATTTGTTGAACAAAGTCTTTAACATCTTCCTGATAACCGTGAAATTCCTCCTTAAAATTCAGGCTTGCCATTTTATGGTAATTTGATGGAAGCCTATTTTGAATAATTTTTTCAAGAGTGTGGTTAAATAAGGCAGAATCCTTAGTCATACTCTCAAAAGTCTTTACAAGGAGCAAATTCCCTTTTTGAAACTGCTCCTCTTTGTCTTTAGTTGAATAGCTTTTTTCACTAACATGCTCTATGTATAAATTGGCAGCCGGGATATAAAAGTCGGGGTGAAATGAAAAGTCTTTAACATTTAGCAGCGGCTCATATTCATACTTAATGCTGTGCCTGTAAAACCAGTCAGCAATAAATTGTTCGGATTTGGAACGAACTTTTGTCCCATCAAGAGTTGTAAAATACTTGCCGTCTTTTGGTAAAAACCTGGGATCTGCATTTTTTATATGAATTTTATCAATTACGTAATCAAGTATATAACGCTTTAACTGTAAAAGATAATCTGTATCTTCACATTGTTCGATCAGCAATTTATGAATAACCTCAAATACTGTTTCCGGCGCTACATGTTTTGATAAATCATCTTCATCATCCTTCTTTTCATCTCCTATGATCCTAAACTTATTATCAAATTCATTTACACCATGATTTCTTAAAACACTATAGCAGAATGAGTGAAATGTTTTAACTGTTAATCCGTCTATCCATTTATATTTCTTCTGCTGATAGTACCTCTCTTTGTCTTTATCAGCTTTACTAACTTTTTTATCAATCAGGAAATTTTCATACTTCCCAGTTTCATCGGCAGAAATGATTAAACGGTCAATCATTTCATTCGTGGCATTTTTGGTAAATGTTATTGCTAAAATACTGGATGGGCTTACCCCTTTTTCTTCAATGAGATAAATTAGTTTTTGCAAAAGGGTTTTTGTCTTACCTGAGCCAGCCCCAGCCAAAACCAAAAGCCTTTTTTCTGCACTAACAACAGCTTCCCTTTGTCTGTCATTTAATGCACTTAAATTTGTTTTTACTGACTGTTCCAAAGCTTTTTGTAATTTATTTTCAAATATAAACTATTTCTATCAAAACCATCTGGTTTCACCCGTAAATAACTTTTAAGTTAATTGTCGGATGGAACTCCATCTTTGCTATTTAAATTGATGTTTGTGTATTAAATACAAACCTCCTTTTTTCATTTAAACACATCTAAACCATGGTATTTCGCGATTCGCGAATTGCAAATATTAATAATATCAATTCAGGCAAAAAGTATTCTTTTAAGATTACATTCATAAGCTTTAGCCCTTCATAACTATCAGTATCATTAAAAGGCTATTATCCAAATCGTTTACAGCCTTTGTTTTTCTTCAATATTGGAGGGTGAAGGGATATTTGATGTCCTGTTAAACCAATTACCAAAACGCCATGACAAAACAAGTCTTAGCATTCGTGTATCATGATAGTTTTTATAAACCTGATTGACCCCTCCACTGATATACGAGTATTCAGGGCTTGCAGTTTTAAAAATATCACTAACAAAAAGACGGGCTTCAAATCCTTTTTTACTATGAATAAAATTAAACCCAATATCAAGTTTAAAATAGTTTTTCATTGTCCTGTAATAGTATAAGCCGGGAATTTTTTCTTCTATATTGCAAAGGAGCTGAAATTTTTCATTTAATAAAATTGTATTCATCATTGTAAATGTTCCATTGACGCCAGAAATATCTGAAAATTCTTTTCTGTTTGAAAAATACTGATTATAAGATACATTGCCTTGCAAAACGGTTTCCAGTTTCTTAAACTGCAAATATTTAAAGATGTTTATTCCATAAGAATTCATATTTAAAAAATTATCTGTTTTTTGAACCTGGTTCATCATATCAAGTGAGTCAAGCACTACATATCTGCCAATGATATCTTCTTGTCCCGTATGGTATAGTTTCGCACTAAAAGTATTGGCATAATACTTTACTTCAATAATTCTTATATATGACGGTTTCAAAAAAGGGTTTCCCATTGCATAATCGTATTTGCTTATATACCATTTAAAGGGATCAAGGTATTGGTATGGTGCCCGTTCTATTCGATTGGCATAACTAAACGAAATGTTACTCTTGTCATTTATTCTATTAGAGATAAATAAGGAAGGAAAGAAATTGATATAATTGTCCTCATACTTTTCATTTAAAGACAAAGAATTGCCAATAGAACCTGTTAATTCTGAACGTACTCCTAATTTAAACGACCAGTCTGATATGGTTTTTTCCATACTATAGTAAAGAGCCTGTATGTTCTCTGAATAATTGTATTTGTTAGTAACAGAAGCCTCAATCATATTGATTTGAGAAAAGCTGTTATTGGAAGAAGTGTTGGTAAATGAAGTTTTAAAACCGGCATTAACATCACAGGTAAATAATGGAAAGGCGAAATCTAAGTTAGATGTCAGAATATCATAGTCCTGACTTCCATCAGTGTAATAATCTTCATTGGTCAGGTTTGAATCCCCAATATGGGTTAATGATATAAATGACCTTTCACTATGGGTGTAATTGTTTAAGTATGCTACATTTGCTGTAAAGTAAGATTTATTATCCGGGAATTTATGTTTAAAAAATAATTCCGAATTATAGGTATATGCTTTTGTAAGTGTTTGCCCATTCGAAAATATTGTTGAATCTGTTTTGTTCGTATAGGGATCAATAAAATTGGTTTCATTTTGTAAATCAGTGATTTTATCTTTATTAATCAATGGTATTGAAAAGTCAACAATCATATTTGTGTTTTCATTGAAATTATATCCAATGCTTGCCTGGGCATCAAGGCCTATTGAATTCCATTTTTTAGGGTTAAATGTGCTTATTGTTGCATCAGGAAAACAACTATAATATTGACTTTGATTTAAATGAGAATAATTTCCATTTGTTATACTACCCTCGAAAAACATCTTTTTTCCATTATAATTTGCAAAAGCAGAAGCCATATAATTGGAATAACTATTTTGTATGTAACCCAATTTTACTAATCCTTTCCATCCGGGATTTATGTTTTTATTTGTAACGATTTTAATAATCCCAACATTTCCTGCTGCCTCATATTGTGCCGGGGGAGTAGAAATAATCTCTACACTATTAATAATATCAGGGGGCAACGAATTCAGATAACTCATTAAAGATTGTCCTTCCAGGCGAACCCTCCGGTCGTTCAGGTAAACCAAAACAGATGATTTTCCAAAGATATTTAAGGTCTCATTGGATAGGTGTATTGATGGTAAATGTTTTAAAATATCAGTAGTTTCCTTCCCTTCTGTTTCAATATTTCCCTTAATATTTACCACATATCTGTCGGCTTTAGCCTGTATAAAATCTTTTTTCCCTACTATGGTAACCTCATTCAGAAATGTGGGATCTGTAGGTAAAACAATATTTATGATGGTATCATTCCTTAATGTGAATTGCTTTTGAGTGGGAGCATGACCTAACATCCTTATTAATAATGCACAATCACCTTGTTTTGTTGTCTTTATTTGATAATTACCTAAAGTATCACTTATAGCTGATTGATTATGCTCCGCATTGAATAATAATTGAACCGTGGCAAATGCAATGGGCTCTTTATCTGAATCGACTATGTTTCCACTTATTACAAAAGTTTGGGAAAGCAGGTTGCCATGACTCAGGACGAATGTGAAAAAAAGTAATATTTTAAAGGGTATAGCATTCTTTCTGTTAGTGTTCATATCATTCTTTCTTTTTACAGGTCAGTCAAGAGTAAATGTGTTAAATATTAATGCAATTGCTGACTATTTAAAACTTGCATCTTTTTTCTGTGGTTTTAATTTACCTTGTCTGTATTCGTAAATATTTATTATTCCCCTGCACAAAAATATCAAAAAAGCGATAGATGAAAATGCTTTAACAAAAAATGCTTTACATGCCTTCTAAGACCCCTGATTCTATCCTACTGGAAGAAGTTCAAACCGGGGTTATTTACTATCGCTCATTAGTTGGTGCAAAACACTTGGCAGTGCCAACCATAAGAAGCCCTATTTGTTATTTGGCGTTTCTATTTATTAATACTTCTTTATTTTTTTCAACAAAATCGTTGCCTGGAATACTTCCACAGTTCCTGCATTTTAAATCATACCAACCATTTATAGTGGAGCATTCTTTGCATGAGTAATAATCAACCATTTCATGGAACCACTTTTCCCAACCTATTTCTTTTATTCGTTCCTGTGATTTCCATAGCTCAACCCTATGTGGCATTTTTGATTGAAATTCCTTCAACCTGTCACAGGGATATTCCTGACATTCTCCACAAAAATTAATCCCTTTTGAGGACGCACATTCAATCATAAAACAGTTCTTGCAATAAGCAGTTTTTGTTTCAGTACGACAGCCATTGCACCGAACTTCTTCTGATGGAATATTCATCCTGGCTGCAATTTTTTTCAAATTATCCTCATTGTTTTCCTGTGTAGAATAATATATACCACAAGCCGGACAGAATAATCCACAAACAGATACTAAATTTTTATCAGGCTTCATCATATTTTACATATTTAATTTTGTGTTACATGAATGTAGCGACAAATGCCACATAACCTTAGGGATTTAATTCAATTTCCCCGCACAAAAATATCAAAAAAGCGAGAGATGTTAATGTTTTAACAGAAAATATTGAACGAACTGTTTTGGAAATAGTGAATAATACTAGTTAAACGAAGCCTCACTTTCATGGGTAGTTGATTAATTATCTGATGGAAAAGCTTAACTGTCTTTCCCATTAATAGGGAAACCCATACTGGGTTTTGTGTTAGCTCTTGCCATTCACTTCCCCCGGATAAATCCGGGGGTTATTTATAGGGAAGCCCTACAGGCTTTTATCCGTTTTCAGTATGCTCTTTTCATGTCCATTCCCTTAAACCTAATAGGTTAATAACTTGGAAAACATATTGGGTATTCAAAACCCTTTCCCTTACTCCGTTAGGAGTATCCTGTGCATAACCCCCAGATTTATCTGGGGGCACAAATCAATACCTGTTCTTAAAACTCCGTAGGAGTTTCCCCTAAATATTGCAAAATATACTTTCATCCCTATTGATGCCATCTTCTTCCAATATGGGTCTATCTTCATCCCTATACTCCAAATCCATTTGCATGAGTCATAAAAACCATAGACCTCTCCAAAAGGGAGAATCCAAACCAGTATTATACGCTATTGTGCATCAGGTGGTACAACATTCCGAGATGTGCAGATAACATGAAACATTTTTTATTTAGCAGTAGCATTCCGTCTCACCTATCCTCCCACAGATTAAATATCATGGCCTAAACATTATCTATTTTAAGTATTTCAGCTCTTTTCATAATTTCTTCTTTGTGTTTTTTTTGAATTACTTCTGCTCGCAATTTTAAAAATGCTTCTGGATTTTGCTTGCAATAGTAATGGTGGTGTTTCATAAGTGACTCTTCCTTAAACCAGCCCCTTCGCTTATGAATTTTAAATACAAATCTCCACCCCAATCCTCAATCCATATACGCCAAAGCATCTGTCCTTGCCCAATATCTTTTGAACCGCCCTATTCGACAGCCACTGCTATGGTAATGTAAGAGGCTCCCTCATTGGAAAAAACCAGTGAGACATATAGACGTTTGGAAATAATTATTGGTTTACTTTATTACCAAACCATCAGGATCCTGCCTGCTATCCCAGACAAGATGAACAATTATCATCTCATTTGTTACTTCATAAAATAATATGAACTCATCAACAATCAACCCTCGAACTGATTCAATATCTGTCTTTGTACCAATTTCAGGTTGTTTGATTAAGAGTGATAATTCTTTCTTGAATTTATTATATAATTTCTTTGAATATGTGTCGCTTTCATTTCTTTTTGAATAAAAATCAAGTATTTCAAATAACCTGATCTTTGCTCTTTGTGACCAGACTATCTTTCGCTTGACCATTTGTCAAATTCTTTATCGAGTTCAATTTGATCAATAACAAGACCTTGTTCTGCTTCTTTCATTGATTCATTTATTTCAAAACGTTGTTCGCTTGTCAATGAAAGTGTTTTTGAACCTGTCTTTGAGTCAAGAATAGTCTTCAGTGCTTTTAAGAAAGAAATATCATCAATCTCCGCAATTCTATGTATTAGTAATTTCTTTAATTCAATTGCACTCATAATTATGTATGGTTTAATTAATGTAAAGATACAAATTTTAATAAAACCATTTTCCCAGGCCATGGGTTTCCCGATAATTATTGAACATAAGCTTCAGGATTGTATTCAATTTCCCATGCATATAAATATCAAAAAGACGAAAGAACTCTTAAGAAGAGTGAATATCACCAAAAGCGCTTGTTTTTAAATGTTTTACTCATAATTTCATGCATATTCCCTAAAATAAAACTTTATATTCAATTCTGTAATGCTTTTTTTTGCGGGCTCTATTACGCCAAGTAAATTGACGTTTTATCTGGCAAGAGAGCAAATAGTAATACCAATATAAATAGGGTCTGCTGAAAAACACTTAACAAGCAGGATGCATATCATTTTCAGCAGGCCCTAAATAAGGCAACTTCCTCTGCTTTAAAGAAGGAGAGGTCTATTGGATAATCTGTCTGGGTAATTTTAATATCCTCCTATTTTTTATTAAGATAAGGACTTATGTCAAAACACATACCGCTTCTTGTCAGCAATTTATTATTAATCATTTTACAGGTATATTCATTGCTTCTTATCTCAAATATCGTTTCTGCCAGATTATTGACATTACAAACCTTCAGCGAATCGTTTTGATGATAAAGTAAACTCAAACTTACAGGGTCGATATTGCATAGTAAAGCACTATTTGCTGATACGTCAAGAGTTTGGATAAGACTGAAACCAGGTAATTGTCTTATCTCAATATTCGACCCAACCCTTAGTAAAAGTTTGTCAGTTTGAGAAGGCATAAACATTGCACCTTTATAATATCTGTTATCAGTATATAAAATATTTGTTGCAGTCCCATTAATCTCAAATACTTCTATTCCATTTTCAGATGATGCGCAGAAATAGTGCCCGTCTTCGGATACTGAGGCATAATCAGGAAAATTGCAAATTGTATTATATGTGAATGTAAAACTAAAAATACTATCCCCTGTCAGTGTATTAAACACTTTACAGATATTAGAATTGCCATTAACAACAAAAAACCTGTCATTGCTTGTCAATGCAGCTAAACGAGTTTGAATACTACCTGGTAATTGTGGGATTATTATTGGATTAATAAAGCGGCTATCCGTGAATATCCATGTTTCTTCCCCTGTCATAGCAGCAACAGTTGAATTGTGTGGTGCAGAAGCAACCTTTCCTCCGTATAAAAGACCCAACGGATTACCAATTATCGATATTGTGTTTATTTCTTGTAATGTTGTTGCATCAAAAGCAACCAAATTGTTGTATTTGCTTGTGTATATAATGTTTTCAGTACTATTATAGGCGTATAATGGAAAGTTTGGCAGATTTAATGAAGTTCCCTGGGAATATTGTCCCCATGTTATGAAATGATTATTTGAATGGTCATAATGGGAATTTCGAGGTCTGGTTTCTAAAGAAAATACATAGGTTACGCCAAATAGTTGAGGGATAGTGATTGTTGTGTCATTAAAATCTTCCTCAATTATATTTCCCCCCTCCTTAAGACAAAAACGGCCATTTGCATAGGGCTTATCCCAATGTACACGAAGATTGTGAACCCCCAATTCTTCATAATAAAGTGTTGGGCTTGGTTCATTAAAATAATATGATTTCGTAATTGAATTTCCATCTTTCATGTAGGTAGTAACATTGTATTGTACAGTTCCACAGACATACCCGGAATCAACGAAAAGTTTTTGTGATGGATCATTAATGGTAGTAGTATCAGTATGATTATAAGGCGAAAAAATAGTATATTTTTTTATATTTTTTTCCGGAAGTATAGTATTGTCCCAAAAAATCTCCAGAAATCCATCCTCATTAACGCGTCGGCCAATTTCAAATTGGTCTTGAGGATTATGTATAATATAAATTTTCCAATACATTTCACCCTCATAACCCTCCATTCCCATCAATTCACCTAAACTACCAGTACCAGACGTAAAAATTACATCTATAGTCAATTCATGTATGCCTTCGTCTAATTGGGTTGGATTGATATTAATATTCAAATAGCTATCATATATGGTAGCAAATTCGTTTCCATCAAATGACGCTACTGCTTTTACTAATTCTTTAGAAGAACTATTTTCCAAAGAAATTGTAGTATTCTTATAAATATAGATTGTGTCGCAGGGACTAATGTTGTTCAATAAGATTGTAACCGGTATAGAATTATCGGGAGGAGTCAGATCTATGAAATTTTCTCCGACAGGCTCATATTCACAAGCCGATAATAATAATGAAGGTAATACTACTAACAAAAATTTCAATTTATTCATTGCCTTAATTCTTTTTGGTTGGGATAATAAAAATAAGTCCTGCATTGATTCTTAGCCCATCCCAATTTGCTTTTACCAGTGTTTTTTGTTCTTTATATTTCAATACGCTTTGGAAATCAAATTCGTATCCACCGCCCAAAGAAAAGTATAACCAATCTGTGAAACGATATTTTGCACCAAATGAAGGCTCAATATATCCTCCTATGCCATTCAGTCTTATAGATTCCTCTTCAGATACTGAATAGACATGTACTTGTTCTGTCATTTTGAGTTCTGAAAAAATAACACCTGAACCAAGTTGAAGATAGATCATTAAGGGGGAATAGCCTAAGTCAAAATAATACCTGTAAAATGCGCCTAAACGATACCCATTCATTATCATATCCACTTTAAATGAGCCGGAATAATCAGCCCGGTGAAGGCGCCCTCCGGTTGTAAGGTATGAAAAGCTACTTCCGAAATGGTGATGTCCTGTATCAAAACCAATAGCAACAGAATGCGTGATATAATTTGGAAAATACGCTATTTCTTTAAGCCCATAATCATGAAATGTTGAGTTTAGCATTAAGCGTTGTATGCTTCTGATATCTTTTAATTTATATGAGCCGTAACCTGCCGAATACTCAAGTGACCACCCCTGAGAATAGGAGAGTATTGGATAGAACAAGAAAAAAATTAGAAAAAACTTCTTCATTTTATTAAAACTATTTATTTATCAAAATCCGTAACAATGTTTGTAAATGCGCATTTTTATCTGTATCACTATTGTTTTTGCATAAAAAACCCTTAATGACTTAATTCATTTTCCCTCTGCAAAAATATCAAAAAAGCGATAAATATTAATGTTTTAAAAGAAAATGTTTTGTTTGTTCATGGGGAAACAGGGAATATGAATTTTTGAACCAAGTCTTGCTGCTTAGTGTGTTGTGTTTTCTCTTCAGGAAAAGATTATTATACCATGAACTCCCAACTTTCCCATTAATTCATTTATTTATTTCATTAATATCAATTCCCAGGGTCGTATAATCTCTCCCTACCACCTAATGCTACGCTTTCTCAGTCAAATTGTAAAAATAAAAACCAGAATATTCTGGATATTTTAATAATAAACCTACAAAGTAGAATTAGATAAGGCTTTAATAAATGAATTTAAACAGAAATTTGCTTACAGAAAAGCTTAAACTATATTAAAACCATATCGTTACAATAAATAATGGCTATAACCTTTATCATTATTTCTATTGGATGTTTATGAGTGTAATCTTACAAGGATTTGATTGAGTTAATTCATAGGGTAAAATATTAGAAAAAGTATTTGTTAAATATTAAAAATTCTGTAAACTTGATGTATAGATGAGATTATGAGAACAATAGAAAATTCAATGTTTTACAATGCACCTGAATTTATTATCCGGCGTGCCAGGGAATTAAGAGCCAGGCAAACTCCAGCCGAAATAGAGTTCTGGAAAATTATTGGAGCGAAAAAATTAATGGGCTTGCATTTTAGGCGACAGCATCCCATTTATATTTATATTGCTGATTTTTACTGTCATTCGCTCCGATTAGTTATTGAAATTGATGGAGAGATACACGATGAAAAAGACAAATATGAAAGCGACTTAAACCGTACAGCAGAATTAGAAAGGTTTGGAATTACTGTTATAAGGTTTATGAACAAAGAAATATTTGGTAACAGAGAAATGGTTAAAATGCGATTAGAAGAAGTATGTCAGGAACTATTACGTAACCATGAGACTGGGTACGATAATCATGGTATTATTCTCAACGCCATACACTACCCCCCAACCCCCTAAAAGGGGGAGCTGTGCAGTAGGTGTACAAAACAGATAGCTCTTAATCAGGAAAAAAATGCTTGTATTTAACCCAGGAACATTAGGGCGACAGAAAGTTCCCCCTTCCAGGGGGCGGAGGGGGTTGGTCATTAACCGAAGTAGGGAAAAATAATAAAAAAATTACTATTAACGATTCCGAATTCCGATTTCAATTCACAAGAGGGGGCATATTGAAAATGCATTCATCTTCAAACACTACCCCCCAACCCCCTAAAAGGGGGAGCTGTGCAGTAGGTGTACAAAACAG
>CAYLYP010000048.1:12168-23927 GCA_964387795.1 uncultured Bacteroidales bacterium
ATAGCTCTTAATCAGGAAAAAAATGCTTGTATTTAACCCAGGAACATCAGTGCGACAGAAAGTTCCTCCTTTCAGGGGGAGGAGGGATAGGTCATTAGGTGAAATAATCGTTAATCAGTAAATCGTTTAATCGCAAATCGTAAATTGATAGATACCTTCCCCATACCTTCTCCACTATCCACATGGACAATACTGAACCTGATAAGACCTTGGTATATCCCTGATAATACCGTGACCTATCCATGATATTGAAAACCAGATTGTTAAATGATTATCTTTAACATATAGTAACATAGAATTAACATGTATTAACGATGTTAAAATAATAAATAGCTGAATATCAGTTTGATAATCAAAAACAAATATTAGAATAAATGTTAATGGGATTGGTGTTGTCTATTGTCCTCTATTACAGCTTTTAATTCTGGTTTTTTAAGCTTAAACAGCTATGAACCAACTGCATGCTTAATTATTGGTCTATTTGCACCACAATATCAGGTTATAGGTTGAGCCGGAGTTAAAGCGGATTTGAACCGGTGTTGAACCGGGTTAAACCCGGCTCAAACCCGGCTCAAACCCGGCTCAACACCGGCTCAACCCTTAACTTGATATTGCCGAACCATGTCTTTGCTTAGACCAGGGAATTGCTAAAAATATTGATAATTAGCGAATTAGCGAATTGAAATACAATTAATTAGCGAATGACAATTGTGGAATACAAAAGCATTGGTAAGATGAATGTAATAATATTGCGAGCCCGTAGAATCTTGTATTAATAATTTGCTCATTTGCTCATTATTTTTTTAATCTAAATAATTTCCATTTTTTTGAAACAGAAAAGGCATTGAGAAGCAAGCTAAAAATGTAATTTTGTAAATAAAAAGAAAGAAATGACATCCATAGCAGAGATTATGGCACCGGCAGGATCCTTTGAATCCTTGATGGGAGCCATACAGGGGCGTGCCGACTCGGTATATTTTGGTGCCGGAAATTTGAATATGAGATCCAGGTCATCACAAAACTTTTCTATTGAAGACCTTCACCGTATAGCTTCAATATGTAAGGAAAATGGCCTTAAATCTTATTTGACGCTCAATACAGTTATTTTTGACAATGAAATGCAACAGATGCAGGAGATGGCACAGGCAGCAAAGGCAGCCGGCATTACGGCCATCATAGCATCCGATCCTTCAGTGATTGCTTATAGCAGCTCTATTGGGATGGAATTGCATTTGTCAACACAGTGCAATGTAACAAATACAGAGGCCGTTAGGTATTATTCCCGCTATGCAGATGTCATTGTGCTGGCCAGGGAGCTGAATGTAAAACAGGTGAAAGAAATCACAAGGAGAATATCCGATGAGGGGATACGTGGGCCAAAGGGGGAGTTGGTACAGATTGAGATGTTTGCCCATGGGGCCTTGTGTATGGCAGTATCGGGAAAGTGTTATCTAAGCCTTGACAATATGAACTATTCGGCCAACCGTGGAGCCTGCCTACAGTTGTGCCGCCGTGCTTATACGGTAACAGATAAGGATGAGGGCTACCAGTTGGATATTGATTCGGAATATATCATGTCGCCAAAGGATTTATGCACAATAGGATTTTTGGACCGGATCATAGGTGCAGGGGTAAAAGTATTGAAGATAGAAGGCAGGGGCAGATCGGCTGATTATGTAAAGACCACCGCCAATTGTTATAAAGAAGCAGTGGAAGCAATAGCCGATGGTTCCTATTCGGAAGAAAAGATAAAAAGGTGGACAGAACGCTTGTCCTCAGTATATAACAGGGGTTTTTGGGATGGATACTATCTGGGTCAAAAGATGGGCGAATGGACTGAAAAATATGGTTCAAGGGCAACAAAAACCAAGGTTTATGTGGGCAAAGTGACTAATTATTTCTCAAAGCTCAATGTGGCAGAGATAAAGATGGAAACCCATGACATACAGAGTGGGGATTCTATTATTATCATGGGGCCAACAACAGGGGTGGTTGAAATGGAAGTTGGTGAAATCAGGGTAGATTTGAATGCAGTAGATAAAGCAGTGAAAGGCGAATATTGTTCTATCCCTGTATCGGAACTGGTACGCAGGGCTGATAAGGTATATAAACTTGTGGAAAACGAAGATAATTAGATAATTAGCGAATTAGCGAATTAGCAAATTAGCAAATTAGCAAATTAGCAAATTAGCAAATTAGCAAATTAGCAAATTGAATACAAAAATTGTAGTAAAATGGAATTTTTTCTATCATTCCATGATGACTTGTATTTATAATTTGCTAATTATCACATTTGCTCATTTGCTAATTAAAATATGGCATAGATATTGGATAAGAGATTTTAAGAAGGCGGATATTCACAACTAAGGTATTTGATATCAGACAAAAGGCAGATACTTTTTAATATTATTTAAATATTCACCTTTTTAGTTTTGAAAAAAAGCCCTAATTTCGAAGTGTGAAATAACAGGGTTGGAAATGAAGCGTATGGAGGCCTGAAACCCAAGCCCCTAAAGCAAAAAGCCCTAAGAAAAGGAAATCAGAAAACACGACCAATTAATTAACAGTTCCAAATATTTAACCAAACTACAAAATGAAAAAGACGCTCTTAGCACTCGCATTCATGATTTCTCTTGGGACAGCAGTTGCCCAGGATGGTGAAAGTGCAAAAAAACTCCCTTCGGTTACCATAAAAACCCTTGACGGGAAGGATTTTAACACCGCAGACATCCAGAACGACGGGAAACCTATTATCGTAAGCTTCTGGGCCACATGGTGCCGCCCCTGTTTAAAAGAATTGACTGCTTTTTCTGATAATTACGAAGAATGGCAGGCAGAAACAGGAGTTAAGATTTACGCAATCAGCACAGATGATGCACGTACAAAAGCCAACGTGCTCCCAATGGTTAACGGGCGTGGCTGGGAATTTGATTTCTTTATTGATACCAATGGTGATTTCAAAAGGGCAATGAGCGTAAGCCAGGTGCCTCATACCTTTATTTTAAATGGCAAGGGTGAAATCGTCCAACAACACACTTCTTTTGCTGATGGCTACGAGCTGGAATTGTTCGAGTTTATCAAAACCCTCGTAAATGAGTAATCAAAGGATGATTCCTGCAATTGGCTTATGTTAAAAACATAAGCCTTTTGGCATTTATGACAAAAAATAATTAACAAGAAACAAAAAACACAATGAAAGGATTTTTTTCACCTTTTGCATTCTTCGTAATAGGTTTGTTTTTTTGCACATCCTTATCAGGACAAAATATACTTGGACAGGGAACTATCACCGGGAATTTCCAGACGGATATCCAGATGTCGAAACTTGATTCTATCATTGGCGCCCCTGAAGTAAATGAAAAGCTTTTGATGAATTCTTATGCAAACCTGCTTTATACAAACAATAATTTAACTGTTGGGGTGCGCTTTGAAAGCTATTTAAACCCTATGTTGGGCTATGAATCTGCATACAAAGGTTCAGGGATCCCATACCGTTTTGCTACTTATAAGCTCGACTGGCTTGAGGTTACTGCAGGTAACTTTTATGAACAGTTTGGCAACGGGCTCAGCCTTCGTACTTATGAAGATAAAAACCTTGGCATCGACAACTCACTTGATGGTGCAAGGGTTATTGTTAAACCTTTGAAAGGGATCGTTTTAAAAGGCATCGTTGGCACCCAAAGGTATTATTGGGACAAAGGCGAAGGTATTGTTAGGGGTCTTGATGGTGATTTTCACCTGAACCAATTCTTTTCGGGTTGGAATGATTCGAAAACACAGGTGATGCTTGGTGGCTCTTTTGTTAGTAAATACCAAAAAGACCAGAACCCCATTTATATCCTTCCTGAAAATGTAGGTATTATGGCAGGGAGGCTAAACGTTTCGCATGGCGGATTGAATATTAGCAGCGAGTATGCAAATAAAATCAATGACCCTTCAATGATAAATAACTATATTTATAAAAACGGGCAGGCCATGGTTATCAATGCTTCATATTCACAAAGCGGTTTTGGGTTGCTGTTGGCAGCCAAGCATATTGATAATATGAGTTTCAGGTCGGAAAGGGATGCATCGGGCAATGATCTTAGCATCAACTATCTGCCAGCTTTAACCCGCCAGCATACATACAGCCTTTCAGGGATGTACCCTTATGCTACCCAGCCAAATGGTGAAGTAGGGCTGTTGGCTGAACTTACCTATAAGTTTAAAAAAGGGAGCTTTCTTGGGGGCAAATATGGCACCACCCTTACCCTTAACTATTCAAGGGCAAATGAGTTGAACAAAACCAAGCTCAACGACACTATTGCAATAGGTGAGGCAGGTACTGATGGTTATTCAGCCAAATTGTTTGATTTCGGCAAGGAATTATATTTCCAGGATTTCAACATCGAAATCACCAAACGTTTTTCAAAACAATTTAAGGGCGTATTCTCTTATGTGTATATCGATTATAATGAAGCTGTCATTGAAGGCCATCCAAGTGAATCTGACCCTATGATAAACGCACATGTAGGAATAGCCGACCTGGCTTTTACCCTGCCAAACCGCATGGGACTCAGGACCGAAATCCAGCATCTTTATACAAAACAGGATGAGGGAAACTGGGCTTCAATATTGTTGGAATACACAATTGCACCAAAATGGTCATTTTCTATTTGCGACCAGTATAACTATGGCAATGAAGTAAGTGAGAAACAGGTACATTACATTACAGCAGGGATGAGTTTCAACCATCACAGCAGCCGTATTACAATGGCTTACGGCAAGCAGAGGGAAGGGATCATCTGTGTTGGAGGCGTTTGCCGCCATGTACCTGCCTCAAATGGACTAACACTTACTGTTTCAAGTAGTTTTTAATTTTAAAAAACGGAAGCAAGATGTAACGGATACGGGGGCTTCGACAGGCTCTGCCACCGTTCTAACCAGCAAACATGAAGTTACATCCGACCTTAAACAATTAATAATAAACAAATGAAGAACCATTTTTATATATCGTTCTGTCTGGCAGCATTTATGGCATTTTCCCTTTTCTCATGTGATGAAATAGAAGGGCCATACAAGGAAACTAACCAGACTGATACCACAACAACCGGAGAAGTGGTTAAAAAAGTATTGCTCGAAGAGTTTACCGGTCATAAATGCCCAAACTGTCCTGATGGAGCAGCTTCTGCCCATGCACTCAAGGAATTGTATGGCGACAAGCTTGTTATTGTAGCCATTCACTCAGGCTATTTTGCTACTACTACTTCCCCTGATTTCACCTATGATTTCAGGACTCCGGAAGGAGAGGACTTATACAGCAGTTTTGGGGTAACCACAAACCCTATTGGGATGATTAACCGTAAGGAGTTTTCAGGAAAAAAACTTCAAACACATACCTCATGGAGCACTTATGTTAGCGGTGAAATGGATGTTGAACCCGTTATAGGGCTTAAGATTGAAAACACCTACGACGCTGATACAAGGGCACTCTCAGTAAAGGTGACCGCTAAAACGGTTACAGCGCTTACCGAGAACTATAAAATCTGTGTCCAGATAACTGAGAATGGCATAGTGAAGCCCCAACAATCATCATCAGGGATTAATCAAAACTATGTACATGACCATGTATTGAGGCAGACTTTGAACACTGCCTGGGGTGAAGATATTGCTTTGAGTGGTGCTTCAGGCACTGAGGCAATAAAAAACTACAACATCACATTAAACAATGATTGGGTCGCAGAAAATTGTTCAGTTGTTGCATATATTTATAATTCTGCTAACTTTGAAGTCGTTCAGGCAGAAGAAATAAGTATCATCAACCCATAAACAATATGACACAGACATTTCAACCATATCAGGCAGGTGAACGTTTTCATCTGCCTGATTTGCTTAGGGGAGTTGCCTTATTTGGCATCTTAGTTGTTAATATGGCCATGTTCAGTGCCCCTCTTTCTTATTACATTGATTCATCAAGCCATTGGCTGGGAACGGGAAACTTCATCTCCCACGCCTTTATCCGCTTCTTTTTTGAAGGGAAGTTTTATTCCCTGTTCTCAATCCTGTTTGGGATGGGATTTTATCTTTTTTATAAAAAAGCTGAAGCTCAACCCATAATCAATACGTTGTATTTAAGACGGTTGTTTGTCCTGCTCCTTTTTGGGATAGCACATGTTTATTTTCTTTGGTATGGCGATATCCTTGTTTTTTACGCCTGTATCGCTTTGTTTCTTTTTGCTTTTAAGTCATGCAAGAACAAAACACTAATAATTTGGATTGTTGTTTTGCTGGCAATACCCATTTTATTTACGGGCTTTTCTGCACTGATGATTAAACTGGCTCAGATGTCACCTACAGGGGCAGAGATAATGGATAAAAATATCCAGGCACAGATTGAGGCATTTAAAAATTTGGGGGACAAAGCATTAGTAGTCTATAGCAGTGGTGGTTTTTCTGAAATAGTAGGTGTCCGCTGGGCAGAGTATAAGGTTACATTAACAGCACTGATTGTAATGGGGCCTAACATCCTGGCCATGTTCCTTTGCGGTTTGCTCCTTGCGCGCAAAGGTTATTTGACAGTACATGCAAAAACCACATCTTTCTTTAAAAAAGCATTGATCTGGGGATTACTGATCGGGATACCTGCAAACCTTTTGTTCACCTGGAAAGCAATGACAGCTAGTAGTTTTATGCCTTCCACCGATTCAATATTAAGCACTATAGGCTCAAATATTGGAGGGGCTTCATTTGCAATTGCCATGATTGGCTTTTGGGGATTGATATATCAAAAAGGCTGGTTGAAGAAACTTACAGTGTTTTTGGCAAATACAGGGCGTATGGCTTTAAGTGTATATCTTCTTGAGTCCATCATTTGCACCAGCCTGTTTTATTCTTATGGCTTTGGCCTTTTCGGGAAAGTAAGCCTGTATGAAGGGATACTGCTTGCTTTTGTAATTTATGTTGCACTGGCATTTTTAAGCCAGTATCTGGCAAAGAAACTACATTTCGGACCGGCTGAATGGCTTTGGAGGTCGCTTACCTATTTAAAAATCCAACCATTTATTAAACGCCCATAGCTTAAATCATTAAGCTCCATCAGATTATTAACTTAAAACTATAGATACATGAAAAAGTGGATGAAAGTATTGCTCATCGTACTGGTATGCTTATGCATCCTGGTATTGATCATGCCCGGATACCTGCGCCGTGCGCTTATCTATACCAATGTGGGCATAGATGATTATACAATTTTCGAGAACAGGGAGATTGTGGCATCGCAACCTCAGGAACTGGAGTTGCACCCCTTTTACAACCAACTTAAATGGGATAACAAATACAATGATGAGTTTTTCTCATATAGCCCAGTTGCCTTTTTAATCATGAAGGATGATTGCATCCTATTGGAAGATTATTACGAAGAATATGGCCCTGAAAGCCTTAGCAATTCGTTCAGTATGGCAAAAAGCATTGTTTCCTTGCTTATTGGGATTGCAATAGATGAAGGCAAGATAAAAGATGTAAACCAGCCTGTTAAGGATTTCCTTCCTGATTTTGAAGCAGCTAAAAGTGGTGAACTGACAATAGAGCATTTGTTGACAATGAGTTCAGGCCTTGATTGGGATGAAGCCTATTCGAGTGCTTTTTCAATAACAACAAAAGCCTATTATGGCCAGGACCTTGAAGGCCTGCTAAAACCACTTGGATTGATAGAAAAACCAGGAGTAACAAATAACTATGTGAGCGGCAATAGCCAATTGCTTGCCATGATCATAAATAAAGCAACAGGAAAAACGGTTTCTGAATATGCATCAGAAAAGCTTTGGGGACCTATTGGCGCAAGCCACAATGCCTTATGGAGCCTAGATGACAAGGATGGCATTGAGAAGGCCTATTGTTGTTTTAACACCAATGCAAGGGATTTTGCCCGACTGGGGCTCCTTGTATTGAATGAAGGCAATTGGCATGGCAAACAGATTATCTCCTCCGATTATATAAACAAAGCTACCCAGGCCGCAAGCTGGTTAAAGAAGCCTGATGGAAGCCCTGTTGATAATTATGGGTACCAGTTTTGGACCATTAACCATCGTGGCCATCAGATCCCTTATTTCAGGGGCATCCTTGGACAATACATATTTATCATTAAGGATTACAATGCTGTTGTTGTAAGGCTAGGCCACAAGAGAGCTGACATCAGGAAAAATGACATCCCGGTTGATATTTTTCTATATCTTGATATGTCCCTCGACTTGCTTGAACAATACGAAAATAATTAGCAAATTAGCAAATTAGCAAATTAGCAAATTAGCAAATTAGCAAATTGAATACAAAAGCAGTGGGTTAAGTGAATCTTTTCTATTTTTCTCAGAGGTTTTGTAATTATAGTTTCAAATTCTCGTGTTTGCTAGTTTGCTAATTTTCCTGAATCCTTTTCAAATAACCTTACCACAGGGGATTTGAGATGACGTTGTGCAAAGGAAATTTGTATTTCAATTTGCTAATTTGCTAATTGCATCCGGTGGGATCTCTCACCCCTGCGGACTATTCATAGCATTGTTGCTAATTTTCCTGATTCCTTTTCAAATAACCTTACCACAGGGGATTTGAGATGACGTTGGTCTGTGGATTGTATTATACAACAAATAAAACGTGGAAATCAGTTTCAAGGAATGGCTTTATTTCTTTTTCTGTAACTGCTAAAGGTTTTTCTTTTAATTTTGGGCTTTCTGTTTTTTCAGGTGAAGTAAACATAATAAATTCAAAAATAGTTTTTCCTTCCAATTAATCTACAATGAAAAATTATTCAGTAGTTTTGATTGTATTTTATATGTTTTTTGGTTTTGGATGTTCAACAACTAAAACCAATAACCCGTGTAATGAAATCAAAGATGAACTCATCGATTGCTTTGTTGAAAAATACCAAAAAGAAGGAATTGATGTTTTGAAGGCACTTAAGCAACTTGAGGAATTGGCAATTGAAACTCAAAATTTAAAAGATTGTTCAAGTAGTTCATATTTTCAAATGTTTGAAATAGCTGCAAAAAAAAATAGTTTCCCCTTTGTGAACAAAGATGATTTTTTCAAAGGTGTTATGAATCTTAAGAACTTTCCTCTAGATTTCACTTGTGATGGCTTTGGAAATGATAATTCTTTTGAGGTTTTATCAAAATTCAACAAGCTAACAGAAAAAATTGCTGAGCACATGGAAAACAATAGTGCTGAAAAAATAGATTTCTGTAAATTAATCGTTGAAGTATTTGATATTTCTGATTTTGATTCATTGTATGTTAGATATTCTTTGTTGACTTTTGTTACATGGCAGGAATATTCACTCAATTCAATACAACGGAATTTGAGGTTATTAAGGTGAAGCAAATTCAGTTTTAATTAACAATAAGTTTGTTAATTGACTATGAAATGGTGTCTGGAGAAAAGACTCCGATTGAGGATTTTAGTAAATCAGGAGTTCACAGAATTTCATCAGAAATGGCAAAAGGAACCAGATTCCAGTCGGTTTTTGGCAACACAGGTGAAGTGAAATTTTTTAATTGACTAATAAAATAGAACAAGATGAAAAAGTTTCTGTTGCTTTCTTTAATTCTAACTTTTCTATTATTATTGTGCGTTGATTGTTTAACAATTTATAAACATAGGTATTCAATTGAAGCAGATAACAATCGGTATATTTTTGATTGTCAATTAATGGAACTAAGAAGCGGGATGGAACTAGGAGAACTTCCTATGACAGTTATTTTTGAGAAAATAAAAAGAGTTCATTCAAAAATTGAAATTAGTGGTGCAGTTTATTATAATGATTCAATAAAAATACCACTTGTGGGTATTTATTGTACTTCTTCTCCTTTAACTTCTGGACCAAGAATTTTACCAATTTCTTTTTCTGATATAAGTGGGAACTTTAAATTCACTATTGATCAAGAAATTTATGATATTATCATATTTACGGATCCCGGCATGGAATGTAAAGTTTTTAAGATCGTTCCTAAGGATTAATAATATTCCATATTGGCCTTATTCCAGAATTTTCTTATTCTTTAGATTTAAGAATTAAGAACTATATTCAATGATTTGAATTTGATTAACAATTTTACATTGCTTAAGATAAAATCTGCAACCCTTAAAAAGGGGAATCTCTCACCCCTGCGGACTATTAATAGCAGTGCTGCTAATTTTCCTGATTCCATTTCAAATAAACTTACCACAGGGGATTTGAGATAACGTCTTTCGATCATAAAAGGGAGGGGTGGAATCAGGGGGCATATAAGAAGATAGATATTACTTGCAGGATTATAAAGTTTACCTTAAATTCGTTGGCATAACGTTTGAAGCAGAGCAGACAACAGTAGCAGTGATTGACATAAGGATGAATTAAAAAGATTTGAAAATAATAATTATCCTGATATAATTCTTGAAAAGCAGTTAACTAGTAAAAGTCATTAATTTAAAAATCATTGAAAATGAATTCAATAATACTGACTTACGTTTGTAAAAACAGCATGGTTTCAATTAAAAAAAATATTCCAATAAATGAATATTTTGATTTAGATGAAGTGGAAGCATTAACAATAGAATCATCTCCTAAATTTTCAAATCCTTATGAATATTCTGGATTTGAACCTAAAGAACTTTTATATTTGACACTAGTGCTTATTGTTGGTAATAATAGAAGGACTTTTAAACAAACATTTTGGAATAATGGTGCAAATATATTAACTGAGAGGCTTGATGAAGGAAAAGAAAATTATAGGGAGATAATTCTATCATTAAAATTTAAAGGAGAAGAGTATGAAACAATAAGGTTGGTATGTATCAATGGAGTTTTCTTACCAGTTTACCATGGTTTTTTCATGTTAGACGAGAATGGAAATGAAATTGAAATAAATAAGACAGAAAGATTGTTTTTGGATATTTTAAAAAATAGGATTGGATTGTGAAGTTTGGAGGTGTTTAAAAGAAAGTATTCAAATAAGTAAAGCAATAATTAAATACCCATCGCTTAACCTCCGCCACCAACTACAACGAAAAAGGGCTGTGGAGTGATATTCATTATGATGAATGGGAGTCATTATATGGCATAAAATTTGAACCAACAATAGGCGTGTTTAAAGTAATCGATAGTAATTTTTAATGACATGAAAAGAGTATTGTGTATAATTCCAGTGATATTAGTATTTGCATCTTGTGTTCATAAAAGCATGGAGGAAAAGATTTGCGAAGAGGCAAGGGTTTATATTCAAAACATGAATAAATGCGACCAAGACTATTTTGTATACAATTTGGGTCCAAAGCCTTATAGTTTTCTTGGGTATCAAGACACCTATTTTTTATGGAAAAAATATGGATTAGTTGTTAAGACAGATGCAATGTATTTTGCTTTTGATTCATGCTTTTGTAGCCAAATGAATGAGAAAGCTGAAAATTACTATGGTGAAGAATTCATGAATTTATTAAGATTGGATCTTGATTCCATTTTGCAATCAAAAAGAAATAAAGCTAAACTTAGCTTTCATGATGTTTATTTTTACTATGATGGAGTAGCCAGTTATTTGCCAGTTACACGTTTTAAGAACATGAAAAATGCTTCAATTATTGATGAACATAAAAAGAGTTCACTGTTTAATTCTTTAAAAGATAGTCTGAATAGAATTGAACTATTACGCTCCAATGGAGATGGGTTTATTATTCGATTTTGGTATACAGTTGATACTTTGTGGTTTAGCCCCCTATAAATCGGACTTTCGTATAGATGGTTAAACAAATTTAAT
>CAYLYP010000049.1:0-23517 GCA_964387795.1 uncultured Bacteroidales bacterium
CATTGTAAATGATATGCATCCTGCTTGTTAAGTGTTTTTCAGCAGACCCTACTTAAAAACAAGTTGTTTGAAATCACTAAGTTTATTGATATCAGGATATTTTTTTTTATTATTTGCAATTAAATGAAGGTCATTTCCTTAAACAATAAAAAAAATCCAAAACAAAATAGAAATACTGAAGTTTCCTTAAATACGAAATATTGACAATATAAAACTTAAAAATCATATTACTATTGTTAAACATTTTAGATAATTTAATAAACATTATTGAATATATTTTTTATTTGTTTTAATAAAATACAAAGGATAATTGCTTTATATTAAAAAAAAATTGTATTTTTATAACCAATAATAGCATTAAAATGATTGAAAAATAATTTTTCATTGAGAAATTTTTTTTTTTAAAACACACTGAACATTTAAAACAAAATAATGTTTAAGGATTGAACTAATCATTTAAACATAAAATTGAACGACCTATGAATTTCAACCAATACAAAACAATTTTAAGTTTCGTCCTGTTCCTGTTTATGACAATAGGATTATTTGGACAAAAAGGGAGTATTAAAGGCAGGGTATATAATTCACAGACCAATGAACCACTCCCTTTCACAAACATCATTATCTATGGCACAACGATTGGAAGCACCACCGACCTTGATGGAAACTTCCTTTTTTATGGGATAGAGCCGGGTTTTGTTAAACTGGCTGTATCATCGGTGGGCTATGAAACAAAGGTTACAGAAGAATTTATGGTAACCAATGCGAAGACCTTCTTCATTGAAATCCCAATGACGGAAATGAAATTTGAATTAAGCGAGGTGGTAGTTAAAGCATCCCCTTTTGCCCGAAGCGATGAGAGCCCTGTTTCATTGCGCAGACTTGGCGTTTCGGAGATAGAACGTAACCCGGGGGGCAACCGTGATATTTCAAAAGTAATTCAATCACTTCCCGGGGTTGCCTTTACACCAGCCTTTAGAAATGATGTTATCATAAGAGGAGGAGGACCAAATGAGAACAGGTTCTTTCTCGACGGAATGGAAATACCTAATATTAACCATTTCGCAACACAGGGAGCTTCAGGAGGACCATTAGGCATGCTTAACGTGGATTTCATAAGGGAAGTTGAAATGTATTCTGGTGCTTTTCCTGCCAACAGGGGTAATGCTTTAAGCTCAGTATTTGATTTCAAGCAACTTAATGGTTCACCTGATAAAATGAATGTCAGGGCTACCGTTGGTGCCAGCGACCTTGCCTTAACCCTTAATGGCCCTGTCAGTAGCAATACCTCTGTAATAGCTTCAGCACGACGGTCTTACCTTCAACTACTGTTCACAGCTTTAGAGCTTCCTTTCTTACCTACTTACAATGATTTTCAGTTTAAAACTACCACAAAATTCGGGACTAAAGGCGAATTGAGCTTTATCGGCCTGGGAGCAATTGACCAGTTCAAACTAAATCTTAAAGCAAATGAAACCGAAGAGCAAAGATATATTTTAGGTTACCTTCCGGTAAGCGAACAATGGAATTATGCTATTGGAAGTGTTTATAAATCATTTGGTAAAAATGGTTTTAATACCTGGGTTATTAGCCGTAATATGCTAAGAAACTTTTCATACAAATATCCCGGAAACGATGAAAGCTTAAACCGCTCATTCGATTATGTATCAGATGAAATAGAAAATAAAGTCCGCTTTGAAAGAAACACCAGGATAAACAATATCCGCCTCGTTTATGGTGCAGGGGCTGAATATGCCAAATACTCAAGTGATACCTATCAGGAGCTATTCCTGAACGACCAGCCTTTTGTTGTTGATTATGATTCTTTTATTGATCTCTTTAAATGGAGCATGTTCGGACAAATATCTAAAAAATTCCTCTCTGATAAATTGAGCCTTTCCTTTGGAATAAGAACTGATGCAAACAGTTATTCTTCTTCAATGATGAACATGCTTAAACAACTTTCCCCTCGTTTCTCAGCTTCTTATAGCCTTAGGGATAACCTCTTTATTAATTTTAATACCGGACGTTTTTACCAACAGCCTTCATACACAACTTTGGGATATAAAAATCCTGCAGGTGTTTTGATCAATAAAGAAAATGATTTAAAATATATTGCAGTTGACCATATTGTTGCAGGTATTGAATGGCTACCCGCTGAAGATTCAAAAATCACTGTGGAGGGCTTTTACAAAAACTATGACAAATATCCTTTCTCTGTAGCAGATTCTGTATCCATTGGTTCCAAATCTGCTGATTTTGGTGTGTTTGGAAATGAAGAAGTATTGTCAATCGGCCAGGGAAGGGCTTATGGGGCTGAATTGCTTTATAGGGAACAAATGATTAAAGGTTTTAGTATCATTTTATCTTATACCCTTGTGCGAAGTGAATTTAAAGATGCCTTTGGCTCCTATATCCCTTCCTCATGGGATAACCGCCATATTGTAAACCTTACCCTTCAAAAAAAGCTTCCCCGCAACTGGGATATTGGTGCTAAATGGCGCTTTTCGGGCGGAACCCCTTATACCCCTTACGACTTGGAACTATCCAGCATTAAAGCTGCATGGGATGCCAGAGGACAAGGTTATCTTGATTACTCAAAGTTCAACTCTGAAAGGATTAAACCTTTTCACCAATTAGATGTAAGGGTTGATAAACAGTTTTATCTCGATAAATGGTCATTGATGCTATACTTTGATGTCCAGAACCTTTACAATTTCAAATCACGCCAGGCTGATGATATCGTCCAGGCGAGGGATGATAACGGTAACCCTATCGTTTATACTGATGAATACGGGGTGCAGAGATATCAGCTTAAAACCCTTGTAAACGAAATAGGGACTGTATTGCCATCCATTGGGATTATCCTTGAATTCTGATAATCATCATTAAGGATTATCAATTAACCAAAAGAATGAAAAAATTAAAAATACAAGTACCATGAACCCATTCATAATTAAAGACAGATTTTCGAAATCAATACCGGAAAGGAATAAAAAACCATTATGGAGAAGCTATATTGTTTTTATTGGCGTCATTTTAGCCATCAGCACTGGCATTATGTCCTTTACCGTTCAATCAGAAGATGGGCTTTTGCAAAAGCGAAAGAATAAGAAAAGTAAAGATGCTACCCCTTATGTTTTTCAAACAAATATTGAAGGCAAAGGAAGTACTCTCGAAGTATCATTCACAAAAGGCAAAAACCATAACTACCCATTGATTGCCATCTGGGTTGAAGACATAAACGGCCAATATATTCAAACACTTTATGTTTCCCAGTCAATTGCTTATGGCACCTTCGACCATGGCACAACAAGCAAAGGAAAATGGATGCCCGGGCAAATATTAAGGCCAGCCGCTTTACCTTATTGGGGCCATAAGCGCGGAGTTCAGTCTCCTGAGGGCTATTACCTGCCAACAAAAGACAATCCCGTTCCTGATGCATACACAGGTGCCAGCCCTGAGGGTAGTTTTATTTTAAAAACAAAGACCGACGCTCCCCTTACCTACCCTTTTAAAGTAATGCTCGAAATCAACCAAAGCTGGGATTGGAACCCATATTGGACAAACAATAAGTTCCCTGATGATCCTGAATACAAAACATCAAGCCAACCCGCAGTGATTTATCAGGCTGTTATTGACAACAAAGATGGCAAAAAAACCTATGAGATGAAACCGATTGGAATGAGCCATTATTCTGGGAAGGATGGCAAGTTATATGAGGATTTATCAACTTTAACCACTGCTCTTAAGATTGCAGAAATGATAACAGTCACTATCATGGATTAATAGTTCACAATTCAAAGAGAAAGCCTGATTACAGTCAGGCTTTCTTTTTATATACAGGTGTTTTATGTGGGCTAAAATAATACAATCCGAAGTTTTAATCATCTATATTTTTGTATATTTGAACAATTGTATAATAAACACGGGCGAAATAAAAATTAAATATCCCAACACATTATGGATATTAAAACAATAAAATCATTTGGAAGCGACAATAATGCCCCGGTTCACCAGGAGGTAATTATGGCTTTATCGAAATGCAATATGGATCAACAAGTCTCATATGGTGAGGATCCTTATACAAATGAAGCCATTGAGACTTTTCAAAAACATCTTGGCAAAGATGCAAAAGTATATTTTGTTTATAATGGCACAGGGGCCAATACCACATTACTGGCACATCTTGCCCGATCATGGGAAGCCATCATTTGTCCTGAATCAGCCCACATTCAAAATGATGAATGTGGCGCCCCTGAAAAGCTTTCTGGTTGTAAGCTATTAACTATTCCAACAACCGATGGGAAAATAAGACCCGAACAGATAAAACCTTTACTACATGCCTGCGGGGTTCAGCACCATTCACAACCTAAAGTTGTTTCCATCTCACAATCAACAGAGTTGGGAACTGTCTATACAATAGATGAACTAAAAGCGCTATGTGATTTTGCTCATGAGCATAATCTATATATACATGTTGATGGGGCACGAATTTCAAATGCTGCTGTTTCTTTAAATGCAAGCCTGAAAGAAATCCTTTGTGATACAGGTGTTGATGTGGTTTCTTTTGGGGGAACCAAGAATGGCCTGATGTTTGGCGAAGCTGTTGTATTTCTTAATCCTTCACTTTCCACAGGATTTGAATTCACAAGAAAACAAGCTACCCAACTGGCCTCAAAAATGAGATATATTGCTTGTCAGTTTACTGCTTTGTTGAAAGACGACCTTTGGTTTCGCAATGCATCACATGCAAACAATATGGCAGCCATACTTGCTAAAAAGCTAAAATCCATTCCCGGAATAAATATTACCCAAAAGGTTGAAACCAATGCAGTATTTGCAAGCCTTCCAAGAAAAGCAATTGAGCTACTCCAAAAAGAATATTTCTTTTATATCTGGAATGAAGATACTAATGAAGTGAGATGGATGACTTCATTTGTCACCAATGAGCTTGAAATTGAAGCATTTGCCAGGGATATCAGGGCTGCCATGGATGCATTGTAGCCCAAACAACCCTGTCTTTTTGGTTAAAATCTTTTATTAACTCCACTGAGTAATATCCAACACCTTCGAGTAGTTGCAATAATTGATTACCATATCTTTCATTTATTTCAAATACAAGGTTCCCACCTGGCATTAACCACTTAAAAGCCTTTTTTGCAATTGTTTCATAAAACACAAGCGGATTGTCATCCTTTACAAATAATGCCTGGTGAGGTTCATTATTTAGGACATTGTCATGCATCAGTTCTTTTTCCGACTCACATACATAAGGAGGATTACTGATAATCAATCCAAATGATGCTTCCTTAAACAGCTTTATGTCTGATGTTAGTATATCTTCCTTCATAAAATGAACCGCTACAGATAAGCGATTTGCATTTTGAAAAGCAACTTCAAGTGATTTCTCTGAAATGTCTATGGCATAAATATCTTTACTTTTTAATCCTTTGGCAAGGCTAATGGCAATACAACCACTTCCTGTTCCAATATCCAAAATTGCCCCATTAAAACTATTCCCAATCCTTTTTATTACCATATCTACCATCTCTTCCGTTTCAGGTCTGGGGATTAAAACATCCGGGTTAACAAAATACTTTTCGTTCATAAAAAATGCCTCCCCGATAATATATTGAACAGGGACTGCTTTTTGCAAACGCCTCATTGCTTTATGAAAAAATATCAACATTGATTCTTCAAAACGATAGCCGGGATTGACTAAAAAATCCTTCCGGTGTTTCCCTGTATAAAACTCAAGGATTATATGAAGGATGCTATCGATCTCAACAGGTGGGTACAGTTCTATCAGGTTCCTTTGAAAAACCTTCCTGATATCAGTATATGTATTACTTGAAAATTCTATCATACAAGGTATTATACGAGTTTTTTTTATTTTATTGTTAACTTAATCAGCTTTGTAAGGAATCTGAAAATTGCAGCAGCTTCCTGTTTAATTTTGACATCAGCTTTCAGTATCAGGTTTTAAAGCTATGGCTGGTATATTTTAAATCGCTAACTAATAAGCTGGTTCATGCTCAAGGGCCTTTCATTGATATCATTTGACTAACTTAAGCTTACAGGCTTGTAATTGCAGTCAGGCCTATTTTTGATATGATACAAATGATAATCAGAAAACAGTATTAAATGAGGCAAAAGCTTTTATTTCATTTCTTAAGCCCATCATTCAAAACCCCTTATTCAAAATCAGGATACAAAAGATATTTTTTTCTTTTTTCCTTAAATGCTTTTATTCCTGGCTCCCATGTCTTCCTGATTTGCTCTTCACTCAATCCTTCCTTTATTTGGTTTTCCAATTGCTCTGTTCCAGCAAGTTTTTTAAAGAATGGGGTAAAGAATTTCTCCTTGGCAGGAAAAGCCTTATAGGATTCAATAAGCCACTGAAGGTTCAATTTGCCGGATTTTATTAGTGATTCCTCAGACAATAAGCTCAAGTCCAAACCATTGCATTTTTGCCCTAATAAAGGAGGTTTAGGTGCTGCTGGCGTTGAGACCGGAATAAAAGAACAGGGATACTTTGATACCGGTAAATCAGGATGGCCAAAGACCTTGAATGGTTTATCCGTTCCACGGCCAGGACTTATTACGGTTCCTTCAAATAAACAGATTGAAGGGTACAGGATTACAGATTTTGAATCAGGCAAATTTGGTGAAGGGGGAATTGTTATTAAAAACCTGTCAGTATGACTATAGTTATTGGCCAAAATAACTTTCACCTCACATTGAAGCCCATTTGAAAGCCATCTTTCTCCATTAACCATCAATGCATATTCACCTATTGTCATCCCATGTACTATTGGAATAGGATGTAAACCTACAAACGATGTTAACTGTTGCTCCATAACGGGTCCATCAACATAATGCCCATTTGGATTTGGCCGGTCAAGAATTATTAATGGAATATGGTTCTCAGCGGCTGATTCCATTACATAGCTTAGGCTTGAGATATAGGTATAAAACCTTGCACCAACATCCTGGATGTCAAACAACAAAATATCTATTCCTTTCAGGCTCTCAACCGTTGGTTTTTTATTTTTCCCATATAATGAATAAACTTCAATACCGCTTTTCTGATCAATATAAGTCTCAACATAAGCGCCTGCTGCAGCATCACCCCTAAAACCATGCTCCGGCCCAAACACCCTTACTATATTTATACCCGTATTTTTAAGACTGTCAACAAGGTGTATCTTTCCAAAAGTTGAGGTATGGTTTGCAACCACCCCAACCCTCTTCCCTTTTAGTAGTGGAAAATATTCATTGGTTTTAAACATAGCAGGCTGTGGGCTTTTATTTGCAGATGCCTCAAACTGCTTTATAGCCCCTTGGTCTTTTCCACCAGGCTTATTACATGCGCTTAGGCAAAGACTTAAAAACAATATCGTATTTAAAAAAACAATTGTATTTTTCATTTCTAAGGTATTATAACTATGAGTGGACAGCTCGCATTCCACTTGCCCTTTTAATCACTATAAACAAAGATATTGAATTTATTTTTAACCTTATACGTCTCATTCAATTAATCATTTACTTTAAAATCACCACCAAAAAAAAACCCTTCATAAGAAGGGTTTTTTTTGATGATTTTGTTATATTATCTTACAACAACAAAACGTCCTACAATATTTTGATTGCCAGCTTTAATTCTTATTATGTAGTTACCTTTAATAAGATTTGAAGCATCAATCATTGTATTGTTAATTCCTTCGTTACAATTACCAAGCTTAACAGATTTTACAATTTGTCCACTTAAGTTGTAAACTTCAATTTCAACATTTGACCTTGATTTCAAATTGAATTCCAGATTTGTTGAACTTGAAACAGGGTTAGGAAATACCTTAACTGTATTTTGTTGTTTTAAAACTTCTGAAGGATTGATTGTCTCAGGAACACTTACAAATGCATCTGAACGGAAGATGCCCCTGCCATGGGTAGCAATATAAATTGAACCATAGTTAGTAACACCATCAATATAACTCATGGTCTGTTGTTTAATCATTAAAACAGGGACATTATACATGCCATTATTTGCACTTTGCCAAACAACAGGATTCGCAGTAATGTCTTCAGTTGAGAACAAACCGTATTCAGTTCCTATGATTACATAGTTTGGATTGTTCATTTCAATCAAAGAAGAATAAACAGGCATTGCAGGAAGGTTGCCCTGAACACTTGTAAATGTTGGGTTATCAGATAATGCATTTTCTGAAAAATAAACGTATTCAGTATTGCCATAGTTCCCTAATGTTGCAATTACCCTATTGGCATCATTTGGATCAATTGAAATTGATGTAACATACCTGTCAGGATAACTTACAAGTTCCTTTTTAGAAAGAAGATTATTTGCTTCAGTGTAATTAGATTGTGTTATAGTATTATTAATTTTGTTCAATCCAGTCATCCTGAATAATTTCCCTTCCTGACATCCGATAATAGCTGTATTGCCATCATTAGAAATTGCAAAAGTTGAAATCTGTCCCCAGTTAGTGCCTGTAGTTAAACGGACCCAATATGTTCCCAAAGTAGCGGCAGGAAGAGAACCATCCAGTGCTTTTTTGTTCATATACAAATCACCGCTAACGGCACCATAGTACAATACACTTGTAATAGGATCCTGAACCTGAACAGAGTCTCCTTGAGCCAATGGATATGGTATAGTATAAGGGAATGTATAGTTAGGAATTGAACTTTTCACATTTACAAGCTCGCTACCATTATATGATTGGTCTTCTGCAACAAAATATACCGAGTCAACTGTTTGGGTATTATTTGCAGATTCCCAAAGCTGAATTGGGGTGACAAATTTTGCAGCAGGTCCTGGTTTAAAACTTGTCCACATTTCTTGATTTGTATAATCAAAAGTCCTGTATGTGGCTCCATTATAAATGGTAGAGAAAAATACATCAGGATTCAGGTGCGAAATTGCACAATAACCACCATCGCCGCCTAATATCCTACTGCCTGCCAATACAGAATTGCCTTCCTGTGAAATATAGATGGTTCCATTATCCTGTGTACCTCCTATAACTTTCCCTGTTTTTGAAAAGTTTACTGAATAAAACTGGGTAACATTATAGTTTTTGTTGAAAGTAACAAATGTCTGGGCACGGTCTTCTGAACGTGAAATACCACCATCAGTACCTAAATAAAAGATACTTGGGTTACTTGGGTGAAAAACATATTTATGATGGTCAGCATGCACATAATTGGGGCTGGTTGGATTAAAACTCCAGAAAGACCTCTTTTCCCAGCTACTTGTTGTTGACCAATGATAAAGGTCTATACCGCCAAGGATAATTTCATTCTCATTATCAGGGAAAACAGCAAGGGTGTTATTATAACTACCTTGGCCACTAAATGGTTCAAAAAATGGGCTTCCACCAGGAGCAATTATTTCCCATGATGTTCCTTTATCTGTTGACCGATACACATTGTAAAGTTTACCATCTTTTGCTGCGGCAGCAGCATACATATAATTGGAGTTTGATGGTGCAATGGCGACTTCAAGTCTTGAAATCATACTTCCGTCTGGCAACATGCCAGCACCAGAACCTGATAAACAAGTGAAAGAACCATCTTCACCGGTTGTTGAAAGGTAACAATCATTTCCCACAACTGCAAGGATTGTTCCATCAAGTGCAATATTTACATCAGTGGATATTTGTTCGTTTGGTGATGATGTCCCAGAGAATACGATAGGGTTATACCAGGTATTTCCACCGTCATTGCTTACCCTTAAACCTTTGCCTGTTGATGCAAATACTTTTCCAGATACGGGGCTGATAGCCAATTCGTTTATCTGTGCCCAACCCATTGATTGATTATTTGAGGTTTCAGGCACTGTTGAACTTATTGAAGTAAAATTAACCCCATCAGTAGATTTATAAAGCCCATTTCCTATAAAACCACCTGTACCTGTACCATCAAAATGATACAGACCTTCACCTGTCCCAACATAAATATCTCCATTGCTTGCCTGAGCCATTGCTGAAACAGCTAAGTTTTCTGAAAATCCTTCTATTTTGATCCAGGATGTCCCTGCAGTTTCAGATTTCCATAATCCACCGCTTACTGAACCTATTATTAAAGTTTTGTAGGTCGGATCTTGATTATCAACTATAATGGAACGAGTACGGCCACCAATATTATCAGGGCCCATTTCAACCCAGCTTAGTTCAGCATTTGCTGATTTGCCGGATGTCATTTCCATTACCTGGCTTTTTGCTTTTAATACATCAGAAGGATCTGCAATACCAGTTACCTGATTATTGCGAATCTCAGCCATATACTCAGCTGCTCCATTAATCCCCTGCTTTGCTATCTCCTGACGTTTTTCAACAGGCAGATAAGCCTGGTCAATCGAATTGGTATTGATATAATACCCTGCCCCGGTAAACACAAGGGCAATTAAAAGAAATGGTAAAAATCTGCTTTTCATAAGGTTTATGTTATTTCTATTGGTTTTCAAAAATGCCTTGCAATATACGACTTTTTGTATTTTTTACAAAATATCAGGTCGTTAAATGTTTTACTTTAAATTCTGTTCTCATATTTGCTTTTCAGCGTGATATGAAGAGCGCACTAAAGGACCGCTCTCAACAAAGTTAAATCCCTTGTTTAAAGCAATTTCCTTATACATCTGGAACCCTTCCGGACTCACATACCTTTCAACATTCAGGTGATGGCGGCTTGGCTGTAAATACTGGCCAATGGTTAATATCCTAACACCTGCCTGCAATATATCATCCATTGTCTGATACACTTCCTGGTCTGTTTCGCCTAATCCTACCATGAGCCCTGTTTTGCTCCTTACTCCTGAATCTGAAATATACTTTAATACATCAAGGCTCATATCATATTTGGCATAAATCCTCACCTGGGGTGTTAAGCGCCTCACTGTTTCAATGTTATGGGATAATATATCTGCTCCTGATTCAATCAATAAATCCAATGAACTCTTATACCCTTTAAAATCCGGGATTAATGCTTCTATGGTTATGCCAGGGTTGATTTCCTTAACTTTTTTAATTGTTTCATTCCAATGCCTGGCCCCTCCATCCGGTAAGTCATCCCTGTCAACTGATGTTAATACGCAATGTTTGAGGTTTAGGTTTTTAACTGCACTGGCAACGTTTTCAGGCTCCATGGGGTCAAGTACTAATGGTTTGCCTGTTTTAACATTACAAAACCTACAGGAACGCGTACAAATATCACCCATTATCATAAATGTTGCAGTCCCTGCTGCCCAGCATTCACCTTTATTGGGGCATAGCCCGCTTTCACAAATTGTATGCAAATGGTTATGGGAAAGGGTGCTTTTTACTTTTCTATAATCAACAGCATCCGTTAGTTTTACCCTTAACCAATCAGGCTTTTTTATATATTTCTTTGCGTCTGATGCGTTCAAGACTTTTTATTTAAAAATTCAAAATTTATAAGGGTGAGAACAAAGAATTACTCTCAGTTTTGAGGCAGCAAATTTAATCATATCTTTTTCCAAAACAATAGCTAATATAAAAAGTAATAAAAATATTTTTGTTTTTGTCAAACGCCATCAATGGCACATGCTTAGGATAAAGATCTAAATTAAAACCTGTTTCCAGCGAACGGACGATTTTCTCATCCTTTCCGAACTCGAAATGAAAACCTCCTTTGACATAGCCCCCTGCAATGAGTTTTAGTTCATTAAAGCCTTTTGTAAATGAACCTCGTCCCATGATATTATCCGGAAAATGTTCATCAGGATTATAAGGCTCTTCGGCATAATAATATTCAGTTGCCGCACTGTTTGCTTTTATTACAATTAGATAAACAGGTTTTAATACTGCCACCGAAGCCCCTGCAAAATAAAAATATCTGACTTCAACCCCGCCCCAATAAGGTTTTTCGGATACTATCCTATGAATCCCTATTCCAGGCCGCAATACTACCATTGAATTTAATTTCCCATAGTAATAGCTCCGGGTGGTAAAATAATTATGGCTCCTGATTTCTTTCTCATGCTTCATCGTGCTGATTTCAGCTTCAAAAAATGTTTTCCTTGTTACTGAATTTTGCTTCCCCTGCCTATACCCAAAACCTATACCATTACTTGAAATATGGGCACTAAATGCCTTCTCTTTTCTTAATAGGACAGAAGTACTTAAGCCCCCTCCTACTTCCTGCCCAGTGCTTGGTTTCGACAAAACAAACATCGATAATAGCAGAATAATTACGGATGGGACTAATCCTGAAAAGAAAAAATACCAAGGCTTGTATTTCATTTTTTGGTGATTTTCATTTTCGTTAAAAGCCTTTTTTTAGCTCTCAAAAATGAAAAAAAATCCCATGCCTTTTAGCCATGGGATTAAAGTTCAATTTCTTTTTGTTATACTTCGGCAGCCGGTTTTTCAACCTCAACCTGTGATGTTCCGTATGCCGGGCATAATTCTTTTGTTTTACAGGAACTCATCAGCATGGATCCCAATACAAGAAAAACAACTACCAATGCAATTTTCTTCATAACTGGTGGTTTAACGTTATTATCGGATGAAATGAATGTTCGACAATGCTTAACATTTGTACAAATTTACACTAAAAAAAGGTATTTCAAAAAAAAAATCTCTGTTAGTTTAATACAACTACCTGATTTCTGTCATCCATGATTGGAATCACTACCGTGGCTTTTGCATAATTAAGGATGTTCTGAATGGTTTGTCCCGAAGGAATTTCATTCAATACTGTCCCTTTTGTTAAATGAGAAAACGCACATCTGAACCTTTTTCTCATTGATAAATACCTTTTTCTTAACATCATTTTCTCCGGTATTCCACCCTTGCTGAGGGTTTTGTTTTCTGTTGTCTTGTAATACGTAATGCTCCAATTCATAGGCAAGCTTCATTTTGTTAATTAATGCTTTTATTTTTTCTCAGTAAAAAGAACATTTTAAGAATGCTTTTTTTCTCTGTTTTATAATTTAACGCTTGATAATTTACTTTATTGTGCCAATATGTACTCTTTTTTTTTAATATTTTTTTCAGCCTTATCACCTCAGGTCTTATTGTGTTAAATAGGGTCTGCTGAAAAACACTTAACAAGCAGGATGCATATCATTTACGATGTCATTTTATCATATAGCTTGCATGGATTTATTACCTTCGGTGCTAATATGTTTGCATATTGTTTGCGTTAGTCTTTAAGGCATCATCTGATTCGTTGCCATCGGCTCATAGTATTATTATACAATTTCGCCTTGTCGCCTTGCATATAATACCTTAAAGACTTTTTCAGCAGACCCTAAATAGTATTATGATTATATATTTTAGCAAAAAATCAAATATTATATTTCATAATAGATATATTTACAAATAATTATTATAATCATTTAGACAAATCGCTTCAGTTCAATTACTTTGCTGGTTGAAGAAAATATTTATTATGATGGGCTTGATAAACCTGAAGAGTTTTATTTCAGCATTCTTTTAAACCGTTCATAAGGACATCTGATTGGGTTATATTCACCAAGGGATGCGGTGAACATTAAAGAAGTGGCTGAAGAAACTCCTGACCGGATTTTTACTGAAGATATTGACCCACTATTGGGCCTGACAAGCTTTCAGTGCCGATGGATTGCCTTTAATTTTGGCCTTAGTGGGGATAGCTTTAAAAACAAGGATCTATTCTGCCGTCTGTCTAAAAGAAGCAGCAGGGCTTGTTGCCAATGTTTCAAAATCATAAAACACAATTGACCTAATTCAATTTTTTAAGGATGTTTATGATAGCTTTTTCATAAAATTTCAAATACTTCGACTTGAGCAAAAATCAATTTTCAGGAAAGCTTCTTATTGTCCAATTGCTCAAACACTGAATTCTGGGAGATAAACTCAGGAACGATATCCTTCATCTTACATACCAGCTCAAATTCATTGCCATTGTTGACAATTTCTTTTAAGATGTCAAGCTGCTTAACAATTGCTTCCCTGTCAGCTCCCGGAACCCTTGCTATCAATATCTTTGAATGATGGGTTGGGATTGTATTTTCCTGATTGGACAATAACTCCTCATATAGCTTTTCACCAGGCCTTAATCCTGTATATACAATTTCAATGTCCCTTCCAATTGTAAGCCCCGATAATTGGATCATTTTTTTTGCCAAATCCACAATCTTAACCGAGACACCCATATCAAAAACAAATATTTCACCACCCGCTCCCATTGCCCCTGCCTCTAATACCAGTCTGCAAGCCTCAGGAATGGTCATAAAAAACCTGGTAATCTCAGGATGTGTAACTGTTAAAGGGCCTCCTTTTTCTATCTGGCTTTTAAATAATGGAATTACTGAACCATTGCTTCCAAGCACATTCCCAAACCTTGTTGTAATAAACCTTGTCTTTTGTAATGAATTTAATGATTGGGTATATATCTCGGCAATCCTTTTTGATGCCCCCATCACATTTGTTGGGTTGACTGCTTTGTCTGTACTCACCATAACAAACACCTCCGATTGATATGCCACTGCAAGGTCAGCAATAAGTTTTGTACCAAAAATATTCGTTGTTACTGCCTCAAAAGGGTTTTTCTCCATTACCGGCACATGCTTATACGCTGCTGCATGGAAAACCATCTCTGGCTTATATTTTTCAAAAATTGATTGCATCCTTTTGGGTTGGGAAATATCTGCAAGGATAAGTTCAAAGCTTACATCCGGGAAAATATGGGACAACTCAAGGTCCAGATGGAACATCGGTGTCTCTCCCTGATCAACAACCACGATCCTGGAAACAGGAAAACGGGCAATCTGTCTTACCAATTCGCTACCTATTGATCCTGCCCCACCTGTTATCAATACTGTCTTGCCTTCCATCATTTCAGCAATCCTGCTTTCATTAATAACAATCTCATCCCGGTCGAGCAAATCTTCAATATTTATCTCCCTGATTTGATTATAGCTCAATTCCCCTTTTGTCCAGCTTTGCACCGGGGGCACATTTAATACTTTTACCCCATAGGCCAGGCCGGTCTCTATAATTTCCTGTTTTTTGTGTTTGCTTATACTCTGAACAGCAATAATAAGATGATCTATATTGTTCTTTTTCAACAATACTGGCAATTCTTTTCCTGAAAAAATAGGGGATCCTTCTAATTTTTTTCTTGCTTTACGCGGATCATCATCCAAAAATGCCAATACTTTATACCTGATACCGGCATCCCTGTCAAGGGCTTTCTTGGCAATAATCCCAGCCTCCCCTGCCCCATATATCAATACATTGGCTGTTGACTGGTTAAGCCCGATAAAATCGATGTAGGTTGCTTTTACCAAAACCCTGTAGGTTGTCAATAAAAACACTGTTGTAATCATCTCTATCAGGATTACTGAAAAAGGGATTATATAACGGCCATTGATATAGTAATAACTAAAAAAATTTGCTGCTGCCAACACTACACTCCCAACAACAACAGTCCTGGAAATATTGATAACATCAGAGGTATTGGTATGCCTCACCATCCCCGAGTATGTATTCGCAACCAAAAAACCTCCTGCCCTGACCAATGCTATTGTCAGCGTCATTACAGGCAAATAGGCCAGTTCAGTTAATGGTATCTTAAAATTAAACCTTAATGAAAGGGCTATAAAGAATGAGCACAAACAAATAAACAAATCAAACAGGAAAACGATCCAACCCGGAAGCACCTTTTTGGGAAAAATCATATCAATATTTTTTGAGCAAAGATAATACTATTACACTTGGTATATTTCTCGGAAATCCAAAAAAGTTATACACTTCTGATATATTTCCCACTCCACTTTGTTGTATATTTTATGATAATGACCAATATCCCATTTTTATTAGCTTCATACTGTTTGGCAATGACCTGATGTATAATAAAACATTCAAAAAATCCGGGATTTTGCCTTGAAAAACATAAGACATGTGAATACCATCTTAAGGGTTGAGCCGGGGTTGAGGCGGTGTTGAGCCGGTGTTGAGCCGGTGTTGAGCCGGGTTTGAACCGGTTTAAACCCGGCTTAAACCCGCTTTAAACCCGCTTTAAGTATGACCATGGTAATACAAGGGAGTGAACAGGGAGCGCTCAGGACTTGTTTTCTCCAAGCTTCAAAATCAAGTCACCATCTGATTTAAAATCTTCGGCATGATGCATTATGATTATATTTTGCCATATAGTTTAGCATCTGATACTAAAATCAGTGCATATTTGTTTTTGTAGTGATATCAAGGAACTTTGGCTGGTATTAAAATAATAGGATTAAAAAACAAATGTTAGGAGGTATTTTTATAAATTTGCAGCAATCGTATTTCACAACAATTTAAACCATTTCAAGCCGGGATTGAAATAACCTTAAGGGGTGTTTAAAACAATCAATCGGGCACATTATAAATGGTTTCATAATAACAAAATATAGTTCGGGAATCATTCATTGATCCCGACAAAAACCTGTAAAAAACAAATAGATGAAAACTACTGTTTTTAAAGAATTTCATGAAGCCCTGGGGGCTAAAATGGTATCTTTTGCCGGCTTTTATATGCCTATCCAGTATGAAGGCATTAATGCAGAACATGAGACTGTTCGTAAGGGCGTAGGCGTATTTGATGTATCGCACATGGGCGAGATTTGGGTTAAAGGCCCTAAGGCTCTTGACTTGGTGCAAAAGATAACATCCAATGATGCAGCAGCCCTGGAAAGTGGAAAAATTCAATACAGTTGTTTCCCAAATGGAAAAGGCGGCATTGTTGACGACTTGCTTGTCTATTGCATTGACAATCAAACTTATTTATTAGTTGTAAATGCAGCTAACATTGATAAGGATTGGAATTGGATATTTGAACAAAACAAGTCAGTTGGTGCAACTATTTATAATGCATCTGATGAAATTTCCCAATTGGCTATTCAAGGGCCTTTAGCATTAAAAGCAATGCAGAAACTTACTTCTACCCCGGTAGAAGATATGGTTTATTACACATTCAAGAAGCTTGATTTTGCAGGTGTTAAGGATGTGATTTTTTCAACAACTGGATATACCGGTTCTGGTGGTTGTGAAATATATTTTGCCAACGAGGATGGCCCAAAAATCTGGAAAGCTGTCATGGAAGCTGGTGCTGAATTTGGTATTAAACCTATTGGCCTGGCTGCCCGCGATACCCTTCGTCTTGAAATGGGATTTTGTTTATATGGCAATGACATCAATGATACCACCTCGCCTATTGAAGCAGGTTTAGGTTGGATTACCAAATTTGTAGACCATAAAAACTTCATTGATAAAGATTTGCTTTTAAGCCAAAAGACCAATGGGGCAACAAAAAAACTTGTTGGTTTTGAGCTCGTTGATAAAGGTATTGCCCGTCAACATTATCCAATCCTTGATGCACAAGGCAATACAATAGGCGAAGTAACAAGTGGAACCATGGGGCCATCTGTTAAAAAGGCTATTGGAATGGGTTATGTAACTTCTGCTTTCTCAAAAGCTGGCAGCGAAATCTTTATTCAGATCAGGGATAAAGCCATAAAAGCAACTGTTGTTAAGCTTCCTTTTTATAAAGGCTAAATAAGCTTTAATAATAAATTAAACAACCTTTATCTTTGATAAAACAATCAGGGATAAAGGTTGTTTGTTTATATAAAAAATCCCATAATATCCCCACCATGAACGATATAAACAAGCCAAAAATACAGTTGTGCCTTTCCCCTGTTTCATTTCCAATATACAGGCAAAAAGAGCTTTTGGTAATTGTAACAGATGTGTTCAGGGCCACAACAACAATATGTGCAGCAATACATGCCGGAGTAAAAGCAGTCATCCCTGTTGCAAACCGAAGTAAGTGGATTGATTATAAAACACAGGGATATATCCTGGCTGGCGAACGTGAAGGACTGATACTCCCTGGTGCTGATTTTGGTAATTCGCCATTGGCATTTATTAATCAGGATTTAAGAGGTGAAAACCTTGTCCTGAGCACAACCAATGGCACTAAAGCACTGGCTGTGGCCGATGAAAGCAATACTGTTGTGGTAGGGGCTTTTTCAAATTTATCTGTAATAGCAGAAAAACTAATCCACTATAATAATAAAAACGTTGTAATTCTATGTTCAGGCTGGAAAAACATGTTTAGCCTTGAAGATACCCTTTTTGCGGGAGCTCTCATCAGTGAAGTAATACAACAGGCCCCTGACAGGTATCAAACCAACTGCGATGCTGCCCAGGCTTCAATCGACCTGTGGGAAAAAGCAAAACATAATCTCATGGCTTATATACAAAAAGCCTCCCATTACGAACGCCTGATGAAGCTTGGATTAAAGGATGACATATATTTTTGTCTTCAATTTAACACAACAGAAGTTTTCCCGGTATTAACCGATAATTGCATCATTAATCAAAACCTGGATCATAGTATGTAACGTAACGGTTATTTTTGTAATTCAAATTCAAGCGACGACTCACAGAACATGTATGCAAATAAAACAACAATAATGAATAAAAATCGCATGCATGAAGTTCCTTATAATCATAAATAAAAAGATAGTTAAAGATGAAAACCAGGCTGATAAATATTTTCAAAACGTTTAAACGACATGGCTGGCCAATAGCATTTCTGAGACCTCTCTTCCTTATTTTTGTTGTGCTGATGCCCATGAATTTGTTTTCTTTTGGATTTGAGGCGCACAGGCAAATCAATAAAAATGCAGTGTTCATTTTGCCCGGCGATATGTTGATGTTCTTTAAAACACATATTGATTATATTGTTGCCGAATCAATCACTCCGGATAAACTATCAAGGGTAATTGAGGATGAAGCTGCAAATCATTATATAGATACTGAATTCTACAGTGAAAACTTTCCCGATTCTGTCCCTCTTACCTATTCCAAAGCATTCAAAAAATATGGGGCTGAAAACATGCAAAAGCACGGCATGTTACCATGGCATATTATTAAAATGTATTACAGGCTTGTAAAAGCCTTTGAAGAAAATGACAATTATCAGATTTTAATCAATGCTTCAAGGCTTGGGCATTACGTTGGTGATGCATGTACCCCTTTACATACAAGTGTTTACTATAATGGGAAAACACAATCCCAAAGGGGCATACATAATCTATGGGAAACAAGGGTGCCGTCATTGTTTATGGAGGAATACTCTTTTATTACAGGAAAAGCAGAATATATTGATAATCCCTATCAATATGTTTTTGAAATGATAAGGGATACCCATCTGAAAGTTGACTCAATCTTCAATATATATAACCTGCTTATTGACAGTATGCCTTCTTCAGAAATATTTTCACCTGAAGTTATTTCAACCAACAACACCCAGAGTTTTAGCCGCGACTTTTGTTATTTATTTCATAAAAAAATGAATGGCATGATAGAAAGGCAAATCCGAAAAGCAATTAAAGCCACAGGGAACCTTTGGCTGACAGCCTGGGTGAATGCCGGGCAACCAGGTTTGGATTCACAACTTAGCAGAAAAGACAGGAAAAAAATGAAATCTGAAAAGAAAAAGCTTCAGGAAATAATTATCAACCCCCTGCCAATTGGTGACAGGGAGTAGCTTAAAGTATTGCTTAAAAAAAGGAATATAAATGTTCAGGAGAGCTTTCTATAATTTAGCCCAAATAAAATCAGGAAAATAGGGATAAAAATTATCATTGGCGACATGAACTTCAACAGCATCTGAACCGGCATTCGCACCATGAAAAAAGGAAGAACCAAAATCAAAAGATGTGAAATAAAATATATCCAATAACCTAATTTAAGCATATGCCACATTTGAATAATACCAATAAATGCAATAATGCTTAACAATAAGTAAATAATTGAAAAAGCAAAACCGATAAAAGCCTGGATCCCGAAACCTGCATTTTCAAGGACTGGTAAAAAACTAAAAATCTGGTAATTCTTTGAAGCAATAGTTGAAAAAAGCCCTACAATAATAAATATACCGCCAAGGATAAAAGCAGCAATACAAAGGGCTGTAAAATGAACAGGTCGTTTTGTTTCCATGTTTTGATATGTTTGTTTTGGCTAAAAAAGGAACCCCATTGTTTAACAGAAGAAAAACAAAAAAATATGCCGATGTATATTAAATAACATCGGCACAAGATAATTAAAAAAACATTTGAAAAATATCCTTAATCCACATATTTTTCAGGATTATTTTTCTGGATAAACTGAAGTGCTTTTTGCATCTCAACGTACATAATTGTATCATTTTCGATAAAAGGCACAACTTTTCTAAAGCTTTCGATTAATTCTTCAAGAGGTTTTGAACTCCTGGCCGGGCGCTGAAACTCAATAGCCTGGCATGCATTAAATAATTCAATGGCCAGGATACGCTCCACATTATCAATAATCCTGATTGTTTTTAATGCAGCATTGGCCCCCATGCTCACATGGTCTTCCTGACCCTGTGAAGATTCAATAGTGTCAACAGAGCATGGTGTACACAACTGTTTGTTTTGGCTTGCAATTGCAGCAGCAGTATATTGAGGGATCATAAAGCCTGAGTTGAGCCCCGGATTTGCAACAAGGAAATCGGGCAACTTACGTGCACCGGAGATAAGCCTGTAAATCCTGCGTTCAGAAATACTACCCAGTTCGGCCATTGCAATACTTAAGAAGTCGAGGGCGAGTGCCAAAGGCTGTCCATGAAAATTACCTGCTGAAACAATAAGGTCATATTCAGGGAAAATGGTGGGATTATCAGTTACAGCGTTTGCTTCATTTTCAAAAACACTTTGGACATATCTGATAGCATCTTTAGTGGCCCCATGAACCTGTGGGATACAACGGAATGAATAGGGATCCTGCACATGTTCCTTGTTTCTTTCAATGATACGGCTGCCTTTTAAAACTTTCAGCATAAAATCAGCTGTTTCAATCTGACCATACTGATTTCTAATTTTATGTACCTGGGGCAGGAAAGGCTCAATACGTCCGTCAAAAGCTTCCAATGACAAAGCCCCGATAAGGTCAGCCCATACAGAAAGCTTTCTGGCTTTCATTAAGGCATAAATACCATTGGCACCCATAAACTGTGTACCGTTAAGCAAAGCAAGGCCTTCTTTAGATTTCAGCTCAATAGGATCCCAGTTAAAGTAAATCTTTAACAAAGAACCATCCATCTTCTGATTTTTAAACTGTACCATTCCCTGACCCAACAAAGGCAAAGAAAGATGTGCCAAAGGGCAAAGGTCACCACTGGCACCTAAAGAGCCCTGTTCATATACAACAGGATAAACATCATTATTGAAAAAATCTACCAGCCTTTGAACTGTTGCAAGCTGAACGCCACTATTACCATAAGACAGGGACTGGACTTTTAACAACAACATCAGTTTAATGATGCTTTTTGATACTTCTTCCCCAAATCCACAAGCATGAGATTGAACAAGGTTAACCTGTAATTTCTCTAAATCTTCATTCGAAATAGAGTGTTTACATAACGACCCAAAACCAGTATTCACCCCATAAACAGGGGCATCCTGCCCTGCAATTTTGTCATCAAGGTATTTGCGGCAATTATTTATCCTCTCTTTGCTCTCCTGTGAGAGTTCGAGTTTGATATCATTGTTGATGATTTCTTCAATACGCGAAAGGTTTAACCAATGCGCTGATATTTCGTGATTAGATTCCATTTTACGTTTTTATATGAATCAGTTATTTTTTTTTAGTTCAGAGATCATTTGTTGCAAAGATACTGACTTCTGCTCACCGGTAGCCAGCTTTTTCAGGCCAATAAGGCCGGAAGTCATTTCCTGTTCGCCAACCAGCGCGACATAAGGAATTTTTTTATCATCAGCATATCCCAACTGTTTTTTCATTTTTGCATTATCAGGATATATCTCACATCCGATTCCTTCTTTACGACAGGCATCTGCTAAAGCCATACAGTATTTTAATTCTTTATCCCCAAAATTTGCAAACAGAACAGTAGTAAAATGCCCTGCCTGTTCCGGGAATAGAGATAATTCGTTCAACACATCATAAATGCGGTCGGCGCCAAAAGACACCCCAACACCCGACATACCTTTTAAGCCAAATATCCCGGTAAGGTCATCATATCGCCCCCCGCCACAGATACTACCCATAGCAACATCAAGGGCCTTAACCTCAAAAATTGCACCCGTATAATAGTTTAATCCCCGGGCAAGCGTAAGGTCAAGTTCAATCGGACAGTTAAAGCTAACTGCATCAAGAAGCCCTTTCAGGCTTTTCATTTCCTCAACCCCTTTCATTCCAGTTTCAGATTCTTTTAAAATTAAAGATAACTGGTCCAGTTTTTCCTGAAAATCGCCAGATAAATGCAATACGGGCAATAATGCATCAATGGCAGAACTGCTTAACTGTTTTTCCTTGAGTTCGGCTATCACTCCATCAAGGCCAATTTTGTCCAGCTTATCAATAGCCACGGTTATTGGGACAATCAATTCAGGGGCACCAATCAGATCAGCAATGCCTGCAAGGATTTTTCTATTATTAATTTTAACCGCAACCCTGATCCCGAGTTTATTAAAGACCATGTCGATGATTTGAACCAATTCTGTTTCATTCAATAACGAATTGCTTCCTATCATATCAACATCACATTGGTAAAACTCCCTGTATCGCCCTTTTTGGGGCCTGTCAGCCCTCCAAACAGCTTGTATCTGATACCTCCTGAAGGGAAATGTTATCTCATTTTGATATTGAACAACATATCGGGCAAAAGGAACAGTAAGATCATAACGGAGTGCTTTTTCACTAATCTGTGAACTAAGTTTTAGGGAATCTTTGTTATTTAGATCAGTATCATTCACTTTAGAAAGAAAATCACCTGAATTCAGTATCCTAAAAATCAAACGGTCACCTTCTTCCCCATATTTCCCCATCAGGGTATTCAGATTCTCCATTGCAGGTGTTTCGATTGACTGAAATCCAAACAAATGAAAAACATCCTGCACCGTTTTAAAAATATAATTCCTGCCAGCAGTTTCCTGAGGCGAAAAATCTCTTGTCCCTTTGGGTATTCCTGGTTTTTGTATTGCCATATTTTGTTTTCATTGGAAGGGACAAATTTAATTTGTTTTTTGAAAAAAAGCATACATAAAAAAAGGCAAAAGGATTAATATTGAATTACAACTACTTACATTGTTTTCTATTTTTTAGACATGTTAAAAACGATCAAACAACAGACTTTAATAACTATATATCAGCGCATTAAATAATTTTTTTAAAATTTTTAAAAACTTTAAGAACAGTTACAAAAAAAAAAATTAATTTTGCTGAACAAAGAATATGACACAAGTATTTGGTTTTCTTTGAAATTGTTTTAAAAAAATAAAATAAATCTAAAAGGCAATTAAAAGGGAAAAATAGCTAAAAAATGCTATTCTTAAATAAATAACAGAATCACAAAAGACAGTTAATTTGTTAGTCTTTAAATATTTACTCAAATTTAAATTATCATGAACAAAATTGAAGCAAGCTCCAAGGTATTACGTATTGGCGTTTTCTATGACGG
>CAYLYP010000050.1:0-14854 GCA_964387795.1 uncultured Bacteroidales bacterium
TGCCATCGGCTCATAGTATTATTATACAATTTCGCCTTGTCGCCTTGCATATGATGCCTTAAAGACTTTTTCAGCAAATCCTAAATAAAACAATGAAACGAACATGTTTGCGAATGATTCAAAAAAAAGCAGCAAACACAGGGTTGCATCCGACCATTAACAAAAAAGAATTGACGGATAAAAACTGTAAACATGTTCGTTTTATTAAAGAAATTACTTTTTTATCAACAAAAAGAATTATACGATATTTTTTAGCAAACGTACAGTATTGATTATCTATTATTTACAAAAATAATGTTTAGGTTTTTCATAAAAAACACACTTCAATCAAAATGAAATTAGATTTGAATGCAAAATTATCTTAATATTGTAATTGGATTTGCAAAAACAAATATTAAATCTAATTTTTTAATTATGAAGAGGAATTACATTTTTAAAAAACTCACGTTCCTATTGGCAGTCCTGCTATTTTCAGGGACGCTTTGGGGACAGAGTACTGCAAATTATACCTTTGCAGTTGCCACAAATGGCTCATTGGAGGATATGAGTGCAGGCACAACAGTTTTGCTAACAACCACATCAGTATCGGGAGATTTTGCCTCACCATTGGCTGATATTGGATTTCCATTTGTGTTTATGGGGACCGAATATACACAGTTCAGTGTGAACTCAAATGGTTTAATGCGCCTTGGCAGCAGTGCAGTCAGCTCGGCATATTCAAATGACCTGACTGCAACCGGGAATATGCCCCATTTAACAGCTTTTTGGGACGACCTAAATAACACCAATACTTTTTCATCAATTGTTCATTATAAAGTAACTGGGGTTACACCAAACAGGATGCTCGTCATTGAATGGAAAGATTTTATTATAAAATTCAGTGCAAATCTTCCTCCTCCAGGATCAACATGGCAGATTGTACTTCATGAAAACGGAAAGATTGAATATCGTTATGGCAGGATGATCAATGAAGGAGCAAACAATGTAAATGCTTCAATAGGTTTTGCATCAGAAAACCTTGATAATAAATTGCTTTCTGTAACAAATATTCTTACACCAGAAGTATCAACACTCACAGCATCAGTTCAAAACGAGCTTGTAAACAATAGTGCCTATGGTCCAATCACAGGGCTACATTCAGATGCTGATGGAAGCAGGGTTGTTTATTCATTCACTCCTCCGGCAGGATGTGCAGCACCAACATCACTCACTTTCTCAGACATAAACTCTGGCGGAATGACCTTAAATTGGGTTGACAATGCGACTACTGAAACAGCTTATAAAATATTTAAGTCAGATGATGGGGTAAATTACAGCGTTATAGCTTCCCTTGATGCGAACACAACATCATATGTTGCTACAGGTTTATATCCCGGAACAACTTATCATTGGCGCGTTGCAGCAGCTAACGAAGGTTCGGTAAGTGAATTTGTTAGTGGTTCACAGATAACAAACCCTCCGGGAGAAGTTATCTCAATTGCATCCGGTAACTGGAATGATGCAGCAACCTGGAGCACCAATGCTGTTCCAACAGCTGTTGACAATGTAACAATAGCTGCAGGGCATACTGTTAAGATAAATGGAGCTGCTTTCTCATACAATACTATCGTTAATGGCACTTTGGCATTTGAACCTTTTGAACTTATTACAAATAATTTCAGTGTTGGTTCAACAGGTGTGGTAAACTTAGATGTTGAAGGAACAGCTGCAAAAATTACCACAACAGGCAACTTCATCAATGATGGAAGCTTTAACTTTTTTGTATCAACAACCCAACTAGGTTCCATTATTTTTACAGGACCTGTTTTACAAACTTTAACATGTGGGGCAAGTAGTTTAACTAACCTTGGTAATGTTGTAGTTAACAAACCTTCAATAGAATCCATGGTTGAAATTGTTACTGCCGGTACTTTTACAATAAAAAGCGGGGCTACTACAGGCTTCCTTACCCATACAAGCGGAACATTAAAGCTTTCAGGGAATGTAGCAATCACAAATAGTATTTACACAACTGCTAGCTATAACATCCCAGCCACAGGTGGTCTTTGGATCAATAACCCTAATTTTGTTGTAGCTCCATTAACAGGTTCTCCAACCAACAGAGGCTTATTACGCCTTACAGCAGGTACTTATAACGTAGGGACTGCAGCCGGCAATAGCATGGGCGCAAATTCCGGTGCTATATTTACAATTGAAGGTGGAATACTAAATATTGCAGGAAGGCTTCAAACATCAAGTGCAATTACATTAAACTTCTCTGATGGTGTAATTAATGTTTGTACAGTTGGAAACACTTCCGCAAGTGCAACATTTGGGTTAACAAGTTCCTCAAATATCCTTAATATCAGCGGAGGAACCATTAATATTTCAAAGAGAAGTGGTGCAGCAACCCCATTAGACTATTACGTTTCAGGTTCAAGCATTAACATCACCGGAGGAACATTAAACATTGGCTCAGAAGCCACTGCTGAGAATTTTAATTTTTTCATCAGGGGAGTTGTCCCTAACCTGTACATTGACAATACCACAAATCCAAAATATGTCTCATTAAGAGGGGAAACAAATGTTTATGGTAATGTCACAATTAATGCAGGAGATACCCTTTATTGTCTGGATGCGAATTTCAATGTTATCGGTAATCCGAACCAAATAGGGAATATTATCAATAACGGAGGTATTATCAGCAATTCGGCAACAGGACTTAATATGTTTTCTTTTTCAGGATTACATGGCCAACAAACACTTTCAGGAACCGGCACTTTAGGAAACGTTGTTAAACCTTTCGCAGTAGTTACCTTGGCAAACCCCAATGGAGTAAATATAACTGCCCCTATTACAGCAACCAGGATAAATTTGGTTAATGGAACTTTTACAGGGTCAAACAATATTACCCTTGGTAATGGTGGCACATCAGCAACCATGGTTCAAAGAGGTGGTAATTCCGGTTCACTGCCAGGAAATTTTGATGTAGCACCTGTATTCAATCATGGAACGACTTACAGCGTTCTTTATTCAACTGCATCCGGTAATTATTCAACCAGCATTGAACTTCCTGCATCAATCTCCGGGGCATTGGCACTATCAACAAACGTTGAAGTATCATTGAGTGGGGCAAAATCCGTAAATTCACTTTCTTTAAGTGCAACAAACACCGGTAAACTAATCACTACAGATGCAAACCTGTTAACAGTGACAGGAACAGCTTCAACAGATGTAGATATATTAAGCGGGAATACCGGATTTGTAAGTGGGCCACTTGCACTAACACTGCCAGCAGGCATTGCAAGTGATACAACATATACAATGCCTTTGGGCAAATCAGGAAATAATATGATGAGGCTTGTCAATCCTTTGACCAATGAAGGAGGCCCTGTTGTAGTAAAAGCTGAAGTATATGATGTTGCTACAGGCGGAACAGCCGGTAATAGTATTCAGGCAGGAAGCCTTGGCAACCGTTACTGGTTTGCAGAAATACTAAGTGGTCAGGCTAATTTTACAAGTAGCGCTATTGAGGTAACACAGGAAGCACCTGCATTGATACCAGAAAATGCACTCGCAAAATCTGCTACTTTAACAGGTGCATACGACCTTATCACAACCGAACCTGCAGGAGAAAGTACAATCACTTCTGATCCTTTAATTACTCTTGGTTACTTTGCAATCGGCATCAAGGAATTGCCTCAAACTTATGTTTCATCAACTTCTTCTCACCCATCTACAGAGATAGCAATTGAAGGAACCATTGATCAGGTAATACTAAAAGTTGAAGTTGTTGCAACAGGTAATTATAACCCATTACTTGTTTCAAATATCCAGTTTTCAACAAACGGTACTACCAATGCAGCAGATATCGCAAACGCCAGATTGTATTACACAGGGACAACAGATGAATTTGCAACAACAAGCCTTGTTGGAGCAAATATTCCAACTCCTTCAGGTGAATTCAATATTAACCCTAATCAGGTAATGGCAGATGGTATTAACTATTTCTGGTTAGTATATGATATTTCAAACACAGCAACCAACTTAAATGTTATAGATGCAGAAGTGCTTTCAATAACAGTTGGTGGCGAAGTAAAAACACCAACAGTTACTGCACCTGATGGCAACAGGGTAATCCGCACAAGACTTGCCGGAATTTATACTGTAGGGGTAGGTGGAAACTATACAACCATCACTGCTGCTGTTTCAGATCTTAACAATTTAGGCGTTAAAGATCAGACAACTTTATCTTTAATCGATGCAGCTTATGATGTAAATGAAACTTTCCCAATTATTCTTGGCGAAGTAGTAGGCACCACCAATGACAACTTCATTCTCATCAAGCCGGCAGAAACAGTTGATGCAGTTATTACAGCCAATAGCGTAAACCCTGTATTCGTTATTTTGGCAGATTATGTAATGATTGATGGTTCAAACAGTGAAAATGGGACTACCCGTAATCTAAGTTTCATCAATCAGGGAACAGGTTCTTCAAGTGGGGCAATCTTCTCTCAAAACAATATGTTTGTATCCATTAGCAACGTGATTTGCCAAACTGGTGCTACTAATGCCTCTTATGGCATCGTTTTCAGTGGAACTAATTACGGTGCAGCATCAAATTGCAAGGTGTCAAAAGGATTAATAGGTATCCAGACACAAGGCTTATCAAACAATATCTATATTGTTGGCAACGAGATTGGATCAACAGAAGCTACTGAAAAAATCCACAGCAATGGTATTGTTATATTAAATTCAACAAACTTCTCAGTTGAAAATAATATAATCAGTGGTGTTTCTTCAGCAACAAGCTCTTCTGGTATAGGGATTATTATTTCAGGGACATGTTCTAATGGACTTATCAATGGAAATAAAATCAATGATATCAGAAACACCAGTACCACTGGTTGGGGAGCATCAGGCATACAGTTGGGATCAACAACAGTTCCTGCAAACATCTTGGTGTCAAATAACCTGATAACAGATGTAGCAGCAAACGGATACTCAGGATGGAGCCCATCTGACAACGGTTACGGTATGGTTGTAAGTGCAGGTGGTGGATATTCAATCCTCCATAATACTGTTGTATTAAACAACAATCAATCAGGTGCAACCGGAGGTAATACTGCTGCTATTCTTGTTACATCATCTGTATCAACTCCTGCTTCGCTGAACATAAGAAACAACATCTTTGTAAGCACACAGACCTTGGGCACCAATTATGCAATATATAGCGGAGCTACCAATGCTGTTTATGCATCAATTGATAATAACACTTATAATGCTGCAGGTGGTATTGGTTATCTGGGTAGCGTTCAGGCAACATTAGCTGATTGGCAGATAGCAAGTGGACAGGATGTAAATTCATTGGATCTCTTACCAATATTTACATCAGCAACCAATTTCAGCCCAATGGCTAATGCAAACTGTGGTTTTGATAACAAAGGAGCTGCAACAGGTATTTCAGAAGATATTGATGGAAACCCAAGAAGCGAAACAACTCCAGATATAGGAGCTTATGAATTCGAATCTGTTCCTTTAGCTGCCCCAGTTGCAGAGAACGAAACAGCTTGTTCAAATGCCGTCATTCCTCCTCTAACAGCAACAACTGTTGGTGAAGCAAAATGGTATAGTGACGAGGCTTTAACTACCCTTGTTTTCACAGGTAACACTTTTGAGACTGGACTTACAGCAGCAGGAACCCATGTTTTCTATGTAACAGATAACAAAGGAACCTGTGTTAGCCCTGCTACCATGGTATCGCTAACTATTTATGAAGCACCAGGCAATCCTTCTACTCCAAGCGGACCAACAACAGTAATATCAATTGAGAATGCCCAGTATACAGTTACAGCTGTTTCAGGAGCAACCTACTATGAATGGACATTGTTACCAGCAAATGCAGGAACAGTTTCAGGATCCAGCACAACAGGAAGTGTTGTATGGAACCAGGCATACACAGGTAATGCAACAATCAGTGTACAGGCATTTAACAACAATTGCGAAAGTCTTGCTTCTCCAGCATTGTCAATAACTGTAAACGGACCACTTTTAACCTTGGTTGCAAACCCAGCAGCAGGTGGTAATGTTAGCGGTGGTGGAAACTATGCAGTTGGCGCTAGTGTTGCTGTATCAACAACAACAAATGCAGGTTATCAATTTGTAAACTGGACAAATGCAAGCGGACAAGTTGTATCAAGCCAAGCTTCATTTAATTTTACAATGCCAGCAGCCAATACAACCCTTACAGCTAATTTCAATACAGTTTATACTGTAACATATAGCGTTATAGGCGGAAACGGAAGTCTGGCAGCAACTGTAAACGGTACAGCAATTAGCTCAGGCAGCAGTGTTGTTGCAGGAAGCGATGTTGTATTTACTGCAACTCCGGCAAACGGTTATAAAGTAAAAGAATGGAAAGCCAATGGCACAGTAGTATCTGGTAACACTTCAAACAATTATACAGTTGAAGATATTGCAGCCAATACTACAGTAAACGTTGAATTTGAACTGATTACCTACACCCTTACTTTCATTGTAAAAGCTACAGATAATACCCTTCTTGAAGGAGCATCAATAAACATCAATAGTGAAACCATTGTAACCAATGCAAGTGGTGAAGCGACAATTGATCTTGCTCCCGGGACTTACGATTATACTGTAACTCTACAAGATTATCTAGATGTTACCGAATCTGTAACAATCACTAATGCCAATGTAACAGAAAATGTTGAAATGTCACATGTAGGCATTGTAGAAGGTGATTTTGCACAATTCTCAGTTTACCCCAATCCATTCAGCAATGAAATCACCATCAGCAATCCACAGATTGTTAAGAGTGTAAGTATTTCAGCTATTAATGGACAGGTTTTAAGTATTATTGAAACCGAAGGTAAAGCAAGCATCAATACAGAAAACCTTCCTGTTGGAATGTATCTGATTACATTTGAAAGCCATAATGGAGAACGTTTTATCTCAAAGATGGTTAAAAATTAGTTTTTGTGAATATGTATTTAAAAGCCCCGGGTATCCGGGGCTTTTTTACATAAATGAAGATTAATAAACAAAGCTGGAATGCTTTTTTTGATTTAATTCAAAGTTTTTTTAATCTTTGTGGACTAAAAAGGTATTATTTACAAAAAAACACAGTCATGTCAAAAGACAACCTAGTTGAATTTATTGAGAACAGTATCAAAAAAAACTGGATATATAATTCGTTAAGCGACTATCGTGGAGAAACACTTTCCTTTGAAAAAGTAGCAGATCGCATTATAAAACTCCATATTGTTTTTGAAGAAGGAGGAATAAAAGAGGGTGAAAAAATAGCATTAGTTGGAAAGAATTCAGCAAATTGGGCAATAACATATTTAGCAATTATAAGCTACGGAGCAGTTGTTGTTCCAATATTACCAGACTTCAAGCCATCCGATATCCATCACATCACCAATCATTCTGATTCAACAATCATGTTTTGCTCAAACAGTATCTTTGAATCTCTTGAGGAATCACGAATGCCAATGCTCAGGGCTGTTTTTTCGCTCAATGATTTCAGCCTAATCTCACAAAAAGTAGATAAGAAGATACAAAAGGCAAAAGGGAAGGTGAACACATTGTTAAACAATCTGTATCCCAAAGGGATATCTCCCCAGACAATCAAGTTCAAGCATATTTCAAATCAAAAACTTGCTGTAATAAGTTATACATCAGGAACAACAGGCTTTACAAAAGGAGTAATGATTTCACATTTAAGCCTGTTATCCAATGTTGTATATGCAAATAAAAATATGCCACTTGAGTCAGGTGATTCGATTGTTTCTTTTCTGCCACTTGCTCATGCGTATGGTTGTGCATTTGAGTTTCTTTGGCCATTTACATTAGGTTGTCATATCACTTTTCTCACCAAAACACCATCACCACAGGTAATTTTGGAAGCATTTAAACAAGTAAGGCCACGTCTGGTACTGGCTGTTCCATTAATTATGGAAAAAATTTACAAGAAACAGATCCTTCCTGTCTTATCAAAAGCAGGTATTAAGGTAATGACAAAAGTGCCAATCATTCAGGATATCTTGTTTTCAAAAATAAAAAATAAGCTCATTGATTCATTTGGGGGTAATTTTCATGAGGTAGTAATAGGAGGGGCTGCTTTAAATGCTGAAGTAGAAACATTTTTGAGGAGGATACAGTTTCCCTTTTCGATTGGATATGGGATGACAGAATGTGGCCCATTAATAAGCTACGCCAACTGGGATAAGACAAGGCATGGGTCAGCAGGACGGATTGTTGACAAGCTAGAAATAAGAATAGATTCTTCTGATCCATATACGGAAGTTGGAGAAATCCTTGTAAGAGGGGATCATGTTATGAACGGCTATTATAAAAATGAACAGGCCACCAATGAGGCCATAGACCAGAGCGGTTGGTTACATACAGGTGACCTTGGCCTGATAGACAAGGAAAACTTTGTTTATATAAGAGGTCGTTGTAAGACAATGGTATTGGGACCATCAGGTCAAAATATTTATCCTGAAGAGATAGAAGCCAAGTTAAATAACCTTGAATATGTCCTGGAATCGTTGGTACTCGAAAAAGACAACAAACTAATTGCTTTGATTTATCCGGATCATGAAAGTGCAGATAAAAATAAAATCACAGGGGATCAGCTATTAGAAATCATGGAAAACCATAAGAAAAACCTCAACAATGAACTTCCCGCATACATGAAGTTAGCTGGTATAAAGATTTATCCCGAAGAATTTGAAAAGACACCAAAGAAAAGCATCAAGCGTTTCTTATATACCTTAGATGAATAAACTACTATAAAGAAATCAATCAATAGTCCTGCAAATTTATATTAGCAGGACTATTTAAAATATTGTCCGATTTATCTCAAAGGATATCTGGTTTCCGCTTCAAACATATTATCAGGATATTAATTCAATATTTCGAACTGAATTAAACCAAATTTTACCGGCTTATAGGTTTTTGCTCATTAACATCCCATATTGCCTCAGTATCCCAATTCGCCCTTACTTGAGCAGGAGTGCCTGAAATATAAACTTTTTCAGGCTGCAGTCCTTTTAAATAGTGCCCCGGATCCCATTTACCATTGCCATTTTCATCCTTTATTAATCTCATCCCATATTTCCCCTCTTTAAGATTTGTAATATGAATCACTCCCGATGATTCAATCTTTTTTTCAAAGAGTGCTGCTCCTTTATCATCCGTTAAATGGAAAATATACGATGTATCAACAGGCAATGTAATATCAAGATTAAGGGATCCATAAGAGACCTCTGAATCTGTTTTCATTTGGATTTTTATGGTATCATTTTGAAGCCCGAAAATATCTGTTACAAAACCAGGAAGCATCTCAATCATATACGATTTTTCCTTTTTTAGTTCATAGGCAACATTGAACTTTCTTTTAAGGCTATCATGAAACAAAATATCAGAGGAAACAAGAACTGAATCTTCATATAAAAAGAATTTATCCTTTTGAATGCTACTCACCGGGCTTGAACATAGGAATCCCAGTTTTGAGAACCAGGGAACAACACCAGATGGAAACATGGGTTTAATTGTTAGTATAGAATCTGCTGCAGAAGAGGAATTCCTTTGTCTTCCCCCCGAAGGTTGTGCCTTTAATTTTAAAGCCATCCTAAGTGTATCAATTACCATCCCATTATCCATAACTACAGTCTTCAAAGAGTCCTGGCTCAGTTCAGGCATCCAGATTAAAAGCGTATCTCGTGTATTGTTATATTCAATCAATCTTGGTGATGGCTGAATATCACCCTCAAGATCATTAAAATGCAAACTGTCAACAGGCAGTTTAAATGTCAAAGAAAGCAATCCTTTTCTGCCATAAGTGGAGGACAGTAAGGCCTGACGTTCATCTTTATGCTCAAACAAATACAATGTGTATTGAGGGATACCAGGCTTAATTTCAGTAATGCTATCGTTTTTGATACTATCAGTTGGCAAAACAACTTCATTTATGCTTAATGAATCAATAACAATTTCAATATCCTCGCCAATTGTGTCTTTAGGTTCATTCACGATACTTCTCCTTGATGGCCTGGACTGAAGGCTATCCAAACCTGATTCCATTATTTTTTGATTTGTTGTTGCAGAGTCAATGGATAAGCTGTCTGTTTCCTTGATGTTTCTTTTAACAGGAGGCTCATAAACAGGAGTGATAAATGTATCCAGAAATGCAACTTGTTCATTAGGCTGGTCAAATAAAAAGTTGTAGTTTAGATCCAGCAATGCAAACATCCTATAGGTTCCAGGTCTTAAATTCTGAATGGAAAACATCCCCTGTTTATCAGTCTGACTAATATAAATTGGTTTTTCTTTAATAGGGACTGAATCATTAAGGTCATCATACAGCATTACATAAGCTAAATCAACTGGTTTCATAGTCCATGCGTCCAATACTTTTCCTTTTACAGACAAAGAATCAACATAAGAACCGGTAGAAACGACAAAAGTAAAACCGGGAATTGGATTATTTTCAGTGATATCTTTGATGGCATCGGCAAAGAAGAATGAATAAGTGGTATTTGCCCTAAAAGTATCTGCGGGTTCAATAATTACTGATTTACCCTTCAACCTGATTTCAGGGTTCGCTCCCATTGGAGGAGACACCAGCAGTTTCTGGGTTACATTATCCAATTTCACAAACTCATCAAACCATATTCTGATTCTCTGCCCCTGATAAAAAACGGAATAATTCTCTGGAGAAGACAGGATGATTTCAGGAGGAGTTTTATCAACAGGACCACCTGAGGGAGAAACCACGTTTGCACATGATGACACAATCAATCCATACAAAAAAAGTTTTGCAAAGCGTTTTATTTTTTGTTGACATTGACTGATATATGAAAAAAAAGTATTCATTTGTTGAGCGTAATATACATATTAAATTTGAGCATTTCTTCTTAATACAAAAATGGTGATTTTTTTTCTAAGTTCAATACAAGATTATTATATCCACATTTAAAAAGAAAAAACCCGGACTATTAATTAGTAACCGGGTTAATTATTCTTCTAAAGAACTCTTTATTTTTTTGCATTAAAATGAGTTTCCAACAAGCGGGCTACATATTTGCCAATCACATCAAACTCAAGGTTTACAATACTACCTGGCTTGAAATGTTTGAAATTGGTATGCTCATAAGTATAGGGGATAATGGCTACAGAAAACATTCCAGGCTCAGAATCCACAACAGTAAGACTTACTCCGTTAACTGAAACAGAGCCCTTTTCAACGGTAATATTTCTTTGGCCGGGATCATACTTAAAATAAAATTTCCAGCTACCATCCACCTCCTCTACTTTTTTGCATTCAGCAGTCTGGTCAACATGTCCCTGAACAATATGCCCGTCAAGCCTTCCATCCAAGCGCATACAGCGTTCAAGGTTAACTTCATAACCCACATTCCAAGTCCTAAGATTTGAGCGATCCAAAGTCTCCTGGACAGCAGTCAGCGTATATTGATTTTTAGCTTTATCAACATTAACAGTTGTTAAGCAAACCCCATCATGGGCAATGCTTTGATCAATTTTTAATTCCTGGGCTATAGGGGTTTCAATTGTAAAATGAATATTTCCTTTATCTTTTTCAATTTTTACCACTTTACCCATGCCTTCAATGATACCTGTAAACATCCTGTCAGTTTTTAATTTTGTTATTACTCCTGATGATATGAATGAAACCAGTAAGCGTACGCTTTTGCAAGCCACTTAACCTTATTTCAAAAACATTGCAAATATAATAATAAACACCGTCACTCACTTCCATATCATTTTTGTAGTGGCGGCCATTCCAGTTAATATCAGGGTCATTGGTCATAAATACAACACTTCCCCAACGGTTAAAAATAGTTAAGTCAATTCTTTCAACAAAATTATAAGGAAAAGGGATAAGCAAATCATTGATCATATCTCCATCCGGAGTAAACACATTTGGCAAATGGTATAAATCACACTGATCAATATCAACGCATGAAACAGGATCTGACTCACTATATTTACCATTAGCGCCCAAAGCCCTTACATAATAACAACCAGCAACAGAGGGCAAAGGTCCATGGAAAAACAAAAATGTACCTGCCGGCAAAACAGCAATTCGTTGATAGGTTCCTCCCTCAACAGACGAATAATAAACCTCGTATGACGCTATATCATTATCACAAGGATTAGACCATTCGATAGTGTTGGAGGGATAATCGCAATCTGTAGTAACTGTAATATTAACAGGGCAAGGAGGAAGGGTGTCTTTTACAATAATACACTTTTCCTGAGACAGGTTGAGTAATGGATCAGTAAGCCCATCAGAGAAGTAAGATCCTTCAACTTCAACATAATAGCAATAGCTGGAATCGTTCAGCACTCCGGCATCAATCATTTCAAGCCCTTCAGTGCTCCCAACAAAAGAAAATGGGCCATCTAATGAATCCTGACGAAAGACATGCATGCGGATATTTGTCCATGGCACTATTGCTTCAACACTTATCTTTACCTTATTGTTGCCAGGTGCTAATCTTAAATAAGCAGAACTTGCATTTGGGCTTTGACCTGTTGGTTGTGCTACCGTTCCCTGAGCGCTATACAACAGGACCTGATAGGTATAAGCTTTTTCAAGAGTATTGATGAGTGTATCAACATACAGGGTATCATTAATATCATAAGTTTTTCCAATCTCAGTCAGGTTAACTGGACTAAAACCCTCTCCCCTATATATTCTGTATTCATAAGGAGGCGGGTAAAGAATAACGTCAAGTTCAGCAGGTTTGCTCCATATCAATTGTAATGAACCATTTTCCAGGTTTGTTTCCCTTATGCTTACATTTGTGATTAAGGGAACATCCCTGGCAATAGAAGCACATGAGGCTTCGGATACCACATTTTGCCCTCCGCCAGCCAATTGGGCTACTATCCTGTAACAATATTCTACCCCCGGAATCATATTATTTGATTCAGGATCAAGATATGTGTTTTCTGTAGCTCCCTGAATTGTAGCTATTAGTTCATAGCCCCATTCAGGAGGTATTCCGGTTTGACAAGCATCAGGTTCTAAACCATCATCCCCGGCCTTCCTGTATAAACTATAACCAATAACCTGTCCACACTCCAAAACATCCCATTGAAGTTGTATACCTTGAGGGTGCCTGGATGCTGAAAATTGCTCAACCGGTGGTGCAAGGACTTCAATTGAAACTGTTTTTATGTCAATCAACGATACTTCATTAGAATTATCCCTTACCTTGAAATAAACAAAATAAGGCTGTAAACTAATCTGTGAACAATCAGGTGTCCATGTAAACAATCCTGCAACAGATCCTATGCCTTCACCTCCTGCAAAAAATGCAGGGTTTTCAGGAAACAAAAATGGCCCTCCTGTTGCGGTCAGATATAATGAATCTTCCAGGTTGGGATCATTGGCACTAACATTAAACAGTAATAATTCTCCGGCTACAACGCAATAAGCATCTCCAACACTAAGTATTGGAGGCATATTATCACAGGGAACCACATGTATTTGCATATCCCTTAGAATACTCCCAATGAACAACCCATTCCTGTATTCTTTAACTAGTATTGCAATATTATACTCTCCTGCAAGAGGGGGGGCATCCCATACAATATCTCCAGTGAATGGATCTATTTCAAATATCCCGTTTGTTGATTGTGGATCAGTATATCCAGGAATTTGTTGTCCGCCTGCACCCAGACAGGTAACAAGGGAATATGACAGGCTGTCCCCATCAACATCATAAGCACCCGGATTTGTAATAAACTTTTTATAAACACAGGCATTATCAACCGGGGGATTTAACAGTACCGGAGAATTATTTCCAGGAAAAAAAGGATTAATTACCAGGGTAGATTCAATATAAAAAGGGATATTAACTGAGCCTGGGATATTCAGTACTCCACCATTCCTGTTGGGATCTTCCATTGAAATGATGTAAGAAGATGCAGCACTGTAAGTATGTACAGCCCGATACCTGTTATAGCGCAATACACTTGTCAAATCACTAACGCTGTCCCGGTTAACAGTTTCAACATTTCCATCACCCCAGTTAATATCCAGTTGGGGACGGTCAGCAGGACTGGGACTATAGGTATAAGTAACTAAAGTAACTTCATAAGTCATACCTGATATATGGCGATAGGTAATCTCTCCTGCCCTCTGATGTGTGCCATAGGCTTTCATCCAAATCAGAATAAGCAAACCGAAAAAAACGATTACCCGTCTCATAATAAGCTAAGCCTTTTATTCAAATTATTATTCTATTCTTTATCAATTATTAACTGCTAAGATAAGCAATATTTCAGCCAAGGCTTACTTTCAGCCTATAATTTCATTATTTTTTAACGTATAAGGATTTATCCAACATAAAATCATTTATGTCATATTTAGCCCAAGATAGAGATTGTAATGAATTATCAAATCAGATATTGATTTAGAAAAAAAATCATGTTTGGTTCATCTTATTCAACCAGTAATAACTATTGCTCACTATTATCTGAAAAAAATTTACTTTGTCTATTACAATTACACCGGCAATTGTCGTACAAAACCCTCCTCAAGGGATATAAAAGTCTCAGTGGCAGTTACTTCAGGGATTGATTGAATTTTTTCGATAATGATTTGCTTTAGATGCTCATTATTACGGGTAAAGATTTTTATAAAAAGGCTATACTTTCCACTAATATGATGACATTCCACTATTTCAGGAATCTGTACAATCTTTTCAAAGACCTGTTCATGGGTGCCGGTGCTTATAAGGTTAACCTGTATCCCAATAAAGGCGCAGGTAGAATATCCAAGGCCTTTGGGACTTAATGAGTAACGTGAACC
>CAYLYP010000050.1:14954-23458 GCA_964387795.1 uncultured Bacteroidales bacterium
CCAGCTTCCAGAATTCAAGACTTATTACAGTTTGGTGAGTTTGGTGATGTTAATCCATCTATAACCGACTCAGCCACTTATACATTCATGCATGCAAAAACCATGCTTGATACTTTTCATGGCGAACAGGAAGGTTGTTTCCTTTATTCCCGCCATTGGAACCCCACAAATAAATATTTGTCTGATGCACTTGCAGCCATGGAAGGCACAGATTCTGCATGGGTAACAGCCTCAGGGATGGGTGCCATCACCTGTGCAATCCTGCAAATCTGTAATACAGGCGATCACATTATAAGCAGCGAAACTGTTTATGGTGGAACCTTTGCCTTCATGAGCAATTATTTGAAAAAATTCAAGATCGAAGTAAGCTTTGTCGATATTACCAATCTTGATGAAGTAAAAAAAGCAATTAAGCCAAACACAAAGATGATTTATACTGAAACAATGACCAACCCATTGTTACAGATCTCAGACATCCCTGCATTGGCTGAAATAGCAAACAAGAATGGCATCAAACTGGTTGTTGACAATACCTTTACCCCAATGATTGTTGCACCTGCTTCTCTGGGAGCACACATTGTAGTGTATTCAATGACCAAGTTTATCAATGGAAAAAATGATTGCGTTGCAGGTGCTATTTGTGCAAATAACCAATTCATCAATGACCTTATCAGCGTCAACGATGGTACAGCTATGCTCTTAGGCCCGGTTCTTGACCCACTCCGTTCATCAAGCATCCATAAAAACCTCCATACATTGCATATCAGGATGAAACAACATAGTGCCAATGCAATGTACCTGGCTCAAAAATTCAAGGAACTTGGTTTACCATTTGTTTATCCGGGCGTTAAAGAACACCCTCAGCATGAATTATTTAAAAAAATGATGAATCCTGAATTTGGGTTTGGTGGCCTTATTGCCATTGACCTGGGAACTGCTGAAAGGGCAAGCCGTTTTATGGAAAAAATGCAATTGGCCGGAGTAGGTTACCTTGCTGTAAGCTTAGGTTACTTCAAAACCTTATTCTCCAATTCAGGAAAAAGTACTTCTTCTGAAGTACCTGATGATATTCAGAAAAAAATGGGGCTCAGCGAAGGACTTGTCAGGTTCTCTGTTGGCCTGGATAATGATATGGAAAGAAGTTTCCAGAAAATCAAACAATGCTATCTGGAACTATAATTACTTTTTGTTTGGTTAAATAATTGGAACGACCGGTGACATGTTTACATGCTCACCGGTTTATTTTTTTAGCAAAAATCAAATATGAAGCAGTTATAAAAACTGGCACTTCAGCAAAGCATATTAATATTTAACGAAATATTAATTCAATATATCAGTTATTTTTAGTATTTTGTATTATTGAACAAGTGGGTAATTATATTTTTAAACTTTTTATCCCATGCAACTATCCAAAATACTGTTTTCAGCCATAAGATTTGCTTCAGTATTGATGCTATTATCTGTGAGCCCTAATTATTGTAATGCTCAACCTTCAAATCAAAAAGACAGGCATACTATAAGTGGTTTTGTAAAGGAACAGGGAAGCCTTGAAACACTTATCGGGGTTAATATTTATTTTCCCGCACTAAAAACTGGAACTACCTCAAATCAATATGGTTTTTATTCCATAACATTACCTGCTGATAGTTTTGAATTGGTTTTTTCTTTTGTTGGATACCAGCCTAAAGCCCTTAAGTTACTTTTAAACAAAGACATCGAACTTGACATCGAACTTGAAAGAAGCCTCTCTTTAGAGGCAGTAGAAATAAGTGCCGAAAGGATAGAGAAAGTGAGTGAAAACATCAGAATGAGCACGATTGACATTCCGGTTATTGAAGTTAAAAATATACCATCACTATTAGGCGAAAAAGATGTACTAAAAGTCATCCAATTATTACCGGGAGTTCAAAGGGGTGTTGAAGGTAGTAGCGGATTTTATGTAAGAGGAGGTGGCCCTGACCAGAACCTGATCATCCTTGATGATGCCATTGTTTATAATGCAAGCCATTTGTTTGGCTTCTTTAGCCTTTTCAACGGAGATGCCATAAAAAGCCTTGAACTAACCAAAGGAGGCATGCCTGCAAGATATGGAGGGAGGCTTTCAAGCGTATTGGATATAAACATGAAGGATGGGAACAAACAAAAGCACTCTGGAGAGGCTGGCATAGGCCTTATTTCATCCAGGCTTACCCTTGAAGGCCCTATCCTTAAAAACAAAGCATCATACCTTGTTTCAGGACGAAGGACATACCTGGATTTACTTATCCAGCCATTTATGAATAATGACATCAGAGCTGGTTATTTCTTTTACGACCTGAATGCAAAACTGAATTATGAAATCAATAGGAACAACAAGCTATACCTTAGCGGTTATTTTGGACGGGATAAATTCTATTTCAATAACAAAGAAGACTCCTATCTTGCAAGAATAGGCCTCTTTTGGCAAAATGCAACCGGCACCCTAAGATGGAACCATGTTTTTAGCAATAAGCTTTTTTCCAACACCTCTTTGACATATAGCAATTATAAGTTTCAGATTTATATTAACCAAAAATATGATGATAACAGTTATGACCTTAAGTATTATTCCGGCATAGAAGATATAGCCCTGAAATCAGATTTCTCATGGCACCCGGGTACTTCTCAAATCTTCAGGTTTGGTGTATCAGCAATACACCATTTATTTACCCCAAGTGCTGTTGTGCTCCAAAACACCTTTATTGATGAGTTTCGGCTTGAAGTAAAAGAAATCAACAACATAGAAAGCGGCATTTATGTTGAGGACGAAATAAAACTTGGAAAAAGACTAAAACTTCTCCCCGGAATCCGATTTAGCCTTTTTACCGGTAAAGATTATAGTTATTTCAAGCCTGAACCACGCATTTCGGCCAGCTACTCCATTATGAAAGATCTTGCACTAAAAGCTTCTTATGTAAAAATGAACCAATATGTGCATTTATTAAGCAATACAGGTTTAGGTTTGCCTACCGATCTTTGGGTTCCTTCAGTGACAAATGTCCCCCCTCAGGAATCATGGCAGTTGGCTGCTGGTATTGCTAAAGATTTTATAGATCCAGACATTTCACTCACTATTGAAAGCTATTATAAAGAAGGAAACAACATTTTAGGATATAAGGAAGGGGCAAGCTTTATTATGTTTGATGACCCTTCTGACGCAAACAGGTTTGACTGGACTTCAAATGTCACAAGTGGGTTTGGAAAAGCCTATGGTGCAGAACTCTTTATACAAAAAAAGTCAGGATTATTTACAGGTTGGATTGGTTATACACTCTCATGGGTAATCCACCAATTTGATGATGTAAACAATGGCATTGCATTCTTTGGCAAATATGACAGACGTCATGATATCTCAATAGTTTTAAACTACCGCATTACCCCTAAACTCAATCTTTCATGCGTTTGGGTTTATTCGTCCGGGAACCCAATCACCATACCCTTAGCTTCCAGCATCTCATACAACCATATTCAAGGAATTGACCCCAACCAGGGCCAGGGGGACGATTACCCGCAATATACCTATGAATATGAAGGCAAAAACTCATTTCGGGCAGCTCCCTATCACCGCCTTGATTTCGGTGCTCAGTTTATCGAACAGCTTACTTTATTCAACCAAAAAGTTGAAAGGGTCATTGATTTAAGCATTTATAATGCTTACAGCCGAAAAAACCCATTCTTTTACTTTTGGGAACAGGAATATAATGAAACAGATGGTTCGAGCAAGTATGTGTTAAAACAATTGTCGTTGTTCCCAATTATCCCTTCTCTTTCCCTTTCCTATAAGTTTTAATTGTAAATAATAAAAAGCATCAAACCATGAAGACAATTAAATCAAACATATCAATTAAGGCAATTTGGATTTGGCTTCAAACCATTTGCATCCCTTTAGTGCTTTTGGGAGGTTTTATTCATTTGAATTCCTGTATTTCTGATGCAGAAGATATTGAAATCCCTGAAGCTGAACCCAAACTTGTTGTCCATTGTTTTATCAGCCCTGATGATGATACCATAAAAGTCAGGCTGGGACAAACAAGGCCATTTTTTAATTCAACAACCATTAATGATGACTGGTACCAACAAAACCCAATTATTAATGCATCTGTTCAAATATCAAATCAGAATGGGGAAAGCAAAACCCTAACCTATTCTTCGTTACATCAGTCCTATATATTACCATGCCTTGATTTTCCTATCGAGGTGAATGGATCATATTTCCTGTCTGTTTCTGCCCCTGATTTTAAAAGTATTTCTGCTTCATGCACTGTTCCTGCCCCGAACCAAAACATCATTGTAAACGAAGTTATCACTCAACAAATAAATGAATATTCAACAGATTATATAATCAAAGCCCAGATTGCTGATATACCTGATGTCGAAAACTATTACCGTTTTCAAATCTATTTCAAATCAGATGAACCTTATCTAAACCCTAAATACCAAACCAATTACTACACCCAAATGGATTTCCAAATCGGTGAAAGTTTATTCTCTGATAAAAACCTTGATGGGACTGTATTTCCATTTGTTGCTAAAATGCAAAGTCCATCCCCAAATAATTCAGGCATCTCAGAATATAAACTAATTCTCTTAACAACAGATGAGCACTATTACAGATACCATACTAAATTGAACACACATGAAAGCCCAAACCCATTTATTGAACCTACAATACTATACTCGAATATTATAAATGGTTCCGGGGTCTTTTGTGCATATAATAAATACTCAATGGATTATTCAACAGACAATTAACTCACTTTACATTTTAATAATCCAAATTACGGCAATTACTTGTCGATAGGAAAGGATTTTTAATAAAACAAATGACAATACATTTTGCATGTTTCCAAATTAATTCTTCATTTAATAGCATTTATAATCTTTTTAATCAGGGTGCCTTTTTTTCAACACTTTACATCAACAGTAATATGAACTAAAAACATAATGATAATGAAAGATCAATCAACCATTTATAAACATAAAACTTAATAATTATAAATATTTTATTAAAAGAATCGCATTTATTTAAAAAATAATTACTAAAAGTTGCTATTTTTGTTTTTTATATATGCTAACCAAAAACAAAACAACATGAAAAGAATCTTTACTATTTTAATGGTTCTATTTTTGACCATTCCGGCAATTGCACAAAAAAGGCTTCCGGTGAATGTGGACAAAGTCCCTTACAAAGCAGAAATTGGAGCTGTAAAAGGCCAAGCTGCAGCCAAAAGCACATACCTTTATAATGGATTTAATGAATTTCCCGGTGAAGGATGGACAACAATCGTTAATGTCCCAACTGAAACCTGGATTAGTGGGCCTGAAATGCTCAACTCGCAAGGACAAGTTGTAGTTAGTGGCTTTAATGGTGATTTCGCTTTTTGCCAATGGAATGGCACCTCCACACAGGATGAATGGATGATTTCCCCTTCCATTGACCTTTCTGGCCTTCAACTTGAAAATCCTTTGGTTCTTGACTTTTATTGGTTTGGTATGCCACAATGGTCATTACCTCCTGATGATTATTGCGACTTAAACATTAAAATTAGCACCGATGGTGGTGAAACCTGGACACTTTTATTTAATGAAGCTGAGGGTCCTACTGACTGGGAAAGCTTTACATGGTATTATGCTTCTGTAAACCTGGATGCATATCTTGGTGAAGCTGACGTTAAGCTTGGAATTCAATATTTTGGACTCGATGGTGCACAGTTTGGCATTGATGAAATCCGTATTTATGAACAGTTTAATGATGAAGTGGTATTAAGCAGCGTTGGTATGGCAAACGAAAACACTGGTTTTTACTCTCAACTTCCTGTTTCTCAATTGTCAGCAGAATCAAGCCTGATATATTTTGAAGGTGCTATTACCAATTCAGGTGTAAATGCTCAAAGTAATGTGAAACTAAATATTGACGTCACTAAAGACGGCTCATCTGTTTATTCAACTACTTCGACCCAGAACATTGCTTCACTGGCTTCATTCACAAATGATACAATCAGGATTGGTGACAAAGACCCTGAAATAGGAACCCCTCTTTACACTTTCCCTCAATCAATTGGAACTTACAATATCGAATTTGAAGTGGAACAGGATCAGACAGACCAGGCTCCTGAGAACAATGTTAAAAATGCAAGTTTTAAAGCTACTACCCGCCATTTGGCACGCCATACAAATATTGCAAATTCAATTGGCGTTAACAGCTATGATGGTGCTGTTAATGGTGATTTTATTGGAACTACTTTCAGCCTTGTTGAGGATGAAACTGTTGAATCAGTTTCTCTTTATCTAAGTGAAGGTGCTACAATTGAAAACCAATTCATAGTAAGGATTTATCGCGCTGGAACTGAATGGGAAATTGTTGCTGAATCTGAAATGGTTGATATAACAGCTGATATGATTGGAAAATGGACTAATGTTACTTTTGAAGCACCAATTGCTCTTCCTGCAATAACAGATGACACCTATAACTTTTATGTTGTTGGCGTTGATTGTTACTTCAATGATATTTCAAATGACAAAATGACCTTCAGGGCTGACAACACCTTTAACCATTGGCTTAATGTAAGCTCCAGGCTAAGAAATAACGGAACCTGGTACTTCATTCACTATGTACCTGCATTTGTCCTAAATTTCGAAAGACCAACCTATACTGCAACTTTTGATATAAAAGATCAAAATAACAACCCGATAACTGATGCAACAATCACAATTAATGACACCCTTTCATTTAATGCTGGCGTTTACGCATTAACCCTAATGGAAGATGTTTATGATTACACAGTTTCCCTTGGTGAAATATCTACATCTGGTTCATTTGAATTATTTGGACAGGATACAGGTGTTCCTGTTGTACTTAATGGTGTTGGAATTCAGGAACAAAATGTTGAAAACCTGAGTATATATCCTAACCCATGTAACGACAATCTTAAAGTACAATTCAATGTTGGTAATACTGACCAATTAACTGTAAAATTGATGAATGTTACAGGACAGGAAATCTTTGTTGAAAATTATGTAGGTTTCTCTGGTTCTTTTAATAAAGAATTCAGCTTAAATAACCTTGCTGAAGGTGTTTATTACCTTCAAATCAGCAATAGCAAAGGATCTTCTTTACATAAAGTGATTAAGAAATAATTGCTTAATCAGGAACCAATAAAAAAGGGCTGTAATTACAGCCCTTTTTTATTGGTTCCTGATTCATGTTTTTCCGTTCATCATCAATACTTGCAAACAAATTACATTGCATTTATAATTGTTTCAATAATAAAATGCCTCTAACAGTCAAACTTTGTGCCTTATGAATTCTATGAAATTAAAAGTATAATAACACCAGTCTAAAATGAACCATGAAGACACTTTTTGTACTCCAAAATGATTATCAATGGAGAGTTTCACTTGGGGAAACCTGACAATCAAAAACAACAGGTTCAGTCTTGCAATTAGCAGGTAAAAAAAGAATAAACACATTTAAAACATGCTTTTTCAATTCTTCATTATTAACAAAGCCATCTTATTTATCACCTGACATCTTTCCCCCAGAGCATAAAAATCACGTTTGGAATATCTGTGTTTTGAATATACGGACCACGTACCGAATCCAGTTGCCCGGCCAATATTTCATACAAATGGCTTCCAGCGCCTCTTGCATATAAAGGGACTAGAACATTGGTATGATTTCCACTGTTAAACTGCATCACGGGCAGTTGGCCTTTCCCTTTATTATCAACTGGTTTAAATAAATCATCATCAGTTCCAGGGCCAGTTAAATATCCGCATTCATGGTCGGCAGTAATGATAATCAGTGTTTCATCCCATGAGCTGTTCTTCTCTACCCATGCTACTACTGACTCAATTGCTTTATTAAAAGCAATTTGTTCCTCAATCAACCGGTCACTTTGATTCGAATGGCTCGCCCAATCAATAGCCCCTCCTTCAATCATCACGAAAAAGCCCGATTCATTTTTACTTAATACATTTATGGCTGCCATTGTCATCTGCTCCAGGCTAGGAACCTCCCTGTTAAAAGGTGTTTCATAAGGCATCTCCGATTCCTCAATAATAGTTCGCCCTTGCTGAAGCGTAGAATTCACTTTTGGCACACCAATAACCCTCTTTGGGGTTGGTCCATTCATGAGCTTTACAAATTCAATACTATCCTGTACCAATACCCATGGATCAGGATTCCCGTCTCCATCAATATCTTTAACCTTAAGTTTTTTACCATCCAACACAAGTTCTGTTTGTGCCCCCCCAGCTTTAAGCCAGTTCCATACCTCAACGCCTCCAACACTCTGTGCGTCCCCTTTTGAAGGCATGGCATTATCATCATAATCAGGATTCCCGGGTGCCATAATCACATCAGCCTTACTTGAAAAAATCATATACTGCGCAATCTGCGCATAATTGTTACGATGCTCATTATGTGCCATAAAACTTGCTGGGGTTGCATGGCTTAAAGGCACAGAGGAAACTACCCCGATTGC
>CAYLYP010000051.1:0-15156 GCA_964387795.1 uncultured Bacteroidales bacterium
ATTTATTCCATATTAAGTATTAATACTTTTTTGAGTGTTAGGTTTACTTTAATAACTGGAATAATAATTGGTTTCTTTATTTTCCCTCGGAAAAAACTAATTTTTGATATATTATTATCTGGTGTAGCATTGGTACTGCTTGTTTTGTTAATATTTATACCATTATATATAAAAGGGCTTAATAATCTTACTTTTTTACCCTTCCTTATATTTCCTTCAATGCTTATCCTTTCAATTGCTGTTGCTTATGCAATAAAAAAAAGCAGATTGCCAATAACATATTCCACAGCTTTCATTCTTTCGGTTTTACTGTTTTTATTGATCACCTCTTCAAGAAAATTTGGTGAAGGCTGGTTTTTTGTTACTACAATCATATCATTTGTTTATTCGGCATTTTTGCTAAGAGAAATTGTTAAAAAAGACTTTTTTGTGGTCTGGACTATAGTCTGTTTGCCATTTGTTCTTCCTTTTTTCATTTTTTCCGGGCAAACAGGATTATATCTTGTATTACCAGGGATTATTGTATCAATGATTTTTGGTTATATCGTTTTAAGAAGAAAAAATAACATAAAGTTTAATGTTCTTTCCTATACTATTACTGCAATTGTACTTTTAACCTCATGGGTCCTTCAGGAAAACTGGGCTTCGTGGGTCTATTCAACTCAATACAATAAAATGCCTGGTAATGCCATTCATTTTAGCTTGATTAATAAAGAAAAGGAAATTGTTCATATTGACACAAGCAGCATAAATGTTTATTTATTCTGGGCATCGTACTGTTCAAATTGTAAAAAAGAGTTTCCTTATTTTGAGAAACTTGCCAATGATTATAAAAAACGTAGTGATATTAATTTTTATACAGTTTATTTACAAACTGAAATAAATGATACAGTGACCTTCAATCATTATGCAAAAATAAACACACAGGTAACCTGGACAATTGCTGAAAACAGTAAAGAAATTCAAACAAATTTATTAACTGATGGCGTTCCATTCATAACGATAATTGGATTTGAAAACAAAATATTGTATAATGGATGCGTTAATAACAGACCATGGATTTTTGTGAAAAGACCATCAAATTATTTTCCAAAAGCTATCTTGTGAAATTTATATATTTTTGGTGAGGATATTTTAAATTTCCCCGATAGTTTTGATTTCAATAAAACTAAACCATAACGCATAACAAAAACTACAATGATGAATTCTAAACAAAACGAACTGTCAATAAAGCTTGGCACCTGGGTAGCATCCCGGATAGAAAGGATTGAAATAATCCTTTTCCTGTTGTTTATTGCTTCAATGTGTATTAAAGTTTTTACCAATATTCCGGTTAATGCCTTAATCATCCTTTCATTGGTAGCTTTGGCCCTGGCTTATTTTTTTAACGCCTTTGCTATTATAAATGAAGGAAATATAAATCCAATAGATGTTTTTTTAAACAAGCTGGTAAATTGGGCATGTTCCGTTGCCCTTGTTGGAATTCTTTTCAGGCTTCAAAACATGTTTAATTATGAGGTGATGGTAATTGTTGGATGTGGTTTATTAGCTATCGCACTACCAGTTATCATCTATCGCAAATCGAAAGAAGATGTCCTTAAATTATTCAATGCGAGATATCTTATCCGTATGGTTTTGATTTGTGCCATTGGATTTATGTTGGCTTTTTCTCCCGCTGAAGTTTTGGTAAAGAACAAAATAATTGCTCCCCCGGCAACAGAGGAAATAAATTAAGCAGGAATAAGCAGAAATCAATTTATTTTTTACCCTAGGGTTATTCCTTAAGGGGATATTGTTTTTGTTTTGTTTTACTATAACACTGATTGATTTATTTTGACTATTGATAAAAAACAACATATTTTTGCTTTATTGAATTTGTATGCTTTTAAAAAGCAGTTTCTTCAAATTGGATTTTATGATTTACAGCAAAAACATTCGCTGTTAAGGATAAAGTGAAATAAATTGAATAATAAATTTAAAAGCTTAGACTATGAAAGCAAGGATTTTTCTTTTATTGGGTATGGTTTTCTTATTTGCTTCCTGCGAAGAAGAAAGTAATGATTTAACTGACTATCGTGATGATGTAGTTGGATCATATTTTGGCATTAGTGTATATACTTGTTGGCAGGATACAATAGTTGGTTATAGTCATGATACCACTGATGTAATCGTAAATATCGCAAAAGAAGAAGAAGATTCACTGATAAGACTTTCATTCTATCAATCAACAAGTTCTTCATTTTCGTTTAAGTACATAAATGGGAATTGTATTTCGTGTATTACTTTTCATGCCCCTGTATTAAAAATTCAAAATGACAGCTTGTATTTCAAACATCAACCAGGATTAGGACCTTACTGGGACGAGTGCTTTGCAAAAAAGGTGGAATAAACAGGTATTCTCATTCATTCAATTCGTTTAATTCTTTTTTAATACTTTTGCATCCTAAAACACTGAAACATTTCCTGATTTTGTGTTTTATGTAATTGATATGGATCAAAGTTAAGTACTACATTAAAATGTCGTATTTTTTATAGTTTGGAATAAAATCCTTTGACTTATGTCAATTATATCAAGGAATTAGTATTTAAGGGATCTGTTTTTAAAGACTTTAATTGTTAAATTAAAATGACAAAAGAAAACATAAAAGACTTCATCCAGTGGGATGTCAGGTCGTGGTCAAAAGCACTTTGCTTTTGGGAAGAAAACATTGCCTGGGATACTATTCAAAACGGATTGGAGCTAGGCAGCAGGAATGGTGGCCTTTCGCTGTGGCTTGCTTTAAAAGGTAAGTCAGTGGTATGCTCTGATTTGATGGATGCTAAAACCATGGCAGAGCCCCTTCATAAAAAACATAGTGTTACTTCTTTGATAAGGTATGAAGACATTGATGCATCAAATATCCCTTATGAAAACTATTTTGATGTGGTTGTATTTAAATCGATAGTATGTGGTATTGGGAAAAATGATAATTGTGCGATACAGCAAAAAGTCTTTGATGAGGCGTATAAAGCATTGAAGCCGGGAGGGAAGTTATTGTTTGCCGAAAATCTGGTTGCTTCTCCGCTTCACAGGTTTTTAAGAAGGAAGTTTGTTAATTGGGGGAATGCATGCAGGTATGTATCAAAAGACGAGGTAAAAGGGTTTTTAAAGGATTTTTCAAGTTTAGATATAAAAGTCACCGGGGTATTAGGGACTTTTGGTCGAAATGAGAAACAGAGGGATTTTTTAGCTAAAATGGATAATTTATTTTTTAACAAAATCTGTCCTAATAGCTGGAAGTATATGTGCTATGGTATTGCAGTAAAATAATTTTTTTAGCAACCATACATTGGTTTTTCTCTTTATTACAGGAAAATGAATTTCCTGTGTTTAGTAGATTAACAAGCTTTAAAGATTAGAGTTGCATTGCTTTCAAAGAATTATCTTCCTGTTTATTAATGCTCAAATTAACATCAGGGAATGAGCATTATTTAAAGACATAAGTTTGATAATAAATTCAACTTTTGAATGAAACAAAAGCATATTCCGTTAATTTTGAAATGTAAACATTGAAGGGGGAATACCTGTCCCTGATGTCAGCCAATATCATCAAAACAAAATGACAAAAGAAATCATAAAAAGCATTATCCAATGGGATATCAGATCCTGGTCAAAAGCCCTTTACTATTGGGAGGAGCATATTAATGCTGATGAAATTAACAACGGCCTGGAGCTTGGCAGCATGAATGGGGGGCTTTCCCTTTGGCTTGCCTTAAAAGGTAAGTCAATGGTATGCTCTGATTTGAAGGATGCTAAAAAAAATGCAGAGCCGCTTCATTTAAAATACAATGTTACTTCACTGATCAGGTATGAAGATATTGATGCAACAAACATACCTTATGAAAACTGCTTTGATGTGATTGTTTTTAAGTCTATTATTGGAGGTATTGGAAGAAATAACAATTATGAGATACAACAAAAGGTTTTCAATGAGATATATAAAGCATTGAAACCGGGAGGTAAACTGTTGTTTGCAGAAAACCTTATTGCCTCGCCCCTTCACCGGATCTTTAGAAAAATGTTTGTGAAATGGGGAAGCTCATGGCGGTATGTTTCAAAAAGTGAAATGAAAAGCCTGTTAAAGGATTTCAGAAATGTTGAAATTAATGCTACCGGCTTTCTGGGTGCATTTGGGCGAAGTGAGAAACAGAGAAATTTTCTTGCAAAAGCTGATGAATTACTGTTTAATAAAATCTGCCCTGACAGTTGGAAGTATATTTCTTATGGGATAGCTGAAAAATAAGATTGATAGCGGATTTATCACAGGAATATCAGGGCATGATAAATGTTCATCAGGGGCGGTGCTTGTTTTTTAATTGCTCTTTCATTGTCATTTTTTTCTGGACAGCTCTTTCGTTGGGCAAGTATCAATTAATCCCGTTTTATTAAGTCTTTACGACATCTTATGTTCTCTTGTTATTGGCTCAAAGTTTTCATTGACCCTGAGCCAATTTGCATGGAATAAGATGTGGTAAAGGCTTTTTTTTGTACCCCAATTTCGATACTTTCCTGAGATTGGTTTTTTAAACTACGGCATTTCAGTTACAGGTAGTTTCTGATACAGCATTTCCATAAAAAAGAGGTATCAAGTTAAGGGTTGAGCCGGGGTTGAGCCGGGGTTGAGGCGGGTTTGAGGCGGGTTTGAGGCGGGTTTGAACCGGGTTGAAAGCGGCTCAAGCCCGGTTTAAGTCCGTTTCAACTTCGCCTCAACCATTAACTTGTGGTTACCAGAATAGGTATTTGATGTTGGAAGAAGATGGTATCGATAGGGATTAAGGTCTGTTGTCAGATGATTTGGAGGGGAACTCCTACGGAGTTCAAAGCGCAGGTATTGCAGTTCGCCCCCGGATAAATCCGGGGGTTATGCACAGGATACTCCTAACGGAGTAAGAAAAAAGGATTTGAACATGCAATGTGTCTTGCCAATGAAGGTTCCTTAGTTTTCCAGATAAGGAAATGAAGTAGGGATAGTAAAAACGGATAAAAGCCTGTAGGGCTTTACTGTAAATAACCCCCGGATTTATCCGGGGGAAGGGGACAAAGCGCTAACAAAAAACCCTGTAAGGGTTTCCCTATGTTGAATTATGCCAGGGTTGTTTGAGGATATGTCATTTGGAACATACACACCACATAGAAGGCCAAGAAGCAATAAATAGGGTTTCATTTGGCCAACAAGCTCAGCCAACGCAGCACCTGCAAGCACTGGAAAGCTAACTGAGCCTGTCGAAGTCATCTTTTTAATTAGCAAGCAAGGATTCCATCTGACCTTAAAAATATAAAATTTTATGGATGAACATTGTCCACTAATATTTGCCATGATTACTGAAGGTGTATATCTTTTTCGTATTGTGGGCTTAAAGTATTTTTAAATGCTGTGCCTTGTTACCTGGAATGTGGTTCCATAAAGGCTTTTATTACGGTTTAATAATGCTGCTGTTTTACCTAACCCGAAAGACTTTATTAAAAACAGTTGTTATATCTGCATTTTTTTTGCGATAATTGGCAAATAATAATCTAACTACCAAAAAATACGGATAAAAAATGAATATAAAATTGTAATTTTGTTTAGTTTTTTAATGAATGTTTAAAAACAGAGAGGATAATCAGAAGCAGAAAATCCTATAAGTAACAGAAAATGAAACATTGGCGGTATTCGGCAATATATGTAGTATTGCTATTAACAATAGTGAGTTTTATGGGTTGTGTACCTCAAAGCAAGGTTGTTTACTTTCAGCCGGTTGAGAATGATACTACAGGAGTAATTTTTGATCAGCCCGAATATGAAATAAAAAAAGGTGATATCCTCCATGTAAGGGTATTGACTCTGGACGATGAGAGTTATTTTCTTTTCAACAATGAAGAACAGAGGCTGACAGGAGGAGGTGGAGCCCGCCAGCAGAACAACATAAGTATTTATTTAAACGGATATGCAGTCAGCCAGGAGGGTGATGTTCAGATTCCGGTAGTAGGAAATATCCCTGTTGCAGGGCTTACTTTAAGAGAGGCAACAGATACGATAACTTCAAAAATTGATATGTATTCCAAGGGTGCCACAGTGATTGTTAAGCTGGCAAATTTTTCTGTTACAGTGCTGGGAGAAGTTAAGAAACCCGGCAATTTTTATATATATGACAACAGGATTAACCTGATGGATGCCATAGGCCTTGCAGGAGACCTTACCGATTATGGGAACCGAAAAGTAAAAATTGCAAGGCAAACCTCAGAAGGTATTATTTTTGGGGAAGTTGACATCACAAAGCGTAGTAGTGTAAGTTCGGAATTTTTCTTTTTACAACCCAATGATGTGGTTTATGTTGAGCCGCTCTATGCCAAGAGGTTTGGTTTTAGCCAATTCCCATTTAGTGTTTTGTTCTCAGCAGTGACAACAACAATACTGTTGATAAATCTATTCAAGTAAAACCTAAAAACAAGAAATATGAGCCGGGATCCTTTTCAGGAAGAAACCCTTGATATAAAGAAATTGATTTTTAAATATGTACGTTACTGGTATTGGTTTATCATTTCGATAAGTGCAGCTTTGGCTGTTGCATATTTTATAAATAAGTTTTCCGATACGGTATATAGGGCTGTTGCAACTTTAATCATCAAGGATGAGAGCCAGATGAGGTATAAGCCACAGCGTTTTATGGATGAGTTAAGCTTGTTTACGCCCAGCTATAACCTCCATAATGAGATGTCGATTATCAAGTCCTATTCGATGGTTGATACGGCATTGAAACAACTTGATCTTTCTGTTTCTTATTATAATATCGGGAGGATTGTAGGCGAAATCAGGACAACTGAAATATATCACAATTCACCTTTCAGGGTTGAATGCGACACATCATTGACCCGTGCATTCAATATCCCATTTAAAGTAAAGATTGTTTCAGAAAATGAATTTGACATTGAGCCGGATCAGGGAAGGATGACATTTAATAATGGCCATAATGGCTCAAGGCACCAGTTTGGTGAAATCATACGAACAGATAAATATGGGTTCAGGTTGATAAAATCTGATTTATTTTCAGTTAACAACCATGTAGGCAGGGAGTTTGTGTTTGTTATCAATGAAGTATCGCAGTTGGTTCCTTCTTATCTGGCAGGATTGTCTGTTGCCCAGCAAAACAAGGATGTTTCAATCGTAGAGGTAGCCTTTGAGGCAACCAATCCAAACAGGGCCATAGATTTTTTAAACAAGCTTACGGAATCATATATAAATAGTGGGTTATCAGAAAAAAACAGGATAGCTGATAACACCATCAGGTTTATTGATGGGCAGATTGCAATAACAACAGATTCCTTGTATTTGGCCGAGAGCTCGTTACAGGAGTTCCGCCAGAGGAATCAACTGATGGATATCAGCATTATTGCCAACCAGTTGTTCGCTGAATTGCAGCAGTTAGATAATCTTCGTGCAGTTGAAAATGTCCAGAATCAATATTATGAATACCTCATTGATTATGTTGAGCAGGATAAGGATTTCAGGGAAGTGTTTTCCCCATCTTCATTGGGCATCACTGATCCATTGCTTAATGCGCTTATTGCGGAACTAAGCCAGTTATATAACGATAGGGCTAGGTTGTTGGTAAGTACAACAAGTAAGAACCCCAATCTCCAGGGTTTAATACAGAAAATTGAGCAGGGGAAAAAGGCACTTAAGGATAACCTTGAGAGTATTATCAGTGCTTCAAAAATCAACAAGGAAGATTTAAACAAAAGGATTAAAGTACTGGAGGATCGGATTGCCAGGTTGCCCCAGACCGAGAGGGAACTGATAGGGATACAGCGTAAATTTAACCTTAACGATGCCACTTATAATTATCTTCTCGAAAAGAGGGCTGAGGCAGGTATTGCACTGGCATCCAATATACCTGACAACAAAATAATAGATAAGGCCAGGAGCCTTGGAATTGTAAAGCCAAAGGTAAAACTGAACTATACAATTGCGCTTGTTATAGGCTTTATAATCCCCTTAACAATCCTTTTACTGATTGATTTCTTTAACACGAAAATTACAGATAAAAAGGAGATTACAGATATTGTAAAGTTTCCTGTTTTAGGGGTGATCCCCCATTATAAGGAATCGGTGAAGGATAGCAAATACAGGATGGTAGTCTTCGATGAGCCAAAGTCTGCTGTCACAGAGGCTTTTAGGGCTATGCGAACGAACCTTCAGTTCTTTGCAGCAGAGAAAAGCAATAAGATTATTAGTGTTACCTCAACAAAATCTTCTGAAGGAAAGACATTTAGTGCAATTAACCTTGCATCGGTTATTTCTTTGGCCGGTAAAAAAACACTGCTTATTGGTGCCGATCTTAGGAAACCTAAAATAGCCATTGAGTTTGGGCTCAACAGGGAGCCGGGCTTATCCAATTATCTGATAGGGAAAGCCTCATTGGATGAAGTTATTCAACCCTCATCCCAGAATGAAAATCTATTTATCCTTGCTGCAGGGCCTACACCTCCAAATCCAAGTGAATTGCTTGAATCGGACAAATTAAAAGAACTGCTTTCTCAACTGAGGGAGATGTTTAATTATGTGATTATCGATACAACCCCCATTGGTGTAGTCCCGGATGCAATAAATATTCTTAAAAACTCTGATATCTCTGTGTTCATCGTGCGTCAAAAGTTTACAGAGAAAAGTGCGCTTGAGTTTTTAAATGATTTTTCTGAAAAAATAGATTTGAAAAATATTTGCATTGAGATTAACGATGTCAAAATGGGCAAGGCCAATTATGGCTATGGATATAGCTATGGCTATGGTTACGGCTATGGTTACGGTTATGGCTACGGCTATGAAGAACCCGTTATTTCAAAAGAGCCTTTTTGGAAAAAGGGGCTTTCGGCCTTTAAGAAATTCAGGAATCAGGGATAATAGCTGATTAAAAGAATATAAAATGCAAAAAGCCGCTTTTGATGTTATCAAAAGCGGCTTTTTTTTAGTAATGTTTTATTAAAGCCTAAGAAAGGCCTATTTATCAATAAGTGTTCCCATAAGTGTAGCGGCAGTGCAATTGTGGATTTTAACCCAAACATAATCGCCGGGTTTTTGGCCTTTTGATTCAAATACGACAACTTTATTATGGGAAGTACGGCCTGAAAGGTGGTTGGGGTTTCTTTTTGATGTTCCTTCAATGAGCACCTCAAATTCTTTCCCAATGTCTTTTTTATTGCTCCTGAGGGATAGTTTTCCCTGAAGTGCAATGATTTGTTCCAGTCTCCTTGTTTTTACATCTTCAGGAATGTCATCAGCAAACCTTTTGAAAGCGGCAGTTCCTGGTCTTTCAGAATATTTAAACATATAAGCATAATCATAAGCCACCCATTCCATCAGGCTGAGGGTTTGATTATGGTCATCCTCTGTTTCTGAGCAAAAGCCTGCAATGATATCCGTAGATATAGCGCAATCAGGGATAATTGTTTTGATTGCTTCAATACGGTTCATGTACCATTCGCGGGTATATTTCCTGTTCATCTTTGCAAGTACCTGGCTTGAACCCGATTGGGCAGGCAGATGAATAGCTTTGCAAATATTGTGATTGTTGGCAATGGTGTGCAATAGCTCATCGCTCATGTCTTTTGGATGAGAGGTTGCAAATCTCACCCTGAGCAAAGGATCTACATCGGCAACCATTTTTATTAATTGGGCAAAATGAATATCGTTAGCTTCATTATCATTTTTCCAATGGTAAGAATTGACATTCTGGCCTAACAGGGTAACCTCCCTATATCCCTTATTGAATAGTTGTTTTGCTTCATCTACGATTGTATAAGGGCTTCGGCTGCGCTCTTTTCCACGGGTATATGGGACAACGCAGTAAGAACAGAAATTCTCGCAGCCCCTCATAATAGAAATAAAAGCTGAAACACCATTGGAGGCATATCTTACAGGAGTAATATCAGCGTATGTTTCTTCAGTTGAAAGGATAACATTAAAAGCTTTGTGGTTTGATTCAAGATCCGAAAGAAGGGAAGGGATATCACGATAGGCATCAGGTCCAATAACCATATCAATGCGCATGCCCAGTTCTTTTTCCTCAAGCAGGCTTTCCTTCATCCTTTCAGCCATACAACCCAAAACACCAATTATCAGTGAAGGATTCTTTTTTCTGAGGTGTTGAAATTCCTTAAGCCTTTTAAGGACCCTTTGTTCTGCATTGTCACGGATACTACAGGTATTAACAAAAATTACATCAGCCTGTTTGATGTCAGCAACGGGAACATAATTATTGTCAGTCATGATGGAAGCCACAATTTCTGAGTCAGAAAAATTCATCTGGCAACCATAGGTCTCGATATATAGTTTTTTAGTGTTTTCCACGGAAAATGAATGAAATACAGAATAAATGAATTGGATTTGGGTACAAAAGTACTTAAAATTTTAAGTACCTTAGTGTAAAAAATTATGTTTGTATTTTGGAATAAACCAAATGATTTGCTTTTCTTTGCAAAATTTTCGGGACATTTTTGTTTAAAAAGACAAGCTCATGGTAAAGAATCTTGTGATAGTTGAGTCTCCTGCAAAAGCCAAGACAATAGAAGGTTTTCTGGGGAAAGAGTATATGGTAAAATCCAGTTTCGGGCATGTAAGGGATCTGAGCAAAAACCAGTTAGGTGTTGATATTGAAAAGGGCTTTATGCCAATATATGAGATATCGGCTGATAAAAAGACCTTACTCAAGGATTTGCAAAAATTATCGCAGGGAGCAGAGGTAGTTTGGTTAGCAACTGATGAGGACCGTGAAGGGGAAGCCATATCATGGCATTTAGCGGAGTCATTAAAGCTTGAGGAAAAGAAATACAAGCGCATTGTTTTTCATGAGATAACAAAGTCTGCAATCACAAAAGCCATAGAAAATCCAAGAAAGATTGATATTGATCTGGTAAATGCCCAACAAGCAAGGAGGGTTTTAGACAGATTGGTTGGTTTTGAACTCTCACCATTGTTATGGAAAAAAGTTAAACCTTCCCTGTCGGCAGGACGTGTCCAATCAGTTGCAGTGAGGTTGATAGTTGAACGTGAAAAAGAAATACAGGGGTTTAAGGAATCAGGCTCATACAAGATAAGTGGCATCTTTATAGCAATGCACAATGGACAGCCTATGGCTGTAAAAGCTGAATTGCCCCAACGTTTCGAGAAGAAAACAGATGCATTGGCTTTTTTGGAAAAATGCAAGAATGCAATATTTACAGTTGACTCGATAGAAACAAAACCCTCAAGGAAATCACCTGCCCCTCCATTTACAACAAGTACCTTACAACAGGAGGCAAGCCGTAAGCTTGGCTTTTCAGTAGCCAGGACGATGATGGTTGCACAAAGGCTTTATGAGTCAGGTAAGATAACTTATATGAGGACTGACTCGGTAAACCTTTCAGATACCGCCCTGGAGATGTCCAAACAGGAGATTATCGCTTCTTTTGGGAATGAATATGTAAAGACACGGGTGTTTACGACCAAAACAAAAGGCGCACAGGAAGCCCATGAGGCAATCAGGCCTACATACATGAATGCGCATAATATTTCGGGTGATGAATCGGAGAAAAGGCTTTATGAACTTATCTGGAAAAGGACGATAGCCAGTCAGATGGCAGATGCTTTGTTAGAAAAGACAAATGTTCTTATCAATGTTTCAAATGCCAGGGAAAAGTTTCTTGCTACCGGAGAGGTTTTGAAATTTGACGGTTTTCTAAAAGTATATCTTGAATCCTCTGATGATGAGGATGATGAAACACAGGAAGCGATCCTTCCTCCAATGAAAAAAGGTCAGGAACTGGCAATGGAAGAAGTTACTGCTGTTGAACGCTTCACAAAACATTTGCCAAGATATACTGAAGCAAGCCTTGTTAAAAAACTCGAAGAACTTGGTATTGGCCGTCCTTCAACTTATGCCCCGACTATTAGTACCATTCAGAAAAGAGAATATGTTGTAAAGGAAAACAGGGATGGTGAAGTACGCGAATATGATTATATAAGGCTCCATAAGGGAAGCATCAAGGAATCCAGGAAAAGTGAAACAATAGGAGCAGAAAAGAACAAGCTGTTCCCAACGGATTTAGGGGTTGTTGTAAATAGTTTTCTTACTGAGTATTTTCAGGATATCATGGATTACAACTTTACTGCATCCGTTGAGAAAGAATTTGATGAAATTGCACAAGGCCTGAAAGAATGGAGCTCGGTAATCAAAGAGTTTTACTATCCATTTCACAAACAGGTCGAAAACACTGAAAAGAAAGCTGAGAAGTTTAGTGGTGAACGTTTACTTGGCAAAGACCCTGTTTCAGGAAGGAATGTTTATTCAAAGATTGGCCGATTTGGCCCCATGATCCAGATTGGAGATGCTGATGAATCTGATAAGCCTGTTTTTGCAAGTATGAGGAAAGATCAGGGGATTGAAACCATTCGCCTGGAAGAAGCACTCGATTTATTTAAATTACCTCGTGTAGTTGGGACTTTTGAAGATAAAGAAATGGTTGCATCAGCAGGCAGGTTTGGGCCATATATCCGCCATGATGCAAAGTTCTATTCCCTTGCTAAGGGTGATGACCCAATGACTATTGACCAACAACGGGCTATTGAGGTGATTCTTGATAAGCGTGATAAGGATGCAAAGAAGTTGATAAAGGAATTTGCAGAAGATGCATCCGTAAAGATATTAAATGGCCGGTGGGGACCTTATATTGCAGCCGGAAAGGACAATTATAAAATCCCAAAGGGTGTTGAACCATCAGGAATGAGCTTTGCTGATGTTAAAAGCATCATAGCACAAAGTGGCGGGGAAGGAGGAAAGAAATCCGGGAGCAAAGGAAAAAAATCAACATCTGTAGCCTCTGCAAGCGCAAAAAAAACTACTAAACCAGCAAAAAGCACTGCTGCGAAAAAAACATCGGCAAAAAAGGAAACCAAAAACACATCAGGCACGTTAAAGAAGAAATAACAATACGCTATGGAATTTGTTGAATTTCTCAATCCGGTAGATCCGGAGAAAACAGGCTTGGGGAAATTAGAGCATCCACTTATGCTTGGGCGCCAAATAAAAATCTATACCAACGAAGGAGGGTTCCCCTCCCTTGAGGGCATAGATTTGGCTATTATTGGAATAGGCGAAGACCGATGTGCATTTAAGAATCAAGGCTGCGGGCTTGCCCCGGATTATGTAAGGAGCAATTTTTACCGGTTATTTCAGGGGCCTTACTCCGTTAAAATGGCTGACCTTGGGAACCTGAAACTCGGACATAATCCTTCTGACACTTATGAAGCGATGAAATCCATTATGGCCTGGCTCCTTGATAATAAGATTATCCCAATTGTCCTTGGTGGCAGTCAGGACTTAACCTATGCATCTTATCTTGCCTATGAATCATTGGGGCAAATAATAAATATTGTTTCTATTGATGCATCTTTTGACCTTGGACTTAAGGATTCAGCAATTGATTCTCATTCATACCTTAGAAATATTTTAACCCACCAGCCGAATTTCTTGTTCAATTACACAAATATTGGTTATCAGACCTACTTTGTTGATCAGGATGCAATTGACCTGATGAACAAGCTTTATTTTGATGTTTACAGGCTCGGATTGGTACGTAAAGACCTTGAGGAGGTGGAACCCATGGTAAGAAATGCTGATTTGCTGACCTTTGATGTATCAGCTATCAGGCAATCCGATGCCCCTGGTAACGGGAACTCATCCCCCAATGGCTTTTATGGGGAGGAGGCTTGTCAGATCCTAAGATATGCCGGACTAAGCGATAAATTGTCATCTGTTGGGTTCTATGAAATAAATCCTGCTTTTGACAAGGGGGAACAAACATCGCATCTCGTTGCACAGATGATATGGTATTTTGTGGATGGTTTTTATCTGCGGTTTAATGATTTTCCATCAAAAGCCGATAAAGAGAAGAAAGCATATATTAAGTATGTAGTGTCGCTTAAAGATTTTAAGGATGAGATTATATTTTTTAAAAGTAAGAAAAGCGACAGATGGTGGATGGAAGTCCCATGCCCCTCAGCATTGGAAGTGAAGTATGAAAGACATTTCCTTGTGCCATGTTCTTATAAGGACTATCAGTCAGCATGTAAAGAAGAGATTCCTGAGCGTTGGTGGCAGGTTTATCAGAAATTTTTGTAATATTGTGTTGAAAACATGGTCTTCCAAGGGATTTAGCCCATTTTAAAACAAGTAATATTACGGATATAAACAAGAGGCTATTGTTCATATTTTTGTTTGGTAGATTAAGAGCGTAATCTTAATCAATAAAAGCTTATCAGAAAAGATATCCTATATGGTATTTTGATATAAGGATTCTGAAAGGCTTATTGTTCTTTGAAATTCTGACGGTAAAATTATTAACATACTATTGTTGATAATAAAAAATGTTGTATTTTTAACCTCTCGTTTAGCGGGAATCAATAAAATGAATAAAAGAACAAGCAAGTAAAATAAAAAATAGTTTTGCCCGTTTTTTAACTTACAGAGCAAAAGCACCATTAATGAGAAAACAATTTTTCATCTTACTATTTGTAGTTATTAGCGGGCCGGTATTTTCGCAACAGGAAGCACAGTACAGCCAGAACATGTATAATGGTATGGGCATCAATCCAGGATATGCAGGTTTAAAAAATGCAATTTGTGCAACAGCGTTAATCCGGCAACAGTGGGTTGGATTTAAAGATGGGGAAGAAAAAAAAGGAAATCCGGAAACCTACAGTTTTAATGTAGATGCTCCGGTAAAATTTTTAAGAGGAGGCTTGGGGCTTGTTTTTATGCAGGACAAGCTTGGTTATGAAACGAATGTCTCGGTGGGTTTGTCTTATTCCTATCATCTGGATATCGATTACGGAACGCTGGGTTTAGGCTTAAAACTTGGATTTGCTGATAAGACAATTGATTTTACCCAGTTTAAACCAATTAATGAAGGAGACCCTTCCCTGGTTGGCAAAGCAGACGATAATGCCATGCTGTTTGATTTTTCGCTTGGAGGTTTTTTGTCCCATGAGCAATACTATGCAGGACTTTCTGTTAGTCAGATGAGACAGGCGAGTGGAACAATAGGACAGGCAGGATATAAACTTAAAAGGCATTATTACCTCACAGGGGGATATACTTTCA
>CAYLYP010000051.1:15256-17222 GCA_964387795.1 uncultured Bacteroidales bacterium
CAGGCAGGATATAAACTTAAAAGGCATTATTACCTCACAGGGGGATATACTTTCAGGTTTGCATCTTTACCGGCTTATGAGTTCACTCCTTCCTTATTTGTCAAGTCAGACCTGACATCTACCCAGTTGGATATTAATACGCTGGTTACTTATAACCAGAAGTTTTGGGGAGGATTAAGCTACCGCTTGAATGATGCGATGGTAGCTATGGTTGGTTTAAAAATCGACCAATACAGTGTAGGATATGCCTACGATTTTACCATCAGTCCTATGGGACGTAATGGGAGAAGTTTTGGAAGTCATGAGATTATGCTAAGGTATTGTTTTCAACTTGAAGTTGAAAAGCTGCCTCAGCCGCATCGAACCGTCAGATTTTTGTAAAAAGTAGTTTTTTTTGAAACAAAATCATAAAAACTGCGTTAAAGAAAGAAAGATTTTTTTAAGATAATATTTTGTTAATTCACAGTGGTCATCTAATCAGGAGCGAACATGAAAAAGTTGATCTTAATTGCTTCGGTAATCGTAATTCTGTTCAGTAGTTGTGACAGATCAGGCCGTGGCCAGTTAATTGGAGTATCGGGACGTCCCGACTGGCATTATCCCGACCCTTATGGTATGGTTTATGTCCCTATGGGTAGTTATACTATGGGTCCGTCAGACCAGGATGTTGCCTATTCACACAACGCCATATCCAGAACAGTTTCAATAGCTGCATTCTATATGGACGAAACAGAAATCACCAACAATGAGTACAGACAGTTTGTCTATTGGGTAAGAGACTCAATAGCACGTCTGAAACTATCAGAAATCAATGAAGAGTTTCTGATTTCTCAGGATGAGTATGGTGAAGACATTGAACCACCTTTATTAAATTGGAAAACCAAAATCCGCTGGGACGGCCAGGAAGAAAGGGAACAACTTTCTGAATTATACCTGCCTGAGCATGAGAGGTTCTTCCGCAGACGTGAAGTTGATTCCAGAAAATTGATCTACAGATACCAGATTGTTGACCTTCCAAGGGCAGCAGCTCGTGGTCAAAGGTCATACTGGGAGCACAAAACAGAGGATATCAATGCAACAGGGACCAATAGTGGTTACACAGGTGGTAATGTTAGCATCCCTCGCGCGGATCTGGTTAAAACTTATGCTACACCAGTATATCCAGATACACTTTCATGGATCCATGACTTCACCTATTCCTATAATGAACCTATGACCCAGATGTATTTCTGGCACCCAACCTATGACCACTACCCTGTAGTTGGTGTTAACTGGTGGCAGGCTCGTGCTTTTACTATCTGGAGAACACAATTATTGAATTCTTACCTGGGTGGTATGGGTGAAGCATTTGCTATGGACTTCCGTTTACCTACAGAATCAGAGTGGGAATGGGCTGCCAGAGGAGGCCTTGATTTGAACCCTTACCCATGGGGTGGTCCTTATACACGTAACATTGATGGCTGTTTCCTTGCAAATTTCAAACCTTTGCGTGGTAATTATATTGATGATGGCGGATTCCAGACTGTTGTTGTAGGACATTTCCCTGCTAATGACTATGGTCTGTATGACATGTCAGGTAATGTTAGCGAATGGACCAGAAATGCATGGGATGAGTCAACCTATTTCTATGGACATGACTTAAACATGGATTATTTATTGCCTTTAGATGCAGAATTAGATCCTCAGACGCCTATGACTTTAAAACGTAAAGTTGTTCGTGGTGGTTCCTGGAAAGATGTTGGATTTTTCTTACAAGTGAGTTCCAGAACTTATGAATATATGGATACTGCAAAGTCTTATATAGGCTTCCGTTGTGTTCAAACCTATCCTGGACGCGCACGTGGTGATGGAAATCGTGCATCTAATGTTTATTAACTCTTTGAGATTTATAGAAAAACAACAAAACCTTTAATCCGGTATGAAAAATCTTGTAAAATCAAAGGCCTGGAAGAATTTTATGGCCAAA
>CAYLYP010000051.1:17322-23272 GCA_964387795.1 uncultured Bacteroidales bacterium
AAAGATTTGAGCGAGACTTATTCCAAGACTGCTGAATCTGTTAAAGGAAACCTTGGTGCCTCTGAAGCTTATACCGAAAGCGTTAAGAAAATCACCGGCTTCACAAGTCAACTTGGTGAAAACTATGCCAAGAGTGCTGAAATGTTATCTAAAACTGTTGAAGCATTACAGGTTCAAACACAGCAGGGCAATGAATATGCCACTCAGGTTCAGAAAACTGTTCAGAACCTTGCTGCCCTTAACGATGTGTATTATCTGCAGTTACAGGCTACCAACCAACAGTATCAGGTTAGTGATAAGCTTCAGGGAAGCCTGAACACCCTGCTTGATAATATGACACAGTCGGCAACTCAATCAGAAAAATACCGCGAGGAGTTATCAAATCTCACAAGAAATATCTCCGCATTGAACAATGTATACGGCAATATGCTGTCTGCAATGAATGTAAATATTAATAAATAACAGCAGAGTATTCTGCATTAAAGAATATATCATTTATGGCAGGTGGAAAAGAAACCCCCAGGCAAAAGATGATCGGGATGATGTACCTGGTGTTAACAGCCCTTCTGGCTCTTAACGTATCCAAGGACGTTCTTGATTCTTTTGTGATGGTAAATGACGGCCTTGAACAGACCAATGTGAACTTTACAAAAAAGGTGGATTTGTCATATTTTCTTTTTGAAAGGCAAAAAGAAATGAATCCTGTCAAAGTCGGGCCTTTTTTTGATAAAGCAATGATTGTTAAGGCTGAATCAGATAGTTTGGTGAACTTTATCAAGAGATCTAAAGCAGAAATGATCAGCAGGGTGGACGGTATTCCTTTGGCAATGGCTGATACCTTGAAGTTGATTGACTTGAAATCTAAAGATAACTATAGTGCTTCTTCTTTATATTGGGTTAAAGAAGGCGGTGGTGAAGGTGGAAATGTTGGAGGTGAAGGCACACGTGCAAGGATTTTGCGTGACAAAATAAGGAAGTTTAAAGAAGTCCTCTTGGGAGTTCTTCCAGAAAAAGATCTTGAACGCATAAAAATAGGACTGGACACCGAAGGCCCTTTTTATGAAAAAGGAGATGAGAAATCATGGGAAGTTGTTACATTCGATCGTGTAATCCCAGTTGCTTGTGTTACCAACCTTAACAGGTTGATTACCGAAGTGCGCAATGCCGAGTTTGATGTTGTTAACCTTCTTTATGGTTCAATTTCAGCAGAAGACTTTAAATTCGACCAGATTGATGCCAAGGTTGTTCCTAACAGTAATATTGTAATGCTTGGCGATCATTACGAAGCCCAGATTTTTGTTGCAGCTTATGATTCAAAACAGAATCCTGAGATTATCGTTAATGGTTCAGCAATTCAGGTTCAAAATGGCATTGGGGTTTATAAAGCCCCAGCAAACTCTGAAGGTGCAAAAAGCTTCAAAGGTGTAATTAACGTAACTTCCCCTAGCGGAGAAATTAAACCCTATCCTTTTGAAAACGAATATGTTGTTCAAAGGCCTTCTGTAACTGTTTCGGCTGATAAGATGAACGTATTTTATATCGGTGTCGAAAACCCGGTTTCTATATCTGTTCCTGGTGTTGCTGATGATAAAATTAAACCTTCAATTTCAGCCGGTGGACAGCTAATCCCTCAGGGAAAAGGAAAGTATATTGTAAAAATAGCACAAGGGACCAGAGAAGCCAAGATTTCTGTAAATGCAATGTTGGATGGTGGCTCAAAACCTATGGGCTCTGCAATATTCAGGGTTAGGACTGTTCCAAGCCCAATCCCATACATTGCTAATAAAAAAGAAGGTCTGGCATCTAAAGAAGAGTTACTTGTAGCCGGGAATATCATTCCCCGAATGGAAAACTTTGATTTTGACCTGAGGTTTGAAATCCAAAGCTTCAGCATGGTAACTATAGTTGGTGGCGATGTCAGGGAATTTACAGCAAAAGGCAGCCGTCTGACAAACGAAATGAGAAGTGCTTTGGAACGCTCTACACGTGGTCAGCGTATTACCTTTGAAAGCATTGTTGCAAAGGGTCCTGATGGCTCAACCAGGGGCTTACCCGCTATCAACTTAAAGATACAATAAGTATTCAAAAACATTAAACTAAATGGAGGTTTATATGAAATCGTTCCGAATAGTAGCAATTGCCCTTGTTCTTGTAGGATTTGCCTTCAATAAAGCATTCCCTCAGGTTCTGGAGAGCCCTCGTGACAACTTTTATGATAAAGTATGGATCGAAGAAAAGAAACCAATTCCTTATCCTTTTATCAGGGAAGCTGATGTGCTTTGGTCAAAGACTGTATGGCAGGTATTGGATTTAAGGGAAAAAATTAACCAGCCTTTATACTTCCCCATTACTCCTATGAAAGGACGTCACAGCCTGATGCAGGTGCTGATGGATGGGGTTAAAAAAGGTCAGATTACCCCTTATGACCCAGTGGATGATGAATTTCAGACCCCATTGAACCCTGAAGATGTTGAAAGCTTATTAAGAAGGCAACAAACCATGCAGATTGAACGTGAAGACGGTAGTTTTACCGATACTACCTTCACTGTTGAATTCAACACTGCTGACGTGAAGAAATTCCGTATCAAGGAGAGTTGGTTCTTCGACACAAAGCGTTCAGTTCTTGAAGTAAGGATATTAGGTATCTGCCCGGTTCGTGATAATATTGATCCTGCTACCGGTGAAATCAGGGGTGACCAGCCACTATTCTGGATCTACTTCCCCGAAGCGCGCGATGTGCTTGTCAACCATGAAGTGTTTAACCGCTTTAATGATGCACAGAGGATGTCTTATGATGACCTCTTTATCCGCAGGCAGTTTAACAGTTTCATATACAAGGAATCAAACGTATATGAAAGACGTATCAGTGACTATTACACAGGGCTTGACGCTTTACTTGAAGCCGAAAGGATTAAAAATGATATTCGCATCCTGGAACATGATTTATGGGAGTATTAATCTCATGATTACTGTGAATGAAGAGGAGGGCTTTTTTAAGCTCTCCTCTTTTTTTTTTATGTATCAACAGTTACAATGTATCATTAATGAAGGATCTACATATTTATCAAATTCCTGTTCGGTAACAAATCCCGAATTTATAGCTGCTTCCCTGAGTGTTAGCCCTTCACGGTATGCTATTTGGGCTATTATTGCTGACTTGTCATAACCTATCAATGGGTTCAATGCTGTTACAAGCATAAGTGAATTATTAAGATGTTTATTGATTCTCTCTTTATTCGCCTGAATACCTCTCACACAGTTATCATTAAATGAATTGCAGACGTCTCCCAAAAGCTTTGCTTCTAAAAGGAAGTTATATATAATTAAAGGCTTAAACACATTAAGCTGGAAATGTCCATTCATGCCCCCAACAGTAATTGCGGCATCGCATCCAATAACCTGGGCTGCAACCATAGTAACAGCTTCGGTCTGGGTAGGGTTTACTTTACCGGGCATGATGGATGAACCGGGTTCATTGGCCGGGATGATAATCTCACCAATACCGCATCTTGGCCCTGATGCCAGCAATCTGATATCATTGGCAATTTTCATTAACGCAACAGCCAACATTTTTAGGCTGCCCGATGCTTCAACAATTGGGTCGTGTGATGATAGTGCTGCAAATTTATTTGGGGCAGATTTAAAGCTCATACCTGTTAATTGCGCAATGACCTCAGCTACCATCTCCGAAAAGCCTTTCGGGGCATTAATGCCTGTGCCAACTGCCGTTCCGCCCAGTGCCAGCAATTGCAGATGCGGCAGGGTGTTTTTTATGGATTCTATGGCTTGGTTTAATTGTGACTGATAAGCCGAAAACTCCTGGCCTAAGGTTAAAGGTGTGGCATCCATGAGGTGTGTCCTCCCAATCTTGATGATGTCTTTAAACTCAAAAGCCTTTTCAGCAAAGCTGGCCGAAAGCTTCTCTAAGGCTGGGATTGTATGTGATGTGAGCAATTTTATGGAAGCAATATGCATTGCTGTTGGAAAAGTATCATTTGAAGATTGAGACATATTGACATCATCATTTGGATGAAGGATTTTGGGTTTGTCAAGGAGGCTTCCACCTGCCAGTTCCTGAGCCCTGTTTGCTATCACCTCGTTGATGTTCATGTTCGTTTGTGTCCCGGAGCCGGTCTGCCATACATTCAAAGGGAAATGCTCTGTCAGCTTCCTATCAATGATTTCATCACAAACCAATGAAATCAATTCTGCTTTCTTTGCATCCAATACGCCTTGTCTTTGGTTGGTTATTGCTGCTGCTTTTTTTAATATCGCAAAGGCTTCAATAACTTCACAAGGCATTTTTTGTTCACCAATGTTGAAGTTCATTATTGAACGCTGGGTTTGTGCACCCCAATATTTATCAGCCGGAACTTCTATTATTCCCATAGAATCCTTTTCCTCTCTGCTGTTCTTCATGATAATTGCCTTTTTTTGTTGATGAACAAATATGTTTTTTATATTAAACACATACAAATCTAAAATAAATTTAATAACTGTTATCCGAATTTCGATGAAGATTTCATATATTTAATATTTGATTTTTCGGGTAGGCCATTGTTTTAGAAATGTATAATAGCAATAGGGTAGCAATAATTTTAATATCTTTGTACCATGATGATTACACAAAGACAAAGCAAGATTAACAGGCAGCTCCATAAGGACTTGGCCGAAATCATACAGAATGAAGCCCGTGGCTTATTTCAGGGTGCCCTTATTACAGTGACCAAGGTTAATATTACTTCCGACCTCTCTTTGGCTAAGGTATATCTTAGCATCTTTGGAAAGGACATGAATGAGGTGATAAAATTGGTCGAATCCCATTCAAAAGATATCAGGTACCAGCTTGGGCAAAGAGTAAAAAACCAATTGAGGATTGTGCCTGAATTAAGGTTTTATGCCGATGACAGTCTCGATTACCTTGAGAATATCGAAAAGCTTTTGAAAGAATAATTTTATGCAATACGATCCTATAAAACGCCGAATGGGAGGTTTTTTCAAGAAATCCCCCTTTTTAAGAAAATCTTTTTATTTCCTCCTTGATCTGTTGCTGCTCAGGACCTGGCATGTGCATAAGGAGCTTAGGAAGTGGAAACGCAATAAGGGTGCTGATTTAAATATCCTTGATGCCGGATGTGGCTTTGGCCAATATACCTGGTATTTGTCGCGGATGAACGCCTCATGGAAGGTTAAAGGTCTTGATGTAAAAGAAGAGGAAATTAAGGAGTGCAGCGAATTTTTCAGACAACAAAAAAGAAGTAACGTAAGCTTTGAAGTTGCAGACCTTACCTGCCTTAATGATATTGACAAATATGACCTGGTAATCTCTGTTGACGTAATGGAGCATATTGAAGAGGATGTAAAAGTATTTGCAAACTTTTTCAATGCCTTGAAGCCGGGTGGCATGTTATTGGTATCCACCCCATCCGACCAGGGCGGCTCTGATGTTCATGAAATGGATGATAAATCTTTTATCGAAGAACATGTCAGGGATGGATACAACATGAGAGACCTTGAGGAAAAGCTGAAAAGAGTTGGCTTTTCTCATGTTAATATAAAATACCAATATGGCACTTCAGGAAAGATTTCCTGGAAATTATCAATGAAATATCCTGTCCTTATGTTAGGCTGGTCAAAATGGATGATAATTCTATTGCCTTTTTACTACCTGATTGTTTACCCATTTTGTTTCATCCTCAATTGCCTTGATGTATGGACTAGCCATACAAGAGGTAGCGGACTGATTGCAAAAGCCTGGAAATAATTTAATCTAAAAACTGTTGAAATTCCCATTTTACATAGCGCTCAGGTATTTATTTGCAAAGAAATCCCATAATATCATCAATGTGATAAGTGGTATTTCTGTTGTTAGTATCACTGTTGGCACTATGGCACTGATAATTGTATTGTCAGTTTTTAATGGGTTTGAAAACCTTGTAACCTCACTGCT
>CAYLYP010000052.1:0-22295 GCA_964387795.1 uncultured Bacteroidales bacterium
GAAGAAAATGCTTTGCTTCAAAAGCCCGAGGCATCTGATAATTATCTTTCGCTTGATGGGAAATGGAAGTTTCATTTATCAAAAAATCCTGAAAGCAGGCCAAAAGATTTTTATAAGGATGACTATGACATCACAGCCTGGGATTTGATACAAGTGCCCGGTAATTGGGAGATGCAAGGCTATGATGTGCCCATATATGTGAATATCCCATACGAGTTTGCAGACAAAAGGACACCTATCACCGAACTGAAGGATGGCCCTGAACCTCCAAGGGTTCCTAAAGACTACAACCCTGTTGGCTCATATAAACATCAGTTTATGCTTCCAGAAAACTGGGGCAACAGACAGGTTTTCATCCACTTTGGATCAGTGAAATCAGCTTTTTACCTTTGGATCAATGGACACATGGTTGGTTATAGTGAGGGAAGCAAACTCCCCTCTGAGTTTAATATCACCCCATACATCAATGTTGGGCAAAATAACACCCTTGCCGTTGAAGTATATCGCTGGAGCGATGCAAGTTATCTTGAATGCCAGGACTTCTGGCGCATGAGTGGGATCCACCGTTCTGTATTCCTTTACAGCCAGCCCAATATCCGTATCTCCGACTACGAGGTCGTTTCATCTTTAGATGGATCATATACCAATGGCGTATTTAAGCTCTTTGTTGAAATAAAAAACCACCTGGAAAAAACCTCAAACGTAAATGTAGAATATACAATATTTGAAGGACAGAAATTGGTTTCATCGCAAAGCACTTCTATAAAAATCAATGGCAAACAAACACTTGAACACTTTTTTGAAACCAACATCCCAAATGTAAAACAATGGAGTGCTGAAAAACCTAATTTATATACCTTGCTCATAAGCTTTAAAGACAAAAAAGGCAACATCATTGAGAGCACTGCTTCACAGATTGGGTTCAGAAAAGTTGAAATCAAAAATGGATTATTGCTTGTCAACGGGATGCCAATAACCTTAAAAGGCACCAACATCCATGAGCACAATCCCGAAACAGGTCAATATATTACCGAAGCAGTGATGTTAAAGGATATTCAGTTGATGAAGCAAAACAATTTTAATGCAGTGCGCTTAAGCCACTATCCCTTTCCACAGCGATGGTATGAGCTTTGCGACCAGCATGGCTTGTATGTGGTGGATGAAGCCAATATCGAATCACACGGGATGCATTATGGGGAGCGCTCACTTGCCAAATTTCCCGAATGGGGCAAAGCCCATCTTGACCGGATGCTACGCATGCAGGAAAGAGATAAAAACCATCCCTCAGTAATCATCTGGTCAATGGGCAATGAGGCAGGGAATGGCATCAACTTTTATGAAGGATATGAGGCCATGAAAGCCAACGACAGGAGCCAAAGGCCTGTCCAATATGAAAGGGTTGAAATAGGAAGCCGTTTTGCGATGCAGTTTGATTGGAACTCAGATATTATTGTGCCCCAGTATCCAGAACCAGAGACATTGGAATTTTTTGGGCAAATGAAGCTTGACAGACCTTTTATCCCTTCTGAATACGCCCATAACATGGGCAACAGCACAGGGAATTTCCAGGAGTACTGGGAGGAGATTAATAAATACCCTCAATTACAGGGTGGCTTTATCTGGGACTGGGTCGATCAGGGCCTTTTGGCAACCGATAGCTTTGGCAAGCCATTCTATGCTTATGGTGGGCATTTTGGCAAAGGCATGCCTTCAGACGGGAACTTTCTCTTCAATGGCATCCTATTTCCGGACAGGACGATAAAACCAGCCATGCATGAAGTTAAAAAAGCTCAGGAGCCTATACGCTTCAGGCTGCTTAGCGTTTATAAACAAATTGCAAGAATACAGGTAGAAAATCTTTATGATTTTACCTCGCTTGATGAATTTGAATTCATTGCTTATGTTAAAGCAGACGGGAAGATTTTGCAATCATTGAAAGTGGGAAGCATCAATGCCATTCCCCATACTGGTCAGACAATTGAGCTGGACCTTAGCGGGATAAGCATCAAGCCCGATACTGAGTATTTCCTTTTTATTGAAGCCAGAACAAGGGTAAACACCACCATGGTGCCTGCTTCCCATCTGGTGGCCAACCATCAGTTTAAACTTCCCTGGCAGGAAGATGCCCCGATAGACCGAATCCAATTCACATCACCGGAAATGGTTGAAACTGATAAATCCATTACATTCAAAAACGACACTTTTGAACTTGTTATTGATAAGGCCACAGGTTTTATTACTTCATATATCTTTAATAAAACCTCATTTTTAAAAGAAGGAACTGCCATCCGGCCTGACTTCTGGAGAGCAGTTACTGACAATGATTTCGGAAATGGAATGCCAACTAAAAACATCAATTGGAAAAAAGCTTCTAAAAACATAAAGCTCATTGGCTTAAAAACAACCAGGGAAAATGACGGGAAATGGAAAACGGAAGCCTCATGGTTGCTGCCCGAAGTAAATACCACATTCATTTCAAGCTATTTCGTTTCAGGTGATGGAAGTGTTCAGATTTATAATTTGCTTAAAGCTACCACTACAGAAAAGTCTGATATTCCCCGAATAGGCATGGTATTATGTATGAACAGTGAATTTGATAACTTCAGTTGGTTTGGCCGTGGCCCCTGGGAAAACTATTGCGACAGGAAATCATCAGCTTTTGTTGATGTTTACCAAAGCAATGTCACCGAACAAATGGTTCCATATATCAGGCCTCAGGAAAATGGCAATAAAACCGATGTCAGGTGGGCAGCACTGACAAACAACGATGGAGCAGGACTCATGGCTGTTTGTTACCATATTGATAAGGAAGGTTTTGAAACAACAGCAATGCCTTACCTGTCGCAAGACTTTGATGCACGCGAATACTATGACTATGGCCCGATTAACAAAGAACTAAAAATCATCAACCATGTGAAAAAGCGCGATTTCATTAGATGGAACATCGACTATGGCCAACGAGGCCTTGGTGGTGTTGATAGCTGGTATTCCCTTCCCCTGGATAAATACAGGTTAAAATATAATCAGGATTATCAATATGGATTTTACCTGATCCCTGTTAATGTAAAAAACATCCAGGAGCTCATTGATTTGGGTAAAAGAACAAAATAATCAACAGATTTTCAATCACATAAAGAGGATTATTTGAATTATTCTTCAAAATAATCCTCTTTTTATTTTAATTTATTCCAAGTCTCCTTTAATAATGTATATTTGTATTATTCTCCCTGTCCGAAATATGTTTATTCAAAAAAAGTTTACTGCTTATTTACTTTTTAATAAAGAACAAGATGAATTGTCCAAGATGTAAAACAGAACTGACCAAAGAGATTATCATGAGCTCAAGCGGGAGCATTGAAATAGATAAATGTGCATCCTGCGAAGGGCTTTGGTTTGATAATGGTGAATTATCCCATTTTGAAAAGCTCATCGAACCCACCCTGCTCGAAATAAAAAACATCCCTTCCAAAGAAGTTCAGATGATCCAGCTACGTTGCCCCATGTGTGAGGATCATCCTGCCCTGCTTAAAAGGAGCCACCCAAGAGATAAAAATGTGGTCATCGACTATTGCAAAAAATGCAAAGGAGTTTGGCTTGATTATGGGGAACTTGATGCCATTCAGAAAGAAAGCTACTTCTCGGCTTCGTATAAGATTTTTAAATGGCTACTGGGTAAAGAATAGCCTTTTTAAGCCTGTTTTTAACAATACGGGGCATACTCCCATGTTTCTTATTGTATCCAATCATATTTGGATCATTTAATAAACTCATATTAATAAAACAATCACTAACTCTTAAAAACAACCCATGCAATCAATCCTAAAGAATTCCAAACTATTGGCATTTTGCCTTTTTGTATTCCTGGTTTCCAACCTCCAGGCCCAATCCTTGTTTGAAAAATTAGGGGGCGTCAAAACGGATTTTATTATCATATCCGATTCCACTGAATTGAACATTATTTCACAAGGGATTATAAAAAATAGTTTTTATGAATCAGATTATAGTACCTCTATAAACCAATCCTATGGTTATGGCTACGGTGTTGAATGCTATTACCTTGAGTTTATTACGGATGTAAAGATAAAACCCATCATCAGGCGGACTTTTTTGATCAACTTTGAGGTTTATAACATTCAATGCTTTGATGAATCCGGGAATTGCATCCTAAAAGAATCTGTAATGGGACATACATGCAAAAAGACATCAAATGAAAATCCAGTCCAGCCAAACTCTCACACAGCAGCTAATGCGCGTATAGTCAAAAAGACATCAATAGATAATACGCTGTATTCATATTCCATTAACCTTCATTCAATACCAATGATTATTTTGGATAAAACAAAAAAAATTGTCATTAATTAGGGATTTTAATAAAAAGCATTTTTAACAACAATATGTGATTTATTAAAGAATAAGAACCTCTCTTTATAGAAGGAGCTTTCGGGAAAGAGTTTCCTTAGTTTTCTTTTGCATAAAAGATTGCAACTATTTACCAATGCCTTCGCATCCTGGATATTGTCAGGCTTATTGCCCCAGCCAAGCCTGAAATGCATCACCATAAAAACCCTGATCCCCCTGGGCAACCAATGAAAAAACGGCACAACAAAATGGGGCTCAAAAGGAAACCAATAGTTTGGGGTTTGAAGATACCAGGATTGGGCTACTCTTTTTGTTTCATTTGAAAACCTAAGCATGTCATCCCATTTGCCAACATGTTCAATCACCGAATTGGAATGGGCTATATGAAAAGATTTATCTTCAAATGCATTTAGATCGCATCCATTCCCCGAAACATAAGAAAACACCTCCTCTCCTGAGGATAAAGCTGTTTTCATATTAAGGTTAACTAACGAAATACGAACGTTTCTTTCCTTGAGGAAGCTATATGGTATAATATCCCAATAAGCCCTTGTCCCACCAATATCAATGATATTTACCTGATGATACTTTTGGTAGCAATCATTAATAAGGGCAAGAATCCTTAATGCCCTACGCTGACGAAACTTAAAAGCAATTGATTTATCAGAACGGGAATCAACAAGTGTTTTTCTTAAAATACCAATTAGGGACATTTTTTAAAAATTCATTGATGAATAATGATTTTTTCAATAAGGGGGGAGCCTTTATTCAAGGCACATCAAATGTATCTTTTTTTTATATATCATTATGATATATAACGTCTTTTTTTACACCTAAATAAACATATTTATTATCAAGCCTGATGTTTTAGCTTATTAAATGCCATAGTTTTAAAAACAACAGCATTATTTATTATGCTTATACTGAATACTATAATTAATAATAACAGCAGCAATAGTATCAAACATCAGAAAGGCAAATGGTATTAAAACAACAGCAAAACTGACATCCCCTGAACAACAGATTTTATAAAACATAAAGGCAGAAAAAACAGATTTACTTTTTAAAATCCTTGATTTATGTTAACCATATCAGTATCTTTATCGCAATTATTATCATATTAATCAATTTGAGCCAGAGCTATGGATATAGAAAGCTTTCATAATTTCTGCCTTAACCTTAGAGGTGTTAGCCAGGAATTTCCATTCGACAACCGAACCCTTGTATATAAAGTTATGGGTAAGATGTTTGCCTTAGCAGATGTTGAGGAATTTGACAGCGTGAATTTAAAATGTAATCCCGAAAAAGCCATTGAACTAAGAGAACGTTATCCGGCAGTTATACCTGGCCACCATATGCATAAAAAACACTGGAACACTGTTATCTTTGATGGCTCCATCAGCGATAACCTGATTAAAGACTGGATCCTTGAATCCTATTTTTTGGTTGTCTCAGGCCTTCCAAAGAAAATCAGGGAAGAATGGGCAAGGCTCCCCGAACAGATTAATCAATAGGGCAATTACGTATGCAAAGACCTTTAGGTTCCTTTATTATTGTCTTATATTCTTGGACAACAAGCTCTTATTCAATACGCGAAAGAGCATTTCTTATTTGAGGAAAACTTCATCCTAAAATGATTTTATAGCATTTGCCCAAAAGCGGACACATGCGTTCAAAAGCGGACAATTAATACATTATTTTTTATCAAACCCAATAGCTTATCTATCCAACCAATACATCCTAATACATTGGTTGTATTTTAATTATGCAGATTGGCATACTTTTTCATAAACAAGAAAAGCATTAACAAATCATTTAGGACAACTCAAAAGAAGATTCCAGAAGATGTTTTTCAAAATAACTTCAAAAAGCATCAAATCCGAAGATTCAAATTAAGCCAAATTTGCTTAGGTTGTCTAATCATTTTTTTATAAAAGGAAACAACAATCATCTAAAATGAAAACATCAAAACAGCTATTGTTATTTGTGATTGGGTTGCTAACCACAACTGGTATTTTTGCTCAGTCTCCATCAAAAGAAATCCCTTTAGATCCTGCCTTAAGATACGGCACTCTAAAAAATGGGATGACCTATTACATCCTTGAAAATCATAATCCTTCACAAAGGGCTGATTTTTACATTGTAACCAATGCAGGAGCTATTCTGGAAACAGATGCACAGAATGGGCTTGCCCATTTTGCCGAGCACATGGCTTTCAATGGAACTAAAAACTTCCCAAAAAAAGGGATCATTAACTTCCTAGAAAAAGCAGGTGTTAAGTTTGGACACAATGTTAATGCTTTTACAAGCACTGACGTAACCTGCTATAATTTATCAGATGTGCCTCTTATGAGAGAAGGCCTTGTTGATTCAGCCCTTCTTGTATTGCATGACTGGGCATACCAGGTATCTTATGAGCCTGCCGAAATTGATGCCGAAAGAGGGGTTATCAGGGAAGAGTGGAGAACAAGAAGAACCCCTGAGTTCAGGATCCAGACCCAGATGCTTGCAAAAATCATGAACGGCTCTCTTTACGGGAAACGTGATGTGATTGGTGATATAAATGTAATCAATAACTTTGAGCATCAAACACTTATTAGCTTTTATAAAAACTGGTATCGTCCCGACCTTCAGGCTATTATCGTTGTAGGGGATTTTGATGGAAGTAAAATGGAACAAAAGGTAAAAGACCTTTTCTCAAAAATCCCGGTTCCTGATAATAAACCCGAACGTTTCTATGCAAACGTTCCTGATCACAAAGGCCTACTTACTGCCATTGTAACCGATCCTGAAGCCACCCGTAATATAATAGCTGTTTATTTCAAGCATCCTTCAACACCCAAAAACCTAAAAAATACTGATTATCTTAAGAGAAGCCTGGCACTTAGCCTTATTTCAGATATGATCAACCAGCGTTTCCAGGAAATTACCCAAACAGGTAACCCTCCTTTTATGGGCGCTTATGGATTTTATGGCGGATTCTTTACTGCTACTACTGTTGAGTCATTTACTCTGTATGGCGTTAGTAAACCCGGAATGGTCGAAAACACCTATACTTTTATGCTTACTGAGGCCCAAAGGGCTGCACAGCATGGTTTCTTAGGTTCAGAGCTTGATAGGGCAAAACTCAACCTCTTATCCTCAATTGAGAAACAGTATAACGAAAAGAACGATCAAAAGAACAATGACCTGGTATGGAACTATTTCAGCCATTTCCTCTTTGGCGAACCAGCCCCTTCAATTGATTATTATTACCAGGCATCCAAAGCTATCATTGAAAGCCTTAGCCTTAATGAAATAAACACCCTTACCAAATCCATTATCACAAAAGATAATGTTGTTGCTACAATTAGCGCTTCAGACAAAGAAACTGTGCCTTCAGAAACACAAATGGTCAACATCTTTAACACCATCTCAAATTCTGCAACTGAAGCTTATGCCGACAATACAATTTCATCTCCTCTGATGGCATCCTTACCAAAAGCTGGTAAAACAGTTAAAGAAAACCATGACACAAACTGGGACACCTATGAGTATATCCTTTCAAACGGAGTACAGGTAATTGTTAAACCTACTGATTTCAAAACAGAGGAAGTACTGCTTTCTGCTTATGCTCCCGGAGGTTATTCCATCTTTGATGAATCATATATGGCATCAGCCTTATTAACCAATGACATCATCAGCGCTAATGGATTAGGTTCATTTTCCCAAAATGACCTTGACAAAATGCTTACAGGCAAGATGGTAAGCCTAAAACCTTTTATTGATGAGTATGAAAAAGGGTTTAAAGGCTCATGCAAACCCTCTGAACTGGAGACAATGCTTCAACTTACAAATTTACACTTCACAAACCAACGCACTGATCTCGAATCATTTAACAACATCATGGGACGTATTCAGGCTTTCATCGCCAACAGAAACCTGAACCCGCTTAGCCATCTGCAAGATACCATTTCGGTTTATCTTTCAGGCCGCAGTTCCAGAAAACAATTACTGACACCCAAAACCCTAAGTCAGGTTGATTATAATAAAGTGCTTGAAATGTATTCAAGAAGCTTCTCCAATGCTGCTAACTTCACCTTTGTCTTTACCGGAAATGTAAAACCTGAAGAAGTTAAAAAGCTTGCTGAAACCTATTTGGCTTCATTGCCATTCTCTAAAAAAGAAGACAACTGGAAAGACAACAATGTAAAACCTCTTCCCGGAAAAGTGACAAATCACTTTGAAAAGAATATGCAGGTTCCAAAATCAACCGTTTTTGTCTATTGCCATGGAAAAGCAAACTATGATGAAGCAGCATTGGTAAACATGGAAGCCATCACTTATCTTCTCAATTTAAGATATCTTGAAGTAATCAGGGAAGAAAAAGGTGGCAGTTATGGAGTTGGTGTTTATGGTGAAGTATCTCCTATCCCTGAGGGAGGATTTGAAATTGTAATCAGTTTTGATACAGATCCAAAGATGGCCCAGGAGCTAATTGCTGTTGTCCATCAGGAAATGCAAAAACTCGTTGAGCAAGGGCCAAGTGCTGAAGATCTTCAAAAAGTTAAAGAAAGCTTTTTCAAATCACAGCCTGAAAACCTGAAAGAAAACCAGTACTGGTTTGAAGCTATCCGCACAAAAGATAAGACCGGCAAAAACATCATTGATGGTTTTGACAACAGGGTCAATTCAATTACCATCGAATCTATCCGAAATACAGCTAAAAGCTGGTTTGGACAGGGAAATGTGATTGAAATCATGATGAGCCCCGAAACGATTTAATTCTCTCCAAATATTTAATTCCCTTAAATTTCAAGCCCCGGATTCTTTGATCCGGGGCTTATTTTTTATACAAATGATTTCATTTTGTTTTATTACTTTTGCCACCGAACATATTGAATATTGAAGAATAATGAATATTTCAGATTTCTGGGATTTATTTTTGAATAACATCCTGCAAACAACATGGATTGAAGCCATTGCAGTAATATTTGGTTTGCTAAGTGTATGGTACGCCCGCAAAGTTAATATACTGGTTTATCCCACCGGGATTATAAGCGTTTTGATTTATGTGTATATCTGCTATGTGGCACAACTATATGCTGACATGGGAATAAATTTCTTTTATTTCATCATGAGCGTTTTTGGATGGTATAAATGGACACACAGGGATAAAAACGAACAGCTTTTACCTGTCCGCTGGAATACAAAAAAAGAACAATGGATTGGGATTTCATCTGTTGTAATACTGTATTGGGTCATTTTGGGCCTTTTATACTTTTTCAAACATGACGATACCCAATACATGAATTCGTATATCCCATGGGTTGATTCTTTCACCACTGCTATATTCCTGGTTGGAATGTGGTATATGGCATTAAAGAGAATTGAAAACTGGATTTATTGGATTATTGGCGACCTGATTTCTGTCCCCCTTTATTTTATTAAAGGATTAACATTTACTAGTTTCCAATATCTGGTATTTCTTTTGATTGCCTATCTTGGTCTAAAAGAATGGATTAAAATGGAAAAAGAGGAGAAAACAATAAAAAACACATAAATTAACAGTATAAACGCAACCTGAAATATTTTTTTTTCATCTTGCATAATAAACCTATCATATTTTCAGTTACTAGTATATTATTTCAACCTTAATGCTGAAATAGTTTTTGTAGTGCCAATGCTGCTAAAAATAAAGCTTATGAATTTTTTTACAGCCGTAAACCATCGGGTATTAAGATTAAAATGTCAATTCTTTGGCAAACTTTTAGTCTTGTCGGGATATCAGTCCCATCTTCTGCAAAACAACCACCCATTGGACTATCAGTCACTCAATACTTCAAAGCTTAAAAATATAACCCCTGTCAGGGAACAACTGGCTTTGCTCCCCAAGATTGAAGCACACATATCTGAAAGTCTTATGCAATTAAGCAAGAACCAGCAAATGGGACAATCAGGGGCATCTTCAGTCTTTTCTTCAGCCCTTTCGAATGAGAATGAAGTATTAATCAGCCGCTAATCATGAATAATCCCCTGAAGATTCCTGCTCAAAAGAAAAGGCAACTTGAGCTTTTCAGGCATTATTCCAATGGGTTGAGAGGCCTTCATCAACTCAAACACATTTATTGGCAAATATCCACAAAAAACAATCTTATTAATTTTCAATGCAATGACAATAGCATTAATCAAAATGAAGACCTATCACCGGATATTTTTCTTTCCCATTTAAAACAATTATCCAACAAATACAATCCCTCGGAGATTTTCATCCTCATTGGTGGGGGCGAACCTCTGATGGTTGATAATCTTTGCTTCTATGGAGAAGAGATATCCCGTCTGGGCTTTAATTGGGGCATTGAAACCAACGGGATGCTCCTTACCCAGAATAAGCTTCAGGACTTTTGTAAAGCCGGGATGACACAAATAGTATTACCTATTGACGGCCTTGAACAAAACCATAACTTTCTTAGAAACAACCCTGATGCCTTTATCGGGATCCTTCAGGCTTTAGGCTTTGCTGCCAGGCAAGCCCGCCTCATCATTCAGGCACATACTACCGTCAATCATTTTAATGTAAATGACCTTAGCTTCATTAAAGACCTATTAATAAAACATGGGACCCATGAATGGATTATCGATAGCTTAAGCCCTAACAGCAATCCATTGGTCCCTGAAGACCTCCTGCCCAACCGTGAAGATTTCACTACTTTATTAGAATTTATTAAAACATCAAAGGAAAACAGCGAAATGAGAATAAACCTCGGCTGCGATGGCTTTCTGGGAAGTTATGAGAATGAAGTCAGGGATGGTTTCTTTTTTTGCCCCTCAGGGATTGAAAGGGCTGCTGTTTTAGCTGATGGCTCAGTCACAGGCTGCCAGCACATGGATCATTCCTTTATCCAGGCAAATTTATTACAGGAAGATTTTATTGATATCTGGGAAAAAAGGTTCATTGTCATGCGCGACCGCTCCTGGACAAAAACAGGCATTTGCAGGTTCTGCAGCTTCCATAAATATTGCCTTGGCAGCGGTTTGCACCTCTGGGACCAGAACCAGATTAAACTTTCACAATGTCACCTGTCACTATTAACCGGAAAAGACAGCTTTTAAAGTTTTTTTCATCTCTTTGTTTTGGATTTCTTCCACTTTAAGCCTATTTTCGCTTATATCCTCAGACTGATTGTCTTTTTGGATATTATCACCAAAACCTTTATTGCTATGTCAGCTTCTTTAAAAATATTAAAGTCCATCCCTATCCTGGCTTTATGCCTGTTATTTTTTTCCTTTTCGGATGAAACAAGCATGTTTGCGCATCAAACACAAGCCTCATTGAAAACATCTGGCATTGAATCCCTCCCAACCATAAACAATGAATTATTTTCGGACGACAACATCGAATATATAAATATTGAATTCACTGTAAAAACCCCTGTCCTGCCAAGAGCTTATTCACAGGTTTTTATATCCGGATCATTTAACGAATGGATTGCTTATGACAACCAATATCGGATGAAGCTTATCGCCCCCGGCACCTATTATTTAGCCGTCAAACTTCCTAAGAACAATTCATTTGAATATAAATATACCCTTGGCAACTGGAAGGCAGCAGAACTGACTGCCAAGGGGGCAAGTACTTCAAACCGGAAACTTAAAACCGATAAAGACAGAAAAATATCTGATGTGGTTGCTAACTGGGGAACAGAATTTAATGACGAAAGCTTTTCCGACCTAAAAACATCTTCTCCCGGGCATTATACCGGATATTCAAAACCAATATATGACAGTTGGGTTTTTGAATCAAAATATATCACTATGAGGGATGGCACCCAAATAGCGCTTGACATCATCAGACCGGCCATTGATGGGAAAGCTGAAAGTGAAGCCCTTCCCGTGCTATGGTCTTTGCAAAGATACCAAAGGGGCATGATTAAAAACGGAACCCGTACTTCAATACTTGGGCATGAAGGAATCCAGAAGATGATAAAATACGGATACGTCATTGTTGCTGCCGATGCAAGGGGCACCGGTGCTTCTACTGGCTGGAGGAAAGGTGAATTTTCAAGGGATGAAGCTTTTGACGGATATGAAATTACCCAATGGATTGCTTCACAAAAATGGTGCAATGGCAAAGTTGGAATGTTTGGACGCTCCTATATGGGCATCTCTCAATACATGGTTGCTTCCACAAAACCCAAAAACCTTAAAGCCATATTTCCTGAAATGGCAATGTTCGACACTTATGATTTTATTTATCAGGGTGGTATTTTTAAAAAACCTTTTAATGACGTATGGGGAAACCTCATCAGATACCTTGACATGGAAGGAAATCCTGCCCCGGTTGATAATGATCCGGAAGCTCAGGCAATACGTCAGGCAATCATCCAAAGGGCAAAAAATATTTATCCTGATGAACTTAATGCTTCATTATTGCCCATTAGGGATGCATGGCACGACAGCATAGGCTTTTATCCTTTTATTGAAAACAGTCCTTCAAATTATCTTGAAGAAATAAACCAGGCAATGATACCGGCTTATATCTTTGCCGGATGGCAGGATGCATATATCAAAGATGCCCTTTTGTGGTTTGCAAATCTGATTGCACCTCATAAAATTTCTATCGGTTCCTGGCACCATGGAAACAACGATAACTTTGACCTTACAATTGAGAGGATCAGATGGTTCGACTATTGGTTGAAAGATACCGATAATGGGGTTATGGCCGAAAAGCCGGTTTATTATCATACTTCAGGCACCGAAAGTGGATCAGGATGGGCAGCATCAGACACATGGCCCGTTAATGGGACAAAAGTATCAACATACTTCCTTGGTGCAGGAATCCCATCCCGCCCTTTGGCTACAATGCAGGAAAATGTTTTCCCCCCTGTAAGGGATGAATCCTTTTCTGATACATATATCTTCGACTTAACAACAAGCTCAGGAAACTCAAGCCGATGGGCCGCAACTCATGGCGCTAAGTTTTCAACTCCGGATATGACTTTTAATGATAAAAAAAGCCTTACATATACCTCCCTCCCCTTAAATAATGATATGCTTATTACAGGTCACCCAATCCTATACCTTTGGGTAATCCCTTCACAGATAGATTTTGAGCTCTTTGTTTATCTAAATGAAGTTGATGAAAAAGGGAAGTCTGTTAACCTTACAGAAGGCTGTATAAGGGCATCTCACCGTCTGGCTTCAAAAGCTCCGTACCAAAACCTTAACACTCCCTGGTTCAGGCGCTATGAGGAAGATTTAAGGCCATGCAAACCGGGCGAACCGGTCTTGCTTTGCTTTGATTTAATCCCCTTATCCCATCTCGTAAAAAAAGGACATTCCATACGCATCAGCATCTGTGCTGCTGATATTGATAACGCATTAAATAGTGTCAACAAACCCAATGGCCATTTTAGCATCCTGAGCTCTGATACTCACAGCTCATTTATTGAAATACCTGTTGTAACAAAATAAAAAAAGCAGCATTGATTTTTATTAGTCAATGCTGCCATTAAAATATCATCGTTTTAATTAGGGTTTTGCTACCCATCCAAAGGTTTTGAACTCGTGGCTTAATTCATTATCACTTACCTTAAGCTTTACATAACTCTCGGGCATCCCTTCGTTGGGTCCTCTCCACCAACGTGCGCAAACAGCACCACCTGTGAGGAACCTTTGCCCGTTAAACTCTATATACTCCTGGACATGAAGATGCCCCTGTAATACCATCTGAAGGTTATGTCCCTCAAAAATCTTTAAAACATCTTTACTATTACCTACAACAACACCATCTTTATTGGCTTCAAGGCTGCCATACATCAATTGTGTACCAATGGTAACAAAGGGGATATGTGACACAACAACCAATGGCATGTCCTTTGGCGTTGATTCCAATTGGTCTTTCAACCAGTCCAATTGTTCCTGATCTACCCAGCCACGATATTTTCTTTCAGGGGTTGCTTCAAAGGAATCCAGAAGAAAAAACTTCCATCCTTTGTGAACAAACGACTGATAGCGGGGACCAATTCTATTCTCAAACATCTTTTTCCCATATTCTGGATGGCTCTCCGAAACCCCGCTTTTTTCATAAATCCCAAAGGGCTCATGATTGCCCATTGTATTATATACAGGCATATTAAAACGGGCAGAAAGACTGTCGTACAAATCGTATAATGAATCTGCCCTTGAATAAGATTTCCCAAGGACATCATAAATCAAATCCCCCCCGGTAATTACAAAATCAGGGTTTAGTGCATTCACACTATCAATCAATTGGCCAAATGCTTCTATTGCACCCCTTTCTGGCTGCAAATGAATATCGGTAAGAAAAACAAATGTGAAATCCGATGATGGCCTCTTGTGTAGCTTTGTTCCGGGTGCTTCACAGCCTGTATAAAATAATATGACTACGCCCCAGGTGATTACTTTTAAAATGGCAAGATGGAGAAATGTTTTCATAAACCAGATTCCCTTTATTTGTTTTTACTTTTTACAATTACAAAACGCTGGTTACAAAGTTATGTAAAGGGCTGCCAAACAGTCTCCGTGATTTCTTCCTTCTTGTTAATTCTTTAAATGATTTAGACATATAACAAGTATTCATAAGGTTAAAATTTATTCCATTCACATACCAGACACCAATTAATCGACAAGCTTAGAATGGATCGTGCGGGGCAAAAACAGGTAAAAACACCCTTGAGCCTCACAAACACTTCTCAATACAAGCCCATGCATCCCTGGCTGTATTGTCCCATGAAAAAACATCTTTTCTTGTTTTCGTCCTTTCAATAATTTTTTCACGATAATCATCATCTATTGCCATGCGCTTCATCGCCAATGCCATGGAATCATCTGATGAAGGATCGGCAAGTATTGCTGCATCACCGGCCACCTCAGGCATACTTGTCGTATTGGAAGTTATCACTGGCACATGGCATTTAAAAGCTTCAACAATTGGGATCCCAAAACCTTCAAAATGTGATACCAATACCAATGCAAGCGCTGAACCTACAATATCACTTAATTTTTCGTGATGCACCCTGCCTGTGAACAATACATCCTCTTTATGCTTCATCCTGCCTAAAACCTGTTCTATGTCATGGTTCTTAAACATGGACACACCTACCAATACCAATTTTATCCCTTTTTCATCTGTCTCTTTAAAAATATCGAACGCCCTTAGCATCCCTCCAATATTTTTCCTCTTATTGAAAGCGCCCACGTAAACAAAATAATCAGACCCTTTTGCAAAAGCATCCCTCACCTCTTTCTTCCTGCTTTCTTCAATTGGCTTGAAATAAGCTCCTGCACCATTATAAGATACATCTATCCTTTTTTCATCTATTGAAAAAACCTCTGAGATATCCTGCCTCGAATACTCTGAAACCGTTAATATCCTTTCTGCCTTTGCAGCAAAACGAGGAAACATTTTTGTATAATACATCCTGGTAAGAAAGGGGAGATTTTCAGGATTGTGCATGAAATTCAAATCATGGATTACGGGGATTTGTTTCACTGTTGAAGACAATGAGAGTATCCCATCGGGTGAGATAAAGAGATCGGCTTTAATCTTTTTCAGATAACGTGCAACAGCCCATTCAAAAAACAACAAATACAAAAACGGATGGCGTGCCTGGGGAAAAAGGGCCACCGCTTTCACGTTAGGGCCAAAAATAAACTTCTGGCTCCAGGGTCTGTCAAAAATAAAATAAAACTCATGCTCAGGATGATCCCTTACAATCCTTTTAAATGTTTCATAAGTAAACCATCCAATCCCTTCAAGACGGTTTTCCAACAACAAACGGGTATTTACTGCGATTTTCAAAACTTTCCTCCTTCAACAATTTTTTAGCTATCCAATAAAAAATCATTTTATTGAATGCGCACCAAAAATAAGGTTTTTATCCCTTAAGTGCCAGCTATTGTTTAGCAAAACAGCTATCATTTATCAATTTAATTACAATAACGCAAAAAGCGCTGCTGAATTGCTTCAACAGCGCTTTTTTTGTTGGGTGGGCCCACCTGGGCTCGAACCAGGGACCAACTGATTATGAGTCAGCTACTCTAACCGACTGAGCTATGGGCCCAATATTTTTGTATCTTTGCCCTCGTTTTTGGGTTTGCAAATTTAAAACAATTAATGTAAAATTACCCGTTTTTTTTTAAAAAATTTTTCTCCCTATGCGCATCAAAAATATCATCTTCGACCTTGGTGGAGTACTCCTTAATATTGATTACCTCGCCACTATTAAATCATTTGAAAATCTTGGAATTACAGATTTTGAAAAACTGTTTAGCCAGGCAAACCAAATTCATTTGTTCGACAAACTGGATACAGGATCAATATCCCCTGATGAGTTCCGTAATGAAATCAGAACTATTTCCGGCCTTAATATCTCCGATCAGGACATCGACAGTGCATGGAATGCAATGTTGCTTGACATGCCAAAACAAAGGATTCACCTTCTTGAAAATGCAAAAAAATATTATCGCACATTTTTACTTAGCAATACCAACGCAATACATTATCCTGAATACTCTAAATACCTCCTTGCCGAACATGGCTATGAATCCCTTTCAATGCTTTTCGAAAAACAATACCTCTCACACGAAATCAAGCTCAGAAAACCAAACATTGAAGCTTTCCAACATATCCTCTCCGAAAACAATTTAAAGCCCTCTGAGACCCTTTTTATTGATGATACTGCACAACATGTTGCAGGAGCAAAAAAAGCAGGACTGAACGCCTATTGGCTCGATCTTTCAAAAGAAAGTATTGATGACATCTTTGAAAACGGGGTCTTTAAAGAAAGCCTCTTAAAGCCTTAATCTGCAAAAAGGGCTTCGTCTTTTTCCATTGCAATCCGGTCAAGGATTTCAAGCACCATATCAAGGCTGCCTGCTTCAACAAGCTCCATCCTGTATGGTTTGAAATGAGGGATCCCTTTGAAATATTGAGCATAATGCTTGCGCATTTCAAAAACCCCTGCCCTGTCGCCTTTCCATTTCACGCTCTCGATGATATGACGGCGACAGATTTCTGCTTTTTCTTTTAAAGTAGGTGGTGCCATGATTTGCCCTGTCTCCAGGTAATGCTTTATTTCCCTGAAAATCCAGGGATTGCCTATGGTAGCCCGGCCAATCATAACACCATCCACCCCATAAGTATCCCTCACTTCTTTTGCCCTTAAGGCATCTTTAATATCCCCATTTCCAAACACAGGAATTGTCATCCTGGGATTGTTTTTTACCTCCCCTATCAGCGTCCAGTCGGCCTGTCCCCCATAGAGCTGACAACGTGTCCTGCCATGAATGGCGATAGCTGAAATCCCAACATCCTGAAGTCGTTCGGCTATATCTACAATATTCTTCTGGCTCTGGTCCCAGCCCAATCTGGTTTTTACCGTTACCGGCAGTTTTACTGATTTTACTACTGCCTCAGTCATTGCTACCATCTTGGGGACATCGTTCAAAAGACCAGCCCCCGCTCCTTTCATCGCAACCTTTCGAACAGGGCACCCAAAATTAATATCAATAAAATCAGGTGCAGCCTGCTCAACCGACCTGGCTGCCCCTACCATTGACTCAATGCTATTGCCAAATATCTGTATAGCTACAGGCCTTTCGCCCGGATAAATGTCCAATTTCTGAACGCTCTTCCCTGCATCACGTATCAAGCCTTCGGAGGAAACAAATTCTGTATATACAATATCTGCTCCCATCTCCTTGCAGATCATCCGAAACGGAGGATCGGTAATATCCTCCATCGGAGCCAATATCAATGGAAAATCAGGAATCTCAAGCGAACCAATTTTTATATACTTTTCCTGCATTTGTTGTTGTTTTCAATTGTTATTGACTTTTTGCCTTTGATCGGTACAAACTTCATGCTTGCTATCCTCATTGGCTTTTTTCTACCATTTGCAAACATCTTCGTTTCGACCCGAAATTTTTATTATTTTTGATTGCCCTGCAAATTTACAAAAAAGCACTGCACTTTATTACCTAAAATCATTGCAAAACCATGCGCTTGAAAGGGATTTTTTACCGCATCCATCCTGCTGCCAAGATATTTATCTTAATCCTTACTTTTGTCTTTAGCATCTCCCTGACAATGTTCCTGGGGCTTTGGGTCTATATTATTATTGCAGGCAAGCCAATTGACATGCAATCCTTCAACCAGATGGCATTCTTAAACCCAAACGACCTGATGGCTTTAAGGTACTCTCAGTTGCTAAGCCACCTGGGAGGTTTCATTTTCCCTGCCCTGCTCTTTGCATTCTTTGTTGGAAAAACGATCCAATCTTACCTGAAAACAAATATCTGGCCCCAGATAAATTCTATGATACTGGCATTCCTTATTGTCATTGCCATTGCACCTGCCATTAACTACCTCATGGAGTTCAACAACAGCCTTACACTCCCCGAATCTTTGAGTGGCCTCGATAACTGGATCCGGCAAAAAGAAGAACAAGCAGGCATCCTTACAAATACCCTGCTTGGCGTTAGCAGCGTTCAGGCTTTGATTTTCAATATTTTCCTTATTGCCGTTATACCTGCCATCGGTGAAGAGTTTATTTTCAGGGGCATTATTCTGCAAATTTTTAAAGACTGGACAAAAAACGCACACCTTGCCATCTGGATTTCTGCAATTCTCTTTAGCGGCTTCCACCTACAGTTTTTTGGCTTCCTCCCACGGATGCTCCTTGGTGTTTTATTTGGCTATATGGTCTATTATAGCGGTAATATCTGGGTGCCTGTGTTTGCACATTTTGTTAATAATGCAGCCGCTGTTTTGTTTTTTTACCTCAACCATAACCAAATCACTTCCAATAACATTGATAATATAGGCACAGGCCAAAATGACTATTGGTTAGCCATTGTCAGTGCCTTAATTGTTTTTGCATTGATGTTCCTGATGAGAAGGCATGAGTTAAAAATCCGCAACCCTTACAAGCTCAACTGAGACATCAGTATGCCCTGGAACCGGTCGAAAATAGTTACCGTAAATACATTTCAAACTGGCTTTATGTTTCTAGCCATTGTCTATGGAAATAAAGGGAAGGATTACTTATTCAGACAGTTTTAAAAATCTTTATCGTTTCAATCCTATTTATTTCAGTTTTTTTAAGTTCACATTGTTTACCAAAGATGTCATTTGGGTAATGGCAATTTGGTTAAGCTGAGTAAGCCGTTCTGACTGATTTAAGCCTTGTCGTATCAGAACGGCATTGATGCTTTCAAGATTAGAGAGCACAACAAGTTGTTCAAGCGTTGCATCATCCCTCATATTGCCTTTGGCATCAGGGTTTTTTAAACGCCAGTCGGCAGCTGTTTCCCCAAAAAGTGCCATATTCAGCAAATCCGCTTCGGATGCATAAACAATTGATATTTGCTTTGCACTTAGCTTTTCTGGAATTAATCTTTCCTTAATCGCATCTGTATGAATGGTATAGTTTACTTTTGATAAAGTGCGTTGCAGGCTCCAATCTAGTTTTTGGTGGTTGTTCTCTTCTTCTTTGAGCCGCTGGTACTCCTTTACGAGCAAAAGTTGAAACCTGGGACTAATCCACATTCCAAATTGAAATGCAATATCTTTATGTGCATAAGTTCCACCATACCTTCCTGCTTTTGCGAAAATACCGATAGCATTGGTAGCATCAATCCAGTTTTTAACTGATAAAACAAAATTGTTACTGCCTGCTGAATTTTTAATTGTACCGAATTCGGTATAATTAAAAACGGGATTGTATAATGCTTCCCATTCCCCAAGATACTCAATAGTGTTTTTCAGGCTTAACCATTTTATAATTACTACATCTTGTAATTGGCTCCTTGCCATATCAGTTAGCGATATATAGTCATCCTGCTTCTGGCCAATAATTGAAATTTCAGCACCATCAATATTTATTGTTTTATTCTTTGACATACGACAATCTTTATTATTATTTTGAAAACGCTGAACCTGTTGTGTTTAATTGTGGCAAAATAGTTATATTTAAACCGAAACCAATTGCCTGTTATTTAATCAATATTTACCGGGAGTTGCTAAGTTAATTTTATTGGTTAAACATCTTTCATTATTAAAACTTTTCACTTCCTGCTCATTGAACCTTCATTATCAATGTGCTAAAATAATCATTTGCGGTTTTATTTCTTAATATATGTGACAATTATTGATCAAAAAGCTTTCAATTTATCAATTTGAGCTTATGCAAACGCTTAAGGGCATTGAAAATAACAAATGCTCCTTCGACCTTAAAGCTTCCACCCTTTTTTGAAAGCTGTCAAATAAGCTTAAGCTTTAGAATGTTTCCCTTTACCCTGACTTCGACACTTTTCTGTTAGTGGTTTTTTAAAGCACAATATATCTGTTATAAGTTATTTCCGGGTCAGCTTTTTAGTATGCCAGCACAGTAAATGAATGCAAATGAAATAAGCCCAAAGGGGTTAAATGTTTATAGAACCGGGCATAATCATATAACATACGACCCCATCCGGGGTCGAACAATATTGGCTTATGCATTATTCTATACACATACAATCCCGCTGGGATTGGTTACCACATTTCTGCCATTGTTAAACATTAAGGACAAAAGATAGATCTCAGGATATCTGTGCGAACAAGACATCTATCAGGCACATTACACAGCTATTGAAAAAAGGCAAGCTGCCAAATACCTTATTTCCTGTCTTCGACACTATAGTATATCAATTAGTATTGGGCACTTTAAAACAACATAAGCATGAAAAATAATTTATTCTCCTTAATGCATAAGCTTCTTCAGGGCATAAATCTATTATGGGTATCCGGGTGTACAATTCAGGAGCTCAGCAAAGCTTAAACCTGTTTGCTTCTACTCTCTCTTTTTATAAATATTATATTGCATGGTGGCTTAATGTTTCTTGCCATTGACTATTGATATAAAGGGAAGGATTGCTTATTCAGACAGTTTTAAAAATCTTTATCGTTTCAATCCCATTTATTTCAGTTTTTTTAAGTTCACATTGTTTATCAAAGATGTCATTTGGGTAATGGCAATTTGGTTAAGCTGAGTAAGCCGTTCTGACTGATTTAAGCCTTGTCGTATCAGAACGGCATTGATGCTTTCAAGATTAGAGAGCACAACAAGTTGTTCAAGCGTTGCATCATCCCTCATATTGCCTTTGGCATCAGGGTTTTTTAAACGCCAGTCGGCAGCTGTTTCCCCAAAAAGTGCCATATTCAGCAAATCCGCTTCGGATGCATAAACAATTGATATTTGCTTTGCACTTAGCTTTTCTGGAATTAATCTTTCCTTAATCGCATCTGTATGAATGGTATAGTTTACTTTTGATAAAGTGCGTTGCAGGCTCCAATCTAGTTTTTGGTGGTTGTTCTCTTCTTCTTTGAGCCGCTGGTACTCCTTTACGAGCAAAAGTTGAAACCTGGGACTAATCCACATTCCAAATTGAAATGCAATATCTTTATGTGCATAAGTTCCACCATACCTTCCTGCTTTTGCGAAAATACCGATAGCATTGGTAGCATCAATCCAGTTTTTAACTGATAAAACAAAATTGTTACTGCCTGCTGAATTTTTAATTGTACCGAATTCGGTATAATTAAAAACGGGATTGTATAATGCTTCCCATTCCCCAAGATACTCAATAGTGTTTTTCAGGCTTAACCATTTTATAATTACTACATCTTGTAATTGGCTCCTTGCCATATCAGTTAGCGATATATAGTCATCCTGCTTCTGGCCAATAATTGAAATTTCAGCACCATCAATATTTATTGTTTTATTCTTTGACATACGACAATCTTTATTATTATTTTGAAAACGCTGAACCTGTTGTGTTTAATTGTGGCAAAATAGTTATATTTAAACCGAAACCAATTGCCTGTTATTTAATCAATATTTACCGGGAGTTGCTAAGTTAATTTTATTGGTTAAACATCTTTCATTATTAAA